>NZ_QQJW01000005.1:0-160549 GCF_003493685.1 Haemophilus haemolyticus
AGCATTTTGAGCTATATTTAAAGGAATGTGAATGGCGTTTTAACAACAGTGAAATAAAATCTCAAATTTCCATTTTAAAACAATTAGTTAAGGGGATTTAGATCTAGTTATCTAGTACAGCCCCAAATATTTAATAGATAAAGCCGAATATATAAAACAAATGCGTAAAAAATGGAAAGAATACGCTAATTCCAATAATAAAACACCAAATATTAAGGGGGTTTTTGATACCAAAGAAGCGCAAGCACAATGGTCAAAAGATAATCATTATGGTGTTTATGCCAGCAACCGTTTTGAAGTTACTCCAAAATTAAATTTTGATGTAATGAGTAATTACAAATGGGAGAATCTAAATTCTGAAAATGAATTTACCAAAAATACTCCACTTGCAAACGAGGTATGTGGTGGTTGGGTTGGTGGTAGTAAGAAGAACAGTAAAATATATTGCCCTAGTTGGGATTATTATATGAGTGGTGAACGTCATGGCAAACGCAAAGAGTTTAATGTTGGCTTTAATTTCCAATATAGCCCTGTGGATTGGTTAGTGTTAGATGCAGGCGCGAAATATACTCATTATAAATCTCGTGATGATGGATTAAGAAAACAAATTCAAGATAAACAAAGGGAAGAAGTATTTTATCCTGCCGCTTTAGAATTAAGTTATTATGGTTTTGTGAAATTAGACGATGAGATAAGAAAGAGACTAAATACTTATAAAATAGCAAGCAATAAGAAACTAGAATATGAAGATGAATTTGAAGCAAAGAATCCACCACCTGATGATGACAGTGCTTATGACAATTGGCTTAATGAAATGGAAAAATATGTTGATAAAAAATTAGAAAAAGAGAATTTACATAGACCTACAGAAGAAGATTATGCGATCGATAAAGCAGTAAGAAATTCTGAGCCTATATGGAGAAGTATATTCTTTGAGAGAGATGAATATGGAAACTTTAACTTTAATGAATCTGCTATAAACAAGTATTTCCCAAAAGATAAACTTGATGAAGAAATATATAATAAAGATACAGGAAGAATGGAAAAAGTTATAAAAACTATTACTCTTTCATCAGCTTTGGCTAAGAAAAATCCAACACCTGAACAATGGGAAAGAATGAAAAAGGCAAAACGAAGTGCTCATGCTTGGTCACCATCTTTGGGGATAACTATTTTAGTAAAAGATAATATTCGTTTATATGCTCGTTATACTGAGACTAAAAGAATGCCAAGTATTTTTGAAGATACAATTGGCTATTCAATTATAGAACTCCATCCATTCTATAAGCGAAAACCAGAACATAGTAAAAATATTGAAGTAGGTTATGTACAAGATTTACGCAACTTATTATCTAACGCTCGTCGTGCAGATATTCGTTTAAATTATTTTCATAATTTAACTAAAAATGTATTTGATCGAGATATACATTATGAACTAAAACAATTTGACAAACGAATTTTATCTGGGTTGGAATTACAAGCTCGTTATGATCAAGGAAATTTCTTTGCTAATTTAGGTGTAGTTTATAATCTAAAAAATAAATTTTGTGATAAAAACTCTACTATTTTAGATAGAGGAGGTTGGGATTATGACGGACTTACAGGAAAAAGAACTAGAGCATTTCCTGAATGTGTAAATGGTGGTAATAATAATGGATATTTAAAACATACAATTGCACCAAAATATTCTATTACTGCAAATTTAGGTATTCGAGCATTTGATGAGCGCTTAGAATTAGGTACTCGCTGGCTTTATCATTCTCAAGTAAAAGACAGCCGTGCAAAATCATTAAGAGATGCGGGCTTCTTAGGAAGCTCTGAAACCAATCGCTGGAATCCAGTATTAGTGGTTGATGCTTATGCTTCCTATAAAGTAAATGAAAACCTTCAATTAGAATTGGTGGGAACAAATATTACTGATCGTTATTATCTTGATCCACTCACACGTTCTAGTATGCCTGCACCAGGAAGAACGATCAAATTAGGTTTTACCGCAAAATTTTAAATGAAAATAATTATCATATTTATTTTATGATATGATGATTTTGGCTCAAGACGATTAATGTTTTGATTTTATAAACCTTCTATAATAAGGAAATTATTATGAAAAAACTAAGTAAAATTGCAGTAGCAGTAATGGCTTGTGGGGTTGTTGGTTTTACACAAGCGCAGGTAGTGGGAAATGTATCAACTGATACAAATCAAACTCGATATATAAAAATCAAGGCAGGAGAAAAAGATGGAAAGGCTGGCGTTGAAATATATGACAGTAGTATTCCTAATGATCCCGCTGTCTTAAGTAAAACAGCAAATAATAAAGGTCAATCAATGGCTTTAATGGCTGAGCGTGCAGACAAATGGATTTCGCATATTACTGGCGTTGCTAAAAAAGATTCCAATGGCGTAGTTGTGGCAAAATTATACAAAATGCCTAAATTGACTTTAATTATGCCAGATCATACTGGGTTAGGAAGATTGTCCTTTAAACAAGTTGGTAATATGGATACCTACTACGGCGAATGGGAAAATGTGAGTGGCCAAACTACCCAAGAAAAAAATGTCAGTGTTTATTATGTTGGTTCTAATCCGACAAAACGTTTACCAAAAGGTAATGCTGTTTATCAAGTTAAAGGTATTAATCAATATAATGACTTCAATAGGGCACTAATGACAGGTAAATTCAATGTTGATTTTGATGCTGGAACTATTGAGGGTTCTCTATCTAAACCTGATTTAAAACTCTCTATTCAAAGCCAAATCAATAAAAGGGATGCAACCTTTGAGGGAAGTGCTAAAGCTGAAGGAGTAACTGGTAAATCAGAAGGCCGTTTCTACGGTGCTAAAGCTGAAGGCTTGGCAGGTATGGCAACCTTTGCTTCAAAACCTGAATACAACACAGCCTTTGGCGGTACTAAAAATTAAGTTTAATAAACAAAAGGCTTGCGAAAGCAAGCCTTATTGTAAACAGGATGTTTTATGTCGAAATTCTCTTTTATCCTTCTTTTTATTCCTTTCTTGGTACTTGCCGAAAATCAAGAAAAAGATTTTCGCTTACAGCAACAATCTCAATTAAATCAACAACGACAAGAACAACAATTTATTCAACAAGATAAATTCTTTACTACATTAACAATAAACAACCAAGAATTTGAGGTGAGTAATAATATAGAAGAAATAATGACCGCTCTTTTTCTCGCAATTAATCACAAACAAACGAATGATATTCAATATTTATTAATCCGTTATAAACAATTTCCGCAAGCAGAACGAGGAATGATTTTATTTGCAGAAGCGAATATTGCATTTAATCAAGGAAATACCAAAAAAGCCATTCAGCTTTACGAGCAACTTGTTCAACAAGAACCTGATTTCACACGCGGAAAATTAGATTTAGCTAAACTCTATTTTCTAAACTGGCAAAACAATCAATCTAAAATTCTTTTTAATCAGATAGCATTGCCACAACAACCAAATGTAATGGCACGTGTAAACCAATATTTATCACAACTTGATTATCGTCAATCGTGGCAAGGATCTTTTTCTTTTGGCACAATTTATAATTCTAATTTAAATCAATCTGGTAATGAAACTAGTAAAGAAATTGTCGAAAATCCTTATCTTGGTACATTAGAATTTACACGAACTAGACCAACTATTCAAAAAAGCACAGGATTTAGTTATGAAGCGGTATTAAATAAATATACTGAAATATTAAATAATCAAGGTATTATTTTTAAAGGATTAGCTTATGGTGAGTTTTATCCGAAAAAATCAGAATTTACTGAACATAATATTTCACTTGGATTAGGATACCGTTTTAAAGATCAAAAAAATCAATTAGATCTTTACCCTTTAATTGAAAAAACAAGAGCCTATCATCATTGGTATAGCGAAAGAAAAGGGTTTAATATCTCCTATTCAACGATTTTCAATCCGAATTTATACTTTTCTTTGCAAACAGAATATAAATGGGAAAAATATCAAGATCGTAATTTATCTTATCAAGATGGAAAAATTCTCTCTTTCTTTTCTACTTTAGTTTATAGCTTACCAAATGATTGGATTTTATTTGGTGGATTGGATTATGCGAAAAAGTTTTCAACAGAATCAAAAATTGATCAATATGCTAGAAAGGGGTTAAGAATAGGTATTAATAAAAGTTTTGAAAGCGGAATTGATATTACTGCGCAAGGTATTTTTAGAAAAATAGATTATCAAGATTATAATGCACTTTTAGGAAAAACAAGAAAAGACAATGAACAAAAATATCTGTTTACCTTTGCCATTCCTAAATTCAAATTTTACGATATTGTGCCTAGTATCAATTTTATTCATACAAATCATCAGAGTAACGTAGAAATGTTATATCGCTATAAACAGAATGAAGTGGTATTGAAATTTGAAAAAAACTTTTAAAAATAAACCGCACTTAGTAAACTTAAGTGCGGTTTAATTTTCATTTAAAATAAAGGTATCTGATTAAATTTTTGTTCGGTAATTCTGGATAATGATTGAGATTTCTGTACTATATTTGTATTTTTCTTTATTTTTCTCTTAACTAATATTCTAAAATATGGGCATTTACCATTTATAGATAAATCTTTTCCGTTATCTCCTTTTCTAAATTGAATTATCTCAAATTGCTCTGGATTGAATTTATGTAAGAATGTAATAGGAACACCCATATATCCATAATAATCAAAGGGAATATCTTTAGTCTTGTTAATATTTATTGCGTTATAATTATCGTAAAATGGATAGCTCGATTTATTTTTATAATAGCTTTTTACTAATGGAATATCTTCATGACGTTTAAAATTATCTAAATTAGTTAGCCATAAACAATTATTAGGTGAAATAATTTTCTCTCCTTTTTCATTTACTTTTGTTTCTGTGCCATAAAGTTCATAATAATCAGGAACAATAAAGCCAGAAATTCCACGACCTAAATTAATTCCTAGCCAAGCTCTATTATCTTTAATTAGTTTAAAGATTTCTTTATAAGTAATACAATTAATATTTCCTATTACTAAAAACTTTTTATCATAATCTATTAATTGAGAAATGTATTCTCTAAAAAGCGAAAAAGGTGGATTGGTCACAATTATATCGGCTTGTTCTAATAATTCGATATTTTCACTATGTCTGAAATCACCGTTTCCTTTGAAAAAGTTTACATTCCAGTTAGTTAAATCCTCATCAATATTTTCTACACCAGTATATTCATACCAAAATCCAGTGTTTAATTCACTACTATTTGTGTAACTTGAGCAAATAAGTTTCTTAATGCCAAGATGATTAAAATTCAGCCTAAAATATTTAAAAAAATTACTAATCCTAATATCATCACAATTACAAAGAACAATTTTATCTTTAAAATGTTGTTTATAGTGGATTAATTCATTTTCAATATCAATAAGTTGAGTATAAAACTCATCTTTTTTATTGATCTTAGCATTTCTTAGAAATGAGCGATCTACATTTCTTTCCATTCAAATTACCTTGCTACTTATTTGTTAATTGTTCGAATAGATCACAACCTAAGAGTTTTAATGATGTTGTCGCAATATCATACATAATGTCAAACATTTCTACTTTATTCCAAGTGCTTCCATTTCCTTGAGTATAAATAGATGTTGCTTGAAGCATAATTGTTTTGTCTCGATAAGTTAAAAATTTATTTTTGCATAAATTTTTATTGATCTGCATACCATAATTTGCAGCAGTTAGTCTATCTATTCGATTTAAAATACCAGAGTTATATTCTAATTTAATAAATTGTCCATCTGGTCTTTCCACGGTTACATCTTCAGTTAAAAAATTAGAGCCCTCTAAGAATAATATGTAAGGAAAATGAGATTCTTTCAGCATAAAATTAGCAATTTCTGCAATATTTTTATGAGAACGCTCAATAGCATTTCCTGCAGCCATTAAATCTTGATCATTGTTTTTTCCAACAAGTTTTCCTTGGTTTATATTATCAATATCTTTTCCTTGATGTTTTGCTTCTGTAACAAGAACAATTCGCCAATTTTCTAAATCATCTTTTACTTCAATAATTCCTCCATCTGGCTTTATACTAGAGTTTTCAACAAAAAGTGTTTTTCCTAATTCATTATCTAACGCATTTAAATACTGGTTTATTTCTACTTTAGAAATACTAGTTCTATATCTAAAAACCAGATTTGGATAATTTTGCTCTAATTTTTGTTTAACAAGTTGAGCAATTTCACTTACTGTTTTATCGTGAAGTTTAGCTTCGTCACCAAATATACCAACAACACCTTTTGATAACTTATGTTGTTCGGTTAGCCGTGATGATTGATTCTTTTTTGCCATAGCCTTTATTCTCTTAATATTTAGATTGAAAATTATAACTTCACTACTTTAGCTTGTTTAATCATATTATCGCCCACTTCAAGAATGGTAATTTGCAAGCCATCAATTTCGCAAACCGTGCCTTCATCGGGAATTTCTTCTAAGTGTTCGAGAATTAAACCATTAAATGTACGGGCATCTTCTGTATCCAATTCCCAGTTAAACATTTTGTTGAGATCGCGTAGGTTGGCAGAGCCATCAATAATCATGGAACCATCAGATTGTTGCGTTACTTCCTCGTCAATACTCGGAGCGGTGGAAGTGGTAAAATCACCAACGATTTCTTCCAAAATATCTTCCAACGTCACAAGTCCTTTAATATCGCCATATTCATCCACCACTAAGCCAATGCGTTCTTTATTTGCACGGAAATTCGCAAGTTGAGTTTTTAATGGCGTACTTTCAGGAATGAAATACACTTCATCCGCGGCACGAATTAAGGTTTCTTTGGTAAATTCATTTTTTTCAAGCAGTAAGCGGAATGCTTCACGCACGCGCAAAATGCCAAGCACTTGTTCATCAAGGCTGCCTTTGTAAAGCACCACGCGGTTATGTGCCGCATGATTGAGCTGGCGCATAATGGCTTTCCAATCATCATCAATATCAATGCCGCCAATTTCGTTACGTGGAACCATAATGTCATCAACGGTGACGGTTTCCATATCTAAAATAGACAGCAACATTTGTGGATGTTGTTCATCAGGTGTGGCTTCGCCCGCTTCTGATACGATACTACGAAGTTCTTCACGGCTAATTACTTGTTTTTGCATATCGGGTTTTAATCCCACCAAATGCATTAATGATTTGGTAAAAATATTCATCAACCAAACTAACGGATAGAAGATTTTAAGTAATACCGTCAAAACATGGCTGGAAATGAAACCGACTTTTTCCGCGTGCATCGCTGCCACCGTTTTAGGAAAAATTTCAGAAAAGACAAGCATGACGAAAGTGAGCAAACCCGTTGCAATCGCCACGCCGGCATCGCCATATAAACGCATACCAATCATGGTCGCAATCGCCGATGCGCTGATATTCACAAGGTTATTAAAAATAAGAATAAAGCTTAACAAGGTATCTGGCTTTTCGAGCAGTTTTTCTGCTTTTTGTGCGCCTTTATTGCCTTGTTCAGATAGAAAACGAAGACGATATTTATTGAGAGAGAGTAGTCCGGTTTCTGATCCGGAAAAATAGGCAGATAACACTAAACAGATAATGAGAATAATAAATAAAGTACTAAGGGGAATACTGTCCAAGGGAAAATCCTTTTGTTCGTTAATCAACAAAAAGTGCGGTCATTTTTCACCGCACTTTTTACCTGTTATTTGATTTTGCTAAATCAAATGGCTACTCAAATAGCCAAGAGTGGGCAGAATGATACCTGAAATTGGCTAAATAATCATTCTTTTTCCTTATCTCCTATGCTTTCTTCATGAAATCGCCTACTCAAAAAGCCATTTTCATTTGAAATGATGAAAAACGCCTAAATTTCGGTATAATCAGTGCAATTTTTTAAGAAAAACAGGATTGTTAGCCATGTTTGAGAATTTATCGGATCGCCTTTCCAAAACTTTACGTAATATCACAGGAAAAGGCCGTTTAACGGAAGATAATATTAAAGAAACCTTGCGCGAAGTGCGTATGGCATTACTTGAAGCAGATGTTGCCTTGCCTGTGGTGCGTGAATTTATCGCAAAAGTAAAAGAAAGCGCGCTTGGGGAAGAAGTCAATAAAAGCTTAACGCCGGGGCAAGAGTTCTTAAAAATCGTTCAGCGTGAGCTTGAAAAAGCCATGGGCGAAGCGAATGAGAGTTTAAACCTTGCAATCCAACCACCAGCGGTTATCTTAATGGCGGGTTTACAAGGTGCGGGTAAAACTACCAGCGTGGGGAAATTGGCAAAATTCTTGCGTGAACGCCATAAAAAGAAAGTGTTAGTGGTTTCTGCCGACGTATATCGCCCAGCTGCGATTAAGCAACTTGAAACCTTGGCTCAATCCGTTGGCGTGGATTTTTTTCCATCGGATGTTAAACAAAATCCGGTTGATATTGCTAAAGCGGCACTTGCTGATGCAAAACTGAAATTCTACGATGTGTTGATTGTGGATACGGCGGGTCGCTTGCACGTTGATACAGAAATGATGGACGAAATTAAGCAAGTCCATGCAGCATTAAATCCAATCGAAACCCTTTTCACCGTAGATGCGATGACTGGTCAAGATGCGGCCAATACGGCAAAAGCCTTTAATGAAGCATTGCCGCTTACAGGGGTTATTTTGACGAAAGTGGACGGTGATGCGCGCGGTGGTGCAGCGTTATCGATTCGCCAAATCACAGGTAAACCAATCAAATTCTTGGGTGTGGGTGAGAAAACAGAAGCACTTGAGCCTTTCCATCCCGATCGTGTCGCTTCCCGTATTTTGGGCATGGGCGATGTACTTTCCCTTATCGAAGATCTTGAACGTTCTGTTGACCGTGAAAAAGCAGAAAAAATGGCACAGAAATTCAAGAAAGGCGATGATTTCACTTTAGATGATTTCCGCGAGCAGCTTATTGAAATGAAAAAAATGGGCGGAATGATGTCTATGCTTGAGAAATTACCGGGTGCCAAAAATTTGCCTGATCATGTTAAAAATCAAGTAGATGACAAAATGTTTATCAAAATGGAAGCGATCATTAACTCCATGACCCTAAAAGAACGTGCAAACCCAGATATTATCAAAGGATCTCGCCGTCGTCGTATTGCATTAGGTTCTGGCACTCAAGTGCAAGATGTTAATAAATTACTTAAACAATTCGATGAAATGCAACGCATGATGAAGAAAATGCGTAAAGGAGGCATGGCTAAAATGATGCGTGGAATGCAAGGCTTAATGGGCGGTGGCTTAGGCGGGCTTGGCGGTTTAGGCGGAATGTTTAAACGATAATTTCAGAAGATAAAAGTGCGGTAAAAAAGAAATATTTTTACCGCACTTTTGTATTTTACGCTGGATTATCTATATCTTTAAATTCTACATCAAAGCCATATTCTTTCGCCAACCATTCGCCTAATGCCTTGATGCCATATCGTTCAGTTGCGTGATGGCCTGCAGAGAAGAAATGTAATCCTTGCTCACGGGCAGAATGGATCGTTTGTTCTGACACTTCACCAGTAATAAATGCGTCGCAGCCTTGTTCTGCCGCAAGATCAATATAACCTTGTCCGCCACCGGTGCAGATACCAATTTTTCGGATTAAGTGCGGTCCGTTTTCAATGCAAATTAACGGTTTTCGATTTAACACTTTTTCTATTTTTTCTGCAAAGTCTTTACCTGTCATCGGTTCTTTTAATTCGCCCCAAACAGGAATACTCACAGCGCCTTTTTCTAATGGTTTTAAATTTTCAATGTCGAGCAGTTTGGCTAATTGCGCATTGTTGCCTAATTCTGGGTGCACATCTAATGGCAAATGATAGCCATATAAATTAATGTCGTTCACTAAAAGGGCTTTAATTCGCTTGCCTTTCATTCCTCGGATACAAGGGTTTTCACTTTTCCAAAAATAGCCATGATGAACCAAAATCGCATCGGTGTTTTGACTGATTGCGTAATCAATTAGAGCCTGACTCGCCGTTACGCCAGTAATGATTTTTTTGATTTCTGTTTTACCTTCGACTTGTAAGCCGTTGGGCGCATAGTCATTGATTTTATCAGAAGAAAGTTTTTGATTAATGAGTTGTTCAAGTTCGAGATTATTCATAATGGATCGTTGATTGGAAAAAGTTGAGATATGGTACAAAATTCCAAAAAAAATGGCTAGTGCGAAGGAGTGGGGGAATGCACTAGCCAAGTTTCATTACTATTAAATTACTATCTAGTATCTAAAACAGGATTCATTATATACATAAATTTATAGCGATCAAGAGAAAATAAGAAATTTTTTATTTAATTTAAAGTGCGGTTTAAATTTCTTACGTTTTTTAATAGTTCAATAAGTCAAATTTGTCAGCAAAGAAGGGAAGCTTGGCTTTGGTGAGGGGTGTTAATGATGGCAAGGAAAGCAAAATATTTCGTTGGGATGTGTCGTCGTTGTGCTACAATTCGCACGTTTTTAATTTAGCAAAAAGGCTTACTTATGAAAAAATGGTTGTTGATTATCGCAGGCGCATTGATTATTTCAGCTTGTGCGAATAAAGATGTGTATTTTAACGGCGCAGAAGGTTCTCATTCAGGTGTTAAATTTGATAAAGATTCTCGCCAATGGGGACTAAATCAATAAAAAGTGCGGTTATAAAGAAGCCTATTTTACATTGTAGATAGGCTTTTATTATTTAGATTTTTTAGTTTTCGCACTTATTGCGGCTATCAATAAAATTTCATAATTTTATTTTGATTTTAATAGCTCAATAATCTCTTTTAATGCCTTAATTTCATCGTCTTTTTGAGCTAATAAGGTATCTTTCATTGCCAGTAAACTATTTAATTTTTGGGGCTGTACTAGATAACTAGATCTAAATCCCCTTAACTAATTGTTTTAAAATGGAAATTTGAGATTTTATTTCACTGTTGTTAAAACGCCATTCACATTCCTTTAAATATAGCTCAAAATGCTCTTTGGGAATGCCATTAAACTTCCGTAAGTGGCGTTTTGCTTGATTCCAAAAATTCTCAATTCCGTTTATGTGGTTGTGATTTTCAGCAAAATGCGTGCTGTGATTGATGCGAAAATGGCTAAATTCACTGACATCAAGCACATCATAACTACGAAAGGTATCCGTGTACACAATGCTATCAGGCTTAACTTTCTCTCGGATAATTGGCAATAATGTCGCTGATTGCGCATTAGGGACAACGACGGTATAAACCTTGCCATTTCGTTTGAGAAGCCCGAATACTGCGACTTTTCCCACAGCACCACGACCACGTTTGCCTTTTCGAGTACCGCCGAAATAGCTTTCATCGGCTTCAATCTCGCCTTCAAACATTTCCAAATGGGGGCTTGTTTGATAGATGAGTAAGCGTAATCGATGAAAGTAATAAGCGGCTGTATTTTTGTTTACATTAACCAATGCACTGGCTGTTCTTGCTGTGACACCTGCGACAAACAGTTCAATGAGTTTATTTTGTTTATGCTGACTTAAGCGACTTTTTCTCATTGGTTTATTCTAACCTAAATGGGATTTTTAGTCGTTATCTAGTACAGCCCCTAATTTTTTATTTTCTGCTGCAAGAATATTACTTACACCAAAATAACTATTATTATTTGTGTGATCACCAATACTAAAGAAAAATGATTTATCTTGGGCAGTAATCAACTCGCCCATATCAATATTAAACACATTCGCAATTTGCTGTAATTTATCTAAATTAATGCTGCTTTGTCCACGCTCAATTTTGGCATATCCATTCGGTGACATTGAAAGCTTCTCCGCCATTTCTTCTTGCGACCATTGATTGATTTCTCTCATTACGCGAATTTTATCGTGGACTTTCATTTTATTTCCTTAAAGTGCGGTTTTACATATTGTTAGGTTAGTTTTTAATATTACTTGTTTGTGGTAAAAATTTCCTTGAAGTATATCATTCAGACAATTTTTATCCAAAATTTTATGGAGTCTTTGATGGTTAATAATCAGGGTAAGGTAATTCTATTCCACCTGAAAAAATTTCATCTTTAAGTAAAAAATAATGAAACATTGTAAAAATTCTCTTCTTATGAGAAATCGAAAAATCTTATTTATTCTTTTAATTCCTTTAGTTGCACAAGGAAAAGTCATTGAAGAGTCGGGCTATACCTTAGTACATTCACAAACAGGGGATACAATAGAATATACCTACGATGCCGCTACCAAAGACAAACCCTTAAATTCCCTCATCATTGCCGCCAACGGCGGTACGAACAACATTACGATAAAAGGCAAATTGGCAGACGGCTCTGCCGATGCCTCGCCGACGATTGACAATAATTCTGCTGTAAGAACAATAAACAAAAATGGTTATCAGTACGATACAAACAAAGAAGCCAATTATCCGGGCGGCGCGGTGATGTTGGCGGATCAAAGCTATGAGGGCAAAAATAACGTTACTTTTGAAAACGTAACCATAGCCGCCCATAATGAGCCCGCCGGCATTTTGTCTCGTGCCCATATCACCACTAACCGCAAAGGTTTGGCACCGGCGACGCTTACCTTTAAAGGGCGCAATACCATCAGTGTAGACGGGGACGGCTACCCTAGTAACGACGGTATCGTATTGATTAATAAAACTGAAAAAGTGGGGGAATATCGCATTATTTCCGAAGAAGGCTCGACGCTGAATATCAACACCAAATTAAGACAAGGTAGAGGACAAGGCATTACCGTCAACCACTATGGAGAAGACAACCCCAATCCTAATTCTCCAAGCATTACCACGATGGAATTCAAGGGCGATGTCAACATTAAAATCGATAGGAACGGACAGGACGAGGCGGAAAGCAACGGTTTTGGTTTCTATTCAACCCCAAGGAACGGCAAGATTCCGGAAGGCTCCAAAATGGAAGCGATTTTCCGTGGAAACGTCGATATCGAGGCAACGCCGGTTTATGACGGGCAAGGCAGGCCCAAAAGCATAGGCAGCGCGTTTCAGATTGATGGGAGAAACAGCAAGGTCGAGGTTGTCGGCGGGGAAGACAAGGTTGTCAAAATCAAAGGCGATATTTTCGCCTACAACGGCGGCAGCGTGAGCGTAAACCTCGCCAACAAAGATTCTTATTTTGAAGGGGAAGCCCATATCGGGAAAAGGAGCTTTGCCAAAGGGAAAGATATGTTCCGCTTAACAACCGTGGATGCGGAAGGGAATGTACTGCCCACGGAAAAAAGTATCGACAGTACAAGGAAAAGTCTAGTTCGCAAACAGGAAAGATTGCCCAAGCTGGATGAAGACTTGGCTAAACTCAAGGAAGAATTGGCCAAACTCAATGAAAATGGCTCACAAGAAAAAGAAAAAAAAGAAAAACAAATAAAAGCAAAAGAGAGATTAAAAGAAAACCTAATAAAACAGATTGCGAGAGACGAAGAAAAAATCAAAGAATATGAAAATTTCTTCGATGAAAACGGTTGGATTAAAGACAGCGCGATCGACGACAAGACAAACAACACCGTCAACCTCAAAATAAGCAACGGCGCGCGCTGGAAGGTGACCAATGATTCGATGCTGAAAGAGTTGGATTTGTCGGAAGGCGCGCAGGTCGAATTTAGCGACAGCAATAAATTCGTCAAAGTGTCTGTGAGCAAGCTTAAGGGCGATGGGGGCGTTTTGACGATGTACGGCGACATCGTCAAAGGCGAATCGGACAGGCTGGTTACCCGAAAAGGCAGCGAAGGGACGCATATTATTGAATATGAAGATAAAGATAAAGATAAAGCGACTGCGAAAACAACAGGAAAGGAATACCTTAAACTTGTTGAAAATAGAGGCGATGAAAAAGATAACAAAGCGATTTATAAACTGAATGTCCGCTGTATCGAACAAGGGGCTTACTGTTTTTCCATAGGCGAATCTACAGATTCTAAAATAGTCGATATTAAGGCTGACAATAAATACGATTTCTATCTTTATCCAGCCACTTTGAGTTCATGGGCTCAGGCTGCAGTGGTGTTGAATGATTTAATCTATCAATCTAATTTAACTTTAACTGAAAGTTTACATCAACGTTTGGGAGAGGTTCATTTCAATAAAGAGATTGTTAAACAACAAAATGTTTGGGTTAAATCTCTTGGTGGCGAATATGTCGGAACAGAAACTGTGAAAGTGAGAGGATACACAAATCGTTATCGTGGATTAAAAGCAGGTTATGATTGGATTAAAGCAAGAGGAAATTGGATTAATTACAACGGGCTCTCATTTGGATACATCAATTCAACTGCACGATTGAACACATTTGGTGGAAAAATTCATATTTATGGTAAAGAGTTAGGTTTATATTCTGCTTGGCTAAACAAAGAAAACGATCTGTATTTGGATTTTTGGGCAAAAGCTATTAGATATCGTGGTGGCTATAATGTAATTAATTATTCAAATAAAGACATTACATCTCCAAACATCATGGCGTCTACATACATTTTTTCTTCTGAAATGGGGAAACGTTTTAACCTAAGCCAAAATGCTGAACGTGTTATTTATTTCCAACCAGAAGCACAATTAAGTTATCACGCTACGAATGGCTATTCATTTAAAACCTCACATGATGCAAGCGTTAAAACAGAAAGAATGCGTAGTTTAGTGGGGAGAATTGGTTTTCGTGCGGGGATAGATTATTTCAAAGAAAAAAATCTACATCCTTATGTCAAGCTAATGTATGAAAGAGAATTTTTAGGTGAAATGCAACACACATTTAATGAAGTTGCAGTTGAGAGATTCAGTAATAAAGGGAGTTGGTGGGTTTATGGTTTTGGGCTCTCTTATATGAATAAAGCGAAAAATACGCAACTCTATTTCGAGGCACAACGTTCTTCAACGCATAACTTTAAACAAAATTGGCAAGCTCATCTTGGTGTAAGATACTTGTTCTAATTAATGTTTCATATTTACGTTCCATAAAAATAGAGCGATAACTTTTAGGAGAGTTATCGCTTTTTTATTTCAGGAAAAATTATTCTACTTTCACAATCCAGCCTTCAGGTGCTTCGACATCACCGAATTGGATGCCTGTGAGTTCTTCATAAAGGCGACGTGTTACTGGGCCAACTTCAGTTTCAGAATAGAATACATGGAATTTGCCTTTATGTTGGATTCCACCAACAGGAGAAATGACCGCTGCAGTACCACAAGCGCCAGCTTCAGCAAATTGATCTAGCTGATCGATATAAACATCGCCTTCAATTGCTTCCATACCTAAACGCTCTTTTGCGATATGTAAAAGAGAGTATTTGGTGATACTTGGTAAAATAGATTCTGATTTTGGTGTGATGAATTTATTGTCTTTTGTGATCCCAAAGAAGTTTGCCGCACCGACTTCTTCAATTTTAGTGTGAGTTTTTGGATCTAAATAAATAGCATCAGCAAATTTACGTTCTGGCGTACCTTGTTCTGCCGCTAATACATGTGGCAGAAGGCTTGCAGCGTAGTTACCCCCCACTTTTACGCCACCGGTTCCCATTGGTGCTGCTCGATCGTATTCGGTGGTAATAAAGTTAGATGGTGTTAAACCACCTTTGAAATAGGCACCCACTGGGCAGCAGAATACAGAGAAAATAAATTCTGGCGCAGCTTTCACACCGATATTTTCACCCACACCAATTAAAAATGGACGTAAGTATAAGGTTGCGCCAGAGCCGTAAGGTCCGACCCATTCTTCGTTCGCTTTCACCACTTCTTTACATGCACGGATAAATAATTCAGTGGGCACTTGTGGCATAAGTAAACGATCTGAAGTATGTTGCATGCGTTTTGCATTTTCTTGTGGACGGAATAAGTTGATTGAGCCGTCTTTGCAACGATAAGCTTTTAAGCCTTCAAAGCATTGTTGACCGTAGTGAAGTGCGGTAGAACCTTCGTGAATATGTAAGGTATTGTCTGTGGTGAGTTTGCCTTCGTCCCATTTACCATCTTTCCAGTGTGCGATGAAACGGTAATCTGTTTTAATATAACTAAAACCAAGGTTATTCCAGTCTAAATCTTTCATTTTACTTCCTTAATATTATTTTTTGAATGAAATGCCGTTTAATCTACACTATTCCAGAAGTGATTTAAATAATAAATTCTCGAAATTATGCAATTTTTATCCAATTAAAAAGGAATAATGAAATTTTGGAAACAGGGCAGGAAATAAAGATATAGTTATGCTAAAATCGGGATGAAAAAAACGCCACTCAATGAGAGCAGCGTTTAACCAAATTGGTTTAATAATATACAGGAAGTAAATGAGTAACATATTTGTTACTCAAGTTCGGTTACCCGAACTATATGCAAACACAACATCATACTTAAGTCCGAAACTCATTAACTAGTAAGGAATTACCAATCATTAAGTATGGCGATATTTTAAGAAAAAGGGTTAGAAAGGACAAATGACGTTTTTTTATTTGAGGTATTAGAAAAACTAATCCGAATTAAATCTTGTCTATTATAGACGAAAATTTTATAAATGGAAATACTTATGTATAAACGTTTGCCACCATTGAATTCACTAAAATCTTTTGAGTCAGCTGCTCGCCATTTAAGTTTTACTAAAGCGGCAGATGAGCTTTGTGTCACACAAGCGGCAGTTAGTCATCAAATTAAATTATTAGAAGAGTTCTTAGGAATTGGATTATTTAAGCGAATGAATCGTTCTTTAGAATTAACAGAGCTTGGAAAAGCATATTTTGTTGATATTAATAAAATTCTGCGTCGCTTAAATGAAGCAACAGAGCGATTATTAACGTTAAAAACGGATCCGCATTTAAATATTAGCGTGCCACAAACTTTTGGTATCCAATGGTTAGTGCCACATTTAAGTGAATTTAATCAGCTTTATTCGCAAATTGAGGTGCGTTTAACGGGCGTGGATCAAGATGAAGGCTTGTTAAATAAAGAAATTGATCTTGCTATTTATTATGGTTTGGGAAATTGGCAGAATCTTCAAGTAGATCGCCTTGGCGAAGAAAATTTATTGATTTTAGTCTCACCTGAATTGCTAGCCGAAAATCCAATTATTCAGCCTGAAGATTTAAAAAAACACACATTAATTCACATTCATACACGTGATAATTGGCAAGCGATGGCAAATCATTTACAGTTAGATGATTTAAATATTCAGCAAGGGCCGTTATTTAGCCATACATTTATGGCGTTACAGGCAGCAATTCATGGGCAAGGTATTGTATTAGCGAATCGCTTATTAGCTTTACAAGAAATTGAAAATGGCTCATTAAAAGTGGTGTTGCCAACCAATTTACCTGATCCAAAATCATTTTATGTGGTCAATCATCTTGATCGCCTAGATGACCAAAAAATTCAAGCATTCCGTCAGTGGATTATTAACTCAATTAAACAAGAAGAAAATGAATAAACTCGCATTATATTGTCGCCCAGGTTTTGAGAAAGAAGTCGCCGCAGAGATCACTGATCAAGCAAGTAATTTAGGTGTATTTGGTTTTGCACGAGTACAAGATAATTCGGGCTATGTGATTTTTGAATGTTATCAACCTGATGAGGCAGATCGCCTTGCCCGAGACATTCCTTTTAACCGTTTGATTTTTGCTCGTCAGATGATAGTTATTTCCGATTTATTGGAGGATTTAGATCCTGCTGATCGTATTAGCCCCATCGTGGCGGCGTTTGAAGAATTATCACAACAAGTTAATTTTGCTCAATCTAGCGAGCTTTTTGTCGAAACTGCAGACACAAATGAAGCGAAAGAGCTTTCCACTTTTTGTCGTAAATTTACCGTGCCTTTACGTCAGGCATTGAAAAAACAAGGCTGGCTTTCTGCAAAAGCGACTCAAAAGAGCGGTCAATTTTTACATTGTTTTTTTGTAAAACCGAATTGCTGCTATGTGGGATATTCTTATGTAGATAATCATTCCCCCCATTTTATGGGAATCCCTCGTTTAAAATTTCCGGCAGATGCGCCGAGTCGATCTACGTTAAAACTAGAAGAAGCTATTTTGACTTTTATTCCGCGTAAAGAAGAGAATAAACGTTTAAATGAAAATATGATTGGCGTTGATTTAGGGGCTTGCCCTGGTGGTTGGACGTATCAATTAGTCAAACGTGGTTTATTTGTTTATGCAGTTGATCACGGAAAAATGGCGGCGAGTTTGCATGATACGGGTCGCATTGAACATTGCGCGGAAGATGGTTTTAAATTTCAGCCTCCCAAAAGGAAAAAAGTGGATTGGTTAGTCTGTGATATGGTGGAACAACCAAGCCGTATTTCGTTATTGATTGGCAAATGGTTGTTGAATGGTTGGTGCCGAGAAACCATCTTCAATTTAAAATTACCCATGAAAAAACGTTATCAAGAAGTGATATTATGTTTAGAAAACTTGGCTGTTATGTTGGCGGAGCAGAATTTTAATTTTGATATTCAAGCAAAGCATTTATATCACGATCGTGAAGAAATTACGGTACATATAGCATTAAAATCTTGAGTGAATTGTTTTCATAACCAAAAAGGACGTCGCGAATGAATTTACACGAATACCAAGCAAAACAACTATTTGAGCATTATGGATTACCCGTAAAAAATGGGGCGGTCTGTCAATCTATTGATGAAGTAGATTTGGTACTGGCTCAACTTTCAGGCGATAAGTGGGCGGCGAAATGCCAAGTTCATGCTGGTGGGCGTGGTAAAGCAGGTGGCGTTAAATTAGTGCACGATGTAAAGGAAGCAAGCTCTTTTGCAGAAAAATGGCTAGGGCAACGTTTAGTCACTTTTCAAACGGATAAATCGGGTCAGCCAGTAAACCAGATTTATTTTGAAGAAACTTGCGATATTGATAAAGAATTTTATTTAAGTGCGGTTGTTGATCGCGCCTCTCAAAAAGTGGTGTTTATTGCTTCTCCTGCTGGTGGAATGAATATTGAAGAAGTTGCGCAAAATTCACCGCACTTACTCCATAAAGTCACTATTGATCCTTTATTTGGAGGATTGCCTTATCAAGGCCGTGAATTAGCGTTTAAATTAGGGTTAAGTGGTACGCAAAACAAACAGTTTACTGATATCTTTATGGGATTATCTCGGTTGTTTCTAGAAAAAGATTTATCTTTAGTGGAAGTCAATCCACTTGTTCTCACTAAACAAGGCAATTTGGTTTGTCTCGATGCCAAAATATCTGTTGATGATAACGCTTTATTTCGCCATAAAGATCTCTTTGCACTGCAAGATTTAACTCAAAATGATGCCCGTGAAGCAGAAGCTGAAAAATTCCAGTTAAACTATGTGGCTTTAGAGGGCGATATTGGTTGTATGGTAAATGGGGCTGGGCTGGCAATGGGAACGATGGATATTGTGAAACTCTATGGTGGGAAGCCTGCGAATTTTCTTGATGTTGGTGGTGGTGCAACGAAAGAGCGGGTTGCTGAAGCATTCAAAATCATTTTAACCGATCCTTCTGTGAAGGTGATTTTAGTGAATATTTTTGGTGGCATTGTTCGTTGTGATTTGATTGCTGAAGGCGTGATTGCTGCCGTAAATGAAGTGGGCGTGAGAGTGCCTGTGGTTGTGCGATTAGAAGGAACGAATGCTGAAATCGGTCGCCAAATTTTAGCGGAAAGCGACGTTAATATTCTTACCGCACACAGTTTACAACAAGCCGCAGAATTAGCCGTGAATGCAGCAAAAGGAGAACACTAATGGCGATTTTAATTGATAAAAATACCAAAGTGATTTGCCAAGGTTTTACTGGTGGACAAGGGACTTTTCATTCTGAACAAGCATTAGCCTACGGAACGCAATTAGTCGGTGGCGTATCACCAAATAAAGGTGGAACTACCCATCTTGGTTTGCCTGTATTTAATACGGTTCGTGAAGCTGTCGAAAATACGGGGGCAACAGCGACAGTCATTTATGTGCCAGCACCATTTTGTAAAGATGCCATAATTGAAGCTATTGATGCAGGGATTAAGTTAATTGTCTGCATTACTGAGGGCATCCCTACATTGGATATGCTTAAGGTGAAACAAAAATTAAATGAAACAGGCGTTGTGATGATTGGACCAAATTGCCCAGGAGTGATTACGCCTGATGAATGTAAAATCGGCATTATGCCTGCTCACATACATAAAAAAGGCAAAGTGGGGATTGTTTCTCGTTCTGGTACGTTAACGTATGAAGCGGTAAAACAAACTACAGATGAAGGCTTTGGGCAATCTACTTGTGTGGGTATCGGTGGCGATCCTATTCCAGGTTCTAGTTTTATTGATATTCTTGAAAGATTTCAACAAGATCCCGAAACAGAAGCCATTGTGATGATTGGCGAGATCGGCGGTTCCGCAGAGGAAGAAGCGGCAACCTTCATTAAAGATAAGGTCACTAAACCAGTGGTAGCTTATATTGCTGGGATTACTGCGCCAAAAGGCAAACGGATGGGGCATGCAGGTGCCATTATTAGTGGTGGGAAAGGTACTGCCGCAGAAAAAATTGCAGCGCTTGAGTCCGCAGGAGTGACCTGTGTAAAAAGTCTCGCTGAAATTGGTGCAGCCTTGAGAAAGGTATTAAAATAATTTTAGAAAATTAACCGCACTTTGGTTTGACAAGGCGTAGATTGACTCTCTACGCCTTTATTTTTATATGCTCGCCATTATAAAGTGAGCGCAAAACTGCTATAATCAGCGCACACTTTTTAAGGAAGAAACAGATGAGCCAATTTTTTTATATCCACCCTGAAAATCCACAAGCTCGCTTGATTAATCAAGCCGTAGAGATTTTACAAAAAGGCGGTGTGATTGTGTATCCGACGGATTCGGGATATGCCTTGGGCTGTATGATAGGCGATAAACATGCAATGGATCGCATTGTGGCGATTCGTAAATTGCCTGAAGGACATAATTTTACGTTGGTGTGTAGTGATTTATCTGAGCTTTCAACTTATGCAACGGTAAGTAATACCGCCTATCGTTTGATTAAAAATAATACGCCAGGGCGTTATACTTTTATTCTTACTGCAACGAAAGAATTACCGCGTCGTTTAATGACATCAAAACGTAAAACCATAGGTTTACGCGTACCAGATAATAAGATCGCTTTAGATTTACTTTCAGCCTTAGGTGAGCCGATTTTATCTTGTTCGTTAATGTTGCCAGGTGAAGAACATACTACGCAATCTGATCCTGAGGAAATTCGAGATCGTTTGGAACACCAAGTCGATTTAATTATTCATGGTGGATATTTAGGGCAAGAGCCTACAACAGTGGTGGATTTAACGGAAGAATCACCAGTGATTTTGCGCGAAGGAAGTGGAAGTACTGCTCCTTTTATTTAACTTATAGACGCTTGTGAAAGCGACCTTTCCATTATTTAAGGAAAACAATGAAACCTAGTCAAAAACAAACTCAAAGACAACCGCACTTTTCCAAAGATTCAGCAAAGAGAAGTGATTTTTCAGCTAAAAATGATAGACGTTCAGTATCTCGTACTGCTCGCGTAGAAACGACAAATACGAAAAAAAGTGCGGTTAATTCTGACAACAAATTTTTAGCGAAGCCGAAAGCGAAACCTGTTGTAAAAGCCTCGAATCAACCTAAAGTAGAGGGCGAAAAATTACAGAAAGTTTTAGCGCGTGCGGGGCAAGGCTCTCGTCGTGAAATTGAAACGATGATTGCCGCAGGCCGAGTGAGCGTAGAGGGTAAAATTGCGACTTTAGGCGATCGTATTGACGTACATTCTGGCGTGAAAGTGCGTATTGATGGCCAAATCATTAATCTTAGCCACGCACAAAAAGAAATTTGCCGCGTGTTAATGTATTACAAACCTGAAGGTGAACTTTGTACGCGTAGCGACCCAGAAGGGCGCGCGACAGTGTTTGATCGTTTGCCGCGTTTAACAGGCTCTCGTTGGATTGCGGTGGGGCGTTTAGATATTAATACATCAGGTTTATTGCTTTTTACCACTGATGGTGAGCTGGCAAATCGCCTAATGCACCCAAGCCGTGAAGTGGAACGTGAATATTCTGTGCGTGTATTTGGTCAAGTGGATGATGCAATGTTAGCGCGTTTACGTAAAGGTGTTCAGCTTGAAGATGGTCCTGCTAACTTTAAAGAAATTAAATTTACAGGTGGTGTGGGTATTAACCAATGGTATGACGTAACCTTGATGGAAGGACGTAACCGTGAGGTGCGCCGTTTGTGGGAATCACAAGGGATTCAAGTCAGCCGCTTGATTCGTATTCGTTACGGAAATATCAAACTGATGAAAGGTTTACCTCGTGGTGGCTGGGAAGAAATGGATCTTGAAAATGTCAATTACTTGCGTGAACTTGTGGGATTACCGGCTGAAACCGAAACTAAATTAGATGTCACCCAGCCACGTCGTCGTCCAAAATCAGGACAAATTCGTAAAGCGGTAAAACGTTATTCTGAACTGAGCAAACGTTATAAAAAATAAGGACTTTTTTTATGAAAATGCAGCAACTTCGCTATATTGTTGAAATTGCTAACCATAATTTAAATGTAACTGAAGCGGCTAATGCGCTTTATACATCACAGCCAGGAATTAGTAAGCAAGTGCGGTTGCTGGAAGATGAATTAGGTCTAGAAATTTTTGAGCGTCATGGCAAGCATATAAAATCAATTACGCCAGCAGGGAAAAAGATTATTTCGATTGCACGCGAGTTACTTGTTAAAGCGCAAGGTATCCGTGCCGTTGCCGATGAATATACTCAACCAAATCACGGTGTATTACGTATTGCAACGACAAATACTCAGGCGCGTTATATGCTGCCAAGCGTGATTGAACGTTTTTCTAAAAAATATCCTGATGTGAGTTTGCATATTCACCAAGGTTCGCCAACACAAATTCATGATGCATTAATGTCGGGAGAGGTGGATTTGGCGATTACTACCGAAGCGCCTTATTTATTTGATGATTTGGTTCAGATTCCATGCTATTGGTGGAATCGAGCTGTGATTGTTACGCCAGAACATCCGCTTGCCAAAGTGAAAGAACTGACGATTGAGGAATTAGGTAAATATCCACTTGTAACCTACACTTTTGGTTTTACAGGTGTTTCTGATTTAGATTATGCATTTAATAGCGCAGGAATTTTGCCGAATATAGTCTTTACGGCTACTGATGCTGATATCATTAAGACTTATGTACGTTTAGGCTTAGGGGTGGGCATTATGGCATCTATGGCTCATACGCCATCAGATACAGATCTTGTGGCGATTGATGCAAGTCATTTGTTCCGCCCTAGTATGACGAATATTGCATTTAAACATAGCACGTTCTTACGTAATTATATGTACGATTTCATGGAATATTTTTCACCGCACTTAACTCGTAGTGTCGTAGAAAAAGCCGAGCGTTTGCGTGATAACAATTCAGTGAAGAAATTATTTGAAGGCATTGAATTGGAAACAAAATAACAAGGATAAATGAAGTGCGGTTGAAATTTAATGAGAATTTCAACCGCATTTTTTTATACTAAAAATAGAACTGGAACAAGGTTCATCACACCGACGGTTGCGATAGAAAGTAATAATCTTGATGCACCAAAAATAAAGCCACGATTGGTGCCATTATCAAATTTCACTAATAAGTTTGCCATCGCCGTGAGGGCATATACTTCAATGACGGTAAAAATGACTAGATAAGCATAGGCGGAAAATACGGAAAGATAACGTAAGGTGATAAACCAAGGCACGATAATCCCAATAACTAATAGAGGGGCAACCCATGCTGCTTGTTTGATCGTTAAATTAATTTTTCGGGAAAAATAGCTTTGTAATAGCACAGTGAGTAAGCCATTGCCAAATAATGCTATCGGAGAATGTTCTAGCATGCCAAGTTTATTGTTAAATAAAAATGGGAAAATAACAAAGAAAGAGCTCGCAATAGCAAGAGGTAAAAAGAGCATTAAATGCACCATGAGAAATTCTTTTGTAATAATTTCTTTAATTTGTGTAAAGCGAAATTTTACCAACGTTTGTAAGGTTTGAATTTGATAGAAAGGCTTCACCATTAAGGCGAATAATACGGCCTCCATTGAAAAGCAGACCCAAATGAGCAAGTCGATATGTTCGTATTTAATAAATGGGATGACTAAAAGCGGTGCAAACATGGATGACATGGAGGTCACTTTTAGGTATTTTCCTTGCAAGCGAGTTTTTTCTTTGTATTCATCTCCAGCCAACACAAGTAAGCAGGCTTTAGCATTGGTTCCAAATAAGCAACTACCTAAACCAAAACAAGTGGTCGCAATAAGAAGTAATAAATAATTATCTGCCGCGAGAAAGAAAATATAAGCTATCACATCTAAAAAACAGCCGAGTAACATCATTTTGGCTAAACCATAACGATCGCCCCAAATACCAGCAAGAATGGAAAGGGCTTGGTTTGAGAAAAAGAGTAGTGATAAGGAAAAGGCAATTTCGCTGTTGCTCAATCCTTTACTTTGTAGATAAATCAGAAATACCGTTTGCACAGAAAAAAAGGCAAGGGTGGAAAAGAAACGCCGAGTCAGTAAAAGTTTTTGTAAATTCATAGAGTCAAATGATAAAAAAGAAAAGCACGCGTTGAATAACGCGCGCCATGAATTTTATAAGTGCGGTTGAAATTGATATTAAAATTTTACCGCACTTGAAAGATTAAAACAGATCGTGATATTTCACTAAATCTTTACGCTGAATAGCAAATACACCTAGTCCGCCATTTTTAAGTTCTACCCATTCAAATGGTACATCTGGATATTGCTCAATTAAGCTCACCATGCTATTGCCCACTTCACACACCAACACGCCATTTTCGGTTAAGTAATCTGGCGCTTGTTTCAAAATTTGTTTGGTAATGTTTAAGCCATCATGGCCAGAACCTAAGGCTAATTCTGGTTCAAAATGGAATTCTTCTGGCATATCGGCGAGATCTTCTTCGTCTACATAAGGTGGATTGGTCACGATAAGATCGTATTTTTGTCCTAAAATATTTTCAAATAAGTTTGATTGAATCGGGAATACGCGATGCTCTAATTGATGGTGTGAAATATTGATCTCCGCGACATTAAGTGCATCAACTGATAAATCTACCGCATCTACTTCCGCATTAGGGAAAGCATAAGCACAAGCAATGGCAATACAGCCGCTGCCTGTGCATAGATCGAGAATATGATTCGGCTCTTGTGAAATTAAATCTTCAAAGCGATCTTGAATTAACGCACTAATTGGAGAACGTGGAATAATAGTTCGTTCATCGACATAAAATTCGTGACCACAGAACCAAGCACTATTTGTTAAATATGCCACCGGTACGCGTTGTTCGATTCGGGTTAATACAAGTTGAACTAAGGTTTCTTTTTCAGATGGGGTTAATCGACTGTTAAATAATTCGGTAGGTAAATCAATGGGTAAATGTAAGCCACTTAAAACGAGTTGCAGGCTTTCATCCCAAGGATTATCGTGCCCTTGCCCGAAGTAAATATCAGAACGATTGAGAATGCTATACGTCCAACGCAGAAAATCTTGGATGGTTTGCAGTTCGTTTGCAACATTATCTTCCAAGATAGTTGCAACTAATTCTTGGTTATGTGAAGTTTCCATCGCATTTCTCCATAAAAGTGAGTAGAAAAGTTAGCATAAAATTCGGTATGAAAATTTGGCGTAGTTATACCACAGATGAGAATGTAGAACTATGATATGATACGCAAAATTTGAAATTAATGAGAAAAAATGCAAGACGAATTTGATTTATTCCGTGCGGAAACCAAAGGTATTAAGCCAATGAAACAAGATATTTTTGTTGCTCCTCGCCAAAAACGTGATCAGAAAAAAATAGAATTGAAAGAATTACGAGCGAAAGAAGATACATTGTTCTATTTTTCTGATGAATATGAGCCGTTACTGAATGAGCATGATGGTGTTGTGAAATATTTACGTGACGGAGAAGATTCCCATTTATTAAAACAACTTCGTCGTGGGGATTTTTCGCCAGAATTGTTTTTAGATTTACACGGTTTAACCCGTGAACAAGCTAAACAAGAATTAGCCGCACTTTTACTGGCTTGTGAAAATGAGCATGTTGATTGTGCCAGTATTATGACGGGCTATGGCACCTTTACATTGAAAAAACAAATTCCACGTTGGCTAGTACAACATCCTAAAGTGCGGGCATTACATCAAGCGCCAAGAGAATGGGGCGGTGAGGCCGCAATTTTAATTTTGGTTGATTTGTAAAAAACGTTATAAAAAAATACCGCACTTCTACTGCCAGTGGCAAAGTACGGTATTTTCTTTTATGTTTTTACTTGAACTATTGTGTCGCTTGAATTGCGGTTAAGGCAATTGTGTACACAATATCATCAACTAAGGCACCACGAGATAAATCGTTCACTGGTTTGCGCATACCTTGAAGCATTGGGCCAATAGACACTAAATCTGCAGAACGTTGTACTGCTTTGTAAGTAGTGTTACCAGTGTTCAAGTCAGGGAATACGAATACTGTTGCTTTACCTGCCACTGGTGAATTTGGTGCTTTA
This sequence comes from Haemophilus haemolyticus, assembly GCF_003493685.1. GTDB lineage: Bacteria > Pseudomonadota > Gammaproteobacteria > Enterobacterales > Pasteurellaceae > Haemophilus > Haemophilus haemolyticus_O. Next base: position 26,508 of record NZ_QQJW01000005.1, read on the forward strand.
GAGCGAGCCACATCTTCCATCACAGCCGCATCGTATTGTAATGGGCCATCGATTAATAAATCAGGGCGTTTTTCTTTCGCAATACGGGTTGCTTCTTTCACTTTTTCTACATCAGCACCACTACCAGATGTACCCGTTGAGTAAGAAATCATCGCGACTTTTGGATCAATACCAAATGCTTTCGCAGAATCCGCAGATTGAATTGCGATTTCAGCAAGTTGTTCTGCAGTTGGATCTGGGTTTACCGCACAGTCACCATAAACAAGCACTTGATCTGGTAATAACATAAAGAAGATAGAAGAAACAATTGAACTACCCGGTGCAGTTTTGATGATTTGCATTGGTGGGCGAATGGTGTTTGCAGTCGTGTGAACTGCACCAGATACTAAACCATCCACTTCATTTGCTTCTAACATCATGGTTCCAAGCACTACGGTATCTTCCAATTGTTCACGAGCCGCAGTTTCTGTCATACCTTTTGCTTTACGTAATTCAACTAAACGAGCAACATAGTTTTCACGAACGTCTGCTGGGTTAATGATTGTAATGCCTTTACCTAGTTTAACACCTTGTGCTTCAGCTACACGTTGAACTGATGACGGATCTGCTAAAAGCACACATTCCGCAATGCCACGTTCTGCACAAAGTACGGCTGCTTTGATTGTACGAGGTTCATCACCTTCAGGAAGAACAATGCGTTTTTTCGCAGCACGAGCAAGTTCAGTTAATTGGAAACGGAATGCTGGTGGGGATAAACGACGTAAACGAGTAGAATCCGCAACTAAGTTATTGATAAAGTCAGCATTAAAGTGCTGGCTTGTGTATTGTTTGATGTTTTCAATACGCTCTTTATCATCAACAGGCACTTCAAGATTGAAGTTTTGTAAATTTAATGCTGTTTGCCAAGTATTACCTTCAATACGGAAGATTGGCAATTTTGCTTTTTCAAAAGCCGGTTGGCAAAGTTTATTGATTTGAGCATCAATTTTGTAACCACCAGTTAATAAGAGACCGCCGATTTCAATACCATTTGACGCTGCGAGAGCGGCTGCCACAAGCACATCTGGACGATCTGCTGAAGCAACTAATAAGCTGCCTGCACGGAAATGCTCAACCATATTTGGTAAACTTCTTGCGCAGAAAGTGATACCACGGATACGACGGTTAATATCTCCTTCAGTGATAATTGATGCACCTAAGTATTTCACTAAATCGATAGCACGTGTTGCGATTAAATCTGCAGACCAAGGCACGCAAGCTAATAATTTGATTGAGCTATTTGCAAATAATTTGCTCACTTCTGCTTCACATGCATGGCTATGTTGGAATGAATCAAAGATTTCAGCAAGATCAGGGCGTGTACGGCCAGATTCATCAACGGGTGCATTAAATTTATTTACAACCACACCTAAAAGATTCGGATTGTTTTTCCCACCAAATAGAGAGGCTGCAGCTTCTACACGATCTTTTAATTCGGTTGGGGTTTCAGTTGCAGGTGCTGCAACTAATACGATTTCAGCATCTAATGCTTGTGCAATTTCATAGTTGATGCTATTTGCATAACCATGTTTTCTTGTTGGAATTAAGCCTTCAACCACAACGATATCGTTGTTTTTAGTTAATTGTTGGTGATTTGCCACAATTTTTTCTAACAACACATCAGACTGATTTTGCCCAATCAATGATTCCGCAACGCTTAACATAAACGGTTCAGACGTTTCAAGGGGAGTGCTGGTGCGAATGATAGAGGTTGTGCGATCCAGTTTATCTTCACCTGTGCTTGGTTGAGAAACCGGTTTCATAAAACCAATTTTTGCGCCTTTTTGTTCAAGAGAATGGATTAATCCCAGACTAATGCTAGTTAAACCCACGCCTGTGCTTACAGGGATAAGGATAATCGTGCGAGACATAGTTAAACCTTAATGTGTATATGTTATAAATAAAAACTGCCGAAAAATTCGGCAGCTTGTTGTTAAATTAGAAACAAAGTTTTGCGGTATCTTGTGCGATAACTAATTCTTCGTTAGTTGGAAGAACAATCGCTTTAAATGCGGAATCATCAGTGGTGATTACACCATCTTTACCGAAGCGTGCCGCTAGATTGCGTTCGTTATCCACTTTAATACCAAATAATTTCAAGTGATTTAATGCTAATTCACGAACGTGTGCTGAGTTCTCACCAATACCACCAGTGAAAGCAATCGCATCTAAGTGATCATCACCTAATACAGCCATATAAGCACCGATATATTTCGCTAAACGATAGCTGTATACATCTAAAGCGCGTTTTGCTTCTGGTTTAGATGCGTCATCGTAGTTATCTTCAGCATAACGGCAGTCGCTCGTTACTTCAGTTAAACCTAAAAGACCAGATTTTTTCACTAAAGTCTCTTCGATTTGTTCCATAGACATACCTAAAGTTTTGTATAGGTAGAATACGATTGCAGGGTCGATATCACCACAACGAGTGCCCATGACTAAACCTTCTAACGGAGTTAAGCCCATTGATGTATCGATACATTTACCGTTACGCACAACAGAAACAGAACCACCATTACCTAAGTGACAAATAATAGCATTGACTTGGTCTGCTGGTTTACCTATATATTCAGCGACTTCACGAGAAACGAAGTAGTGGCTAGTACCGTGTGCACCGTAGCGACGAACACCATGTTCTTTATATAAAGAGTATGGAAGGGCATAAAGAAATGCTTCTTCAGGCATGGTTTGGTGGAATGCCGTATCAAAAACTACCACGTTTTTATCTTTTAAGTGCGGGAATGCGTTGAATGCTTCGCGAATACCGATTAAGTGCGCTGGATTGTGAAGTGGCGCAAATTGTGCAGCATCTTCAATACCTTTAACGACTTCATCAGTGACGATAACAGATTGGGTGTATTTTTCGCCACCATGCACGATACGGTGACCAATTGCCGCGATAGAGTTCTTAAGCTCATCTGTCATGATATTAGACGCGATAAAGTTAAGCGCTTCAGTATGCGCTGCGCCTGCGCCTAAATCTGCGTTACCTTTCTCACCATTGAGTTTCCATTTGATACGCGCTTCTGGTAAGAAAAATGCTTCCGCTAAGCCGGATAATTTTTCTTCACCTGTTGCAGGATCAAGAATTGCAAATTTTAGTGAAGAACTACCACAGTTAAGGATAAGAACAAGTTTTGACATGGGAACCCTATATTTGATTAAAGTTAATGGAAATCCACCTTGTAGATGGACTGAAAAAATCTGGCATAGGATACACCTTTTGACAAACAAAATAAATTCATCTCAGCATAAAAAGACAAGGATTTATGGAACTTTTTGAAAAATTAAACTTTTTCAGTAAGGTGACAATTTCAGGCAAACTGGGGTATGATAAGTGCGGTTGTTTTTTAAAGGTGTTTTTATGGCATTTTTTTCCATTTTAAAACAGGGACAAATTTATCTTAATACTTGGCCACAGGAGGCTAAGTTAGGCATTATTTTCCCAGAAAACCGCATTATGAAAGCTACGAATTTTGCACAAAAATTCATGCCTTTTGTTGCTGTATTTGCAGTGGTGTGGCAACAGATTTATGCAAAAAATGATTTGATGGCATTTTCTATTGCAATTTTGACCGCACTTTTTGCCTTGCTTATTCCTTTTCAAGGTCTTTATTGGCTTGGTAAGCGTGCCAATACGCCGTTAGAAAATCAAAGTGCGGTATGGTTTTATGATATTTGCGAACGCTTAAAACAACGACATGAACCCTTGCCTTTTGTGCAAGAGCAACCGACATACCAACATTTAGCAGAAGTCTTAAAGAAAGCTCAAAGCAAATTTGAACGAGCTTTTTGGCAGGAAATTTAGTTTACGCAAACGTTTTCTTTTTGGCTTTATTTTTGTAGAATACCTCGGTCGTTTTAAACGGCCGTTTTTCATTGAGAGATTTTTTAATGATCGATTACATTATTATTGGCATTATCGCTTTTTCCATTCTTGTCAGTTTATTACGCGGTTTTGTGCGCGAAGTGCTTTCACTCGGTAGCTGGGTTGTGGCATTTATAGTAGCAAGCCAGTTCTATCCTTATCTTGCCGCTTATCTTACGCAAATTGAATCAATGTATATTCGTAATGGAACGGCAATTGGGATTTTATTTGTACTGACTTTAATCGTGGGCGCCATAGTAAATTATGTGATTAGTCAATTAGTAGATAAGACGGGTTTAAGTGGCACCGATCGTGTGTTAGGTGCGGCTTTTGGCTTAGTGCGCGGTGCACTGATTGTGGCTGCGTTATTATTTTTCATGGATACCTTCACCAATTTTGAACAAACTGATTGGTGGAAAGAATCTCAATTAATACCGCACTTTGGTTTTATTATTGAATGGTTCTTTCAACAACTTCAGGCGAGTTCAAGTTTTTTAAATTCAACGCTTAATCAATAAGGAACACAAAATGTGTGGTATTGTCGGTATTGTTAGCCAAAGTCCGGTTAATGAATCTATTTATGCAGCATTAACTCTTTTGCAACATCGTGGGCAAGATGCTGCGGGCATTGTGACGCTTGACGATGAAAATCGTTTCCGCTTACGTAAAGCTAATGGTTTAGTGAGTGATGTGTTCCGTCAAGAGCATATGCTACGGTTGCAAGGAAATGCTGGATTAGGGCATGTTCGCTATCCTACAGCGGGGAGTTCTAGCGTCTCAGAGGCGCAGCCTTTTTATGTGAATTCTCCCTATGGTGTCACTTTGGTGCATAACGGCAATTTAACCAACTCAGTGGAGTTAAAAGAAAAAGTCTTTAAAACAGCTCGCCGCCATGTAAACACGAATTCAGATTCCGAACTTCTTCTTAATATTCTCGCTAACCATCTCGATCATATTTCTCAAGCTCACCTTGACCCACAAGATATTTTCTATGCCGTTCGTAAAACTCATAACGATGTTCGTGGTGCTTATGCTTGTTTAGCGATGATTATTGGGCATGGCATGGTTGCGTTTCGTGATCCTTTTGGTATTCGTCCTTTGGTGTTGGGTAAACGCGAAGAAAATGGAAAAACCGATTATATGTTTGCGTCTGAAACAGTAGCCTTAGATATTGTGGGTTTTGACTTTGTTCGTGATATTGCCCCGGGTGAAGCTGTTTATGTGACGTTTGATGGCGAGCTTTATTCGCAGCAATGCGCCGAAAGTGCGGTGTTAAATCCTTGTATTTTTGAGTATGTTTATTTTGCACGCCCAGATTCAACGATTGATGGCGTCTCTGTTTATGCTGCGCGTGTTCACATGGGTGAAAAACTTGGACAAAAAATTGCAAAAGAATGGGCGGATGAAATTGATAATATTGATGTGGTGATTCCCGTTCCTGAAACCTCCACAGATATTGCGTTACAAATAGCTCGTGTACTAGGGAAACCTTATCGCCAAGGATTTGTGAAAAATCGCTATGTTGGTCGTACGTTTATTATGCCAGGACAAGCACAGCGTATTAGTTCTGTTTGTCGCAAATTGAATACCATCAAAGCTGAATTTAAAGATAAAAACGTCTTATTGGTGGACGATTCTATCGTTCGCGGTACAACCTCTGAGCAAATTGTTGAAATGACTCGCTCAGCTGGCGCGAAGAAAATTTACTTTGCCTCTGCTGCCCCAGAAATTCGTTATCCGAATGTATATGGTATTGATATGCCGAGCCGCGATGAACTGATCGCTTACGGTCGAAATGTTGATGAAATTGCGCATTTGATTGGCGTAGATAAACTAATTTTCCAAGATCTGACCGCACTTACTGAATCTGTTCAGTTAGAAAATCCAGCTATTCAAGGATTTGATTGTTCAGTGTTCACAGGCGAATATATTACAGGCGACATCACGCCAGAATATTTAGAGAAAATCGCAAGTCAACGGAACGATAGTGCAAAGAAAAAACGTGAAAAACAAGCATCTAATCTTGAAATTTATAATGAACAATAAATGGCGATAAGGCGAGATATTTAGTCCGATAAAAATCACCGCATTAAAAAAGTGCGGTGATTTTTTTATTTGTTTTTTAAGATGTCTTCCAGATAGTTTTCGCAATCAGAATATTGAAATTGGAATCCAGCGTTGAGTAATTTTTCAGGCACCACATTTTGGCTTTCTAGTAATAGATTCGCTCGTTCGCCAAGAATGAAGTGTAATATCCATTTTGGAATGGTTGCAAAGGCAGGGCGCTTTAATATTCCAGCCAAAGTGTGGTTAAATTTATACTGTTTTATGGGATTCGGTGCGGTGAAGTTAAATGATCCTTGGCACTCTGAATGATGGAGTAAAAATAAAATGCCATTAACCATATCTTCCAAAGCAATCCAGGGAAAATATTGCTCTCCGTTGCCCAGTTTTCCACCAAGTCCCCATTTGTATAAAGGCAACATTTGAGCTAGTGCGCCTCCTTTTTTAGAAAAGACCATGCCTGTTCGAATCAAACAAACTCTTGCATCAGCTTGTCGCGCAATATTTTCCCAATCTTGGCATAATTGTGCGGTGAAAGTTTTTGCTGTTTTGCTTGTTTCAGTAATTGTTTGTTCGTCTTGATCGCCGTAAATTCCAGTTGCTGAACCTGAAATAAAAATAGGGTATTGCTGATACTGATTGATGAATTCAACCAGTTGAGTAGTGAGGCTTAAACGACTTTCTCGTAAAATAGATTTCTGGTTTTTCGACCAAACTTTATGAAAAATTGGTTCTCCAGCAAGATTGATGATAGCATCAAACTGTTCTTGTAAATCGAGTTCTGAAAGTGCGGTAATAAATTTGATGTTTTTTTGCTTTGAGAGAGTGTGCGGCGAACTTGAGCGCGTTAAGATCGTCACTTGTTCATTGCGTAAGCAGAGTTGTTCAACAAGTGCTTTGCCGATAAGCCCTGTGCCTCCTGTTAATAGAATATTCATTACAATGCGTTTTCAAATAAGCGTTGGATATTTTGCAATAATTCGTCGATAGGTTTATCGCTTGTGGGCGTGACAAAAATAGTATCATCGCCTGCGATAGTGCCTAAAATGCCTTCCGATTTTCCAATGGAATCAAGTAATCGTGCAATTAATTGAGCAGCACCGGGCGTCGTTTTTATTACGATTAACATCGAATTGTGATCAACATCTAAGACAAGATTTTTTAATGGACTACTGGTATTGGGAACACTTAATTCATTTGGTAAGCAATAGACCATTTCCATTTTTGTATTACGAGTGCGAACCGCACCAAATTTGCTGAGCATTCTTGATATTTTTGATTGATTAATGCCAGTAAAGCCTTGTTTTTTTAAGGCATCGACAATTTCACTTTGAGAACCAAAGCGTTCTTGATTGAGTAGTTCTTTAAAAGCACGGGTTAAATTATCAGTCATCTTTATTTTTCAATAGTCAAAATTTGCATAAGAATTGCATAAAAATTCACTTTCATCAACTGAAATATGAATAAGAACAAAGAGAAGAAAATATTTATCTCAGAAATGTGAACTAGATCATAGAATGATATTTCTCTATTTGTAATTGTAAGATGAACATTTTAAAATCAGTCTGTTCTCAATTAACTAACACATAAGGAGTATTTATGAAAGTTGCTGTATTAGGCGCCGCAGGTGGTATTGGTCAAGCATTAGCGTTATTACTAAAACTTCAGTTGCCAGCAGGCACCGACTTAGCATTATATGATATTGCCCCAGTAACACCAGGTGTTGCAGTAGATGTGAGCCATATTCCAACGGCAGTGAATGTGAAAGGTTTTTCTGGTGAAGATCCAACTCCTGCACTTGAAGGTGCGGATGTTGTATTAATTTCTGCTGGTGTTGCACGTAAACCTGGTATGGATCGTTCAGATTTATTCAATATTAATGCAGGTATTGTTCGTGGTTTAATTGAGAAAGTCGCGATTACTTGCCCGAAAGCGTGTGTTGGTATCATTACTAACCCAGTAAATACTACTGTTGCGATTGCGGCTGAAGTATTGAAAAAAGCAGGTGTTTACGACAAACGTAAATTATTTGGTGTGACAACTTTAGACGTGTTACGTTCTGAAACTTTTGTGGCTGAATTAAAAGGTTTAAATGTTTCTCGTACGAGCGTTCCTGTTATTGGTGGTCACTCAGGTGTGACTATTCTTCCATTACTTTCTCAAGTTCAATATGCTAAATGGAATGAAGATGAAATCGAACCATTAACAAAACGTATCCAAAATGCAGGTACAGAAGTGGTCAATGCAAAAGCGGGTGGCGGTTCTGCAACTCTTTCAATGGCACAAGCTGCAGCACGTTTTGCTCGTTCTTTAGTGAAAGGATTGAGTGGCGAGACAGTTGTTGAATGTACTTATGTTGAAGGCGATGGAAAATATGCTCGCTTCTTCTCTCAACCAGTTCGTTTAGGCAAAGAAGGTGTAGAAGAAATTTTACCAATTGGCCCATTAAGCAATTTTGAACAACAAGCCTTAGAAAATATGTTGCCGACTTTACGTGCAGATATTGAATTAGGTGAAAAATTTATTAATGGTTAATCATTGAAAAATAAGGGGAGCATTAGCTCCCTTTTTTATGTTTCGATAAAAAAGCCACCAAATGGTGGCTTTTGTTTGTGTCTTTATTATTTCTGACGCATTGCAGGGAATAAGATCACATCACGAATTGATGGTGCATTTGCATAAAGCATCGCTAGACGGTCGATACCTAAACCTTCACCAGCTGTTGGTGGTAAACCGTGCTCTAATGCAACAACAAAGTCTTCATCTTTAAACATCGCTTCATCATCGCCCGCTTCTTTCGCAGCCACTTGTGCATCAAAACGTTCATTTTGATCTTCCGCGTCATTTAATTCTGAGAAACCATTACCGATTTCACGACCACCGATAAATAGCTCAAAACGATCTGTTACATCAGGATTTTCATCATTACGACGTGCAAGTGGTGAAATTTCCGCAGGGTGAGCCATTAAGAATGTTGGTTGAATTAAGTGATGTTCAGCCACTTCTTCAAAAATTGCATTTACAATGCTGCCTAATCCCCAAGATTTTTGTACTTCAATACCTAAGCGCTCTGCCGTGGCTTTTGCACGATCAAAGTCATATAAATCTTCTTTTACGATACCTTTGTCTGCACCATATTTAATTGTTGCATCGTGTAACGTAATACGTTCGAATGGTTTACCAAAATCAAATTCGTATTCGCCGTATTTCACAATAGTGGTACCAAGAATATCAATCGCTAATTTACGAAGAAGTTCTTCGGTGTTATCCATTAAATCATGGTAGTTCGCATACGCTTGGTAGTATTCAAGCATGGTAAATTCTGGATTATGGCGAACAGAAACTCCTTCATTACGGAAGTTACGGTTTAATTCAAATACTCGTTCAAATCCACCAACGACTAAGCGTTTTAAATAAAGTTCAGGTGCGATACGTAAATACATATCCACATCTAATGCATTGTGATGAGTCACGAAAGGACGCGCAGATGCACCGCCTGGAATCACTTGTAACATTGGCGTTTCCACTTCCATAAAGCCTTTAGAAATGAAATATTCACGAATACCCGCGACAACTTTAGAACGAATAATAAAAGTGCGGCGAGATTCTTCGTTAGAAATTAAATCTAAATAACGTTGGCGATAGCGAACTTCTTGGTCGGTTAATCCATGGAATTTATCTGGTAATGGGCGAAGTGCTTTAGTTAAAAGTTGAACTTCGGTGGTTTTCACTGTGAGTTCATCGGTTTTTGTTTTAAATAAAGTGCCTTTAACGCCAATGATGTCACCTAAATCCCAAGTACCAACGTCATCTTTATAAACGCCTTCAGGCAAATTATCGCGTGCAACATAAAGCTGGATTTTACCGCTCATATCTTGAATGGTGATAAACGTCGCTTTACCCATTGCACGGCGAGTCATAATACGCCCCGCAACTTGTACTTCAACGCCTTTCTCTTTTAAGATTTCACCGTCTTCTGCATCATATTGATTGTGCAAATCTTGTGCGAGCGCATCACGACGAAATTTATTTGGAAATGCATTACCTTTTGCACGTAATGCGGCTAATTTTTCACGACGAACGAGCATTTCGCCATTGAGATCTAATTCTTTAACTTCTTGTTCTGACATGTTGTTTACCTTTAATTTTAACTTTAAAAATACCTTCAAAAATAACCGCACTTTTGGGTTATTTCTATGATGGGATAAGTAACGCGTCTTTATTTATCCAGTCAATCATGCTTAAAGCCCAGCTTTTAAACTCGCTTCAATAAATCGATCTAAATCACCGTCTAATACGGCTTGCGTATTACGGTTTTCCACGCCAGTACGCAAATCTTTAATGCGTGAATCGTCTAATACGTAAGAGCGAATTTGGCTTCCCCAACCAATGTCGGATTTATTATCTTCCATTGCTTGCTTATCCGCATTTTTCTTCTGTAATTCAAGCTCATACAATTTCGCTTTTAATTGTTTCATCGCTTGATCTTTGTTCTTGTGCTGCGAACGGTCGTTTTGACATTGCACCACAATACCACTTGGCATATGGGTAATTCGCACCGCACTTTCAGTTTTGTTTACGTGCTGACCACCTGCTCCCGATGCTCGATAAACATCAATACGTAAATCAGCAGGATTGATTTCAATATCAATATCGTCATCAATTTCAGGATACACAAATGCCGCACTGAATGATGTGTGACGACGGTTATTGGAATCAAATGGACTTTTACGCACTAAACGATGAATACCGGTTTCTGTTCGTAACCAACCAAAGGCATATTCACCACTCACTTTAATCGTTGCCGATTTCAATCCAGCTACATCACCGTCAGATACTTCCATCAGTTCTGTTTTAAAACCTTTGCTTTCAGCCCAACGGAGATACATACGAAGCAACATTTCTGTCCAATCTTGAGCTTCAGTACCGCCAGAACCTGCCTGTAAGTCCACATAGCAATCGCAAGCATCATGTTCGCCACTAAACATTCGACGGAACTCTAATTTTTCCAGTTGTTGTTCGAGTTCATCTAATTCAGTAATAGCTTCATTAAAGGTGTCTTCGTCTTCTGCTTCGATGGCAAGTTCTAACAGCCCATCAACATCTTCTAAGCCTTGTTCTAAATTTTTGATGGTATTTACAACTTGTTCTAAAGAAACGCGTTCTTTACCAAGCGCTTGGGCTTTATCCGGATCATTCCAAACATCTGGCTGTTCTAATTCGGCATTGACTTCTTCTAAACGCTCAACTTTGGCATCGAAGTCAAAGATACCCCCGAAGCACCGAAGTGCGATCGGACAAGTCGGCGATTTTATTTTTTACAGGATTGATTTCAAACATAATAAATTCACTGTGTGATAAAGTGTGGAATTATATGCTATTTTCTGATTTTTGGATAGTTTGACCTTGCAGAAATTAGCAATCTCTCTATAATTTTAGACTTTCTTACTCAAGCTAATTTAGGAACAAAAAATGAAGAAAATTTTTACCGCACTTTTGTGCGTGGCTGCGGCTAATGCAATGGCAAACGATGCCACGATTAAAAGCAAATTACAGTCTCTTGGCGCATCCAATATTGATGTGAAATCCTCGCCAATTTCAGGTATCAAAACTGCCGTAACAGATCAAGGCGTACTTTATGTGACGGAAGATGGAAAATATGCTTTCCAAGGTAAACTTTACGAGCTCACGAATAATGGTCCTGTTGATGTAGCGGGTAAAATTTTAGTGGATAAACTGAATTCTTATAAAAACGAGATGATTGTTTATCCCGCTAAAAATGAAAAGCATGTTGTGACGGTATTTATGGATATTACTTGCCATTATTGCCATTTATTACATCAGCAATTAAAAGAATATAACGATCTTGGTATTACCGTGCGTTATTTAGCTTTCCCTCGTGCGGGCATGAATAACCAAACTGCAAAACAAATGGAAGCGATTTGGACGGCGAAAGATCCCGTTTTTGCTTTAAATGAAGCAGAAAAAGGCAATTTACCGAAAGAAGTTAAAACCCCAAATGTTGTGAAAAAACATTATGAATTAGGCGCGCAATTTGGCGTAAATGGCACACCAAGTATTGTTACCTCAACTGGTGAGCTTATTGGCGGTTATTTAAAACCAGCTGATTTATTGAGCGCACTTGAAGAAACAGCGAAATAATTTTATAATGAAAAGCAAGGGGCAGATGCCTACCCCTTGTATTTAGTCGGTTATGCTTAATATGCTGGGGAGCTTAAAAGCATTAACAATACTAAGACTATGATATAAATACATAATTTAGGCATTATTAAAATCCTTAGCTGACACAATAGTTAGACTAATGGTCAGTAGGGCTTTTAACCCCTGTCAGCATTCAGGGTTAAAAGCCCTGACCGACAGGAAAAAGTATAGATAAAAGAGCTGTTGATTTCAACAGCTTTTTGCTTTTAGATATGAATTAATATCCAGTGAAAAAACTTATCAAACGCCGTGAAATTCCAATTGGAAATTCTGTTTCAAACCATCCATTATTAGATCGCCTTTATCGCGCACGCCATATTCAAAACACTGAAGAATTAGACCGCACTTTAAAATCAATGCTGAATCCAAATCAGCTATATGGTATTGAGCAAGCCGTAAATTTATTAGTGGAAGCTTACCAACAACAGCAAAAAATAGTGATTGTTGGGGATTTTGATGCTGATGGTGCAACCAGCACAGCATTGAGTGTGCTGGCTTTAAGACAACTTGGTTTTGCTGACGTGGATTATCTTGTACCAAATCGATTTGAACAAGGTTATGGTTTGAGTATTCCAGTGGCTGAAATGGCGATTGAAAAGGGCGTTCAGCTTTTAATGACGGTGGATAACGGCGTTTCATCTTTTGAAGGCGTTGCATTTTTGAAAGAGAAAGGTGTGCGTGTTTTAGTGACAGATCATCATTTACCACCCGAAACTTTGCCTCCAGCTGATGCCATTGTTAATCCTAATTTAAGTCAGTGTGGTTTTCCTTCAAAATCTTTAGCGGGTGTTGGTGTTGCGTTTTATTTGATGTTAGCCGTACGAGCAAAATTTCGTGAACTCGGTATTTTTACTGCAGAAACACAACCTAATTTTACTGACTTGCTTGATTTGGTGGCATTAGGTACTGTCGCTGATGTGGTGCCTTTAGATCAAAATAATCGTATTCTTGCTTATCAAGGTTTAATGCGGATTCGTGCACGGCGTTGCCGTCCAGGTATTGTTACATTAGCAGAAGTGGCTAACCGTAATGTTGAACAGTTTACTTCAAGTGATCTCGGTTTTTGTATCGGGCCTCGTTTAAATGCAGCAGGGCGTTTAGACAATATGTCCATTGGGGTAGAGCTTTTACTGGTGGACGATATGCTAAAAGCCAGAGAATTAGCGTTAGATCTTGACCAACTCAACCAAACGCGTAAAGAAATTGAAGCTGGCATGAAGCTTGAGGCGCTAGAAATTTGCCAAAATCTCACCGCTCTTTTTAAAGAGTTACCTTCGGGGATTACACTTTATCAACCCGATTGGCATCAAGGTGTGTTGGGCATTGTGTCATCTCGGATTAAAGAGCAATATCATCGCCCTGTGGTTGCCTTCGCGAAAGATAGTGAGGGAATTTTGAAAGGTTCTGCGCGTTCTATCGAAGGTTTGCATATGCGTGATGTTTTAGAACGTATTCATTCGCAACATCCTAATATGATTTTAAAATTTGGTGGCCATGCGATGGCTGCGGGATTAAGCCTCCGAGAAGAACACTTTGACGATTTCCAACATGTTTTTAATCAAACCGTTGCCGATTGGCTTGATGAAGAACATTTACAAGGTGTAATCTGGACCGATGGCGAATTAAATTCAAATGAATTTAATCTTAAAACGGCGGAACTGATAAAATCAGCAGGCCCTTGGGGACAAGCTTTCCCAGAGCCTTGTTTTGATGGCGAATTTAAAATTTTAGATCAGCGTGCAATTGGACAAAATCAAAACCATCTCAAAATGTTAGTAGAGCCAAAACAAGGCGGACCTTTATTAGATGCAGTTGCGTTTAATATTGATACAAGATTGTATCCCGATCTTTCAATTAAACAGGCGAGATTTGCATATAAATTGGATGTTAATGAGTTTCGTGGTAACCGAAATGTACAGCTTTTAGTGGAATATATTGAAGCGATTGATGAGTAATGTTTTGAAATTTTATGGATTATTCGTATTAGGTTTATTTGGGTTTACATCATCGGTTCTAGCTGAAGTAAATCAAAAAGAATTTTCTACTCAAAATTCACCGCACTTACCATCTTCTGATGTCATGCATTTTGAAGATGGGCGGGATTATTTTTCTTATCAAGAGCCTATTGAACAAGCGCCTAGAGCGGATAAAAAAATACGTATTCAATTCTTTTTTGAATACGATTGCCGCGTATGTTCGTCAGCGCAAGATATTTTAGAGCTTTATAGTCAAATACGTACAAATAAAGTTGCGTTGGAACAATATCCTATTGCAACTGCGGATAGTCAGTTTAGCGCACGTATTTTTTATACTTTGCAAGCGCTAAGTGCGGGTGAATTATCTAATGTTTTATTATTTGAAACTTCAGAAAAATCCCGTTATGCAGAGTTGTCTGCGACAAATAAAATTCAACAATGGGCGGAAGAACAAGGGCTAGATAAGCCGTTATTTATTCAAACTGAAAATTCAGAAAGAGTAAAAGAACAAATTCAAGATGCGATTGAATTGACGGAAGAATATGGTGTGTTTACCTATCCTTACGTTGTCATTGGGGGAAAATATGTACTCACGGCGAGCACGCTTTATAACGATGATTATAGTGTGGCTGTGCTAGATTTTTTGGTAAATAAAATAGAACAGGAACAAAAGTGATGAAAATCGGAATTGTTGGCGCAATGGCGCAAGAAGTAGAAATTTTAAAAAATTTAATGGAAGAGAGAACTGAAACTCGAGTAGCAAGTGCGGTCATTTTTGAAGGCAAAATTAATGGTAAAGATATTGCATTATTGCAATCAGGTATTGGCAAAGTGGCCGCTGCCATTGGCACGACGGCATTGTTGCAATTAGCCAAGCCAGATTTTGTGATCAATACTGGCTCTGCGGGTGGGGTAGCAAAGGGCTTGAAAGTGGGGGATATTGTAATTTCTGATGAGACACGCTACCACGATGCGGATGTGACAGCTTTTGGCTATGAAAAAGGGCAGTTGCCCGCTAATCCCGCGGCATTTTCATCCGACAAAAAATTAGCTGACCTCGCTCAAGAAATTGCAGAAAAGCAAGGACAATTAGTAAAACGTGGTTTAATTTGCTCGGGTGATAGTTTTATTAATAGTGAAGACAAAATTGCACAAATAAAAGCAGACTTCCCGAATGTGACGGGGGTTGAAATGGAAGCCACTGCGATTGCTCAAGTTTGTTATGCTTTTAATGTGCCTTTTGTGGTGGTTCGAGCTATTTCGGATGGAGGAGATGGTGAAGCAAGTATGTCTTTTGAAGAGTTCTTACCATTGGCCGCAAAACAGTCTTCGGCGTTAGTGTTGGGGATGATTGATAGACTGTAGTTAATACGTCAAATTTTGATAAGTAAAGGATAAGTTATATGGGAACGATTATTACCGTTGATGGCCCTAGCGGTGCTGGGAAAGGCACGCTTTGTTATGCGTTGGCAGAAAAGCTAGGTTATGCCTTATTGGATAGTGGAGCAATTTATCGAGTTACAACATTAGCTGCATTACAACGTAAAACTGATTTAACAAATGAATCGGCTCTGGCTGAATTAGCTCGTCACTTAGATATTCAATTTATTCCTCAAAATGGCGAGGTGAATATTTTGCTTGCCGGCATGAATGTAAGCCATTTAATTCGCACTCAAGAAGTCGCTGATGCTGCATCTAAAGTAGCAGTGTTTCCCCAAGTGCGGTCAGCTTTGCTACAACTTCAGCAAGATTTTGCGAAAAATGATGGATTAATTGCGGACGGTAGAGATATGGGGACTGTGGTATTCCCGAATGCTCAAGTGAAGTTATTTTTAGATGCGAGTGCTGAAGAACGTGCAAAAAGACGCTATAAACAGTTGCAAAATAAAGGAATAAATGGTAACTTTGAGCAGATTTTAGCCGAGATAAAAGAGCGTGATTTTCGTGATAGAAATCGAGAGGTTGCGCCTCTAAAACCGGCTGATGATGCTTTGTTATTGGATAGCACAACGTTGAGTATTGGTGAAGTTATTGATCAGGCGTTAGCTTATATTCAAGAAAAGGTGTCAGTTTCGATTTAACTGTTTGTTCAAGGAAGAATAAGCATTTATCCTCAACCCCGCATTTTATGGATTTTAATGTGGATGTTATTAACTTAAATTAAGAAGATTATTTATATGTCAGAATCTTTTGCTCAACTTTTTGAAGAATCATTAAAAGGCCTTGAAACTCGTCAAGGTTCAATCGTTAGCGGTACTGTAGTAGCTATCCAAAAAGGCTTTGTGCTTGTTGATGCAGGTTTAAAATCTGAGTCTGCAATTCCAGTTGCTGAATTTTTAAATGCACAAGGCGAACTTGAAATCCAAGTTGGCGATACTGTAAATGTTGCATTAGATGCAGTTGAAGATGGTTTCGGTGAAACTAAACTTTCTCGTGAGAAAGCTGTTCGTCACGAATCTTGGATTGAATTAGAAAAAGCTTACGAAGAAAAAGCGACCGTTATCGGTTTAATCAACGGCAAAGTGAAAGGTGGCTTCACAGTTGAGTTAAACGGTGTTCGTGCATTCTTACCAGGTTCTTTAGTTGATACTCGTCCAGCGCGTGAAGCAGATCATTTACTTGGTAAAGAATTAGAATTCAAAGTAATCAAATTAGATCAAAAACGTAACAACGTTGTTGTTTCTCGTCGTGCAGTGATTGAATCTGAAAATAGCCAAGAACGTGAACAAGTATTAGAAAATCTTGTTGAAGGTTCAGAAGTTAAAGGTATCGTTAAAAACTTAACTGAGTACGGTGCATTCGTTGATCTTGGTGGTGTTGACGGTTTATTACATATCACAGATATGGCTTGGAAACGTGTTAAACATCCAAGCGAAATCGTGAATGTTGGCGATGAAGTTACTGTTAAAGTATTAAAATTTGATAAAGATCGTACTCGCGTATCTTTAGGCTTAAAACAATTAGGCCAAGATCCATGGGCTGCAATTGCTGAAAATCACCCAGTAAACAGCAAATTAACTGGTAAAGTAACTAACTTAACAGACTATGGTTGTTTCGTTGAGATCTTAGATGGCGTTGAAGGTTTAGTTCACGTTTCTGAAATGGATTGGACTAACAAAAATATCCACCCATCTAAAGTTGTTAGCTTAGGCGATACTGTAGAAGTAATGGTATTAGAAATTGATGAAGAACGTCGTCGTATTTCTTTAGGCTTAAAACAATGTAAAGCTAACCCATGGACTCAATTTGCTGAAACTCATAATAAAGGCGATAAAGTAACTGGTAAAATCAAGTCTATCACTGATTTCGGTATCTTCATCGGTCTTGAAGGTGGTATCGATGGTTTAGTTCACTTATCTGATATTTCTTGGAATGTATCAGGTGAAGAAGCAGTTCGTAACTACAAAAAAGGTGACGAAGTTTCTGCAGTAGTATTAGCTGTTGATGCAGTGAAAGAGCGTATCTCTTTAGGTATCAAACAACTTGAAGAAGATCCATTTAATAACTTCGTAGCAATCAACAAAAAAGGCGCTGTAGTATCTGCAACAGTAGTTGAAGCAGATGTAAAAGGTGCTAAAGTTGAATTAGCGGGTGGCGTTGAAGGTTATATCCGTGCAGCTGATTTAACAAATGAAGTTGCTGCAGGTGATGTGGTTGAAGCTAAATACACTGGTGTAGATCGTAAATCTCGTATCGTTCACTTATCAGTGAAAGCAAAAGATCAAGCTGAAGAAGCTGCTGCAGTTGCAAATGTGAATAACAAACAAGAAGAAGTTGCTATTCCAAACGCAATGGCTGAAGCATTTAAAGCAGCTAAAGGTGAATAATTAATTCACGTAATAAGGCTGGGCTCATGTCCAGCCTTATTTTTAGGGCCTATTGCTAATACATTGAAATAATGTATTAGCAATAAATCTTAATTTGAATAATATTAAGGGAGAAAAGACGATGACTAAGTCAGAACTTATAGAAAAATTATTAGCGAAACATCCGACTTTACCCGTAAAAGAAATCGAAAATATGGTAAAAGATATTTTGGAGTTTATTTCTCAATCTCTTGAAAATGGCGATCGTGTTGAGTTGAGAGGATTTGGAAGTTTTTCACTGCATTATCGTAATCCTCGTTTAGGGCGTAATCCCAAAACGGGTGATTCTGTTAAATTAGAAGCTAAATCTGTACCGCACTTTAAGGCTGGTAAAGAATTAAAAGAGCGTGTAGATATTTATTAATAAAATTAAAATGGTTGAATATGCCCTTCAAACTACAACATTTGTCATTATTTAGCAAAGCCATATTTTAAGGAAATGTTATGATTAAATATATTTTAGGTATTGTGATTTTTATCGCTATCGTATTGGTCGCAATTACCGTTGGAGCAAATAACGATCAAGTTATTACATTTAATTATATTGTGGCGGAAAGTCAGCTCCAACTATCAACTCTTGTTGCTATTTTATTTGGATTAGGTTTGATTCTTGGCTGGTTAATCACCGCTTTTTTCTATCTTAAGTTAAAACTTAAAAATATGGCATTAGCTCGCCAAGTTAAGCGCCAAACTTTACAAATCAACGAGTTGACTACTGTGCGCGATAAGGTCGCCTGATGCTAGAATTACTCTTTCTACTATTGCCTATTGCTGCAGCCTATGGTTGGTACATGGGGCAGCGTAGTGCAAAGAAAGATCAAGATGATATTAGTAATAAACTCTCCCGAGATTATGTTACGGGGGTAAACTTCTTACTTTCCAATCAAACCGATAAAGCTGTAGATTTGTTTTTAGACATGCTTCAGAAGCAAGAAACTGAAAATGAAATCGAAAGTCACTCCCAATTTGAAGCTGAGCTTACACTTGGTAATCTATTCCGCTCTAGAGGCGAAGTTGATCGTGCATTGCGTATTCACCAAGCTTTAGACCTTAGTCCTAATTATACATTTGAGCAAAAATTACTCGCAAAGCAACAGCTTGCTAGAGATTTTATGGTGGTTGGTTTTTTTGACCGAGCTGAAAATCTTTATATTTTACTAGTGGATGAACCTGAATTTGCAGAAAATGCTTTACAGCAACTTTTACTGATTTATCAAAAAACTAAAGAATGGAAAAAAGCGGTTAATATTGCTGAAAAACTCGCTAAAATAAAACCACAAGAGAATAATATTGAACTTGCGCAATGTTATTGTGAATATTCACAAAGTTTAGAGCCTGAAAGTGCGGTTGAAAAACGCAGTGTTTTACAAAAAGCTTTGTCGGTTTCTCCTACTTGTGTTCGCGCTTCTTTATTACTCGCAAATTTAGAAATGCTTGAAGAACAATATCAACAAGCTGCAAAAATACTAGAAAATGTTTTAGAGCAAAATCCAGATTATACGGGTGAAATTCTGTCACCTTTAAAACATTGTTATGAAGAATTAAATCAGTTAGATAACTTTGAGTTATTCCTAATTCGTGCTGGCCAAATTACTAATAATGATGAAGTAGAGCTAGCTTTGGTTAAATTAATTGAAGAAAAAGATGGAAAGTCTGCTGCTCAAGCTAAGCTTTATCAGCAACTCACGAAAAAGCCAAGTACTTTAATTTTCCATCGTTTTATGCAGTATCAAATTGATGATGCAGAAGAAGGGCGGGGAAAAGAAAGCCTAATTTTATTACATAAAATGGTTGGTGAAAGAATTAAGCAAACATCGGCTTATCGTTGTACAAATTGTGGTTATCAAATCCATAAGCTATTATGGAATTGCCCATCTTGCCGTCAATGGGAAAGTATTAAACCAGTTTCAAGTCAAGAACATAATTAATTGATACTCAGCGAGGTAACATTATGACAAGCAAAATTATTGTGGCATTGGACTATGAGAAAGAAGCAGAGGCTCTTGCTTTAGTTGATCAAATTGATCCTAGTTTGTGTCGATTAAAAGTGGGTAAAGAAATGTTTACTACACTTGGTATTAATTTTGTAAAACAATTACATCAACGTAATTTCGATGTTTTCTTAGATCTTAAATATCATGATATTCCAAATACTGTAGCAAGAGCGGTCAGATCCGCAGCTGATTTGGGTGTATGGATGGTAGATTTGCACGCAAGCGGTGGGCTACGAATGATGGAAGAAGCTAAGAGAATTCTTGAACCTTATGGGAAAGATGCGCCATTGCTTATTGCTGTGACGGTATTAACCAGTATGGAAGATTTGGATTTATTACAAATTGGGATTAATGCATCGCCAATGGAACAAGTTTTACGCTTAGCTCATTTAACCCAACGTGCAGGTTTGGATGGTGTGGTTTGCTCTCCACAAGAGGTTGAAATTTTACGTAACGCTTGTGGAGAAGAGTTTAAATTGGTGACCCCAGGGATTCGTCCAATTGGAGCGGATTTTGGTGATCAAAGACGAGTGATGACACCTACTGCTGCGATTCGTGCTGGTTCAGATTATTTAGTGATAGGGCGTCCTATTACTAAATCTGATAATCCTGCAGAGGTTCTTCGTTCTATTAATGCATCTATTGGGTAATTATGATGTCAAATTCTGTTTTAGTGTATTCAACAGATGTGGGGCGAATTAAAGAGGAAAAGGCTTCTGTAGTTCGCCCAAAAGGAGACGGTGTTGTACGTATCCAAAAACAAACGAGTGGTAGAAAAGGTGCGGGCGTATCCGTTATAACTGGTTTAGATTTATCTGATGAGGAATTGAAAAAATTAGCGGCTGAATTAAAAAAACGTTGTGGATGTGGTGGTTCAGTTAAAAGTGGAATGATTGAGATTCAAGGTGAAAAGCGTGATTTGCTCAAGCAATTGTTAGAGCAAAAAGGGTTTACCGTTAAATTATCAGGTGGATGATTAAAAAGGCGCATTAGCGCCTTTTTTGTTAGAGATTCAAAATTTCTTTGACGAAAGGAATCGTAAGATTTCGTTGTGCTTGTAACGAGGCTTTATCTAGTAGATCAAGGGCTTCAAATAATGTGTGCATGTCTCGCGCTAGTCGTGTAAGTAAAAAATTAGCCGTCTCATCAGGTAATTGAATTCCTCGTTGATAGGCGTTATGTTGCAGCACACTAATTTTTTGCTCATCAGTTAAGGAATTTAATTGATAAATTTCACCCCAAGTCAAGCGAGAGTTCAAATCAGGCAATTTTACAGAAAGTGCGGAAGGCGATTTATCTGAACTAATAAGCAAAAGCGTTTTTCCGCTCGCTTTAATTCGATTGAATAGATCAAAAATAGCTAATTCCCATTCATCATTGCCAATCACACTTTGTACATCATCTAGACACACTAATTCTTGCAGTTCTAGATTTTCAAGAACTGCAGTAGAAAAGTATTGAGATTTGCTGAGCGGTACATAAATAGCAGTACGTTGATTGATTAAATATTCGTTACTGAATGCTCTAAGCAGATGAGTTTTTCCAGAACCTTTATTTCCCCAAATATAGAAAAACTGTTGTTTTAATTCAGATGAATTTTTGCGTAAAGAATCGAGCAATAAAAGATTATTATCGCCGTAAAAGTTTTCTAATGTGGCATCATCAATTTGATGAATGGGTAAGGGAAGCTGCTTATTCAAATATTTATGTAGTACAGATTATAAGTAAGAAAAAGGGCTAAATTGGTATTTAACCCTTTAAAAGGAATCTTATTCTACTTCATTTTTTGCTTTCGGTAAAACAAGGTTTAAGATGATAGCAACAATCGCACATAAGCTGATGCCTTTTAGTGATACGTTACCCACATCTACAAACATATTGCCGATACCAAATGTCATGACGACAGAAATAATACACAGATTACGTGCTTCGGTAACATCAACTTTGCCACGAATTAAGGTGCTCATGCCCACGACTGCGATTGAACCGAAAACAAGCATCATAATTCCACCCATTACAATAGTTGGAATCGTTGATAGGAATGCGCCTACTTTTCCACAGAATGAAATGGCAATAGCCCAAACTGCAGCCCAAGTCATAATATTAGGGTTGAAATTTCGGGTTAACATTACGGCACCAGTTACTTCCGCATAGGTTGTATTTGGTGGTCCACCCACTAAAGATGCAGCTGCTGTTGCTAAGCCATCGCCTAATAAAGTGCGGTGTAATCCTGGTTTTTTTAAAAAGTCTTTACCTGTTACAGAGCTGATTGCCATAATGCCGCCCACGTGTTCTACTGCAGGGGCAATAGCAATGGGTAACATATAAAGAATCGCTTCTAGGTTAAATTCAGGCGCAGTTAATTTTGGTAAGCTGAACCAAGGCGCATCAATCACTGGCTGGAAATTAATTAAACCTAGGAATAAACATAAAATATAGCCCGCAGTAATACCAAACATAATTGGGATGAGTTTCATCAATCCTTTGGCAAATACTGCCACAGATAAAGTAGTAAGAAGAGTTACCATTGAAACTAATACCGCATCGTTATACGCATAAGCACTGTTTTTGCCTAATGACATATCAACTGCCACAGGGGCAAGTCCCATACCAATAATTATAATTACTGGGCCAACTACAATCGGTGGGAAAATGCGTTGTAACGCTTCTGTTCCGCGTAATTTTACTAACATGCTCAGTGCTAGATATACAAGCCCAGCGGATGCTAAACCACCCATAGTGGTCGCAATGCCCCAAGTTTGAACACCATATTGAATCGGTGCGATAAAGGCAAAAGATGAGGCCAAGAAAATAGGAACTTGTTTGCCAGTGCAAAGTTGGAAGAGTAGGGTACCAACACCAGCGGTTAATAATGCTGTATTGGAATCAAGGCCTGTAATTAATGGTACAAGAACGAGCGCACCAAATGCGACGAAGAGCATTTGTAGGCCAACGAATGATTGTTTTAATGTACTTTGTTTTTCCGAAGGGAAAGAAGAAGTTTGATTTGTCATTTAGTTTCAACTCTCTGTTTGAATTAACTTAAAGTGCGGTCAGTTTTTCTTGTGTTTCACGCACGGAAAAAAGACGGCTTTAATGCCGTCTTGTTTTTGGGGATTATTTTGTCCCAAAAATTTTATCGCCCGCGTCACCTAGACCCGGAATAATGTAACCTTGTTCATTTAAATGGCTATCAATAGAAGCGCAGTAAAGTTCAATATCAGGATGCGCAGCTTCAAGTGCTTTAATTCCTTCTGGTGCAGCGACTAACACTAATACTTTGATGTGTTTACAACCTTTTGCTTTTAAAAGATCAAGGGTTGCAATCATAGAACCGCCTGTTGCAAGCATCGGATCGACCACAATTGCGAGACGCTCTTCTAAATCGCTAGCTAATTTTTGGAAGTAAGGGACTGGTTCAAGGGTTTCTTCATTACGGTAGATTCCCACTACGCTGATACGTGCGCTTGGTACATGTTCAAGTACGCCATCCATCATGCCTAAACCTGCACGTAAAATTGGCACAACCGTTACTTTTTTACCTTTAATTCGATCGATTTCTACAGGGCCATTCCAACCGTTGATCGTTACTTTTTCAGTTTCTAAATCAGAGGTTGCTTCATAGGTTAATAAGCTACCGATTTCTGTTGCCAGTTCACGGAATTTTTTCGTATCAATTTCAGCTTCACGCATTACACCTAGTTTGTGTTTTACAAGTGGGTGTTTTACTTCAACCAGTTTCATTTTTACTCTCCTTTTGGCTCTTAAAAAACAAATTGACGAATTTTAGATTAAAAACATACAAAATGGTAGAGCTTAATAAAAATATTCTGATGATTTTATAAATTTGATAGGAAAATTGTGAGGGGAAAACACAATATTTTTAAACTGGTCGAATACTCTCTATATCTAATTTTGCATCAAACTCATTAAGTAGAATTTGTAATTTACTATCTTTTTGCAACTCATTTTGAGCCTTTTCCCGCAATGCTTGATAAATATTGCGGCGATATTCAATTGGCGTCGTGACATTGCTATCATCAATATTAATTGTTAATCGAATATTTTTACCTTGCAATTTGCTTAAAGCTTCAACCAAATTTTTTATACTTCTGTCTTGGCGTAAATGAGATTTTTCTGAATGTAGTCCAAGATTGATTTCATCATCGGTTTTGTTTTGTAAGAAACAATTTAACGCTAATTCTTTGCTAAATCCTGTTACGCCAGAACGCTCAACTATATCTGCCCACTCATCTTGTTGTTGAGTTTGGGTGATGATTTTTAAACGTAATTCAGGCGTAATATCTTTCAAAATCGCCTGTTTTATATCAGAAGGACGAACGCCTGTATCGGCTTTAGCAAGTTCTGGATTGCTCCATTCCCAACGATAGGTGTCAGCACTCAAGATTTCTTGCTCATCTTGAGCAATTTCTACATTATCACCACTTGAATTTTCTTCTGTACTATTTTCTTGTGAAGCTTGTGCGGCATTTGGTGGTGATGTTGGCTTTTCTATGTGCTTGAGCTTCGGTTCAGACATTTCTCGCACGGGAAGTGCGGTCATTTTTTTATGAGATTTTTCTTCGTCCAGTTCTTGGATGTGATGTAAAGTTTCACTTACAACAGCTAATGATTCAGCTTTGTGTTCTTGACGTTCTTGGTTTTCCAGTTGTGTTAAATGTTCAAGTGCATCTAAAGCTGAAAGGCTTGCCAAATTTGGAATGCTTGTTTTATTTGGTTTTGCTTGAGAATAAGCTGATTTTATACTTTGCGACAGTACTGGCACATCTACATAATTACCTGTATTTTCAACCGCACTTGGAGTTGATGGCGGTGGAGTAATTGTAGTGTTAGCCTTTGGTACTGCCGTAAGGAACTTTGGGTGAAATGCCAATGCCCTCAATAATGTCATTTCTGCGCCAATACGACGATTTGGCGCATTTGATAAATCTTTTTTACCAGAAACAATGACTTGATAAAAAAACTGAACATCTTCTGGAGAGATATGTTTGGCTAAAAATGAAAAATGTTCATTGTCATCTGAAGATTTTTGTGGAAGAAGTTGCATGAGTGCAATTTGATGTAATTTTTCTGCACATTCGCCAAGTAATTTATCCCAATCGCCTGCTGCATCTGCAACTCTTTGCAGTGTTCGCATTAAGAGTTCGCCATTGCCTTGGTTTAAGGCGTATAAAATATCAACAGAATAGTTATCGTTAAGCAGCCCTAACATATTGCTTACAACACTATTAGTAACTTGTCGGTCACCCATAGCAATGGCTTGATCCGTTAAACTTAAACTATCACGAATACTTCCTTGCGCCGCTTTTGCAAGTTTAACTAATGCAGGTTCTTCAAAAGGAATATTTTCTTGCGTCAGAATATGGGCAAGATGCTGGGAGATTTGGGTTTCATCTAATGCTTTGAGATGAAATTGTAAACAGCGAGAAAGGATGGTTATAGGTAGTTTTTGCGGATCCGTTGTCGCGAGTAAGAATTTTACATATTCTGGAGGTTCTTCCAACGTCTTGAGCAATGCATTAAATGAATGACGGGACAGCATGTGGACTTCATCGATTAAGTAAACCTTAAATCTTCCGACAACAGGTTTATATTGCACGTTATCCAATAATTCACGCGTGTCTTCAACTTTTGTGCGGGATGCCGCATCAATTTCAATTAAATCAATGAAATTGCCTTGCTCAATAGCTTTACAATTTTCACATTCACCACAAGGAGTAGCCGTTATACCATGTACACAATTTAATCCTTTTGCAAACAATCTGGCGATAGAGGTTTTCCCTACGCCACGCGTGCCAGAAAAGAGGTAAGCATGATGTAGTCGATTATCTTTTAATCCATTTGCTAATGCCGTGATAATGTGTTCTTGCCCAACGACATCAGCAAATGTTTTTGGTCGCCACTTTCTGGCTAAGACTTGATAGCTCATCGAATCCTTAATTAATGACCTTCAAAATTGACGAGTGTATAGCAATCAACGCCCAAATTATTTAAGCGTTTTTCGCCACCTAATTCAGGTAAATTAATCACAAATGCAGCGTGTTTTACCGCGCCACCTAAACGTTGCACTAATTTTACTGTAGCTTCAACGGTGCCACCTGTTGCTAATAAATCATCAATGATTAAAACATTGTCACCTTCTGAAATTGCATCAACGTGCATTTCCAAAGTATCTTGACCATATTCTAATTGATAAGATTGAGAAATGGTTTCACGTGGTAATTTTTTAGGTTTACGTACTAATTCGAAAGGTAAACCTAGTGCTAAGGCAACTGGTGCGCCAAAAATAAAACCACGAGATTCAGTTCCAAGCACTTTGGTAATTCCTTTGTCGCGATATTGTTCCACAATAAGATCTATTGTTGCTTTAAAAGCTGCTGGAACTTCTAAAAGAGTTGTGATGTCGCGGAAGATAATGCCTTCTTTTGGATAGTTCGGAATTGATTTGATAGAAGATTTAATTAAATCAAGTTGTGTAGTCATAAATAATGCTCAAAAGTGCGGTAAAAAAAGAAACGTTTTTAGGACGGTATCTTATCATAAAAAAATAAAAAGATAGGAAAATAAAAATCCCCTATTGGGGATTTTTATTTAGGTTTGAATTTACAATTTTAGCTGAATTAAAACTTCTTAAATAGAAATTATTTTTTCTTCGCTTTGGCATTTGGAAGGTCAGTGATTGAGCCTTCAAATACTTCCGCAGCTAAACCAACAGATTCGTGTAAAGTTGGGTGAGCGTGGATAGTTAATGCAATATCTTCTGCATCGCAACCCATCTCGATGGCAAGACCGATTTCACCTAATAATTCACCACCGTTAGAACCTACGATTGCACCGCCAAGTACACGATGAGTATCTTTATCAAAGATTAACTTCGTCATACCTTCTGAACATTCAGATGCAATCGCGCGGCCTGATGCTGCCCAAGGGAATTTAGCCACTTCGTAGTTTAAACCTTCTTGTTTACATTCTTTCTCAGTTTTACCTACCCAAGCCACTTCTGGTTCGGTATAAGCGATTGATGGAATAACTTTAGGATCGAAGTAGTGTTTTTGTCCCGCAATGACTTCTGCAGCAACGTGGCCTTCGTGAACACCTTTGTGCGCTAACATTGGTTGACCAACAATATCGCCGATTGCAAAGATATGCGGCACATTGGTGCGCATTTGTTTATCAACATGAATGAAACCACGATCATCCACTTCAACGCCTGCTTTACCTGCATCAATCAATTTTCCATTTGGTACACGACCGATAGCAACAAGCACCGCATCATAACGTTTGGTATCATTACATGCTTTGCCTTCCATTGAAACGTAGATACCATCATCTTTTGCTTCAACAGCGGTTACTTTGGTTTCAAGCATTAACTTGAATTTTTTCTCGATTTGTTTGGTATAAATTGCAACAACATCTTTATCCGCTGCTGGGATAACTTGGTCGAACATTTCTACCACTTCAATTTCTGAACCTAATGCGTGGTAAACCGTCCCCATTTCTAAACCGATGATACCGCCACCCATAATGAGAAGTTTTTTAGGTACTTCTTTTAATTTAAGCGCATCCGTTGAGTTCCAAATACGTGGATCTTCATGTGGAATAAATGGTAATTCAATTGGGCGAGAACCTGCTGCAATAATCGCATTATCGAATTTAATGGTAGTTGGGTGACCATCACGATCGCGAGCCACTAAAGTGTGAGGATCCGTAAATGCTGCTAAGCCTTCAACAACAGTGACTTTACGAGCTTTAGCCATCCCAGCTAAACCGCCGGTTAATTTTGCCACAACCGCTTCTTTTCCGGCACGAACTTCATCTAAATCAATGCGTGGTTCACCGAAATAAATACCATTTTTTGTCGCGTGTTTTGCTTCTTCAATCACTTTTGCTACGTGCAACAATGCTTTAGACGGGATACAACCTACATTTAAACATACCCCACCAAGAGTTGAATAACGTTCAACTAATACAGTTTCTAAGCCTAAATCCGCACAACGGAACGCCGCAGAATAACCTGCTGGGCCAGCACCAAGTACGACGACTTGGGTTTTAATTTCTTTACTCATTTTTACCTCGTAAAAACGTTCAAAATAGTGACCGCACTTTTTGCGATCATAATGGATTTGCTAAAACGCCCTTTCTTCTAATTAGAAGAAAGGGGCGTTATTACATAATCAAACGGCGTAAATCTGCTAATACAGCACCGATATAGCTGATGAATCGAGCACCATCCGCACCATCAATAACACGGTGGTCGAATGATAACGACATCGGAAGAATTAAGCGTGGCGCAAATTCTTTACCATTCCATACAGGCTCCATCGATGATTTAGATACACCAAGGATGGCCACTTCTGGCGCGTTTACGATTGGTGCAAAGTGAGTTGTACCAATACCGCCAAGACTTGAAATGGTGAAACAGCCACCTTGCATATCAGATGCAGTTAATTTGCCTTCACGTGCTTTTTTCGATACTTCCATTAATTCACGTGAAAGTTCGATAATGCCTTTCTTGTTCACATTTTTGAATACAGGCACGACTAAGCCATTTGGCGTATCTACTGCGACACCGATGTTAATATATTTTTTCAGGATTAAGCGTTGTGCATCTTCGGTAATTGAGCTGTTGAAACGTGGATATGCTTCTAATGCTTTTGCTACCGCTTTCATAATGAACACAACTGGCGTGATTTTTACGCCGAGTTTTTGTTTTTCTGCTAACGCATTTTGTTCTTTACGGAATGCTTCTAAATCCGTGATATCTGCTTTATCGAAGTGAGTAACGTGTGGAATCATGACCCAGTTACGATGTAAGTTAGCACCTGAAATTTTATTGATACGACTTAATTCAACTTCTTCAATTTCGCCAAATTTACTGAAATCAACTTTTGGCCATGGTAATAAGCCTAAGCCAGCGCCATTTGCTACACCATTGCCAGCAGCTTGTGTTGTTGCACCGCTTTCATAAGCTTTAACTGCTGTCTTCACATAAGCTTCGATATCTTCTTTAACAATACGACCTTTACGACCTGTACCTTTTACTTTATCTAAGTTTACGCCAAATTCACGTGCTAAACGACGAATAACTGGAGTAGCATGCGCATAGCCAGCACTTGCGACCACTTGTTCTTGGCTTAAGCCCGATACATTGCCTGATTGAGCAGGTTGTGCAACTGACGCGGGTGATGCAACTTGTGGTGCTGGAGCAGATGTTGCCACAGCTGGGGCTGCACCCGCTACTTCAAAGCGCATAATTAATGAACCAGTCGATACTTTATCACCTGATTTTACGAGAATTTCTTTTACCACACCGCCGAATGGAGCTGGAACTTCCATTGACGCTTTATCACCTTCAACGGTAATTAATGATTGATCTTCTGAAACGGTATCACCCACGGCAACCATAATTTCGGTTACATTGACTTCATCGCCACCAATATCTGGTACATTCACATCTTTGATTGCAGATGTTGTAGCAGCTACAGGCGCAGCAGTTTGAGCAGGTGCTGATGCAGCAAATGGAGCCGCTGATGCAGTTTCAAATTTCATAATCAATTTGCCAGTTGAAACTTTATCACCGACATTAATTAAAATTTCTTTTACTACACCTGCGATTGGTGCCGGTACTTCCATTGAAGCTTTATCACCTTCAACATTGATGATTGATTGATCAACTTCAACACTATCACCCACTTTAACCATAATTTCAGTAACGTTTACTTCATCAGAACCGATGTCTGGTACGTTTACTTCAATAACAGCCGACGCAGTTGGCGCAGTAGCGGCTACTGGTGCAGCAGGTGCTTCAGCTACTGGCGAAGCGCCTGCAGCTTCTAAAACGAGCATTGGGGTGCCTGTTGTAACTTTATCACCGACTTTGACTAAAACTTCTTTTACAACACCCGCTTCTGGTGCAGGCACTTCCATTGAAGCTTTATCGCCTTCAACGTTAATGATAGATTGATCAACAGAAATGGTATCGCCTACGTTTACCATGACTTCTGTTACTGTAACTTCATCACTACCAATATCAGGAATTTGAATTTGTTTTGACATTTTTTTGTTCCTTTTAAAGTGCGGTCATAAAACACGCTGTTTTTTGACCGCAGTTTTCATCAATTACGCATAAAGCGGATTGATACGATCTACATTCAAACCGAATTTCGCAATCGCATCTGCAACAACTTGGTTCGATACTGTACCTTCTTTCGCTAATTGAGAAAGTGCAGCAACCACAACATAACGAGCATCAACTTCGAAGTGTTCACGTAAGTTTGCACGGCTGTCTGAACGACCGAAACCATCTGTACCTAACACATGATAATGACGACTTGGTACGAATGCACGGATTTGATCTGCGTATGCTTTAACATAGTCAGTTGAAGCAACGGTTGGTAAAT
Organism: Haemophilus haemolyticus; assembly: GCF_003493685.1. Taxonomy (GTDB): domain Bacteria; phylum Pseudomonadota; class Gammaproteobacteria; order Enterobacterales; family Pasteurellaceae; genus Haemophilus; species Haemophilus haemolyticus_O. Next base: position 56,958 of record NZ_QQJW01000005.1, read on the forward strand.
CAGCTAATACTTGAGCAACGTATGGTACGCGTTGTGTCTCTGTTGGGTGTAATAAATTCCAACGTGCAGCGTCTTGACCTTCACGGGCTAATTCATTGAATGATGGTGCAGAGAATACATCTGAGGTGACACCATAATCTTTTGCAAGAATTTGTGCCGCTTCACGAACGTGACGCATAATTGCACCAGAACCTAACAATTGAACGTGGCCTTTGCCTTTTTTACCTTCCACTGTTTCAAATTTGTATAAACCTTTGCGGATACCTTCTTCCGCACCAGCAGGCATAGCAGGTTGATCCATAACTTCATTTAATGTTGTCATGTAATAGAATACATCTTCTTGTTTTTCGCCGTACATACGGTTGATACCGTCTTGCATAATTACAGCAACTTCAAATGCAAATGATGGATCATAAGTGATACAGTTAGGAATGATACCTGCTTGAATATGGCTATGGCCATCTTCGTGTTGTAAGCCTTCTCCGTTTAAGGTTGTACGACCTGAAGTACCACCCACCATGAAACCACGAGCTAATTGGTCACCAGCAGCCCACATCATATCGCCCACACGTTGGAAACCAAACATTGAGTAATAGATGAAGAATGGAATCATCGGTTGGTTATTGACAGAGTACGAGTTCGCTGCTGCTAACCAAGATGCGGTTGCACCTAATTCATTGATACCTTCTTGTAATACTTGACCATCTTTTGCTTCACGGTAGTAAGCAACTAAGTCACGATCTGACGGAACATAGTTTTGACCATGTGGGTTATAAATACCAACTTGACGGAATAACCCTTCCATACCAAACGTACGTGCTTCATCAGCAATCATTGGAACGATAGTTTTACCAATGTTTTTATCTTTTAATAAGATGTTTAATGCACGAGTAAATGCCATTGTGGTTGAAATACCACGAGGTTGTTCTTCTAATAATGCTTTAAATTCCTCTAATGCAGGAATTTTGTATTCCACATCAAATTTAGAACGACGAGCAGGAACATAGCCGTTTAATGCTTTACGGTGGCCATGTAAGTATTCATACTCAGGCGTGCCTGCAGCAAATTTAATATATTCTAATTTTTCTACTTGCTCATCAGTCAATGGTAAATCGAAGTAGTCACGGAAACCTTTAAGGCTTTCGTAAGACATTTTTTTAGATTGGTGAGCGGTGTTTTTACTTTCAGCTTCAGGAATTTTATAACCTTTAACTTGATGCGCTAAAATCACAACTGGTTTCGTTGCATTTTGTGCTTTTGCATAGGCAGCATATAATTTTTCGCTATCATGTGCACCGCGACGTAATGCCCAGATTTCATCATCTGTCATATCCGCTACTAATGCTGCAGTTTCTGGGTAGCGACCGAAGAAGTGTTCACGAACATAAGCACCGTCTTTTGATTTGAAGGTTAAATAGTCACCATCAACTACTTCCATCATTAACTGAGTTAATTTACCTGAAGTATCTTTCGCGAATAATTTATCCCAATCACTTCCCCATAAAACTTTAATCACTTCCCAGCCCGCACCAGTAAACAATCCTTCTAATTCTTGAACGATTTTACCGTTACCATTAACTGGGCCGTCTAAACGTTGTAAGTTACAGCTGATAGTGAAGATTAAGTTATCTAATTTCTCACGAGCTGCAAAAGTTAATGCACCTTTAGACTCAATTTCATCCATTTCACCATCGCCTAAGAATGCATAGACTTTTTGATCTTTGGTATCTTTTAAACCACGGTTATCTAAGTATTTCAAGAAACGCGCTTGGTAGATGGCATTCACAGGGCCTAAACCCATAGAAACCGTAGAGAATTGCCAGAATTCAGGCATTAATTTAGGGTGTGGATATGAAGATAAACCATCGGTAAATGCTTCTTGACGGAAGTTATCCATTTGTTCTTCAGTTAAACGACCTTCTAAGAATGCACGCGCATACATACCTGGAGCAGCATGGCCTTGGAAGAAAATTAAGTCACCACCGTTTTTCTCGGTTGCTGCTTTGAAGAAGTGGTTATAGCAAACTTCATACATGGTTGCTGCAGATTGGAAAGTTGAAATGTGACCACCTAAGTCAAGATCTTTCTTCTGACTGCGTAAAACCATTGCGATCGCATTCCAACGTACTGCTGAACGAATACGACGTTCGATGGCATGATCACCTGGGTAAGCAGGTTGTTCAGAAGCAGGGATAGTATTGACATAATCGGTCGTTACACCTGTAGGTAATGAAACACCGTTGGTGCGTGCTTGGCCGATAACTTGCTCAATAATATATTGTGCACGTTCTACGCCTTCTTCACGAATCAAAGAATCTAATGATTGTAACCAATCTTGAGTTTCGATTGGATCAACGTCATTTTTTAAAATCTCAGACATAGGTTTTCCTTATCTGTTAATTAAGTGAACATTAGTTTAGTAAGTACTAAACACGAATATCAGAAATGCTTGCCTTTTTACAAACATTTAACAAATCTTGTAAATTTTAGAAGATTTTTTGAGATAAAGATAGTAAATTTTCATCAAATATCCCTGTTGAGGGCCTTGTTAATCGGTAATCTTTTGAAAGTGCGGTAATTTTTTCTTGTGTTTTTTATGCTCACCGAAATCATCAGTAAAACATTGCATTCTGTAGGGCTTTGTTTTAAAGTTTTCAAACTTATTTCAAAAGGAATCAATAATGCATACAACCACACGAACCCTCACTCAACACAAACGTATTGCACTTGTGGCTCATGATAGCTGCAAAAAAAATTTACTGAATTGGACGCAAAAACACAAAGATGCACTTAAGCCTCATATACTTTATGCAACAGGTACCACAGGGCATATTTTAGAACGAGAAACAGGTTTAAGCATTCAATCTTTATTAAGTGGTCCGATGGGCGGCGACCAACAACTTGGTGGATTAATCGCAGAAAAGAAAATCGACATGATGATCTTCTTTTGGGATCCAATGAATGCCGCACCACATGATCCTGATGTGAAAGCCCTCATGCGTATTGCAACAGTGTGGAATATCCCCGTTGCGATTAATCAAAGCTCTGCAGATTTCATGTTAACTTCAGTTTTATTTGAACAAGATGTCGAAATTGACGTGCCAGATTATGAAGGGTATTTAGAAGAGCGGTTAAAATAACATTCATATTTTTCCCCTGATAAACGTACTTTCTAGTGTTCAGTTGTAGGGTGGGCTTTAGCCCACCAATTAACCATAAAAATGAATAAAAACGGTGGGCTGAAGCCCACCCTACGATACTGCCGATTCCCATCATCCTTATTTTTCCCATTTTATAACGCCCTTCAATTAGCAAAAATAAATAAAAAAATTTCTTTATATTTAATCGTTTGCGCTTGCATTTTTTTTTTTTTTTACAATCGGAAAGTTTTTATTGGTGTTTTTGTAAATAGATTTTTTATTTATAAAACCTCTCCTTTTCAATAAAGACATTCCTCTATTTTTATTTATTCCAAAGGAAAAATTATGAAACCAACTTTTAAAACAACCGCACTTGCGATTTTAGTTTCATTGGGTGCGACGGCTTGTCTTTCTAATTCTGATAATTCGCCAGCAAAACCAACACCCGTTCAACCGCAAAATTCATCAGATGCGCCAGCTATTAAGGTTGCAACACCTGAAGGCTATAATTATGAGGAAGCATCTAGAACGTCAAATGGAACGAATTGGCGTACATTAGATTTAAATAATACAGCTTCAGATAATAATCCATCAGGCTCTAATGAGCGTTCTGGAATCAAGATGGTAGACCCTAATGAGTCTTTAATGAACGGTAAATTAGATTTAAACGAAATTTCAGGGAATAAATTAGGTTCTTATGAAGGGAAAAGAACAATAAACAATAAAGAAGTAACATATGATGTAGTCAATTTGCCATATGCTAGCTATGGTATGGTAACGGGTGAGGTTGAGCCAGATTCAATGGTTCGTGCGAGCGAACTAAAACATCATGTAAAATATATACTATATTTTGGGGGAGCATATTTACCTCAATCTGATGGACCTGGTTTGGGCGGTATTGGAGGTGGTAAGTTTACATATGAAGGAAATGTTAAGGCAATGGTAAAAGATATTCAGGGTGAGGTAATTGCTTATAATAAAAATGATGGTGTAGTAAAGCTAACTATAGATTCTAGTGAATTCTTAGCGGGGCGATCGAAACTACTTGATTTCTCTGGTGAAATGAGTAGTAAGCTATTAGGGCGTACAATTCAACTTAAGACTGATAAACCAGAGGACTTTATAACTTATCAAGATTATAAGGTTACTGGCGATGCAGTCTATAACACTGATACTGGTGGAAGGTTTAAATTAGAATTTTATGGTAAGGGCGGTTTTTCTGATATGGCAGGTACAGCCACTATTTATAGCAACCCTAATTTACCAAATGGTGATTTAGGTAGTATTGATGGCAAAAAAATCAGTAGTTATGAAGCTGTATTTGGCGGACAAATACAACCATAATAATTTAGCTATCGCATTGTCGGCGGACTCTAGTCCGCCATTTTTATTTTCTTTTATAATGAGCTAATGTTCGCTTCAAATAACATATTGACCATAATGAAAAAAACATCCCTATTTCTCACCGCTCTTTTTCCCATTTTTGCCTCGGCAGAAATCTTAGTGCAAGATGTTCGTCAAATCCCAGTAAATACTGACTTTGATAATAAAATTAATATTGCGAAACCTGAAAAACGAGAACCTAATCTACCTCAGTTGGCGACAGCGCAAACGGAACAGATTCAGATTACCCTTGAACAACTTCAACAAAATCCAGCTTTAACCCACGAATTATTAAGCCGTGCCATTTATGCCCGAAATCCTGATATGATTAAAAAATTGCTGGAAATTTACCGCACTTTTCCAAATCGTGACCCGATTATGGAACGCTTTGCGGAGGGAAAATTGGCTGCGATAACGGAAAACTATACTGTAGCCATTGATAAATATCGAGAAATTTTGGCGAAAAATCCAAATTTAAACCCTGTGCGAATTGAACTGGCTATCGCTTTATTCAATCAAAAACAAGATAGTGCCGCCAAAGACCAATTTGAAAAAGCGCAAACTGTAAATGATTTGCCACTTCAAGCTAAACGCTTAATTGGTGCTTATTTAGAGGCTTTAAAAGAACGTGATAGCTGGAATGTGGATTTTTCTTTTAACTATGTGCGAGACACCAATGTGAATAATGTCGGCAGTGGACGCCGTTTAGTCCTCCGTAATGGTGGGGTGATTACTCGCCCTGAATCAATGTTGCCTCAAACTGCACATGGGGTGGCTTATTCGCTGGGGGCTTCAAGAGATTTTAATTTGTGGGATTCTCATTATCTCACCTTTGGTAATGAATTGAATGGTAAAAGTTATTGGGATAACCATCAATTTGATGATATTTCCAACCGCACTTTTGTTGGCTATGTATATAAAACTGCGAAACAAAATTTCCGTATTAAACCTTTTTATGAAAAACGTTGGTATGGCGGTGAAAGTTACCGTTGGTCTAATGGGGCAAGGGCGGAATTTTCTCGTTGGTTAAGTCCTAACTGGCAACTTTCTACGGCAGGAGAATTTTCTAAACAACGTTATTTAGACAGTACATCACAAAACGGCAATAACAAACTGATTTCCGCAACCTTGCTGTGGGCAAGAACACCGAAACAGTTTTTCTACCTCGGTTCTGATTTTCTAGCAGAAAGAACGAAGGTTCGTCAATATAGTTCAGATAGTAGAAGCCTGCGTTTAGGGTGGGGACAAGAGTGGGGATGGCTTGGTCTTTCTTCTCGTTTAAATTTATCTTTTACACAAAAGCAATACAAAGATGTATTAACTTTTGGTTCGTTCCAAACCCCGTTAGGCTTGCTTGATCTTTCCGTAGGAAAAAGACGAAAAGATAAAATTTACGGCGTGAATTTATTCCTATGGAAACGCGACTGGCATATTTTGGGAATTACACCAAAACTCCAATTAAGCTGGCGTAAACAAGATAGTAATATTCCAGAAATGTATTCTTACATTCAGAAGAATTTGAATGTGTTGTTTGAGAAAACGTTTTAATTAAATACAAAACAGGGCGATAATTTATCGCCCTGTTTTTGTTATCACCCAAATCCCCCCATTACAAGCATAAAGAGTACCATTTTCAACTGTTCTTCTGGTATTGCTTTGCCGTTTAGTTTCAATTCGTTATTCTCTAAAGCAAGGGTTAATGTGACGGTTTTGTCCGTGTTTACGATAATGCCATTTGCTTCGTCTTCAGCAATTAATTCGTCCATTCTGTAAACTAAATCTTGCTTTTGGTTTTCTGGTACAAATTTAGATAACAATGAAATCGCGGTTTCTTTATTCACATCAAAATTGATCGAAAAATCTTTGAATTGTTTGTATAAGCCGCTGCGCATTAAATCGAATTTAGGATTTGGCACTAAAGCAATATTCAGATCCAATGCTACTTTGCCTTTTTCATCAGAAATAGAAAGAGGGGCAAATTTAATTTGAGGCTGATTATTCGCAATGGCCATGCCTGCTTGTTGTAATTTTTGCACCAATGCTTTAGGTAACGGCGTATCTGAGTCGGCTTTGCCTATTGCAACTAAAATATTTAAAAGTTCTTGTAATGCATTGCCATCAATATGGTTGAATTCTACATTGTTGGTCACTTTACCTAAGTTGTTACCGTTAATATTTAATTCATCCAGATTTGTTTTATTGATGATATTTACTGTATCACCCTCAACTTGTGTAGTTAAATTTGCTTGGTTGTTTTTCTGAATAAGAGAGAGTTTTTCTCCAGTCTCTGCAGATTCGGTATTTTGCTCAAAATAGCCTATTTTGCTATTGATGCTTCCACTATAAATAAATGGCCATTTTGTGCTTTGTAGTGAGCCTTGTACGACAAGATCTTTTACTTTAATTGATGAAGCTGTTGAAGCTGTATGATTAGGGTAATTTGAATTAAATGCATCTACAGATAGCGTATAATTGCTTGGTTCGTTTTTGTCTAAATCTACATTTAATACGACATTTGACCAACCAAAATCTGCCTTATATTGCTCATTGTGATATTGCCCCGATGCAAGTTTTAATTCCGCATTACCGCTTAATGAATAATTCATTACGAAATTCAGTTGTAACGGTTTCTCTGATTTTGTGATATCAAAGAGTGCCTGAGTTGTTGCATTTTTTCCTAACAAGGTTTGGCTTGAAAAAATGGTTGGAACGAAATTCAGTTTCGCCACACGGTCAAGCGGCAAAGGCCCGTGATAAAGCGTTGATGATAAAGGAATAATGATCGTTTCATTTGCTTTGTGGATTTCTAATTGATCTTGAATATGAGACGCAAATAATCCCCTATCAAATTTTATATTTTTATAAAAAATTTTACTTTCTTCTAATACCTCAGTTTTGGCAAATAGTTGATTTAACTGTTTTAGTTGATGTAAATATTCTTCCTCAGCTTTTTTCCCAGTAAACCATGCACCTGTACACCAAACGGCAGCAAGAGCAACGACTACGCCTGCAGCAATTTTTGATTTTTTCATTTATTTCTTTCCTATTTTAAAGTAAAAATTTTCGCCAAATTTATCACAAATCCCTTTTTCTTGCCTGAAAATTTTTGTTTTCCCCTTGAAGTTCATCATTTGAGACTTATCTTGAAAACAAGAACGGAAATCACCGCACTTTAAGAAATGAAAAATTTTTAAAATTTTCTCTTGAAATGCGAAAGAATATCCACATCTTACAATTCGTAATAAATAGGGCTACAAGCCTTACCCCGAATTTTAAAATTTTTACTAGGAGTACAAAATGGGAAAAATTATTGGTATTGACTTAGGTACAACAAACTCTTGTGTAGCTGTAATGGACGGCGACAAAGCGCGCGTGATTGAAAATGCAGAAGGTGCACGTACAACCCCTTCAATTATTGCTTATACAGATAATGAAACCTTAGTGGGTCAGCCTGCAAAACGTCAAGCAATCACTAACCCGAAAAATACATTGTTTGCGATTAAACGTTTAATTGGTCGTCGTTTTGAAAGCGAAGAAGTTCAACGCGATATTAAAATTATGCCTTTCGAAATTACTCGTGCTGACAATGGTGATGCTTGGGTAAATGTAAAAGGTGATAAATTAGCACCACCACAAATCTCTGCTGAAGTATTGAAAAAAATGAAAAAAACTGCAGAAGATTTCTTAGGTGAATCTGTAACAGAAGCGGTAATTACTGTTCCTGCATACTTTAACGATGCGCAACGTCAAGCAACGATTGATGCAGGTAAAATTGCTGGTTTAGACGTTAAACGTATTATCAATGAACCAACAGCGGCTGCGTTAGCATTCGGTTTAGGTTCAAGCAAAGAGAACCAAGTGATCGCAGTTTATGACTTAGGTGGTGGTACATTCGATATTTCAATCATCGAAATTGATAACTTTGATGGCGAACAAACTTTCGAAGTATTGGCTACAGGTGGTAACACTCACTTAGGTGGTGAAGACTTTGATAACCGTGTCATTGATTACATTATTGATGAGTTCAAAAAAGAACAAAACATCGATTTACGTAATGATGCAATGGCATTACAACGTGTGAAAGAAGCTGCAGAGAAAGCAAAAATTGAACTTTCATCAGCTCAATCTACTGAAGTGAACCTTCCGTATATCACTGCAGATGCGACTGGCCCTAAACACTTAGCATTAAATATCACTCGTGCCAAATTAGAAGCATTAGTAGAAGATTTAGTGGCAAGCTCAATTGAGTCTTTGAAAGCGGTATTAAAAGATGCAGGTAAAGGCGTGAGTGAAATTCACGACATTATTCTTGTGGGCGGTCAAACTCGTATGCCACTTGTACAACAAAAAGTGGCTGAGTTCTTTGGTAAAGAAGCTCGTAAAGATGTTAACCCTGATGAAGCGGTAGCAATCGGTGCGGCAGTTCAAGGTGGTGTATTAAAAGGTGATGTGAAAGACGTTCTTTTATTAGACGTTACTCCGTTATCACTTGGTATCGAAACCATGGGCGGGGTGATGACCACTTTAATTGAGAAAAATACCACGATTCCAACCAAAAAATCGCAAGTATTCTCAACAGCAGAAGATAATCAAAGTGCGGTAACCATTCACGTTCTTCAAGGTGAACGTAAACGTGCGGCAGACAATAAATCTTTAGGTCAATTCAACCTAGAAGGTATTAATCCTGCACCGCGTGGTATGCCACAAATCGAAGTAACATTTGATATCGATGCAAACGGTGTAATCAACGTATCTGCAAAAGATAAAAATACAGGTAAAGAGCAACAAATTCGTATTCAAGCATCATCTGGTTTATCTGATGAAGAAATTCAACAAATGGTGCGTGATGCAGAAGCAAATGCTGATGCAGACCGTAAATTTGAAGAAGTTGTTCAAGCGCGTAACCAAGCAGATGGTATTGCACACGCAACACGTAAACAAATAGCAGAAGCGGGCGATGCATTGAGTGCTGCAGACAAAGAGAAAATTGAAGCAGCAGTCGCTGAGCTTGAAACTGCAGCAAAAGGTGAAGATAAAGCAGAAATTGAAGCAAAAATTGAAGCAGTAATTAAAGCCTCTGAACCGTTAATGCAAGCAGCGCAAGCAAAAGCTCAACAAGCTGGTGGCGAGCAACCACAACAATCATCAGCAAAAGATGATGGCGTGGTAGATGCTGAATTTGAAGAAGTGAAAGATAATAAATAGTTATTAAGGGGTATTGTGATGAGTAAAGATAATTTCTCGTATGAGAAAGAGGATTTGGAGAATGAATTTGAAGATGAATCTGATGATGAGTTTGAAGATGAATTAGCACCTCCGCCAGAGGATGAAATTTGTGAATATTGCGATGCTCCAGCTACAACTTGGGTGCAGGATCACCCAGCGTGTGATGACTGCTTTACAACAGCATATGAAAAACTCATTTATGATTAAGTAAATAAGGGCGTGGTAACACGCCCTTTTGGTGTATCTAACAAGTCCCCCTCTTTGCTAAAGAGGGGAGTATGTTACAAGCAGTCAAATTTCTATAAAATTTACAAACGAAACACTATGGCAAAAAAAGATTACTACGAAGTCCTTGGCCTACAAAAAGGGGCGAGTGAGAATGACATTAAACGTGCGTATAAACGTTTAGCGTCTAAACATCACCCGGATAAAAACCAAGGCAGTAAAGAAGCGGAAGAAAAATTTAAAGAAATTAATGAAGCTTATGAAGTATTAGGCGACGATCAAAAACGCGCAGCCTACGATCAATATGGTCACGCAGCCTTTGAACAAGGTGGTGGCGCAGGTGGTTTCGGTGGCGGCTTTGGTGGTGCTGATTTTGGTGATATGTTCGGTGATATCTTTGGCGATATTTTCGGCGGTGGTGGACGCGGTCGTCAACGAGTTGTTCGTGGCGAAGACTTACGCTATGACTTAGAAATTAGCCTAGAAGAAGCCGTAAAAGGTACAACCAAAGATATTCAAATCAATACTCTTGCCCATTGTGATAGCTGTGGTGGCTCTGGCGCAGAAAAAGGTTCTAAAGTGGAAACTTGTCCGCATTGTCACGGTTCTGGTCGAATTCGTCGTCAGCAAGGTTTCTTTGTATCTGAAAGTATCTGTCCAACTTGTCATGGTAGCGGTAAGAAAATTGAAAAACCTTGTCGCAGTTGTCATGGAGAAGGGCGAGTTCATAAGAAAGAAAATCTTTCAGTAAAAATTCCTGCAGGCGTAGATACGGGCAACCAACTTCGCTTAGCTGGAAAAGGTGCAGCAGGTGAAAATGGCGCGCCAGCTGGAGATTTATATGTTGTGATTCACGTGAGAGAACATAACATTTTTGAACGTGATGGTAATAACTTATATTGCGAAGTACCGATTAGCTTTGCCACAGCAGCCCTTGGCGGTGAAATTGAAGTGCCAACTTTAGATGGCAGAGTGAAACTTAAAATCCCTGCTGAAACGCAAACAGGAAAATTATTCCGCATGCGAGGCAAAGGTGTCGCCTCTACACGTAGTGGCTATGCGGGCGATTTAATTTGCCGTATTGTGGTCGAAACACCCGTTAATTTAACCAGCGAGCAAAAAGAATTACTCCAAAAACTTGAAGAAAGTTTACAAGGTAAAGATTTAAGTAAACATGCACCAAAATCTTCAGGATTTTTGGACGGTGTGAAAAAATTCTTTGACAACTTGGGTAAATCTGACAAATAAAGATAATGAGAAAGTCCGCATTTCGCGGACTTTTTTATATGCAAATAATCTCTTCTAAAAATTACCGCACTTTAGGTTTTATTTGCGAACGGTATATTCGCCTTCACACACCCATTTATAACTTGTTAATGCTTCTAATCCCATTGGGCCACGAGCGTGAAGTTTTTGGGTACTCACGGCAACTTCTGCGCCTAATCCAAATTGTCCGCCATCAGTAAAGCGTGTGCTTGCATTCACATAAACGGCGGCGGCATCGACTTGATTAATAAATTGACGGGCTAAGTTTTGTGAGGCAGTTAAAATACTTTCAGAATGTTGCGTACCATATTCTCGGATATGCTCAATAGCGGCATGAATATCTTCCACAACAACGACATTCAAATCCAATGATCCCCATTCTTCGCGCAATTCTTTTTCTGTCACTTCGCAGACATTCGCACCCGCTTGTTTCAATATATTAAGTGCGGTGGATTTTGCATGATATTTTACGTTTTTAGCGGAAAGGTGAGAGACGAGTTTAGGTAAAAATTCTTCAGCAATAGAACGCTGAACTAACAATGTTTCCAATGTGTTACAAGTGCTTGGACGTTGGGTTTTAGCGTTATCGATAACACAAATCGCTTTATTTTGATCCGCACTTTCTTCAACGAAAGTATGGCAAACACCCACGCCACCCACAATAACTGGAATTGTCGAATGTTGTTTACACAATTCATGTAAACCCGCACCACCACGAGGAATAATCATATCCACATAGCGATCTAGTTTTAGTAATTGCATAACGAGTTCACGGTTTGGATCGGTAATGGCTTGCACAGCGAATTTTGGTAAGCCAGCTTGCTCTAAAGCATTTTGTACAACTTTGATTAGAATCTTGTTAGAAAACTGTGTTTCTTTACCACCGCGTAAAATCACTGCATTACCCGTTTTAAGGCAAAGACTTGCCACATCAATAGTGACATTTGGGCGAGCCTCATAAATTGTGCCAATGACGCCGAGCGGCGTGCGTATGCGTTCGATTTTAAGTCCGCTATCCAATGTACCGCCGTCTATGATTTTCCCTACGGGATCTGCAAGTGAAATAACATGGCGTACATCATCAGCAATGCCTTGCAAACGTTCTTGTGTGAGCAGTAGGCGATCAATCAAGGCATCAGACAATCCATTTTGTTTGGCAAGGTTAATATCTTTTGCGTTTTCGGCTAAGATAAGCGGTGCTTGTTGTTCGAGTTGTTCTGCAATAATGGATAATGCACGATTTTTTTCAGCAGTGGTGAGCTGAGCTAAGATAAATGCTGCATCTTTGGCTTGTTTACCCATTTGTTCTAACATAGTTATTTCCTTTATTGTATTTATTTCTTTTTATTTGGCAGTTTATCTTGTTCTTCCGATGTGAGTTCTTGGTAATTAAATACTGGTAAACCCCATTCGAAATGAATAGCTAAAAGACGTAAAGTAAAGCTGCTAATAAGTGTGAGTAACACGGCAAGTGTATGTTCTACTTGAAGTGTGCTTAATGCGTAATAAGTCAGCGTGGCAAATAGCGCAATGCTGGCATAGAGTTCTTTTTGGAATACGAGAGGAATTCGATTGCATAGCATATCGCGTAGAACCCCGCCAAAGGCACCGGTAATACAACCTGCAATACAAACAATGGTAAGGCTATGTCCCATATCCATTGCAATTTGCGCGCCAATAATGGAATATACCACTAAACCCATCGCATCAAGCACCAAGAAAATAGTGCGGAAATAGCGCATAAAATGATTGATGAAGGGTGCAACATACACGGTAATTACCGCCGCACTTGCCACCATTAAAAAATATTCTGGGTGCTTAACCCAGCCGAGAGGGTAGTGTCCGAGTAGTACATCACGCACAGAGCCGCCACCAATGGCAGTCACAGATGCGATAATTATCACGCCAAAAATATCCATTTTTTCACGACCAGCCGCAAGTGCACCTGTCATTCCTTCAGCTGTGATACCGATGATATATAAAATACTAAGTAACATTCATGTACCTAAGTGCGGTTATAATTGGTTTCATTCTACTTTAAAATTTAATGAATTTTTAGCATAATGGCGCATTATTTTTTCAGACGTCAAAATTATGTCAGAACAATCTTCTAAATATATCGCGGCATTGCTTGCGGTATTATCGATCTCAATGGTGCTTGGCATCGATCTATTTATTTTTTCTTTGCAATCTGAAAAGCAAATAATGCCTCATTTAGGTGTCGGCGTGTTGGTTGCACAGTTAATTTCGTTGTTGGTGTTTTATCGAGGCGAAATTTGTCCAGGGCAACGTGGTCGTTTAATCAAAGTTAATCTGACTTTTGCTATTTATTGGGCGGTGTGGTTGCTGATAAGCCTATTACAGAATAATCACACGCTTACTAACGTGATGAGCGTATGTGGTCTTTCCGTCGTGTATTTTATTTGGAAACAACCAAAAACTGAAAAAATCCGTAACAGCTTTTTATTGATGGCTGCATTAATTGCGGGTTTAGGTTGCTTGAGTTATTTAATGATTTTTACCGTGCTTCCTGCGAGTGCTTTTGCTGAATATAACCCTTTTGCACCGATTTTATCTGGCGTGATTTTGGCAAATCTTGCGCTTGTTATTGCACGAAATCGTTTACAAGGTTTTATTGCATTGTTGCCCTTAGCGATGATTATATTGCTTGCTCTAAATGCTTTGGCAATATTCTTATTTTTACTTTTAAATGGCATGGAAAGTGCGGTTAATTCTGACAGTATTTTCGCTTACATCATTTATTTTGTTTGCCATTTTGTGATTGCCGCTATTCTGATTCTGCATAGTTTCCAAAAGTGGAAATTATCTGCCAATAGTTTATTTATCCTATTATTTATTGCTGTTTGCTTGCCGTTATGGATGGTCTTTGTTTAATAAAGAAAACAATCATTGTACCGTGGGGATATTTACCCACGGCTTTTTAAATTTCGGCTAGTTAGAAAGTAATACGCCAACACGGAAATCGTGACACATGCCCCCATAGTAAGGAGCATTGGTGCGGCAGTATCCATTTTCATTGACGCAACTAAACTTCCCATAATTGCACCCACTGCAAAACGTACGCTACCAATCAAAGAATTTGCTGTTCCCGCCATTTGAGGACATCTTTCTAAAGCTGATGCCATTGAATTTGATGAAATCACTGGGTTTGGACCGACGAAAAAGGCAACGCCAATTGCCATAGGCCAAAAACCGAGATCTAAAAGTGCGGTCAAAATTAGCCACATTCCAGAAAGGAATTGAATTGCGAGGGCTATCCGTAACATTGTTTCTGCGCCCACTTTAGTGACAAATCGGCTATTTAAAAAAGAGGCAAAGATCATCGTAACGATATTCATCATGAAGAAGTAACCGAACTGATCGACAGGAACCCCATAAATGCCGATATAGACAATTGATCCTGCAGTCACAAAAGCAAACAACCCACCAAAGCCAAAAGAGGCGGCAAACATATAGCCGAGCACTTCTTTTTGTTTCCAAAGCAGAAGGAAATTGCGAGCAATAATATTTAAGCGCAGCGGAATACGATTTTCTTTTTTATGGGTTTCTGGAATGATGAAAAAGACCAATACAGCGGCTAATAATCCCACAAGCGAAATAACGTAAAAAATCGCATGCCAATGGAAAAATTTAACGATGTAACCACCAATAATTGGCGCAACTAAAGGCGCAAGCATAAACACTAACGTAATGGTGGACATCACTTTGGATAGCTGATCTTTACTAAATAAATCACGCAATAATGCGCCAGAAAGTACAACAGGTGCGGCACCAAAGAAACCTTGCACAAAACGAAGTGCGGTGAAATTTCCGACTGAATTTATTTCGGTGAGCACTAAAGCTGTGAGTGCACCTACAATGACACCGAGTAAAATGATCGGTTTTCGCCCGAAACTATCACCAAAAGGCCCCCAAAAAAGCTGACCAAACGCCATGCCATAAGCAAAAGAAGTGAGCGTGTGTTGTACTTGTTCTGGACTCACGCCGAGATCTTTCGCAATTTCTAAAAAAGACGGCAAATACATATCCACGCCAAAAGGCGGTAGCATGGAGAGAATACCGAGCGTAAGAATAAAGATAAAAGTAGATTTTTGCTGACTCATCTTATTTCACCAAACTTTCGATTTCGTTTTGAGTCAATGGGCGGTATTCCCCTTCTTCTAAGGATTCATCCAACACTACATCACCAATTTTCCAGCGATGTAATCCAACTACTTTATTCCCAAGTGCGGCAAACATACGTTTTACTTGATGATAGCGACCTTCGGAAATCGTCAGATTCACATTGTAATCATCTAAGATTTCTAATTTTGCTGGTTTAGTGGGTTCTTTTTCTCCGCGTAATAAAATGCCTTCTGCACAAGCTGTGGCATAATTTTCTTCTACGGGATCTGCTAAAGTTACCAAATAGGTTTTTTTACAATGATGCTTTGGGGAAGTGATGCGATGTGACCATTGCCCATCATCGGTAAGCAATACAAGACCTGTCGTATCCACATCTAAGCGACCCGCGCTATGTAATTTTCCAGCTAAAGGGTAATCGAAAAATTGATAAATAGTTGGATAGTCGCCGTCATCATTAGAGCAAACACAGCCTTGTGGCTTATGCAACATAAAATACTGGCCTTCTTCTACCCAAGTTAATAATTCATCTTCAAAATAAATTTCGTCTTCTTGTGAAATTTGCACTGAGCCACTTTTGACAATTTCACCATTAATTTTTACCGCACTTTGACGGATCGCTTTTGTTGCTTGAGAACGCGTTAATCCCGTATTTTCAGCAATAAATTTATCTAATCTCATTATGTTTTCTCTTGTTAAAATTCGCTAGGCATTGTACAGGTTTTTGCTTTTAGAACGAAACAAAAAAGGCTGCAATGCAGCCTTTATCTATTAAGCTTGGTTAAACCACTTCACGTAATCGAATTGATCGTAATATTTTTTCCCATTCCAGTCAGAAAATTCAAAAATATCGCCCACCTGATTTTGCTTCTCGAAGCCTTTTATATAACAAGCCGATTTAAAAGCTGGATAGGGCTTGTGAGTAAAAATCACTTTATTTTTGAAAGGGAGTTGATCAAAAAGTTGAATGTCTTTTTCGGTCACGCCGTCTCGATCTGTCATCATAATAAAAAGATGGTCTAAATTCATTCGTGATGTGCGACGTTGCCATTTTTCATTGGCTTCTTGCTCACTATGATAGTGCATAAAATGAATGTCAAGATCAGCAAGTTTTCCCACTGGATAACTTTTTTCTGTTTGTACGAATGTGAGAGGTTGAGTGCGGTAGAAATCCATATTTTGTAAATAACGCAAAAAATCTTGTGGTGAGAGATAGAGATTCACAAAAGGGGAATTAAACGGCTGGTGCAAATCATGTAAGATAAAAGCTCCCACGCAATTGGCAGAAATGACAGTCATACCTTGATTTTTTAGTTTACCTTGCAGAGTGCGATTAATGAAAAATCTTTGGCATTTATTCACCGCACTTTTGATTTTTTGAAATGGATTCATTTTCTTATCCTTTATGCTTTTGTTGCGAAAATCCTACCTTTTTTGCTGAAAAATGAAAAGTCTAGCTAATGCTTCGCATCAAAAAAATTTTGTTATAAAGTTGTAAAAGTTTGCAGTTCGTCACAATTTTTTTAATAAAAAACAGATATAATTGACGCAATATTTCAATCCTGTTTCAAGAAAATGGAGCACTTATTATGACCGAACAATTACGTCAAGCAGCCTTGGATTTCCACGAATTTCCAATTCCTGGAAAAATCGAAGTTACCCCAACAAAATCACTCGCAACACAACGCGATTTAGCCTTAGCTTATTCGCCAGGTGTGGCAGAGCCTTGTTTAGAAATTGAAAAAGATCCCGCGACCTCTTACAAATATACGGCGCGTGGTAATTTAGTGGCAGTGATTTCCAATGGTACAGCGGTACTTGGTCTTGGTAATATTGGCGCGCTAGCGGGCAAACCGGTAATGGAAGGAAAGGGCGTATTATTCAAAAAATTTGCGGGCATTAACGTATTTGATATTGAAGTAAATGAACATGATCCCGATAAACTTGTAGATATTATTGCCTCGTTAGAGCCGACTTTCGGTGGGGTCAATTTAGAAGATATTAAAGCACCGGAATGTTTCTATATTGAACAAAAATTGCGTGAGAGAATGAATATTCCTGTGTTCCATGATGACCAGCATGGAACAGCGATCATCAGTGCTGCCGCGATCATCAATTCTCTTCGTATTGTAGGTAAAAAAATTGAAGATGTTCGACTTGTGGCATCTGGTGCAGGCGCTGCATCTATTGCGTGCTTGAACTTGTTGGTTTCTTTAGGTATGAAACGTGAAAATATCACGGTTTGCGACTCGAAAGGCGTGGTATATAAAGGTCGTGATGACAAAATGGATCAAACCAAAAAAGATTATGCAATTGAAGATAATGGCTGGCGTAAACTTGGCGATGCGATTCCAAATGCAGATATTTTCTTAGGTTGTTCTGCGGCTGGTGCGCTTACACAAGATATGGTGAAAACCATGGCTGCGCATCCAATTATTCTTGCTTTAGCTAACCCAAATCCTGAAATTACCCCGCCAGAAGCGAAAGCGGTTCGTCCTGATGCAATTGTATGTACAGGCCGTTCTGATTATCCAAACCAAGTAAATAACGTGCTTTGTTTCCCATTCATTTTCCGTGGCGCATTAGATGTGGGCGCAACCACTATTAATGAAGAAATGAAACGTGCAGCAGTTTATGCTATCGCTGATCTTGCATTAGAAGAGCAAAACGAAGTGGTAACTTCTGCTTACGGTGGTGAAGGGGCGACATTTGGTGCGGATTATGTGATTCCTCGTCCATTCGATCCTCGCTTGATTGTGCGTATCGCACCAGCGGTAGCAAAAGCTGCAATGGAATCTGGTGTGGCAACTCGTCCAATTCAAAATTGGGATGCTTATGTTGAAAAACTAACTCAGTTTGTTTACAAAACGAGCTTGTTTATGCGTCCTATTTTCAGCCAAGCAAAAGCAGAAAAACAACGCATTATTTTAGCGGAAGGGGAAGAAAATAAAGCATTGCATGCCACTCAAGAAGTGATTTCAATGGGCTTGGCAAATCCAATTTTAATTGGTCGCCGCAGCGTGATTGAAGAAAAAATTAAAAAACTTGGTTTACGTTTAACTGCAGGTGTGGATTTTGAAATTGTGGATAACGAAGATAATCCTCGCTATGAAGAATGTTGGAAACATTATTACGAGCTTACCAAACGTAAAGGCATTACACCTGCAATCGCAAAACGTGTCGTGCGTTCTAATACAACTGTATTAGCTTCTACATTGCTTAGCTTAGGTTATGCAGACGCTTTAGTATGTGGTTTATTTGGTTCATACGGAAAACATCTTGCATCTATTCGCGATATTATAGGCTTAAAAGACGGTGTGAAAACTGCCGCTGCGTTAAATAGCCTTGTATTACCGACTGGTAACGTATTCTTAACGGATACCCATGTAAACAGTAATCCAACAACGGAAGAATTAGCTGAAATCACTTTAATGGCAGCAGAAGAAATCCATCGTTTCGGTATTGAACCTGCGGTTGCCTTGCTTTCCCATTCTAATTTTGGTTCCTCTAATTCACTCGGTGCACCAAAAATGCGAGAAGTGTTACAGATCGTCAAAGAGCGTAATCCGCACTTAATGATCGATGGTGAAATGCGTGGCGATTTAGCGATGAATGAAGCTCACCGAAAAGAAGTCATGCCTGATAGTCCATTGAAAGGAAGCGCAAATTTATTAGTGTTCCCTGATTTGAGTTCATCACGTATTAGTTATAGCCTATTGCGCGGCACCACTACGGCAATTACTGTTGGCCCGATCTTAATGGGAATGAACAAATCTGCGCATATTCTTAATCCGGGTGCATCTGTTCGCCGTATTATCAATATGATTGCCTATGCTGCGGTGAAAGCACAACAAGAGTAATTGAAAAGTGCGGTGAATTTTTATTAAATTTCCGCCGTTTACTTAACAAAGCCTCGATTTTTCTCGAGGCTTTATTTTTACATTCTATTGAATGTGATTAGCTAAAATTGTTCTACACAGAATTCGGCATATTGTTTGCATTTGAGATTAACTAAAACTATGCGAAAATTGACCGCACTTTAAGACTTTTGTCATGTCGAAAAGGAACCGACCGATAGACAGTTGCCTATCTTTCTTTAATTTAATACGGCTTGGATGCCGTTGCATTAGTGGTTTTTACAATGAAAAAAGCGCACTCCCCTTTATTCCCCATCTTCACATTTGTGTTGATTAATCTCATCATCCTTTCCTTATCCCGTTTGGGACTTGCTGTATGGCAATCAGAGCGTGTATCCGCCGTAGATGGCTGGTTGCAATTATTTTTTCAAGGCGTACGAATGGATGTTGTGGCACTCTGTTATTTATTTGGTGTACCTGCATTACTCACAACGTTATTTCATAGCAGTAAAGTTTGGGTAAAAATTTTACGTATTTGGTTAACGCTTGGTAGTGTGTTTATTATCTTTATGGAAATTTCCACTCCTGCCTTTATTGAAACCTACGATTACCGTCCAAATCGTTTATTTATCGAATATCTGATTTATCCGAAAGAAGTTTTTTCAATGCTGGCGGAAGGGCATTTAAGTGCGGTGATTTTTAGCCTTGTTTTCACAGTTTTAGCTGCCTTGATTTATTGGAAAATTTCTGGTTGGGCAGTCAAAAATTTACGTTCAATCAGTTGGAAACTTCGCCCTGTGATTGCTTTGCTTGTTATTGTCGTGAGCTTCCTTGGGGCGCGTTCAAGTTTTCAACACCGCGGTATCAATCCCGCCATGGTAGCATTTTCCTCTGATGCGTTAGTGAATTCTTTGGTGCTTAACTCAGGCTATTCCGTGATTTATGCCGCACAGCAATTTAAAGATGAAGAAAAATCTTCAGAAATGTACGGAAAAATGGATGCAGATGAAATGTTTCGTATTGTTAAAGCCAGTCGAGGCCGCCCAGACAGCGATTACATTTCAGATAAATACCCAACTTTAACGAAAAATGTCGCGACTTATCAGGGGAAACCTAAAAATATCGTGATTTTGTTACAAGAAAGTCTCGGCGCTCAGTTTATTGGAACGCTCGGTGGCAAACCACTTTCTCCAAATGTGGATCAGCTCGCAAAAGAAGGGTGGTTATTTGAAAATCTTTATGCAACAGGCACGCGTTCAGTACGTGGTATTGAAGCAACAACCGCAGGTTTTACGCCAACACCAGCTCGTGCAGTGGTGAAACTTAATAATGCCCAAAGTGGTTTCTTTACTATTGCGGATTTATTACATAAACAAGGCTATAACACTTCATTTATTTATGGCGGTGAAAAGCATTTCGACAATATGGCGAGTTTTTTCTACGGTAATGGCTTTAAAGATATTTGGGATCAACAAGACTATCAGAATCCAACATTTACTGGCACCTGGGGCGTGAGTGATGAGGATTTATTTGATAAAGCCAATGAAACTTTCACGAAATTACAAAATGAAGGTAAACCGTTTTTTAGTTTAGTGTTTAGCTCCAGCAATCATGATCCATTTGAATATCCAGATGGCAAAATTGAACTTTATGAGCAACCAAAAGCCACTCGTAATAACGCAGCAAAATATGCGGATTATGCCTTAGGCCATTTCTTTAAAATGGCAAAACAGTCTAATTATTGGAAAGATACGATTTTCTTAATTGTTGCAGATCACGATTCTCGTGTAGGCGGTGCAAGTCTTGTGCCAATTAAGCATTTCCATATTCCAGCTTTGATTCTTGGGGAGGGCATTACGCCACGCCGTGACAGCCGTCTTGTGAGCCAAATTGATATGCCAACCACATTGCTTTCTTTAGCAGGCGTAAGTGGCAATTATCCAATGATTGGCTTTGATTTAACGCAAGATGTAAATCCAGATCGTGCCTTTATGCAATACGATCAAACTCAAGCAATGATGAAAGGCAATAATGATGTGGTGATTCAAATGCCAAATAAAACGGCACAAGGTTATCATTATGATAAATCAACAGAAACTTTAACGCCAAAAGACGTGCCTGATGCGATGAAAAAAGAGGCATTAGCTCACGCTTTATTAGGTAGTTATTTATATAAAAATCGCTTGTATTCTTCAGGTGAAAATAAATAAACGGAACGCCAGCTTAAGCTGGCGTTTCTTTTAGTTATCAAAAACAAATTGTTCACGTAATTGATGTAATTGATCTCGAATTGCTGCGGCTTTTTCAAATTCCAAATCTTGCGCAAATTTATACATTTGTTGTTCCAGTTTTTTGATTTGTTGTTGATATTCTTTGGCATTTTTCGGTGCATGATAAAGTGCGGTTGGTTCTGCCACCATTTTTCCACGTTGTTTATTGGCTTTCGCTTTTTGGTTTGCGCCTTGCCCAATATCTAACAATTCCCCTACTTTTTTGTTTAATGCTTGTGGCACAATGCCGTGTTCTTCATTGTATTTTGTTTGTTTTTCACGACGACGATTGGTTTCGGTAATGGCTTTCTCCATCGATTTGGTGATGCTATCCGCATATAAAATTGCTTTACCGTTTAAGTTTCGCGCGGCACGGCCGATGGTTTGGATTAAAGAACGTTCGGAACGTAAAAATCCTTCCTTATCTGCATCTAAAATCGCCACAAGAGACACTTCTGGAATATCTAAACCTTCACGCAATAAGTTAATTCCCACCAATACATCAAATTCGCCTAAACGCAAATCACGGATAATTTCGACGCGTTCTACGGTATCAATATCAGAATGTAGATAACGTACACGAATCCCGTGTTCATCTAAATAATCTGTTAAATCTTCCGCCATTTTCTTGGTGAGTGTTGTCACTAAAACTCGCTCATTTTTATCCGCTCTTTGGCGAGCTTCGGAAAGTAAATCATCCACTTGAATTGAGACTGGACGAATTTCAATGAGCGGATCAAGCAAACCAGTCGGGCGAACCACTTGATCGATGATTTCACTGCCTGATTTTTCTAATTCATAAGGCCCTGGTGTTGCGGAAACATAAATGGTTTGTGGAGCTAAGCGTTCAAATTCCTCAAAGCGTAACGGACGATTATCCAAGGCGGATGGTAAACGGAAACCATATTCTACTAAGGTTTCTTTACGTGAACGGTCGCCACGATACATTCCACCAATTTGAGGCACCGTCACATGAGATTCATCAATAATTAAAATGGCATCAGAGGGCATATAATCAAATAATGTTGGTGGTGGTTCACCCTCATTTCTTCCCGATAAATAGCGAGAGTAGTTTTCAATGCCCGAGCAATAGCCCAATTCATTCATCATTTCAATATCAAATTGGGTACGTTGGCTAATTCGTTGTTCTTCTAAAAGTTTATGTTCTTTAATGAAGTATTCACGGCGTGATACGAGTTCTTTTTTGATGTTTTCTATTGCATCTAAAATACGTTCTCTTGGCGTCACATAGTGAGTTTTAGGATAGATCGTGAAACGTGGTACTGCACCAAAACTACTGCCAGTAAGTGGATCAAATAAACTTAAACGCTCGATTTCATCATCAAATAATTCAATACGCACCGCACGATCATCGGATTCCGCAGGGAAAATATCAATAATTTCGCCACGAACACGGAAAGTTCCACGCTGAAATGCTTGATCATTACGGGTATATTGTAATTCCGCTAACTTCGTTAAAATTTGGCGTTGATCGATAATGGCACCCTGTTGTAAATGCAACATCATTTGTAAGTAGCTATCAGGATCCCCCAAACCATAAATTGCAGAAACGGATGCCACCACGATGGTATCTCGACGTTCTAAAAAAGATTTCGTCGCAGAAAGACGCATTTGTTCGATTTGATCATTAATGGACGCATCTTTTTCAATAAAGGTATCACTGCTAGGCACATAGGCTTCTGGCTGATAATAATCATAGTAAGATACAAAATATTCCACCGCATTTTCTGGAAAAAAGGCCTTCATTTCTGCATAAAGCTGGGCAGCAAGGGTTTTATTCGGTGCAAGTAACATTGCGGGGCGATTTAATTGAGCAATTACATTGGCGATAGTAAACGTCTTCCCCGAGCCTGTTACACCGAGCAAAGTTTGATGTGCTAATCCATCTGTTAGATTTTCAGCTAATTTTTCGATAGCTTGTGGCTGATCGCCAGAGGGACGAAAGTCGGAATGCAGAATGAACGGTTTTGTGTTGATTTTTTCAGACATAAAGTGCGGTCAGTTTTTTCATAGTTTTGAATAATGTCTATTTTAGCATATTTAATGTGTAAAATTGATCAGGCAAAAATCTAAGTTTTACACAGACTTAGCGATGTCAAGAGGAATATGTCACAAATTCATTAAAAAAACTTTTATTTTTTACTAGACAAAACTTAACTTATTGATTTTAAATTAAAATTTAATTTTAGGCTAATCTGTAATCAAGATCGAACAATCCTTGTAAGAACAAGGGATCCGCAAAATTTTAAAAAGTTAATCCACAAAGTTATCCACAGGCTCTGTGGATAGAAAAATAAATATTAGGTGGTATATAAAAGATGAGAAAATTTTTTGTTTTTTATGAAATTTTTTTAAATTTTGCATTGACAAGCTAACTATCGATCATTAAAATTCGCGCCCTGTTCCTTGTGATACAAAGTTTATTCCTCCTTAGTTCAGTCGGTAGAACGGTGGACTGTTAATCCATATGTCGCTGGTTCAAGTCCAGCAGGAGGAGCCAATTTTTCTTTTGGTTTAGAGTTTGTTTGTCTCCTTTTACAAATTCTAAATTAGCAACCAAAAGATTTTGAGCCCATCATGTTGATGGGCTTTATTTTTAACTTCAAAATAGGATTTTGCTTCCGCCAGTTGAGATGGTTGTGCCATATAACAAACTCAAGGCAAAAAATAGCATTATTCCACCTGCGATTAGTTTCACGATGCTTTCGCTTTTTCCTTTCGTATGTTTTGAACTATACCAACGCCCTAAGTGAATTGCGGTATGTCGCGCATAACGTACAATTCCCGCGAAGGCTGATAGCATAAGTCCTGTGCCGAAAGACATGGCCAATACCGCTAAAATTCCCCAGCCATAAAGATCAAGCATATAAGCTAAAAATAAAACGAAAATTGCACCGCTACATGGTCGCATGCCAATTGTTAAAATCACGATAAATTGTGATTTTAGATTGGTTGCTTGTGCAGTTTGCATGGGGCTTGGCAAATGTTGGTGTCCACAGCTACAAGCGTTTGGTTGAAAAGTTCGGTTATTTTTCACCGCACTTTTTTTGTGTAGGGGTAGGGGATTTAGGGATTTAATAGCTAATTTAGCTTTTTTACGATAGGCACGTAAGCCTTGCCAAATCCAATAACAGCCGAGAAATACCAATAATAGCAAGGCAGATCGTTCTAACCAAAGCTGGCTTAATTTGAAATAACGTGATGAAAGATTTAGTACTACAACAAGCAATGTTGTTGCTGTAATTGCGACAATGCCTTGCATTAAGGAAGAAAGTAAGCTCAAGATGGTGCTTTGTTTTAATTGGCTTTCATGAGTGGAAAGATAGCTGGCGATAATAAATTTGCCGTGTCCTGGCCCGAGGGCATGAAGTACACCGTAAACAAAGCTGGCAAAAATAAGCGTGATGCCTGCCTTGATACTATTATTTTGAATTTGATGTAAATTTTCCGAAATAAGTTGATTAAAATCTTTTTGCCATGCAGCAATATATAAGAAAAACCAAGGGGAAAAATAGCCAAGTAAGGCGAGTGCAATCACTAATAACACGAGCCCTGTTTTATATTTTTTCATTTCTACTCACATTGAATTATTATTTTTTGTGCGAACATCACACCTAAGGAATCATCTTCGTTCTTTTGGGATTTATCAAGTGAAGATGCGTAGGCTTGGATTTTTCCATCCACATTAGGTTCAATTAATTTTCCTTGGCAATTTTTCGGAAGTGCGGAAAAATCTACCGCACTTTTTGAGGCGTAAGTCATCGCCACATAATAAGTGGGATCGTAAGTTTGTAAGCTAAATGTGTTTTTTTCTAACTTTTGCGGATGGGCGAGTGGCACATCAAAATAATATTGCAGTTGTAAGCCTTGAACGTTAATGCCGTAATTTTTTGGGTGAGGGGAATATTTGATTTTATTATTCTGAGCATCATATAGATAGCTGAAATAATGTTCACTGACGATATTTCCCATTACATCATCAAGAAGTTTTTGTTTCTCCACTTTAGTTCTAGCTTGTTTCATATCATAAATAACCGCAGACGAACTTGGTTCATCCAACGTCCATTTCATTGAAAAGCCAGTGAGTTGATTATTTTCTATGATAGGCGTGGTTTGCATATCTATAAATGCATGAGGGTGAGCTAAAACTCCACAACTAATGAATAGAGCGAGTAATAATGAATACGTTTTCACAAAAAATCCTATTATTTTGAACACTAGAATTTGAAGTTGTTTATTCTACACGCAAAAAACAATTTTTCTGTCAAAAATGTTGATGTAAATCAAAAAAACTCTCAATAGCATTTCCCTTGCCTTTCAATATTCAGTAGTATAAAGCTCGTCAAGTGATTGCTTGATATTCATAAAGTTCCTAAATAAAATAATCATAAATATAGCTAAACTACTTTCCTGCCACCCGCTTCGGGTGGTTTTTTTTTATCTAAGTCGAAAGATGCACTCTTGCATTGTGCATTTATTCTTATTATGATCAGCTCGAGTATAACCAAGAGAATAATAGATGTTTAATTTAAAACGTGAGCATTTTAGAGATGATTATCTTTATAGGTTTTATCAATATGGTGATGCTCATAGTAAGATTCCTTCTAATTTATCTAAAGTATTGGCAAGAAAATTGGATATGATAAGTGCTGCAGAAGACATCAATGATTTACGTTCTCCGCCGGCTAATCACTTAGAGTTGCTTGAGCCAAAAGAAAATAAAATTTATTCCATTCGAGTAAATAAACAATATCGCCTAATTTTTAAATATGAGAATAACGAAGTAAATAATTTATATTTAGATCCACATTCTTATAATTTATAAGGAAGATAATATGATGACGAGAAAACCCACTTCTGTTGGTGAAATTCTACAAGAAGAGTTTTTAGAACCTTTAAGTCTTAAAATTAATGATTTAGCTCAAATTTTAGATGTACATCGTAATACGGCAAGCAACATTGTTAATAATAGTTCACGAATTACGCTAGAAATGGCAGTTAAACTTGCTAAAGCATTTGATACCACGCCTGAGTTTTGGCTTAATCTGCAAACACGTATTGATTTATGGGAGCTTGAACACAATAAACGTTTTCAACAAAGTCTTGCAAATGTTAAGCCCGCTCTACATCGGCATGGTACTTCTACATTTGCAATGTAATTTAAGTCCTAAAGTGTCTATTTCATTTAGGGAGCTGTTTTACCCTTAAATATTTACAAGCGGTCAATTTCCGCGAAACTTTTGTAAAATCCTACCGCTTGTTTCCTATATTTTCGCCCTATTTTCCAGTAAAATAGGGCGTCATTTTTAATGAGGAATAATTAATGTCAACGCAATTTGTATATACGATGCACCGTGTCGGTAAAGTGGTGCCACCGAAGCGTCATATTTTGAAAGATATTTCTTTAAGCTTTTTCCCTGGCGCGAAGATCGGGGTTTTAGGTTTAAATGGTGCGGGTAAATCAACCCTTTTACGCATTATGGCGGGCGTAGATAAAGAATTTGAAGGGGAGGCTCGTCCGCAGCCAGGAATTAAGATCGGTTATCTTCCGCAAGAACCAAAATTAGAACCGCAACAAACCGTGCGTGAAGCAGTGGAAGAAGCAGTTTTTGAAGTGAAAAATGCACTGACTCGTTTAGATGAAGTGTATGCACTTTATGCGGATCCTGATGCGGATTTTGATAAATTAGCGGCAGAACAAGCGAATCTTGAAGCCATCATTCAAGCACATGATGGGCATAATTTAGATAACCAATTAGAGCGTGCGGCAGATGCATTACGTTTACCTGATTGGGATGCCAAAATCGAACATTTATCTGGTGGTGAGCGTCGCCGTGTGGCACTTTGTCGCTTATTACTCGAAAAACCAGACATGCTCTTATTAGACGAACCAACTAACCACTTAGATGCGGAATCTGTGGCATGGTTAGAGCGATTCTTACATGATTATGAAGGCACTGTTGTCGCAATTACCCACGACCGTTACTTCTTAGACAACGTAGCGGGTTGGATCTTAGAGCTTGACCGTGGCGAGGGTATTCCTTGGGAAGGTAACTATTCTTCTTGGTTAGAGCAAAAAGAGAAACGTTTAGAGCAAGAACAAGCGGCTGAAAATGCGCGTCAAAAATCTATTGCGAAAGAGTTGGAATGGGTGCGTCAAAATCCTAAAGGTCGCCAAGCGAAAAGCAAGGCGCGTATGGCTCGTTTTGATGAATTGAACTCTGGCGAATATCAAAAACGAAACGAGACGAACGAACTCTTTATTCCACCTGGTCCACGTTTGGGTGATAAAGTGATTGAAGTGCAAAACCTCACTAAATCTTACGGTGATCGCACTTTAATCGACGATTTATCATTTAGTATTCCAAAAGGGGCAATCGTTGGGATTATTGGGGCAAATGGTGCGGGTAAATCAACTTTATTCCGCATGTTGTCAGGCCAAGAACAACCAGATTCAGGCTCTGTGACAATGGGTGAAACCGTTGTACTTGCTTCGGTGGATCAATTCCGTGATTCAATGGATGACAAGAAAACCGTCTGGGAAGAAGTGTCTAATGGACAAGATATTCTTACTATTGGTAACTTTGAAATTCCAAGCCGTGCGTATGTGGGCCGTTTCAACTTCAAAGGCGTAGATCAACAAAAACGCGTAGGCGAATTATCGGGTGGTGAACGTGGTCGTTTACACTTGGCAAAACTTTTACAACGCGGTGGTAACGTGCTATTACTGGACGAACCAACCAATGACTTAGACGTTGAAACCTTGCGTGCCTTAGAAAATGCGATTTTAGAATTCCCGGGTTGTGCCATGGTGATTTCCCATGACCGTTGGTTCTTAGATCGTATTGCAACGCATATTTTAGATTACGGCGATGAAGGTAAAGTCACGTTCTATGAAGGTAACTTCTCAGACTACGAAGAGTGGAAAAAGAAAACCTTAGGCGATGCAGCCACTCAGCCACATCGTATTAAATATAAACGTATTGCGAAGTAATTTAGATTGAGAAAGTGCGGTGGATTTTGACCGCACTTTTCTTACTTTTTTGGGAGTGATTATGCTAGTTTATTTACATATTTTTTTCGCCTTTTTAAGTTTTGCCTTGTTGGTGATTCGTGGCGCAATGCAGCTTACTGGCAAAAACTGGCGTTCGATAAAATTATTAAAAATTTTACCGCACTTATCAGATACCTTGTTGATTGTTTCTGGTGTCGTCATTTTATATCTCTTTGTTTTTGATATTGAATGGTGGTTAGTGGCTAAATTCGCATTACTGATTTTGTATATCCTGTTTGCAGCGAAATTTTTCAGTAAAAAAGTTTCTCAACCCAAAAGCATTTTCTTTTGGCTTGCTTGCGTAAGTTTTATTGGTGCGATGCTAATTGCCTATTTAAAATAACACGATGCCATCTCGCCAGCTTCAAATTTTAATCAGCAAAACTTTGCCGCTTGTGCCCGATAACGTGTTAATTATCGGTGAAAGCGGCATTGCTTTTTCTAAAGCAATGAATTTGCTTGGACAAGAATTTGAACATATCTTATTTGATGGACGAAATGGCATTCATCTTGAAGCACTGGCTATTGCAGCCGGAACACTGAAAATGGGCGGTACACTTTGTTTAGTGTTATCCGATTGGGAAAATTTATCTCAGCAGCCTGATCAAGATAGTTTACGTTGGAATGGAAATCAGTCAGCAATCGCCACGCCTAATTTTATTCATCATTTTAAACAGTGCATTGAACGTTATCATTTCCCCATTTTTAGAGAGGAAAGTGCGGTTGAATTTCCTGCGGTTTTTTATTCTAACGAGCATCACAAAAATGCTACGTTAGCGCAACAACAAATTATCGAGACTATTTTACAGGCCGATCAGGATATTTATTTTCTAACCGCCAAGCGGGGAAGAGGGAAATCCGCATTATTGGGGATGCTTGCTAATCAAATTCAGGCAGCAGTTTATCTCACCGCACCGAATAAAAGCGCAGTACATTCGGTTATTGAATTTTCAGAACGAGAGATAGAATTTATCGCGCCCGATGAACTGACTATTCGGTTACAAAATGAACCAGAATTTAGTCAATCCGCTTGGTTGCTCGTAGATGAAGCAGCGATGATCCCATTGCCTTTATTGCAAGAATATTCTCAATATTTTCAACATATTGTCTTCAGCACAACAATTCATAGCTATGAAGGAACGGGGCGTGGTTTCGAATTAAAATTTAAACGGAAAATCCACCGCACTTTTCAGCATTTTGAGCTTAAACAGCCCCTACGTTGGCAAGAAAATGATCCGTTAGAACATTTTATTGATGATCTTTTGTTGCTAAATTCCGAAGATGATTTTCAGCACTTTGACTATAGCAATATTACTTATAACATAGAGGAAAACGCTAAAAATCTTTCCTTCCCCTGCTTGCGGGGGAAGGTGCCCGAAGGGCGGAAGGGGGATTTAGATATAGCTAGCCTCCCTCAAGCTTTGGATGCTCTCCTCACAAGTAAGGGGAGTGAAGGAAAATATAATCGTCAATTTTTCTTTCGAGATTTTTATGGGCTAATGACGATTGCTCACTACCGAACATCGCCACTCGATCTTCGCCGTTTACTGGATGGGGAACATCAACGTTTTTATTTTGCCGAATATCAACAGAATTTGCTCGGTGCAATTTGGGCATTAGAAGAAGGAAATATGGCTGATGATGAGTTGATTATTCAAATTCAACAAGGCAAACGTCGCCCGAAAGGGAATCTTGTTCCACAAGCATTATGTTTCTATGAAAACTTGCCTCAAGCCTGTAAATTACGTTCCTTACGCATTTCTCGTATAGCGGTTCAGCCAAATTGGCAAAAACAGGGTATTGGTCAAAATCTAATGAAATTTATGGAAAATTCAGAAGTGGATTTTCTTTCAGTGAGTTTTGGCTACACTGACGAACTGGCAAAATTTTGGCAAAAGTGCGGTTTTGTTTTGGTGCATTTAGGCGAGCATCAAGAAGCGAGTAGTGGTTGTTATTCAGCGATTGCCCTTAAAGGTCTTTCCAAAGAAGGCTTGGCTTTAGTTGATACTGCGCACAAACAATTTCAGCGTAATATCCTTTTATCTTTTCATCCGTTCGCCATAAATTTTGAGCAAAATCAGCTTGATTGGCAGCTTGATGAGTTCGATTGGGTGAGCTTAAAAAACTTCGCTAATTTTCACCGCACTTTATTTTCGAGCATTCCTGCGATTAGGCGTTTATTAAAATTAGCAGGCAAAGAAAATTTCCCATTAATTTCCGCTTATTTAACAAAAAAACAACTTCTCATTAACAAGAAAAAAGGCGTAGAATTGCTACGTTTAGAAATTAAACAATATTTAGAACGAGGAACTTTATGACAGAACAAACCGAAAAACCAAAAGGTTGGTTTAAACGCACTTTAGAAAAATATGACAATTTCATTAAAGAATGGGGTTTAGATCAACCGAATTGTAGCTGCGTGCCTATGTCAGCAACAGAAGATGAAAATGGTAATTTGAAGAAAGAGGAACCTTCTTTAAAGAAATAAATATTAACTGGTTTTTTAAACAGTAAATTTATTGAAAGATAATTCAAATTCCAGTACACTATGCGTCAATTTTTATACAAGATTGACGCATTATTTATATTTATGAAAACGGCTTTTTTCCAACCTGATATTCCAACCCAACCTAATGATCATAAAATTTTAGGCAATGTCTTACCAGGTGCTGATGCACTGGCGATTAGTGAAATTGCAGAGCAAAATCAAAATTTAACTGTAGTAGTCACACCAGATACACGAAGTGCGGTGCGTTTATCACGTGTTTTATCGGAATTAAGCAGTCAAAATGTATGCGTATTCCCTGATTGGGAAACCTTACCTTATGATACCTTTTCTCCCCATCAAGAAATTATTTCCTCTCGTTTAAGTGCGCTTTTCCATTTACAAAATGCGAAAAAAGGAATTTTTCTATTGCCGATTTCGACATTAATGCAACGCCTTTGCCCGCCACAATATTTACAACACAATGTACTTCTGATTAAAAAAGGCGATCGTTTGGTCATCGATAAAATGCGCTTACAATTAGAAGCAGCGGGTTATCGAGCCGTGGAGCAAGTATTAGAACACGGCGAGTACGCAGTTCGTGGTGCTTTGTTGGATCTTTTCCCAATGGGAAGTGCGGTGCCTTTTCGTCTTGATTTTTTTGATGATGAAATTGATTCCATTCGCACTTTTGATGTGGATACGCAACGTACTCTTGATGAAATTAACTCAATTAATCTTTTGCCAGCGCACGAATTTCCAACGGATGACAAAGGGATTGAATTTTTCCGTGCACAATTTCGTGAAACCTTTGGGGAGATCCGTCGAGATCCCGAACATATTTATCAGCAAATCAGTAAAGGTACCTTGATTTCTGGCATTGAATATTGGCAGCCACTTTTCTTTTCTGAAATGGCGACGTTGTTTGATTATTTGCCAGAACAAACGCTGTTTGTGGATATGGAAAATAACCAAACGCAAGGCGAGCGTTTTTATCAAGATGCAAAACAGCGTTATGAACAACGTAAAGTGGATCCGATGCGTCCGCTTTTATCGCCTGAAAAATTATGGCTTAATGTGGACGAAGTTAATCGCCGATTGAAATCTTATCCACGCATTACATTTAAAGCGGAAAAAGTGCGGTCATCGGTACGCCAGAAAAATTTACCTGTTGCCGCTTTACCAGAAGTAACTATTCAATCCCAGCAAAAAGAACCATTGGGGCAATTACGCCAATTTATTGAGCATTTTAAAGGAAACGTACTGTTTTCTGTGGAGACAGAAGGTCGCCGAGAGACGTTGCTTGATTTGCTTTCAGCGTTAAAACTCAAGCCAAAACAAATTCATTCCTTGGAACAGGCTGAAAATGAAAAATTTAGCTTGTTAGTCAGCTCTATTGAACAAGGTTTTATTATTGAACAATCGTTTCCTGTTGCGATTATTGGCGAAGCTAATTTACTTGGCGAACGTGTTCAACAACGTTCTAGAGATAAACGTAAAACGATTAATCCTGACACACTTGTACGCAATCTTGCCGAGTTGAAAATAGGGCAACCCGTTGTGCATCTTGATCATGGTGTGGGGCGTTATGGCGGTTTGGTCACCTTAGATACAGGCGGCATTAAAGCAGAATATTTGCTGTTAAATTATGCCAATGAATCAAAACTTTATGTGCCAGTCACTTCATTACATCTCATTAGCCGTTATGTTGGTGGTTCTGATGAAAGTGCGCCATTACATAAACTGGGTAACGAGGCTTGGGCGAGATCACGCCAAAAAGCAGCGGAGAAAATTCGTGATGTAGCGGCAGAGTTACTAGATGTTTATGCACAACGTGAAGCGACAAAAGGCTTTGCCTTTAAATATGATCGTGAAGAATTTCAACAATTTGCTGCAACTTTTCCTTTTGAAGAAACCTACGATCAGGAAATGGCAATTAATGCGGTAATTTCTGATATGTGTCAGCCAAAAGCAATGGATCGCCTTGTTTGTGGTGATGTGGGTTTTGGTAAAACTGAAGTGGCAATGCGCGCTGCCTTTTTGGCTGTGATGAATCATAAACAAGTAGCAGTGCTAGTGCCAACCACATTGTTAGCTCAACAGCATTATGAGAATTTTAAAGATCGTTTTGCGAACTTGCCTGTGAACGTAGAAGTGTTATCGCGTTTCAAAACTGCAAAAGAACAAAAACAAATTCTGGAAAATCTTGCAGAAGGCAAAGTCGATATCCTAATTGGTACCCATAAATTAATTCAATCAGATGTCAAATTTAACGATCTTGGCTTGTTGATTATTGATGAAGAACATCGTTTCGGTGTGGGCCAAAAAGAGAAGATCAAACAGCTCCGCGCAAATATCGATATTCTTACCTTAACGGCAACGCCAATTCCTCGAACGCTTAATATGGCGATGAATGGTATTCGTGATCTTTCTATTATTTCTACGCCTCCTGCGCGCCGATTAAGTATTAAAACCTTCGTCCGACAGAATGACGATCTTGTTGTACGAGAAGCGATTTTGCGTGAAATCTTACGTGGCGGGCAGGTTTATTATCTCCACAATGATGTTGCAAGCATTGAAAATACAGCAGAAAAACTGACCGCACTTGTGCCAGAGGCGCGAGTGATTGTGGGGCACGGACAAATGCGAGAACGTGAGTTAGAACGTGTGATGAGTGATTTTTATCATCAGCGTTATAACGTCTTAGTTTGTTCAACCATTATTGAAACGGGTATTGATGTGCCAACGGCAAATACCATCATTATTGAACGAGCAGATCATTTTGGATTAGCTCAGTTGCATCAATTACGCGGACGAGTAGGGCGTTCACATCATCAGGCTTATGCTTATTTACTCACGCCACCGCCAAAAATGATGACAAAAGATGCCGAACGTCGTCTAGATGCGTTAGAAAATCTTGATAATCTTGGGGCTGGTTTTATCTTGGCAACCCACGATTTAGAGATTCGTGGTGCAGGCGAATTACTCGGAAACGAACAAAGCGGACAAATTGAAAGCATCGGTTTTTCGCTTTATATGGAATTATTGGATGCGGCGGTTAAAGCTTTAAAAGAAGGGCGAGAGCCATCATTAGAAGAATTGACGCAACAACAAGCGGATATTGAATTGCGCGTGCCTGCTTTATTGCCAGATGATTATTTAGGTGATGTGAATATGCGTTTATCCTTTTATAAACGTATTGCCGCCGCAGAGAGTAAATCAGAATTGGACGAGTTAAAAGTTGAGTTAATAGATCGATTCGGATTATTGCCTGACGCGGCAAAAAATCTACTGCAAATTGCAGAGTTACGTTTGTTGGTTGAGCCATTGAAAGTTGTGCGAATTGATGCAGGAACGCAAGGCGGTTTTATTGAGTTTTCAGCAAAAGCACAAGTAAATCCAGATAAATTTATTCAATTAATTCAAAAAGAACCTATTGTGTATCGATTTGATGGCCCATTAAAATTTAAGTTTATGAAAGATCTATCCGATAGCAAAGTGCGGTTAGAATTTGTGGTGGATTTGTTAAGAACGATTGCTGCATAAAAAGAAGTCCGATCATTGTGATCGGACTTTTTTCTTAAATATATCAAGCAGATTATTGCACTAATAAATAGAAATTACTGTTACCTCGTAAAATATTAAGTGCAACTGCGGAGGGGTCATTTTCAAGCACTTTATTTAATTCACGAATGTTTTCGATCATTTGACGATTAATACCAATAATAATATCGCCCGCTTTTAAACCACGTTGTGCAGCCAGCGAATTAGGCTGAATTTTTGTGATTTCAATCCCTTTGATGCCTTTTGCATCGTAGTCTTTCAATGTTGCGCCATCTAATGCAGGCAACTCAGTTTTTGAGGAAAGTTGGCTACCATCATCTGCTTGTAATTTCACTTTAACATCGTGGGATTTGCCATCTCGTAAGTAAGTCAAGCTAATCTCTTTGCCTGCACCAGTGGTTGCAATTTTTGCACGCATTTCTGCGAAACTTGAGATTTTTTGACCGTTCATCGCCGTGATAATATCGCCCGCTTTAATGCCAGCTTTTTCAGCGGCAGATTTCGGTAAAACTTCACTCACAAATGCGCCTTGTTGTGCGCTCACATTAAAGGCTTTGGCTAAATCAGCATTGAGTTCGCCACCTTTAATACCCAGCAATCCTCGGCGTACTTCACCAAATTCTAAAATTTGTTGCACTAAATTATTTGCTTGATTACTTGGAATCGCAAAGGCAATTCCGGCATTGCCACCGCTTGGCGAAATAATCGCAGTGTTGATACCAATGAGTTCACCATTTAGGTTGACTAATGCACCACCTGAATTACCGCGGTTTACAGCAGCATCAGTTTGAATATAGTTTTCATAAGTGCCACTGTCAGAACCTGTTGAACGACCCAATGCAGAAACAATACCTGATGTCACCGTTTGACCTAAACCAAATGGATTACCGATTGCAACAGTGAAATCGCCTACGCGTAATTTATCGGAATCAGCAAATTTGATTTCTGTTAAATTACTTGGTTTTTCAAGTTGAACTAATGCAATATCTGATTGCTCATCTTTACCCACTAATTTGGCTTTAAACTCACGGCCATCTTGTAATTGCACGGTAATTTTATCAGCCCCGTCAATCACATGGTTATTTGTTAAAACATAACCTTTGCTTGCATTGATAATAACGCCAGAACCTAAACCACGGAAGTTACGTTTTGATTCACCGCGTCCACTAAATTGTTCAGCAAAACGATCGCCGAAGAAAAATTTAAATTCTTCAGGAATATCGTCTTGAAAAGGAGAACGTGAATCAACTTTTGCTTTTCCTTCAATAGAAAGCGTCACCACAGCAGGTTGAACTTTTTCTAACATAGGTGCCAAACTATTTTGCTGTGAAATGAAGCTTGGTAAATCAGCTTGAGCCATAAATGGTGTACTCAAGACACTTAATCCGAGAGCAATACTGCTTAATACAAAACGTGTTTTTTTCATAAAATACTCCAAAATAGATTTCAGATAACGTGTTCTATGAGACAAAGAAATAAAAAAAATGTTCAATCATGGATTTATTTCTCATATTTATTGAACGTTTCTAAAGGAAATCGGAGCAGTACAAAAACGCCTTACAAGTAGCAAATTCTGCAAATTTATGGTCTAATACGCAGAATTTTCTAGTCAATAAAAAGGTCGAAAAATGAGCTGGATTAACCGAATTTTTAGTAAAAGTCCGTCTTCTTCTACTCGAAAAGCCAATGTGCCAGAAGGCGTGTGGACAAAATGTACTTCTTGTGAACAAGTACTTTATAGTGAAGAACTTAAACGTAATCTTTATGTTTGCCCTAAATGCGGTCATCATATGCGTATTGACGCACGTGAGCGTTTATTAAAATTATTGGACGAAGGTTCAAGTCAAGAAATTGCGGCAGATTTAGAACCAAAAGATATTTTAAAATTTAAAGATTTAAAGAAATATAAAGATCGTATCAGTGCGGCACAAAAAGAGACGGGTGAAAAAGATGCGTTAATTACCATGACAGGTACGCTTTATAATATGCCAATTGTTGTGGCTGCATCAAACTTTGCTTTTATGGGCGGTTCAATGGGTTCTGTGGTTGGTGCAAAATTTGTTAAAGCGGCAGAAAAGGCGATAGAAATGAATTGTCCGTTTGTGTGTTTCTCTGCAAGTGGTGGGGCACGTATGCAGGAAGCATTATTCTCTTTAATGCAAATGGCAAAAACCAGTGCAGTGCTTGCTCAAATGCGTGAAAAAGGTGTGCCGTTTATTTCGGTATTAACGGATCCGACCTTAGGTGGCGTATCAGCCAGTTTTGCGATGTTAGGGGATTTAAATATTGCCGAGCCAAAAGCTTTAATTGGGTTTGCGGGGCCGCGTGTTATTGAACAAACCGTACGTGAAAAACTCCCAGAAGGCTTCCAACGCAGTGAGTTTTTACTTGAGAAAGGGGCAATTGATATGATCGTCAAACGTTCAGAAATGCGTAAAACTTTGGCAAGTGTACTGAGTAAATTAACGAATCAACCTTCTCCTTTTGTTGAGCCTGAACTGATTTCAGAAGATGAATAATATGCAACTTAAAGCCACTTCGCCACTCGCTGAGTGGCTTTCTTATTTAGAAAAAAGCCATTTTAAACCCATTGATCTTGGTTTAGAGCGTATTAAATCCGTGGCAGAAAAATTGGATTTACTTCATCCCGCCCCTTATGTGATAACAGTCGGAGGGACGAATGGTAAAGGCACGACTTGCCGCTTATTAGAAACGATTTTGCTTAATCACGGATTACGTGTGGGCGTGTATTCTTCACCCCATTTATTGCGTTATAACGAGCGAGTACGTATTCAAAATCAAGATTTACCGGATGAAGCGCACACATCCTCTTTTGCTTTTATTGATGAAAACAAAACAGAATCGCTGACTTATTTTGAATTTAGCACCCTTTCTGCCTTGCATTTATTTAAGCAAGCAAAATTAGATGTGGTGATTTTAGAAGTGGGGCTGGGCGGACGTTTAGATGCGACCAATATTGTGGATAGCCATCTTGCGGTGATTACTAGCATCGATATTGAGCACACTGATTTTCTTGGGGATACCAGAGAGGCTATTGCTTTTGAAAAAGCAGGAGTTTTCCGCAAAAATTGCCCTGTCGTGATTGGCGAACCTAATGTTCCGCAAACAATGTTAGATCAGGCTGAAAAATTACATTGCCAAGTTACTCGTCGTGATGTGGATTGGTCGTTTGAGCAAAATGCTGAAAATTGGCAATGGCAAAATAAAAAAGTGCGGTTAGAAAATTTGCCGTTTTGTCAGATTCCATTGGCGAATGCCGCAACGGCTCTTGCTGCTGTTCAATGTTTACCTTTTGATATTTCAGAACAGACTTTGCGAAAATCTTTGCAAGAGGTTGAACTGGTTGGTCGTTTTCAAGCAATAAAAGCAGATAGACGCGAAAAATTAGCAGATTACCTTGGCGTACCAGTTGAAACCTTGCCAACAATTATCGTTGATGTGGGGCATAATCCTCATGCTGCTAAATATTTATCTGAAAAATTGACCGCACTTAAATGCAACATTGAGGGCAAAATTATTGCCGTATGTGGGATGCTCAAAGACAAAGATGCAAATGGTGTATTTGCGCATTTAACGCCTATTATTGATGAATGGCATTGCGTAACCTTAGGTGGCTATCGCGGGCAGTCAGGCGATGAATTAGCAGAGAAATTGAAAAGTCATTTCCCACATGTTCAAGCTACATCAGATAATTCTGTTATGGATGGGGTGTGTACAGCACTTAAAAGTGCGGTAAAAAATGATGTGGTTTTAGTCTTTGGATCTTTCCACACCGTAGCCGAATTTTGGGCTGTGGTGGAATAAAATTTATCATTAAAACAAAGGGCTGATCTTTAAAATCAGCCCTTTGTCTTTTTAAAAGGGGATTATCTCCCCAGATTAATGATCACCAATGATAGCCAACGCCAACACCCGCTGAATAATCCTTACTGGTATTTGCCGTACCGACAAATTTTACAACGGTTTTCCCATTATCGGACATTCTTGAATAGCTAACGGCCACAGCTGAAGAGCCTGCAGAAATACCACTACCCGCAGCAAACATTGATTTACCCGGAATAGTCGATTGTGGTAATGCAGCCGCGGCCGCGATTGTTGCACTTAATCCATTTACGCGTTTATCAAGTTTATTAACACGATTTTCAAGATGATGAATGCGTTGGTCCATAATACGGATTTCTTGTGGTTTCATTCCAGTTGGACCCTGAGGACCAATAGGACCCGTATCTCCTTTATCGCCTTTAGGACCTGTTGCTCCAGTATCACCTTTATCGCCTTTAGGACCTGTTGCTCCAGTATCACCCTTAGGACCTTGAGGACCTGTTGCTCCAGTGTCACCCTTAGGACCTTGAGGACCCGTAGAACCAGTAGCTCCAGTGTCTCCCTTAGGACCTTGAGGACCTGTTGCTCCAGTATCACCCTTAGGACCTTGAGGACCTGTTGCTCCAGTATCACCCTTAGGACCTTGAGGACCTGTTGCTCCAGTATCACCCTTAGGACCTTGAGGACCTGTTGCTCCAGTATCACCCTTAGGACCTTGAGGACCTGTTGCTCCAGTATCACCCTTAGGACCTTGAGGACCTGTTGCTCCAGTATCACCCTTAGGACCTTGAGGACCTGTTGCTCCAGTATCACCCTTAGGACCTTGAGGACCTGTTGCTCCAGTATCACCCTTAGGACCTTGAGGACCTGTTGCTCCAGTATCACCCTTAGGACCTTGAGGACCTGTTGCTCCAGTATCACCCTTAGGACCTTGAGGACCTGTTGCTCCAGTATCACCCTTAGGACCTTGAGGACCTGTTGCTCCAGTATCACCCTTAGGACCTTGAGGACCTGTTGCTCCAGTATCACCCTTAGGACCTTGAGGACCTGTTGCTCCAGTATCACCCTTAGGACCCGTAGAACCAGTAGCTCCAGTGTCTCCCTTAGGACCTTGAGGACCAGCAACTCCTGCATCACCCGTTGTATTTTTCGTATTCGAGCCTACAAAAATAAAGTCACCTTTAGAATCAGTACGTTTTTCTGCATATAAACCATCTCCAAAATCCATGCGCAAGCCATTGACTAAAAGATCTTTTGCAACTTCTGTTGTACCAATTGGTGTTGAGGCATTGCCTTTCGCCCCTCCTGTATAGAAAGAAGCTCGAGGAATAAAACTAAAGAGTTGTGAACCATTGATTGCATCGGTACTGTCCGCTGAAATTAAGCCTGGCGCAACGTGTTGGATTCGGCGAGTTTGTGTTTCATTACCTACGCTAAATACACCTACAACATTTTTGCCACCTGCAAAATTAAATGTGTGGTTATCAATTCCCATAGAATTGTAATTCTTATCAGTACCCATTGAATAATTTGAAGTAGATACTGTGGTTGCATTACTGCCTATTGCTACACTATCTGCAATGCTTGCATTTGCTAGATAACCTAAAGCCAAAGATCGTAATTCTGAAGCTTGGCTTTCATTTCCAAGTGCTGCTGCATTGGCTTTCTTGGCTTTAGATTTTTTACCTATAGCAATTGCATTACTGACTCCTAATTCATCATCTCCAGAATTGGCTTCTTCGCCAATAGAAATATTTTCATCGCCTTTGAGTTTATTACCTGCTTTTTTACCAAGCGCAATGTTGTTATTGCCTTTAACATCTTTTCCAGCATCTTCACCGCCAGCAAAGTTGCTATTGCCAGTAACTTTCTGACCCGCAGATTTACCCATAGCAACATTGTTATCACCTGTAACTTCATTTCCAGCTTCATGACCTGCCGCATAGTTACTGCTACCTGTTACTTTTTTACCCGCTTCGGCACCTACTACAAAGTTATTGCTGCCCGTTACTTTATTGCCGCTTTCATGACCCAAGGATGTATTGAAGTTTCCTGTTACTTCTTTTCCTGATCCTTTACCTAAAACAACGTTGCTTTCACCTTTAATCCAACTACCAGAATTGACGCCAGCCGCAAAGTTATCTTGACCAACAATCCAGCTTCCCGCACTAAATCCAAAAGCGATATTGTGCTCTGCACCATCTACAGTACCAGCATCTGTTGTACTAGATATATTGCCATTAGTATCATAGGTATTAGTCCAATTATGACCGACATAATTCCCTGCATTTTCAGCAAAGGCAAGGTTGAAGTTACCAGCCACATTGCTACCTGCAGCCTTGCCAAAGGCCATATTGTTGGAACCCACGGATTGCCCGTAGACACCAGCCGCATTTTTGTGGCCATCAACATTTTGTCCAGCATTTAAACCCAATGCTAAGTTATACTCGCCTTTTACATTTCGACCTGCGTTTTGCCCTAAAGCTATATTACGGCTACCTGATGTATTTTGACCAGCATCTTGACCATAGGCAAAGTTATGATCACCTGTAACACCTGTTCCTGCATGATGACCTAAAGCAAAGTTGTCATTACCCCTTACGTTTTCTCCTGCATGGAAACCAAAATTGACATTACGGCTACCGTAATTGTTATATCCAGAATTTTGACCAAAATTGAAGTTATAGCTACCCCAGCTGACAGCATCACTAGAATAAGAATCTTGACCGAAAGAAAAGTTATAGTTGCCTGACGCTAGGCGAGCTGCATGATCACCAAAGGCATATACATATGTTCCACCTGCATTCCAGCCAGCTGCTTCCCCAAAGATAAATTTATATTTGCTAACTCCCCACATGCCTTCACCAGCATGTTCACCTACGAGTAAAAGATATTTAGCATTGCCCGTACCATTACCTGCATCATGACCTGCGCTCTCGCCAATAACCAAACTATAGGAGCCGCCAAATCCTTTATTCCCAGTTGTATTCATAATATTATTGCGGGCGTTTGAGTATAAACTAGTACCATCACCAGCGATGATATTATTACCATTATTGCCACCATAGGTAGGATGTGTTCCTGCAATAACATCATCAGAAACTGCCCCAAACGAATAAGTGGACCACAAAGCCAAAGCAATTAGAGAATAAGAAAAAGAAGTTTTTGTATTCATAATAAAAAATCGTATAAAAGAAGAATTTATTACGACAGAAGAAAATTGACTAGATCGAATAGATAGATCCTTATCTTTTCTGTCACCAAATAACAGGAAAAGAGAAGTACTACATTGAATGTTAGTGAGAGATTAGGATTTTAATTTTTTCGATGTGTAACTATGTTACACATCCCCCTGTAGTACTACAGGGCGTTTATACGCCCTGATGATTCTCTTTGTTATTCATTATTTCCAAGAATATTTCACACCCACGGTGCCTTGGTAACCTTTGTGTCGGTTGCTATTGAATGATTTTTCATAGCGAGCATCCGCATAAAGGTAAGTGTTTTCACTTAATGAGAATTGAGAGCCTAAGCCTAATTCCCACCAAGTGCGGTCAAATTTCTCGGTTAATTTGTCACGACCAATTAATGCATTGCCTGTAGCTTTAAAATCGTGCCAAATATTACCGATGAAATAATAGGTGCGAGTGCGTTGTTTATCATTTGGTTTGTTATATGCCAAACGGAAACCAACACGGCCACGCAAGCCATAACCTTTTTGCGAAACTGCACGAGTGCCGTCGTTAAAGTTACCTAAGCGCAAGTATTGTGCAATAAGTTGTGCTTGTGGCTCTAAAATCCAGCTATTTCCGTTGTTGGTTTTATCTTTACCTAAGGCGTAAGGACGACCAGTTTCCACTGAAAGGGCAGCACCCCATCCGTGATTTTTCGCCTGTGTGCCATCAACGGATGAATAACGGTTATTTAACCAAGAGAGTTGTCCCACCCAGTCAATATAAGTGCCATTTTCATTGTAACGCGTGTCAGTTACACCAAGATTAAGTGCGGTAGTTTTTACGCGAGAAGTTAATTTATCTGCAATCACGACACCATTTTTCGCGCGGTATTCATCATAGAATTTGCTGTGAGAACGTAACGCACCGAAATACAAGCCGGTAAAACGACGAGTAAGTTTGCCCTCATCATCTTGTTTGGTTTTAACATCAAAATCGTGTCCCACTTGGAATCCGTACATATTGGTTTTTAAACCAAAACGTTCTTTGCCATCGAGTTTGAGGTGTTTACCAATCACACGACCCCAAGATTGTTTTTCCACATCTTGCCAATAACTGCCTTGTTTATCCCAAGAAAGAGTTTGGTTTTCGCCACGGCGTTGGTGAAGCGTATCCAACATTGTATAGCCTAATTCCAAGTTTTGGCGAGGAACGAGCGTATAAGCCGGTGCGCTTGGTGTGATGATGGTTTTATCTTTATTTGGTGTGGTTAAAGTCCAGAAGTATTCTGTCGCGCCCGCCTCATCTTTGCGTGAAACCAATTGCAATTCCCCCGCCCCTGTGGTTTTTGCTGTACCGGTAAAGGTTGAACGCGTATTGTAAGTGTAAGGTTTGGTTGCATCCGTAGAATTTATTTCATTGCCTTCTGTTCCACTGTCAGCACCTAAAACTTTAATAACAGGGACACTACGTTTGTAGCGATCGGCAAGTTCGCCGATTGAGCCATCAATAACATTTTTAGTACCATCTGTTTTAACGGCTTTAACAGTCGTATTACCGGAGGCATTACCCGTAATCGTTAATAAATCTGATTCTGAATGTGCGCCAGAATAATCGCCCGGGGTATTCCATTTAGTGTTTACTTTTAACACACCGTCTTTACCGACATAATTCCCTTCAATGGTAAGTTTGTCGGCATAGGATTTATTGGCGAGAGTGATGACACCGCCGTTGGTGAATGTTCCGTCATTATCTACACTATTTGATGATACTTTGACAATGTATTCATCGGCTGGATTACTTCCTGCATCTAATATGCCACCTTTACTAAGAGTAACTGATGTTGCAGTAGAACGTTGTTTAGTTTCATCTTCTTTTTTCGCGAGCTTCCAAGTGGCATTACTATCAACATGCATCGTTAATGTTGAGCCAATGTCTTTGTGAATCAAACCAGTTAATGTAGCTTTATCGGCTAAATTTACGGTGAGTTCAGAAGTGGCTTTTGCTGTATTCGCTTTGGTATCAATTGCATCTGATTTAG
Organism: Haemophilus haemolyticus; assembly: GCF_003493685.1. GTDB lineage: Bacteria > Pseudomonadota > Gammaproteobacteria > Enterobacterales > Pasteurellaceae > Haemophilus > Haemophilus haemolyticus_O. Next base: position 100,649 of record NZ_QQJW01000005.1, read on the forward strand.
CATAGACTGCCCAGCCTTTTGATGCAGCTGTGGCGGTAGATTTGCCGCCTTTTAAAGTGAATTGAGCGTTAGTTACGTTGAAGTTGCCAGTGTTGAAATAGGATTGTAATTCACGTAATGCGGCTAGTGCACTGTTAGCCAATTGATTTGCACCAGGGAGCAAGAGATTAACTAAAAAATTATTTGTCAAAGGTGCCAATTTTTCAACCAATTTTCCACCTTTATAAATATCCCCTTCTTCCTTATAACGTGCATTGGCGAGAATAAGTGCATCGGTTTCAGATTTTGTAGTCAATTGAGCGTTATTTAAAATCACCTCATTGTTTTTATTGCTTGTTCCTCTGACGAATTTCTCAGTATGAATAGCATTTTTTGATAACTCATCAAAATTTTTTGATTCTTCCGCGGTTAAGCTACCTTTAACCGTATTACTAATAAGAGGATTTTTAATAATAGAAAAAAGATCTACCTTTGCAGTCTTGCCCAATTGATTCAAATCAACCGTACCTTCAGTTTCAAAATCTACGGTATCAAATACCACAGCAGAATTGGCTGATTTAATTTCAGTTGTTGCTGTTTCGCTACCTGCAATAAAACGTGATTTATTATCAAATAGACGAACGGTGGCGGAATCTTTGGTATTTCTGGTGTCTAATACCATTTTTCCTGTGGATTTAATGGTTGCACCATTATTTGAATTAGGTTTACCAATTTTTAATGCAGATGAAAATTTACCGTTAGCACTTATTGTAATCTTGGTATCTTTTAAATTTACCTCTGCATCATCACCGGCGACATAAATACCCGTCAAATAATCCCCTATTTGGGCAGTTGTTTTATCTTCTACATTAATTGTCAATTGTTTTTCAGAATTAAAAATTGGCGTGGATTTTTGATTGCCAGATCGATAAACGCGTATGCCTGTCAGTTGATGACCGATAGGGGTTGTTGCTCCAGGTTTGCTATAACTACCCAAAACAGTGTTTGGTGTGTTATTAACATCAATTTTGGTATCATCTTTCAATGTTAGAACAGTCTTATTTGTACCCTCGCCCTTCCAATCATACCCAACCGCAATACCGTAAGCCGCATTGGAGTCTGGCGAAGTATTCATATTTTGTTCACTCGCTAAAGTAACAGCGATATTAGTTTTTCCTTGAATTTCTTCGGTACGATCGCCACGAATAATAATGGCTTTAGGATAAGTATGTATTGAAGGATCTGCAGGCGTAACAGTGATATTTACATCACCAGTAACGGTGTTTGTAGCATCGGTTACTTCGTGAACCGGACCTTCACCAGAAATTTGTTTATTTTTATTAATACTAGGATGGTCAGCTGAAAAAGCAGTAGTAGAAAGCGCAGAAGAGATTAGAATACTAAGAAGTTTTTTTTTACAATTTTGCTTGCTTGCTTGCTTGCTTGCTTGCTTGCTTGCTTGCTTGCTTGTGAGTATTTCATAAATTCACCTGATAAGTTTTGTAAGTTTAAATAATTTTAGTATGAAATGCCTTATATGAAATTATCCATATATAGCGTTTGGATTTTAACCAATTTGAAGTAGGCTTGCAAATTTTTAGCGGAAATTTTTGGAAGAGATATTTAGGGATTGCCCTAGATAACTAGCACTTTGAAAAATACTATATAGGGCATGATATATCGTCAATTTGGGTATTATTAAAAAGTTTGCTAAATTTATTGTATAATATGTACCATTAACGATGAAGTTATTGAGGAGAAAACCTATGATTACTGAAACTGAAAAAGAAGCGAGACGCGAGGCAGTTGAATATGCAAAATCAAGTGTAGGTTTAGAAGGTATTACCCTATCTAAAGGTTTATTAGATATTGCTGATAGATATATTCAAGGCATCTTAACAAGAGAAGAATTTACAAAAGAATATATTGAAGCAGTTAAAGCACCCTCTATATAAACCTTTAGAAAAAATTATAAATGATTCTTTAACTCCTTTAGAAAAGCAAAAAACATATTAAGTTGATTTCAACGATTATTTCACTAAAAATTTTTCTTCGGCAAAGGTTCTGGCTCGCCTAAAAAATAAGGCTCAACGCCTAATATCAAATCCAAAACCGCTTTTATACGCGCAAAAACTTCTCTTATTTGTGTGGAAAAATGTAATTCTGGCTGTTTTGCCACAAAGCAAATGGCATCAATATTATGTGCTTTGGCAATTAAAAGTGCGCGTTCGCAATGAAATTTTTGGCTGACAATCGTAAATGCTTGCACTTGGAAAATTTTATCGGCACGAACAACAGAATCAAGGGTGCGAAAACCTGCAAAATCACGGAACATTAAAGTTTCTGGCACGCCCATTTTGCGTAAATCGCGAAACATTGCTCTTGGTTCGTTATATTGCAAAGTTCGGTTGTCGCCACTTAATAAAAGATAATTCACTTTTTGTTGTTCGATTAGGCTTTTAGCTGCCATTAAGCGACTATCGTAATAAACGTTCGGTTTTCCGCTGACGGTGTATTTTGATGTGCCAAGCACAAGGGCGTAAGGACGAAAGGGCAGTTCATCAATATTTGTGAATATTTTATCGCGAACATAAAAACTTACGCCTCGATCAACTAGCAAGCAAAGTATAATCAATGCAAAGATTGCGTAGAGTAGGGCGCGAAAAAGTGCGGTGAATTTTGGGGAGAATTTTTTTACTAGCATAGCGGTAAACATAATGAAAAATCGACCGCACTTCAAGGGGAATTTGATGGATTTTGTGAATCGCATTGATGTGCGATAATTTAGCCGTTTAGACGGCTAAAATTTCTTGACAACCTAATCGACTTACTGATAGTTTAAGTGCCATTCTCATTATTACAATAGGTTTCCAATGTCTGTGCAAAATGTAGTGCTTTTTGATACACAGCCTTTAACCATGACGCTTGGTGGCAAGCTTTCCCATATCAATGTCGCGTATCAAACGTATGGCACGCTCAATGCCGAGAAAAATAATGCGGTATTAATTTGCCATGCTTTGACTGGCGATGCTGAGCCTTATTTTGATGACGGTCGCGATGGCTGGTGGCAGAATTTTATGGGCGCAGGTTTAGCATTGGATACGGATCGTTATTTTTTTATTAGCTCGAACGTATTAGGTGGTTGCAAGGGAACGACTGGGCCTTCATCGATTAATCCGCAAACGGGTAAGCCTTATGGCAGCCAATTTCCTAATATCGTTGTGCAAGATATTGTCAAAGTACAAAAAGCCTTGCTTGATCATCTGGGTATTAGCCATTTAAAAGCGATTATTGGTGGATCTTTTGGCGGTATGCAAGCGAATCAATGGGCGATTGATTATCCTGATTTTATGGATAATATCGTGAATCTTTGCTCATCCATTTATTTTAGTGCTGAAGCCATAGGCTTTAACCACGTGATGCGTCAAGCGGTCATTAATGATCCTAATTTTAACGGTGGCGATTATTACGAGGGTACACCGCCAGATCAAGGGTTATCTATTGCGCGTATGCTAGGTATGCTGACTTACCGCACCGATTTACAGCTTGCAAAAGCTTTTGGAAGAGCAACAAAATCAGATGGCAGCTTTTGGGGCGATTACTTTCAAGTGGAATCCTACCTTTCTTACCAAGGCAAAAAATTTTTAGAACGTTTTGATGCCAATAGTTATTTGCATTTATTGCGTGCGTTGGATATGTATGATCCCAGTTTGGGGTATGAAAATATCAAAGAGGCATTATCACGCATTAAGGCACGCTATACATTGGTTTCTGTGACAACGGATCAACTTTTTAAACCCATTGACCTTTATAAAAGTAAACAGCTTTTAGAACAAAGTGGCGTCGATCTACATTTTTATGAATTTCCATCAGACTACGGACACGATGCGTTTTTAGTGGATTATGATCAGTTTGAAAAACGAATTAGAGATGGTTTGGTAGGTAATTAATTAGTCATAAAAAAGTGCGGTGAAATTTCACCGCACTTCTTCTCTTATAATAGGTTATTCTTCAGAACTACTTTCTTCCAAAGAATCTTCTTCATCTGCATCACAAACACGTTCTAAACTTACTACGTGTTCATCATCGGCGGTACGAATTAAACGGACACCTTGCGTGTTACGACCTACGATACTTACTTCGCTTACGCGTGTGCGAACAAGGGTTCCTGCATCAGTGATCAACATAATTTGGTCTGTTTCTTCTACTTGAGTTGCGGCAACGACTTTACCATTGCGTTCACTCACTTTAATTGAAATCACACCTTTTGTATTACGTGATTTAGTTGGGTATTCACTTAATTGTGTGCGTTTTCCGTAGCCGTTTTGCGTTGCGGTTAAAATGGCACCTTCACCTTTTGGCACAACGAGAGAAACCACTTTGTCGATATTTAAGTCTAATGACGCTTCAGCGTTGTCATCAGAAATATCTTCAATTTCTATCGTACTTTCATCGTCAGAAATATCGTTTGTTAAAGCGAGTTTGATACCGCGAACGCCTGTTGCTAAACGTCCCATTGCACGAACAGCATTTTCTGCAAAACGTACCACGCGACCTTGTGACGAGAACAACATAATTTCGTTGCTGCCATCAGTAATATCCACGCCGATTAATTCATCTTCATCACGTAAATTCAATGCAATGATACCGTTTGAACGTGGACGGCTAAATTCGGTTAAGGCGATTTTCTTCACAATACCGCCAGCAGTTGCCATGACTACGAATTTATCTTCTTCGTAAGCAGAAACTGGCAAGATTGCAGTAATACGTTCGTTTTCTTGTAATGGAAGAATATTTACAATTGGACGACCGCGTGCGCCACGGCTTGCTTGTGGAAGTTGATATACTTTCAACCAATATAAACGACCACGGCTAGAGAAGCAGAGGATCGTATCGTGAGTATTTGCCACCAGTAATTTTTCGATGAAATCTTCTTCTTTCATCTTCGTCGCAGATTTGCCTTTACCGCCTCGACGTTGTGCTTCATAGTCAGTCAGTGGTTGGTACTTCACATAACCTTCGTGAGAAAGTGTCACAACCACGTCTTCTTGTGCGATTAAATCTTCTAAATCAATATCGCCAGAAGCTGCGGTAATTTCAGTTAAACGATCATCACCGAATTGTGCTTTCACTTCTTCCAATTCTTCACGAATCACTTCCATTAAGCGTTCTGCACTACTTAAAATATGGAGAAGATCCGCAATTTTAACTAATAATTCTTCATATTCTTTTACAACTTCTTCAAAGGCGATGCCAGTTAAACGGTGTAAACGAAGTTCTAGAATTGCGTTTACTTGCGCTGGCGATAAGTAATATTGTTCGCCTTGAATACCAAGATTTTCTTCTAAATCATCAGGACGAGCGGAAACATCAAGAAGATTAATAATATCGCTGTGTAACGTCCAAGAGCGTGAACTGATTGCTGTTGCAGCTTCTTCACGGTTTTTAGAGTTACGAATGATCGCAATCATTTCATCGATATTAGAACGAGCAACCGCTAAACCTTCCAAAATGTGCGTACGTTCACGCGCTTTGCGAAGTTCAAAGATAGAACGACGTGTCACCACTTCACGGCGGTGTAAAACAAAGGCTTCAATGATTTCCTTAAGATTAAATAAACGTGGCTGACCGTGATCCAATGCCACCATATTGATACCAAAGGTCACTTGCATTTGAGTAAGTGAGTAAAGATGGTTTAATACCACTTCCCCTACTGCATCACGTTTAATATCAATTTCAATACGGATCCCTTCTTTGTTTGAAAGGTCAGTAATATTGCTGATGCCTTCGATTTTTTTCTCACGAATTAATTCAGCGATTTTCTCGACTAATTTTGCTTTATTTACTTGGTATGGCAATTCAGACACGATAATTTGTTCGCGTCCTTTTTCGTTGGTTTCTACCGTTGCACGAGCACGAACATACACTTTACCACGACCGGTGCGATAGGCCTCTTCAATCCCTTTACGACCATTAATTAACGCAGCCGTTGGGAAGTCTGGGCCCGGAATATGTTGCATTAATTCATCAATGGTAATTTCATTGTTGTCGATATATGCCAAACAACCATTTAATACTTCATTTAAGTTGTGTGGAGGAATGTTAGTTGCCATCCCTACTGCAATACCGGAAGAACCATTTGCTAAAAGTGCTGGAATACGAGTCGGCAATACATCTGGAATCATTAATTCGCCATCATAGTTTGGCGAGAAATTGACAGTTTCTTTATCCAAATCAGTGAGCAATGCTTGCGTGATTTTTTGCATACGCACTTCGGTATAACGCATTGCAGCTGGCGCATCACCATCAATTGAACCGAAGTTACCTTGCCCATCAACCAACATATAGCGAAGTGAGAATGGTTGTGCCATACGAACGATGGTATCGTATACAGCTGAGTCACCATGCGGGTGATATTTACCGATTACATCACCCACAACACGCGCTGATTTTACATATTTTTTATTGGCGGTATTGCCTTCGCGATCCATTGAGAATAGTACGCGGCGGTGAACAGGTTTTAGACCATCTCGAACGTCAGGTAATGCACGCCCAACGATAACCGACATCGCATAGTCAAGGTAGGAAGATTTGAGTTCTTCTTCAATATTGACAGGGGTGATAGATGATTGGATTGAATCCGTCATTGGTATTCCTTTTTTGATCAAAAATTGTGGCGGATTATAGCATAAAGGTATGTTTTTTACATTAGGATTTCGCCTAATGGCGACCTACTTTTTCTTTGCTTTGCCAAAGAAAAAGTAGGCAAAAAGAAAGGCAACCCTGCTTTTCCTTATTCCCTTTGTTCCATTGAATTTGTTTCACGGAAATTTTCTAAACTCGCTGCGCTCAAACAGACGAAAATTTCCTACAAATTCAATTCCACAAAGGTGGAAAAGAAGGGAACCCAATTTGTTCTTTATCCGATTTAAAGTGCGGTCAAAACTCAAAATATTTTTTGTTCTTAAAATGAATTTAAAATTAACCGCACTTTTTAAATAATGCTCTGATAAATTCGGGGCCCCATATAAATCGCCTTTGCGACTTTCAATTTTCAGGCAATTTGCGTCTGTTTGAGCGTAGCGAGTTCAGCAAATTGCCGTTAAGAAAATTGAAACAAAGCAAAGAACAGCGATTTAACTGGGGCGTGTTTTCTTTGTCTACTTTCTTTTACACGAGTAAAAGAAAGTAGGTCGCCGTCAGGCGAAATCCTGACCTAATTATTTCCAATTTTCACGCTTTGCTTTCTGCAACTTCCCATAAGCCCCCAGCAACGCCTGATGTTCCTTAAAGTTTTCCAAATTTTCATTACTTGCTGGAAGATTGTAGAATGGATTACCACCTTCAGCGACAGCAGCCCAAGCTTGTTTAACTGCATCTTTACCATACATTTTCTCAAACACTGAACGATATTGCGCTGGTTCGCGATTTTGATCTAAATGTAATTCAATGATGGAAATTAATGCGCGGTAATAATTCACACGTTCTGTGGTGAATACGGAGCTGTTCATATTCAGCGTCCAATTTGCCCAATCTAATGCTAGTTCTAATTCACCTAATGCAAGGTGAAGCATTGATTTTAATTCACCGACACGTAAGGTTGTCCAGCCGCTATTTTTAGGTGCAACGATGCCGATAAATTCACGCACGCGAGTTGCATCGTCAATATCTTGTCCGTCTAATTCTTCTAATAACTCTTGATAGGTTTCTGCATTGTGATGCCAGTTTGGTAAATCGAGTAAAATTTCGCGCCAATCCATGCCCATATTGTTGTTGGCGTAAATTAAATCGTCTGCAGGATAAATATCAGACATGCCTGGCACAATAATACGGCACGCATAGACATCTAAATGGTTGTAATCCATTACGTAAACTTCTTTTTCATCGGCACGGAAAATTTCCATTAAATTATTGTATTCTTCCTGCGTTGTACCGCTGAAATCCCAATCAGCAAATTCATAATCAGGCGTTTGTTTAAATAAATCCCAAGAAATTAAACCGCTTGAATCAATAAAGTGGGTTTCTAAATTAGCGTGTTCAGCCACATCATCGTTATTGAAAGATGGCGGAGAGAAAACATATAAATCTTTCAAGCTACGACCTTGTAAAAGTTCGGTCACCGTACGTTCTAATGCTACTTGGAAATTTGGATGTGCACCGAAAGAGGCAAAGCAAGTGCCGTTATTCGGATTTAATAATACGACGCAAATAACAGGGTATTTTCCGCCAAGTGAAGCATCAAACGCATAAATTGGGAAACCTTCTTCCTCTAATTTTGCAATGGAAGCCTGAATAGATGGATAGCGATCCATCACAGATTTTGGAATTTCTGGCAGGCTGATCGCTTCGGCGATAATTTTGTTTTTTACATAACGCTCAAAAACTTCTGACAAGCCTTGCACGCGTGCTTCAAATTTTGTATTGCCTGCAGACATCCCATTTGAGACATAAAGGTTGGCAATAATACTTTGTGGAATGTAAACGGTTTGTTCATCTGATTGACGAACATAAGGCATCGCCACGATCCCACGATCATAATTGCCAGATTGTAAATCTACCAATAATTCAGGCGTAAGCTCGGCATTAGGATCAAAATAATCCAATAAATAATCATCTAAAATGCCATTAGGCAGTAAGGCATCATCTTCAATTGGGAACCATTTTTCATTGGGATAATGCACAAAATCGCCGTTTGCAATTTCTTGCCCTAAATAGAAATCAGCAAAAAAATAGTTGGTGGAAAGACGCTCAAAGTATTCGCCAAGGGCAGAGGCTAACGCCGCTTTTTTGCTTGCGCCTTTACCATTAGAAAAACATTGCGGGCAGTCTTTATCGCGAATATGCACAGACCACACATTTGGCACAGGATTTAACCAAGATGCCTCTTCAATATTAAAACCAAGTGCGGTCAATTTTTGCTGAAATTTTGCAATACTATTTTCTAATGCGGCATCTTTGCCGGGGATAAAGGTTTGTTCTGTCATTTTTGTTCCTAAATAAGAAAAAAGTGCGGTGAATAATAGGGGAGTTTTAATAGCGGGGCAAGATTTTTTCGGCAAAAATAAACCCCGAAAAACTTCGGGGTTTTCTACCGAACTTTTAACGTATATTTGATTGGCGTTAAAGTAACGTTGGATTGAACCGCATTTTCAAGGCAATCGTAATTATGGCGAAAATTTTTTCATCGTTGAGAGGAAAGTTTTCGCGTAAAGTGCGGTGGGAATCAGTTATGTTTATTTGAGCTTGTGATAATTCATTTAGTAAAATCGGGAGCGAAAGATTCAGCTGCTCGGCGATTTGTTGAATAGAAAAATGCTCGAAAGTCATCATTAATCGATCTAAATTGCAGTAAGAGGGCATGCGATTATGTGTGATAAGATCGGCAAATTGCGTGTTGATTTTTACCCATTTCTTCTTACGGCTATAAAAATGCAGTAACAAACCAAATACGGTAAATCCAGCAAAGAAAAGATGAATCTCTAAGGCTTGACTAAAAGAAAATCCTAGCCACATTGAAATGCCACTTGCAACAATGAAAAGCAAACTTAAGGCCAGTCCCCACACTAATAAAAATTTATAAATCACTTCAAATTTCATTGAATTATCCTTTTCTACTAAGTAACCATAGGAAAATATAGAACACCGAATATTATAGAATCCTTTTATCTCATTTTACTACGTTATATTTGAATTAATATATCGATGTTGTAGAATTTGTTGTAATGTCTCGTTTTTAAAAAGTTAAAATGAAAAAACGCTTACTATTTTAACCGCACTTCGTCCGAACTTTTACATCAACATTTGAATAACCACATTGAAAAATCACTATGACTATTTACGACATCAATTTTGCTGAACTGTATCAACAACACTTAATCGCTTGTAATCATTACAACTTGCCTCCGACAAAATGGGATAAAAAAGCCGTGAAAATGGCAGAGAATTTAGTCGGCAAACCTTCTGCATATAATCAGCAATTATTGCAAGCTATGAATGTGCAAGCCGATGAAACCGTGTTGGATATTGGCTGTGGCCCTGGTACCTTTGCTGTGCCACTCGCACAACAAGGTTCAACAGTATATGCCTTGGATTATAGCAATGGAATGTTAGATTGCTTGGCGCAATTCAAACAGAAATTTGGTTTGCATCATCTCACGACATTTCATAAATCTTGGGCGGATAATTGGGATGATGTGCCGCAAGCTGATGTGGTGTTGGCATCTCGTTCGACGTTGGTGGACGATTTGGACGATATGATCGAAAAACTCTGTGCCAAAGCGAAAAAACGTGTGTTTTTGACTTCTGTCACACAACGTCATTTTTTAGATGAGGGCGTATTTGAGGCGATTGGCCGTGAAGATATTGGTTTCCCCACTTATATTTATTTACTCAATCGGTTGTATCAAAAAGGCATTCAGGCAAATTTGAATTTTATTGAAACCGAATCGGGTTGTTTTCAAGGTGAAAGCTACGAGGATTTATTAGCCTCGGTGGAATTTTCTTTAGGCGAACTTTCCGAAAAAGAAAAACAAGGTTTAAAAGCCTTTTACGATTATAAACAAGCCAATAACGAACCCATTTCTCACGGACAGAAAAAATGGGCGTTGATTTGGTGGAATGTGGATCGCATCTAATGTTTCAAGCGGAATCAATTTATTTTTCTATCACTAATTAAAAGGACGATTATGTTATTTGCTTTGCCTGCGCTGAATGATAACTACATTTGGCTTTATCAACGAGAAAATCTGCCTCTTATTATTGTCGATTTGCCTGAAACGGACAAGCTGTTTGCGTGGCTAGATAAGCAAAATGCAACGGTTGAAGCGGTGTTGCTTACTCACGAACATGAGGATCATACACAAGGTGTGTCGGCATTTAAAAAACGTTATCCAACGGTGCCGATTTATGGGCCGCAAGAATGTGAGAAAAAAGGTGCAACTCAAATTGTGAACGAAGGGCAGATCCTTACCACACATTATCAAATTGATGTCATTCCGACGGGTGGACACACTAAACAGCACGTTAGTTTTTTAGTGGATAATCATTTATTTTGTGGTGATGCGTTATTTTCTGCTGGTTGCGGACGTGTTTTCACTGGTAATTATGCGCAGATGTTTGAAGGTTTACAGCGTTTGAATACATTGCCTGACGAGACGATTGTTTGCCCTGCTCATGAATACACTTTGGGGAATTTAGCATTTGCGGAAACTGTGCTGGTGGAGAAAAGTGCGGTAGAAAAAAGTGCGGTGGAAAAACAACGTATTTTTGTTGAAAAACAGCGATCTGAGAATAAACCAAGTTTGCCGACCACTTTAAAACTTGAGCGAGAAATTAATCCGTTTTTACAAGCAAAAACACTTGAAGAATTTACCGCACTTCGCAAAGCAAAAGATATTTTCTAAGTGATCTTTTTTATTGAGGCAAAGTGCGGTGATTTTTTAAATTAGCAGATTATTTCTTTCTCGCTAACATGGTGGCAAATTTCATTTTAATGCGATTGCCATTTTCATCGGTTTTGTGTAATTCGCCCATATTTTCGTTATATTCTAAGAATTCCCAATTTTTGTAATATTCTTTCAATTCGTTTTCAGCAAAAGTGAAAGAAAACGGAAGTGGGCAAGGCACATCATCTGTGGACATGGCTGCAACGATTAAGTTATACCCGCCAATATTGGTGTGTTCTTGCATATTTTTAATGATTGACGGCACACGTTCACGATTTAAGAACATAAACACTACTGTTGAAACAATAAAATCATAGTTTTCTTGAATGTTGGCGGAGTTAATGTCGTAAAGTGCGGTAGAAATATTAAGGTTTTCTTTCTCTTTGGTTTCATTTAAAAAGGCAATGCTGTTTTCATTGTGATCCCAAGAGGTCACATCATAGCCTAATAAACTTAAATAAAGTGAATTACGCCCTTGGCCGCAACCTAAATCTAATACTTTACAAGGCGAGATAATTTTTGCTGCATCCACCACATCGCCGTGAGTGGCAGTCATGTTGTATTTTTTACTGAAATAATCTTCTTTTTTGCAATAGAAACCTAGGGTACATTCTAGGTCATCAGAAAGCGCTTCAACACGATGCCATGCTTGAGGTTCCACAAAAGGAATGTCGCTTTCTGGGGTAAAAATATGTTCGGCAATGACATCGCCATTTTCGGTTAGCTCATAAAATTTGAGCTTACCTTTTAATACAGTTAATTTTCCCCAAGTGCCGACTTTTGTGTTGTGCTTTTCTTGGAACATTTGTGGCAATTTGTCTTTTGTCCACACAGGCATTTGTTTATAGCAGATTAATTCGTTTTTCATAATATTCTCCAAATAGATAAATAGTTGAGTGTTATAGTAGGTTATAAGTTACCTCTTTTCAACAAGAAAATAAAAGGGCAACGTAATGTTGCCCTCATTTAGATTGAATTAATTATTTTACTTGCATGCCCGCAGTGACACCGCTATCGGCAGATAATAAGAATAAATTACTACCGCCTGTTCCTGCGGATAGAATCATTCCCTCAGACACGCCAAATTTCATTTTACGTGGTGCAAGGTTTGCCACCATAATCACAAAACGACCTTCTAATTCTTCAGGCTTATTGTAAGCCGCTTTAATGCCAGAGAAGACTTGACGAGTATGATCGCCAAGATCTAATTCAAAACGTAAAAGTTTATTAGATTCTGGCACAGCTTCGCATTTCAATACTTTTGCTACACGCATATCAAGTTTAGCGAAATCATCAATCGTGATGGTTTCCGCAATAGGTTCAACGGCAGAAAGTGCGGTTGGTTTTGCTTCAGTTTTTTCTGCGGCTTTATTGGCTGCTGCAAATAAGGCTTTGGTTTCTTCCACAACAGCATCAATTTGTTTTTTCTCTAAACGAGAAAATAAGGCTTTAAACGGTGCAAGAGCATGGCCAAGCAATGGTTGATGAATATTATCCCAACGTAATTCAGCTTGTAAGAAGGCTTCTGCACGTTCTGCCAGTTTTGGAAGAACAGGTTTTAAGTAAGACATCAACACGCGGAAAAGCTCAATCCCCATTGAACATACGGCTTGCAATTCGGCCTCTTTGCCTTCTTCTTTTGCAATCACCCAAGGGGCTTTTTCATCAATGTATTTATTGGCTTTATCCGTTAATGCCATAATTTCACGAATAGCTTTATTGTATTCACGGCTTTCATAATAAGCGGCGATTTGCTCGGCTTGAGCGGTAAATTCTGTAAATAATGTTTCATCTTCCAGTTTATCCGCAAGTTTGCCTTCAAAGCGTTTCGCAATAAAGCCTGCATTGCGTGAAGCTAAATTCACTAATTTGTTTACAATATCTGTATTTACACGTTGTACGAAATCTTCAAGGTTAAAGTCTAAATCTTCAATGCGATCATTTAATTTTGCTGCATAGTAATAACGCAAACATTCAGGATCGATATGATTTAAATAAGTGCTGGCTTGAATGAAAGTCCCGCGAGATTTTGACATCTTCGCCCCATCCACCGTGACATAGCCGTGAGTGAACACATTAGTCGGTTTACGATATCCACTGCCTTCAAGCATTGCAGGCCAGAATAGACTGTGGAAATAAACGATGTCTTTACCTATGAAGTGATAAAGCTCCGCATCGCTGCCTTCCGCCCAAAATTCATTGAAATCAATGCCTTCACGATTACATAGATTTTTGAATGAAGCCATATAGCCGATTGGCGCATCTAACCAAACATAGAAGAATTTATCTTTTGCGCCCGGAATTTCAAAACCGAAATAAGGCGCATCGCGTGAAATATCCCATTGTTGTAAACCGCTCTCAAACCATTCTTGCATTTTGTTTGCAATTTCAGATTGAAGTGAGCCAGAACGTGTCCATTCTTTTAACATCCCTTCAAATGCAGGTAAGTCAAAGAAAAAGTGTTCAGATTCTTTTACAATAGGTGTTGCGCCAGAAACAGCTGAACGAGGATTAATTAAATCCATTGGGCTATAAGTTGAAGCACACACTTCGCAGTTATCGCCATATTGATCTTCTGCTTTACATTTCGGGCAAGTGCCTTTTACAAAACGATCAGGCAAGAACATATTTTTTTCAGGATCGAATAACTGAGAAATAACTTTACTCTTAATAAAGCCATTGGCTTTGAGTTTATTATAAATTTCTGCAGTGAGCTGTTTGTTTTCTTCGCTGTGAGTGGAATGATAGTTATCAAAACTAATATTGAAACCTGCAAAATCACACACGTGATCGGCTTTTGCTTTGGCAATTAATTCTTCAGGTGTAATGCCAAGTTTATCGGCATTCAGCATAATTGGTGTGCCATGCGCATCGTCTGCACAGACAAAATGGATTTTATTGCCACGCATACGTTGAAAACGCACCCAAATATCCGCTTGGATATGTTCTAACATATGGCCTAAATGAATTGCCCCATTGGCATAAGGCAAGGCGCAAGTGACTAAAATTTTACGGGGTTGAGTTGTCATTTTTATTCTCTTTTTAGCATACAAAAATTGTGGACATCTTACCCGATACAGGGCTTTTTTTCTAGTTTGAAAAACTTTAACTTAACATACCGCACTTTCCGTGATTAAATATGCCTGACAAATTTACTCTACTAAACAGGAAGTTATTATGGCAACCTACTTTTCTGATAATTTGACTGCCGAGCAGCAAAATCAAGTTCAGCAGATTATTCAACAATTTAAACATCCAACCCTGCAAAAGGATCTGATTGCGCTTAATACTTTGAAAAAAGTGGAAAAGGGCGGTGATACTTTACGTATAGAATTGAAATTACCTTTTGCGTGGAATTCTGGTGCAGAACAGTTAAAACAAGCGGTTTCAGATGCGTTGTTGAAAGCAACAGATTGCAAAGCAATTAAATGGGCGGTGACTTATCAAATCGCCACACTTAAACGTGCAAATAATCAACCTGCTGTAAAAGGTGTGAAAAATATTATTGCTGTGAGTTCTGGTAAAGGCGGTGTAGGGAAATCATCGGTTTCTGTTAATCTCGCTTTAGCATTACAAGCACAAGGCGCACGTGTTGGGATTTTAGATGCGGATATTTATGGCCCTTCTATTCCACATATGTTAGGCGCAGCGAATCAACGTCCAACTTCGCCAGATAATCAACACATCACCCCAATTAAAGCACATGGTTTATCTGCAAATTCCATTGGCTTTTTAATGAATGAAGATAGCGCAACAATTTGGCGCGGCCCGATGGCGAGCAGTGCATTAAGCCAATTATTGAATGAAACCCTATGGGATAGTTTAGATTATCTTGTCATCGATATGCCTCCGGGCACTGGCGATATTCAACTTACCTTATCACAACAAATCCCTGTGACTGGCGCAGTGGTAGTGACAACTCCGCAAGATATTGCTTTGCTTGATGCGGTGAAAGGTATTTCAATGTTTGAGCGTGTATCCGTGCCGGTATTGGGTATTGTGGAAAATATGTCAATGCATATTTGTAGTGAGTGCGGTCACCACGAAGCGATTTTTGGTACAGGCGGTGCAGAGAAAGTGGCTGAAAAATACAATGTAAAAGTATTAGCTCAACTTCCTTTACACATTCGTATTCGTGAAGATTTAGATGCAGGCAACCCAACTGTTGTGCGAGTGCCTGAAAATGAAATTTCACAAGCATTCCTACAACTTGCTGAAAAAGTCTCTACAGAACTTTACTGGCAAGGTTCCGTAATCCCAAGTGAGATTTTATTTAAAGAAGTGAAATAAAAGGAAAACTCACACTGCAAATAAACTCTTTAAGGGATTAAGGTAAGTTGTATTTCATACTGAAGTTATATCAGCTTGCGAATTTATTTGCATACAATCAACTTATTTTGCATAAACCTTTAAATGTGCTGTATAAGTCACAGATTATGAAGGAATAAATTAATGAGTACAAAATTTGAAGATGTAAAACAAGCGATAGTTGAGGCTCAACTGGCTTCAATACCGCGTAATGAAATCATTAATGAAATAACCAGTGGAATGGCAAATTTTCTGTCGGCAGATGATATTATTAAATGCTTGGATATTACGCCTGATGAATTTCAGAATTTAGTTAATCTTCCTAATCATTATCTGAAGACTACTGGGAGTCCTCTTGTGGCAACGCTTTACCATAAAAACAGATTTTTTGATTCAAGCCTTGAATTAGTAAATGAATCGTTAGAAAGTAAAGCTACATTTCCTAAACCTGATTTTTACTTATTAGGCAAAGCTCGCTGGAAAAAAGAAACATTTAATCAATGGATTGAAGAACAGTGTCAGTAAAATAAAAGGCAAGCCTAAACGCTTGCCTTTCTGAACTGTAAATCAGTTCTCACACTTTACAAAGCACCCCAGCTCACAAGTCTGGGACTTCGGGTCCATGCCAGTAGTGGGATTATTGCATTAAATAAGAAATGAGTAAAGAAAAAAATGCTTTCCAGACAAATTACAAGTATTTCAGCAAGTCGATTAGATGCCTATCTTCTCTGTTTTTATCAACATAATCAAAATAAACAGGAAGAGGCTATTGCAGTTTACACTGCATTGCAGCATAGAATAGGGATTTATTTTTCGCTTATTCAAGAGATTGAAGTTGCATTACGTAATGAAATGAGCGAATTAATGAGAAAAAGTGCACCGAGTAATGATCTATATAAATTCTTTCATTACTTGGCTAATAATCAGAATGCGCCGCTTACAACAGAATCTAAAAAGCAGATTCAAAAATCAATTAAGGATTGCAAACATAAGAAAAATTATGATGAAAATGATATTATCTCTCGGATTAGCTTCGGCTTTTGGGTAAATTTACTTGATTACGATAAACAAAGAAACCCACACGTATATTATTGGCAGGGTGTTTTTAATAATATATTTGATAAGCGATTTAGCACTTTTAAGGAACTGTATAACTCATTAAAACAAATTATGCGTTTTAGAAATAGGCTTTATCATCAAGAAATTGTATGGAACAAAAAGATAGCTAAGAAACCCGAGCAAGCGCTTCATAATTTAAAAAAGACCTATGATCAATTTGAATCAGTATTACAAAAAATTGCGCCTGAGCGTTATACGTTTCGCTTGCTTTCACAAGCACTAACATGGCAATACAAACTATTTTTTGAACCACAACTTTTTGAAGCAGAAATAGCCGTATTACCACAACATATTTTATAAATAAAAAATCCCAAGAAATCCCTTGGGGTTTCCCATTGTGGATCAATTAAATCTACAAGTTAAATCAAAGCGAGTATTTACCCCACCCATCTCACCACTTCATCCAACCCTTTACGGGATTTTTTCGCAATATCGCGTGAGCGGTAGCCGAAGGTTGCGGCAACAGAAACGGCATATTCTTGAGGATCGAATAATCCTTCTTCGGCGAGGCATTCATTCATTTTATCGTAATGAAAACCTTCGATTGGGCAAGAATCGATGCCAAGGGCGGCAGCGCCAGTAAGCATATTGGCAAGGGCGATATAAGTTTGTTTACTGCACCAATCAAATAAAGTGCGGTCGCTTTCCAGCAATTTCATATCTTCTTTTTGCAAGGCTTTGTATTTGGCGAGGGCGGCTTGTTGTTGCTCGGCATTCAAGCCTTTGCGCGTCATCACATCCACAAAAAATGGGCTGTCATAACGGGCATTTTTCTTCGCTAAAATCACCACAAGGTGACTGCAATGATCAAGCTGATTCATCATTCCCCAGCTAAAAGGTTTCATTTTTTCGCGCAGGGTTTTATTTTGAATCACTAAAAATTTCCAAGGCTCGGAGCCTACAGAACTCGGCGATAATCGACCGCACTCTAAAATACATTCAAAATCTTCATCACTGATTTTTTTTGCGGGGTCGTAATAACGTGTTGAGCTGCGTTGATGAAAGAGTTCAAGAACTTGTTCACGAGTAAGTTGAGTCATTTTATTTCCTCTTTTTTAAACAAAAATGTGGTGCCATATTAAAGATTAGTTTTTGCTAAAACAAGGGAAAGATTCTAGAATAGTCAGCACTTTTATCACAGAGGGTGCAAATAATGACAAGAATTGCAATTATTCCTGCGAGAGCGGGTTCTAAAGGAATTAAAGACAAAAATTTACAGCTTGTGGGGGGCGTTTCTTTGGTGGGGCGTGCGATTTTGGCAGCGCAAGAATCGGGCATGTTTGATCAAATTGTGGTGACATCAGACGGTGAAAAAATTTTAAAAGAAGCCACAAAATACGGCGCAAAAGCAGTGGCACGCCCTGAAAGTTTGGCGCAAAGTGATACACGCACCATTGATGCGATTTTGCATTGCTTAGAAACACTGAATATTTCACAAGGCACCGCCGCACTTTTGCAACCAACCAGCCCATTGCGTAATGCTTTAGATATTCGTAATGCGATGGAAATTTTCCTTGGCGGCAAATATAAATCCGTGGTTTCCGCTTGCGAATGTGAGCATCATCCTTATAAATCCTTCACTTTAGAAGGCACCGAAGTTCAGCCTATTCACGAATTAACGGATTTTGAAGCCCCTCGCCAAAAATTACCGAAATCTTATCGTGCAAACGGCGCAATTTATATTAATGACATCGCAAGTCTCTTTGAAGAAAAACGCTTTTTTATTGCCCCAATGCGTTTTTATTTAATGCCAACTTATCGTTCTATTGATATTGATTCCACACTTGATTTGCAATTAGCAGAAAGTTTAATTTCAAAAGAATTCTAAAAAAAATTGGCCGCACTTTGCGGCCTTTGTTTTTTGATAAGCATATTTGCTTTTCCCCAATAAAAACGCACCTAAAAATCACCGCACTTTTGCTTACTTCTTGCGCAAAAAAAAGCAAACGTTTGCTTTGTATTTTTATGATAGTTTTAAATGTAAATTATTGTAAAGATTGTAGAATTAGTTTGAGTTTAAAGAGGAATTTAATATAATTTTAAAAATTTATTTATCAACTCATTTAGCATATTTATACAGAGGCATTTTTTATATTGCCTAGTCATAGCAGGAGAAAAACTTATGAATAAGATTTTCCGTATTGTATGGAGCCAAGCAACCCAATCTTGGGTGGCGGTATCCGAATTAACCAAAGCACACAAAAAACAAAGCTCATCAAATGCACAAAAAAGTGCGGTCAAATTTTCAGGCAATTTTATTAAATCTTCAGCCATCGCCTTGACGTTATTAAGCGGCCATTCGGCTTATGCGGTTGAGACCGCAGCAAGTGGGTTGATTCAGATTAATTCAAAGGGGATGGCTATTGCTGCAAGTGGTAGCGAATCTATTGCTATTGGTAAAGATTCTAAGGCAGCAGGAAATGATGGTATTGCTGTTGGTAGGGAAGCTGAAACAACTTCAAATGACGCTATGGCATTAGGTCATAAAGCAAAAGCAGAAAATACAAATGCTGTAGCTATCGGTAATGGATCGAAAGCGCAAGGTAATAATAGTCTTGCTTTAGGTTCTAACACAAAAGCAACTGGTGCTACATCTGTAGCATTGGGTGCCGGATCGAATGCGACAGGTAACGATAGTTATGCCATAGGATATGGAAGCGATGCAAGTGCGAATTACTCTATTTCTATAGGGAATAGTTCTGCTGCAAGCAAAGAAGGTAATATTGCTTTAGGTTATAACGCGAAAGCAATGGGAAACAATGGTGCATTAGCAATAGGTAGAGACTCAAAAGCTGGCGGAAATTACGGTATAGCCTTAGGTAGAGAAGCTGAAACATCAACAACTTTCAATAATGCTATGGCATTAGGTTGGAAATCTAAAGCGCTTGGTGCTACATCTGTAGCATTGGGAGCTGGATCGAAAGCACAAGGTCACGATAGTTATGCCATAGGATATGGAAGCGATGCAGGTGCTGAAAAGGCAATGGCTTTTGGTAACTCTAGTAAAGCAAAAAAAATTAAGGATATTGCTTTCGGTGCTGACGCTGAAACTCGAGATCAAGGTAGTAATGGTTATAGTATAGCTATTGGAGCTGGAGCGGTTTCTGGAACTGACAAAGCTGGTCTTAGCCGTAACGGGAACGATGCAGGCGGTGTAGCTATTGGTACTGGTGCTTATACAGGAGTTAATAAAGATGATGGGCGTTCTGTAAATTCTTCTGTTGCTATAGGAGCCGGGGCTGGAGCAGGATTTAGAAAGTTAAATACTAAGAACAATAATATGCCTGTTGATAATGGTACAGATGTTGACTCTAATGAAAATGTGCTGAAAAAAGCGTTTGGTGTTAAAAATGTTGCGGATTATCGAGAAATAGCAGGTGGTGCTAACGGATACACAAATATAGATATTAATGAAGCCACAGCCTTAGGTCGTAATACCCGTGCTATTGGTGACCAATCGGTAGCCATTGGTGCGCAATCTGTAGCAGGTCAAGGGTCTATCGTTATCGGTGGTAATGATATTCGAGCCTATGACCAAAAGAAATATTTTAAAGCCTTGAATCCTGATAGCAAAGATGCCAAAGGCGTGAATGATTTTGACGCTGAGACAACGCCTGGCACAGGAAAAAATGGTAACCCGATTACGATTAGGGACAAATATAAAGAACTAGTAGGCACTGTATTAGATAACTCCTATCGTGCCAGCTATGGTCAAGATGGTTCAACCGTAATCGGTATGCAGGCCCACTCCACTACTCCATTGGGCGTGGCGATTGGTACGAACTCCATCGTCAGAAAAGGTGCTTTTGGTGCCACAGCTATTGGTTCCGGCGCATCCGTATTGGCGAATGCTGAGGCTGCGGTAGCCATTGGTATGGGTTCGGAAGCGCAAGGTAATTATGCGGTGGCTGCAGGTACGGGGGCGAATGCCAAAGAATCAGCCGTAGCCGCAGGTTATCAGGCAAATGCTGATAAATCTGCTGTGGCTGTTGGTGATAGTTCTAAGGCGGCAACCTCTTCTGTTGCAGTCGGTCAAGGTGCAGTATCGGAACAAGTGTCCGACATTGCCATCGGTCAAGGGGCGAAGGCTAAAGGTGAACAGGGTGCGATTGCCATGGGTTTAGGCACCATTGCACAAGGGCACTCATCTATTATGATTGGCGGGTCGGATATTAGCACGGCTGCGGATCAAGTTGTAAGCTATAGCAGAGAAAAAATGAACAAGGATGGCACACCTGAACTATACGATGACACAATTACGGAAGTAATCAATGGTAAGACCGTTACTCGTACTGTCAAATTAGTGCGAACCGAAACGGTGACGGGGGAAAAGCTTTCTGATGCGTACCGCGAAATCACTGGCTATCACCTGAATACCCTCCCCTTAGATTACAGCAGCTCAGACAACAAAAATGGTCATGCCTCTATCTCGATGGGGATCCACTCTCTTTCTAAAGGGGATATGGGCGTAGCGATTGGTACGGGTGCACGAGCAGATGCACTTGGTTCAATGGCATTGGGTACGGGGGCGCACGCCAGCATGCAAAATTCGGTGGCGATTGGTACGGGTGCTGTGGCTGATGAGGTGAGCAAAGGTACACGTCAAACAGATATTTCTTACGATGAAGATGGCAACGTGGTTGAAACTGGTTCAGCGAAGGCAAAATACACCTTCAGATGGGCGGGTGGTATTAACACGTCTGAAGGGGATGTGGTTTCCTTTGGTACACCGGGTGCAGAACGCCAGTTGAAAAACGTGGCGGCAGGTCGTGTGGCGGAAGATTCCACCGATGCGGTCAATGGTTCGCAGTTAAATGCGATCTCCCGTTCACTTTCTCAAACCATTGCTAACGGTTGGCAAGTGGGCGGCAATAATAAATTCCGCTTGTCTAACATTGGTACCAATGGCCGTGTGAACTTCCTAGATGGCTTGGGTAC
The DNA here is from genome assembly GCF_003493685.1 of Haemophilus haemolyticus. GTDB lineage: Bacteria > Pseudomonadota > Gammaproteobacteria > Enterobacterales > Pasteurellaceae > Haemophilus > Haemophilus haemolyticus_O. The sequence goes on from NZ_QQJW01000005.1 coordinate 122,437, forward strand.
AGCGGTTAATATTGCTGAAATTAATTCAGCAGAAGACACAAAGGGCAATAAGCTGGTCAAAATTGGGAGTGATTTCTATAAAGCAAGCGATTTTACCGATGGTAAGTTGAACGCTGATGCACAAAAAGTGGCTGCAGAGGAGGTTAAAAAACAACCAGCAGGTGCAAATGTTACATTTGATGTAAAAGAAGTGAACAACACCTTGTCGGTTAGCTCTGCGGGTTTGAAAGTCACCACGGGGAAAGTGACAGCAAATTCTGATGGTACGATGAATACGCCAAACGGCACCACAGAAGCAGTCAATGAAGCGGTTACAACAGCGATGAATTCTGCTGAAACGAATTTGATTGCTAGCCAAAATGTATGGCGTGAGAAAAACGATGCGTATCAACGCGCAGAATTAGCATATATAGAAACGGATACTGCCTTAACCAAAGGACAAGAGGCAGTTACAGCAGTGCAAGCCGATATTGTAAGAACAACGCAAGAGTTAACGACAGCACGAAACATATTAGCAACAGACCAAACCGCACTTACAAAAGCACAGAATGATGTAAATGGAGACCCAACTAACACTACAAAACAAAGTGTACTGAATAAAGCCAAAGAGAAGGTAGAGAGCTCTCAGTTTGTTGTGGATCAACGCGAACGAACATTGGAGCAGCTAAAGGTAACATTGGCAGATCGTCAACGCGAGAAGTCTAAGTTAGAACAAGCAAAAACTAATGCTGAGGCAGCACGCAATACGGCAAAAGGTGTTTATGAAGTCGCAAATAAAGATTTAACGGACAAAAAAGAGGCCTTTGAGACTGCGAAGACAGCATTCACTAACGCCGGAGCAAACCAAATTGCCACCGTACAAAACGTGGCGGATTCTATCAACGCAAGCGGTTGGACATTACAACAAGGTACAACCAACAAAGATCTCGTTCAACCGGGTGATAAAGTCGCATTTGTGGATGGTAATGGTACGACTGTAACGGTGACAACGGATGCAGAGGGAAAACGTAGCGAAATCAAGTTTGATGTTGATAAAGCCGATTTGACGACAACTGCTGGCAAGGTGGTTGCACCGGATGTTAAGGCATTAAAAGAGGCAGTAACAGAAGCGGAGAGAGAGGCGACTGCTAACCCAACAGATATAGCGAAACAAAAAGCATTAGCGGATGCGAGAGCGGCGTTAGCGAAGGAAGAGAACAAGGTTGTTACGGCTCAAAACGTAGCGGAAGCGATTAATGATGCCTATTGGATTGCAGCTGCTTCAGGCAATGGCAAAAATGGTACGGAAGACAATGTAAAAGCTGGCACCAAAGTTACTTTTGATGCGGGCAAAAACATTGAAATCGACCACAGCACAGCGAATAAATTTACCTTTAAAACAGTAGATAATCCTGTGTTTACAACCGTTCAAATCGGTGGCGACCAAGGTCCGAAAATCACCAACGATAGTGATAACTTAAAAGTCACTAAAGCGGATGGCACAAGCCCGACCAAAATCACCAACGTAGCTAACGGTAGCGATGACAACGATGCTGTAAACGTAAGCCAATTAAAAGCAAGCGGTTGGAAAGTTGCAGGAAATAACAAAACTGAAGTTGACACCATCAATCCAAGCGAGCAAGTGAATTTCTTGAATGGTAGTGGCACAACGGTATCTGTGACTAAAGATACTGACAAGGCAGGCAAAGAAACTGGCAACGTAAACGTCAAATACGACGTGAACGTTGGCAGTGGTTTACAGAAAGATACGGCAAACAATACTATTTCTGTAAAACCAGCGGATAGCACAATTACCGTTGGTACAGATGGCGTGAAAGTAAACACGGGTGATATTGCAACGGAATCAACGGGTAAGGCAACAACTGCACTAGATAAAGCGATTGCAGAGGCGACCAAGGAATTGGCTGAAGCGACCAAGGCTGGGGATACTGCTGCACAGCAAAAAGCACAAGCGAAACTTGATGCTGCAAATCAAGCAAAAACTGATGCGGGCAAACAGATTGCGACGGTAGAAAATGTCACTGAAGCCATCAACAAGGCGGGTTGGAATGCCATTGCTGCTAAAACTGGAAATGGAGAGGTGTCAGGCGAAGCAACGCAACTTGTGAAACCGGGCGAAACCGTTACATTTGAAGCAGATAAAAACATCAAGATTGCTCAAGATGGAAGTAAATTCACATTCTCGACAAAAGATAATGTTGAATTTAAATCTGTCAAAGTCGGCGAAGAAAAAGACGGCAAAAAACCAGTTAACTTGACGACAGATAAAGCAACCGATGTATCTAATAACGATCCGGCAAACAAACCGACAACAGCATTGAACGTGTCTTCAGACGGCAAACCAACCCAGATTACGGGTGTGGGTTCTACTCTGAACGTTAAACCAGTGGATACCAATCCGAATGGTACGGCGACAACGGGTAATGCACGTCCTAACCTGATTGATTTGGTAGGCACAGACGCTAAAGCAGTGAATAAAAACGCTGCGGCGACGGTAGGTGACTTACAAAATATGGGCTGGGTGGTTTCATCTGATAAAGCAACGGGTACAACAGGCGAATACAAAGATGTAGTGAAAAACGCGGACGAAGTGAAATTCGTCGGCAAAAACGCCGCCAAAGTATCGGGTAAAACCGAGAACGGCGTGCGCACCATTACCGTTGATGTGGAAGTGCCCGATGTTAAAACTGCCAAGCTGGTTTCTAGCACCGACGGTTCTGTGATTGCGCCCTCAACCGATTCCAAACTTCAAGACGCATTAAAAACTGCAAAAGACGAGTTGGCCGCATTGCCTAAAGATGCGACAGATAAACAGAAGAAAGAGGCTGAGAAAAAAGTCGAAGATGCCGAAACGGCATTAAATAAGGTTTTGGATGATAAAGGCGTTGCTACGGCTAAAAACGTTGCGGATATGATTAACAATTCCGGCTTCACGCTGAAGACTTCCGCCACTGCCGATGGTAAGAAAGATGACAAATCGACAGGCAGCGAAGTCATCAACCCGGGTAAAACCGTTGAAATGGTTGCAGGTAAAAATCTGACTGTGAAACAGGATGCGGGCGGCAAAGTAACTTACAGCTTGAATCCGGAATTAATTAACCTGACCAGCGCAGAGTTTAAAGCCAACGGCAAACCGACGGTGAAAATCAGTTCAGACGGCATTACCATTACGCCCGCTGCGCCGACGACCGGCGGTGAGCAAAAACCGAATGTTAGTCTGACCGAAAACGGCTTAAACAACGGCGGCAATGCGATTTCTAATGTAGCCGGCAACCTTGACGGCGCGAAAACCGGTACGACCGCGCCGACAACTTCAGCAATAAAACCGACCGCACTTGCCGAAACCAATGCGGCAACCGTAGGCGACGTGTTGAACAGCGGCTGGAACATCCAAGAAAAAGGTACGGCAAAAGACTTTGTCAAAGCCTACGACACCGTAAACTTCGCACAAGGCGACGGCACGGACGTGTCTGTCAGCGTGTCTGACGACAAGCAGACCTCGACCGTGAAATACAGCGTCAAAGCTGCCGACAAATCTTTGGAAGTTGGCGCAAACGGCGTGAAGGTCAAGACTTCAGACGGCATCGAGACCACGACGGACGGCATTGCCGTGAAAGCCGCCGATAAAACGCTTACGGTCGGCACAGACGGCGTAAAAGTCAATACAGGCGCGATTGCCGCAGCAAATGGCGGCGAAGACCAAACCGCCAATCGCGGTAAGGTAACCGTTACCGCCCAAACCAAGGCGGACGGCAAGCAGGAGACGAAGGCAGAGGCGGAAACCCGCGCGGCTTCCGAGATTGCCACAGTGAAAAACGTTGCGGATGCAATCAACAGCGCGGCGTGGATTGCCAAAGTGGAAAACACGGACGATAGTGTGGACACGCCGACCGAAAACGATAAAGGCACGGCAGTCAAGGCGGGCGACACGTTGAATCTGAAAGCGGGCAAAAACCTGCGTGTCAAACGCGACGGCGGCAACATTACCTTTGCCTTGGCGAAGGACATTACAGTTGAAACCGCCAATGTGGAAAACACGCTGAGCATCGGCAAAGATAGGGCGAAAGTCAATATCGCAAGCGGTGCAAACGGTCTGACCCTCACCGGTACGGAAACCGCCACCGATGGCTCGATAAACAACAAAGCACCGGTCTATCTGAACGGTATCAAGCCGACCCTGACCGACACCTTGGCGGGCGGCACAACCGCGAACATTACCGCCAACATTGATGCCACCGCCTATCACCGCGCCGCCAGCGTTCAAGATGTGTTAAATGCCGGCTGGAACATCCGGGGCGCGAAACAGGCGGGCGGCGAGGTCGAAAACGTCGATTTCGTCCGCACCTACGACACCGTGGACTTTGTCAGCGGCAATAAGGCGACGACGGATGTTACTGTTGCCGCAGAAGACGGCGGCAAACGCGCAGTCGTTACCATTACCGCCAAAAACGACGCCGGCAGCATCACGACGGCGGGCGGCAAGGTTGTCGTCGGCACAAACGGAAAGGCAGACACCGACCCTAAAGCAGGGAACAAAGTGGCAAAAACCGGCGATGTGGCAAACGCCATCAATCAGTCGGGATGGAAAACCAATGCGACCAAAATCGATGGCGCGGCGGTAACCGACACAAACAAAACCCAATTAATCAACCCGGGCGATGCCGTCAATTACGAAAACGGCAACGGCACGGTTGCCAATGTGGAAGTTACGCAAGGCAAGGACGGCAACCCCGATACCGTCAGCGTGAAATACGATGTCAAAGCCGACGGCACGACCATCAAAGTGGACGGCGACGGCAAAGTTACAGCCGTAACGGGCGTAACGGAGGATGCAGGCGGCAAGAACAAAGGGCGGCTTAAAGCCAAAGACGGCGACGGAAGCAAGCTCGCCACGGTGGAAAGCGTCGCCAATGCCGTCAACAGCGCGAAATGGTATGCGAAGGCGAACAACAACGGTGATGCCGTAAGCGATAACGACAAAACCACGAACGATGCCGGCGAAAGCATGGCAGCGGGCGACGAGCTGACGCTGACGGCAGGCAAAAACCTGCGTGTCAAACGCGAAGGCGGCAAATTTACCTTTGCCACTGTGGAAACCCCCGAGTTTGAAGGCTTGAAACTGGTTCAAGGCGGCAACACCGTCAATATCGCGCCGACCGCAAACGGTTTGACCTTCAGCCGTCCTGCCGCAACGGCAGGCGGGAAGGAACAGCCGGTTACCCTTAGCGGCATAAGCAGCGGTTTGGACAAATTCGACGCTGCCAATCCGAAAACCGAGGGGTTGTTGAACCTCAATAAAACCGAAACCGGCAAGACCGAACCGACAGTCAGTGACAATACCGCCGCCACCGTGGGCGACTTGCGCGGTATGGGCTGGGTGCTTTCTGCCGATAAGGAAACAGACAATCCCGCCAAGACTTACAACGCGCAGGTAAAAAATGCCGAAGAAGTGAAATTTGTCGGCAAAAACGCCGCCAAAGTATCGGGTAAAACCGAGAACGGCGTACGCACCATTACGGTAGACGTGGATCACCAGCTTGCGACGAACAATTCGGTCAAACCGGTGGAATATACCAAGAAAGACGGAACAAAAGTCTATCCGAAAACTGTAACCAAAAATGACGGCACGACGGAAACCAAGTTTTATCCGAATGCCGACGGTACGGGAGAAGAAGTGCCGGCGGGCGACGTAATCGTTTCGGTCAACGGCGCAAAAGGCACGACATCTCCGACCACCCTGTCGAATGTTAAATCAAACCTTCCCGAAACCCGCAACACGGCGGATGCCGGCAAACCGGCAAGCAAATCGCAATCCGCCCCGATAATCGGCACGGCGGACGGCAATGTGAATGCGAACAACGCCGCTACCGTGGGCGACGTGTTAAACAGCGGCTGGAACTTGAAGGGCAACGGAAGTGAGGTTGATTTTGTCAGGGCGTATGACACCATAAACTTTGTAAACGGCAAAGGTACGACGGTCAGCATTGAAACCGACGGAGCGGAAAGCCGAGTGAAGGTGGATGTGGATACGGGTGTAATCACTGCGGAAACCAAAGACGGTAAAGCTACGGGTAAAGTTGCAGGTCCGGTTGCTAATGCTGCGGATTTATCGAAAGCAATCAAAGATGCTCAAGATGAATTGGCGAAAGCAGGAGATGAACAGACTAAGAAAGCGGCTCAAACTAAACTTGATACGGCAAATAAAGCGGCAGATGAGGCAGGTTTGAACAAAGTGGCAACCGCTCAAAATGTTGCGGATATGATTAACAACTCCGGCTTTACGCTGAAGACTTCCGCCACTGCTGCCGCCGACAATCTGACTGCCGACAATACCCTGAAGAACGACGGGGAAGTCATCAACCCGGGTAAAACCGTTGAAATGGTTGCGGGTAAAAATCTGACCGTGAAACAGGATGCGGGCGGCAAAGTCACTTATGCGACCAAAGACGACGTTGAGTTTGCAACTGTGAAAATCGGTAAAGATGAAGACGGCAAAAAACCGGTCAGCCTAACGACGGAAGCAGCTAAAGAAGCATCCAATAACGATGCGGCAAACAAACCGGCAACGGCACTGAAAATCTCTTCAGACGGCAAACCGGCCCAACTTGTCGGCGTGGCATCGGTGTTGAATACAAGCGAAGTAAGCACCAAACCGAACGGTGATAAAAAGTCGGACGGTAATCCGGTAGAGTCGAAAACGGAAAAACTGATCGACTTGGCAGGTACAAAAGCTGCACCGGTGAACAAGAACGCCGCCGCAACCGTAGGCGATTTGCAAAATATGGGCTGGGTGGTATCGACCAAAGACGGCAACGGCTACACCGATGTCGTGAAGAATGCCGGCAAGGTCGACTTCAAAGGCGGCAAAGGTATTGAAGTAACTGGAAAAACTTTAACTGACGGCACTCGTGAAATTACAGTAGGCTTAAAAGAGGGGAAAGTTACTAATAATGTAACAATTACTAAAGCTGATGGTACAAAAACAGAGGCTGTTCGTGGTGAAGATGGTAAAATCTATGCGAAAGACCCTGTTACAGGTAAAGCGACAACTACAGAAATTCCAGTGGCTAATGGCGACAAAGTAACGAACGATGGTAACTCCTTCGTAACTGGTAACACTGTGGCGACTGCTATTGAAAAATCTGGTTGGAATATCGGTATCGGTTCTACTACCAAAGAATTTAGTTCGGACGAAAAGGTATATGAAAAAGTTAACCCTAATGACAACGTAAAATATGTGAATGGGAAGGGCACAACAGTATCTATGGCGGTAGATTCAGCTAAAGACGAAGATGGTAAGAACGTAACAACCACTTACGTCAAGTTTGATGTAAATACAAAGTCGATAGGATCTTCTGAAAATGGTTTAGTAACTTCATCAGATACTTCAGCATTAAATAAAGCTTATAAAAATTTAGATAATGCTGATAAAGCGTTAGATTTCGCTACTAAGGCGCTGAATTTAGCTAAAGATAATGTTATTAAAACTGATGTTGAATTATCGAATGCAAATACTAATTTGGGCAAAGCAAAAGCCGATGCGGAGAAAAATGATGAAGCATTAGCTAATGCTAATAAAGCGTTAGATAAAGCTAATTCTGACTTAACTGCAGCAGAAGCAGCAGCTAAAGCATCACCAAATGATGAAAAAGCTAAAAAAGCATTAGATGATGCTCAGAAAGCTCAGGAGTCTGCAGTTAAAGCGAAAGAGGCTGCACAAAAAGCAGCTGATTTAGCGAAGGCGAATGCGGAAGACGCTCAAAATAAAGTGAATGCAGCTCAAGAACTAGCGAAGAAAGCGAAGGAAAGTGCGGTTGAAAAACAGGGTGTATTTAATAACGCTAAAGACGCTGTGAAAACAGCTAATGATGCTCAAGACAAAGCTCAAAAAGCTGCAGAGGAAGCTGATAAGGCTTTAGATAATAAAGTTGCTACTGCGAAAGATGTAATTAATGCAATTAATAACTCTGGCTTTACTTTAAAAACATCAAGTGTTGATGGCGGAGAGAAAGTTTCTGGTGATAAGGAATTAATTAAACCAGGAAAATCAGTGGAAATGATAGCAGGCAAAAATATGTCGGTGAAACAAGAAGCTGATGGTAAAGTTACTTACGCAACTAAAGACGATGTTCAATTCAATAGCGTACAGTTTGGCGGTGATAAAGGACCTAAGATTTCATCTACTGCAGAGGGTAACATCAATGTAAGTGGTGCAGATGGTAAAACACCAACTAAGATTACTGGTGTTGCTGCGGGTGATATTTCACCAAACAGCACAGATGCAGTAAATGGGGCACAAGTCTATGCATTAAGCCGTGGTAATGTACCAAATGTGAAGAACATTACAGTTGATGGTAAAGAGTATAAGAATGTCATTGTTGATAAGAGCGGTACCCCAATCTTGAAGACCTATAATGTTCAAGGTCAAAAAGAGATTATTACTAACTCTGTTGTTGAAGCAATCTACAATATGAATGAGCAAGGTATTAAGTTCTTCCACTCTAATGACGGTGTTAAGCGTACTAAAGTGGAAACTGAGAATGACTTTGACTCAAGTGCATCAGGTAAATTTGCAACAGCGATTGGTTCTAAATCAAGTGCTGAAGGTACAAATGCTGTCGCAATTGGCTTTAATTCTGTTGTAACGGGTAATGATTCAATCAGTATTGGTACGGGTAACCGTGTAACTGGTAATAAATCTGGTGCATTTGGTGATCCAAGTATTATTAATGGTAACAGTAGTTACTCAGTGGGTAACAATAATACTGTTGCAACTGATGATACATTTGTATTAGGTAATGAAGTAAAACATACTGTTGGAAATTCAGTTATCTTAGGAACTAAATCAACTGCTCGTGGCGGTAATGGCTCTAAAACTGGTACTTTACATAACTTGAAACAAGATGGTAAGGATGGAACTAGTACAACAGCTGGTTCAACAGGTACTGTAAGCACCGCAACTGTAGGCTATATGACTTATGGCGGTTTCCAAGGAGCGAAAGCTGATGGCGTAGTATCTGTAGGTGCTGCAGGTAACGAACGTCGTATTCAAAACGTAGCAGCAGGTGAAATTTCATCAACCTCTACTGATGCGATTAACGGTAGTCAGTTATATGCTGTCGCTGCAGGTATTGGTCATAAGCTTGGTGGCTTGGATAACAAGATCAACAAAGTTGGCAAACGTGCAGATGCGGGTACTGCAAGTGCATTAGCAGCGGCGACTATTCCGCAGGCTTATACACCAGGTAAGAGCTTAGTGGGTATTGCAGCTGGTAACTATCAAGGGCAAAATGGTCTTGCAATAGGTATGTCTCGTATTTCTGATAACGGTAAGATCATCATCCGTTTATCCGGTACGGCAAATACCCAAGGTAAAACTGGGGTTGCAGCTGGCGTAGGTTACCAATGGTAATCAGCTGATAGCAAAAACATAATGAAAAAACACCGCAAAAGTGCGGTGTTTTTTTATGTCTTTTTTATTTATTCTCATTTAGAAAAGAGGATTTTATGATGAAAATTCACTTTAAAGTAGTCTCTAAAACTTGCTGGAAATCTACCGCACTTTTGTGCTAAATGAGAAAATGACAACAGGATTTTAACATTGCATTAGCAATTGCTTTTCAATAATTAGTTTAATAGTTTCAATTACTTACAATCTTAACAAATTGAATTGAGAGTCAATCTCAATACGAAATTTTCTCTTCGATAAAAACAAAAAAATTTATGATCTCAGTCAATAAAACAATCGTTTTACTCTAGTCGGGGTAACTCCGAAGGAGTATCCTTATTTCTAGAGTGGTTATTGTGATGTATTGGCGTAATGCCTTCCACCTACTTTCTGTTTCTATCTATACATACTTTGGGGGAAAATATGAACCGTTTTGTTATAGGTGATCCGAAAGATTGCATTGGATGCAATACCTGTATGGCTGCTTGCAGCGAAGTACACAAAGCTTTTGGATTACAATCCTTTCCGCGGTTACAAGTAATGCGTAACGACGATATTACTGTGCCGATCTTGTGTCGCCATTGTGATGATTCACCTTGTGCTACGGTATGCCCTGTGCATGCAATTAAGCACGAAAATGACACTATTCAATTAAACGAAGGTTTGTGTATTGGCTGTAAACTTTGCGCCATTGCTTGTCCATTTGGGGCGATTACTCAACACGGTAGCGCGCCATTAGACGCACCAAACCACTACGACAGTTTCTCTTTCACTGATGCGGTAAAACGTGATATTCGCACTGCACCGAATAATACCGATGTTCATAATATGCTTGCATGGGAACCAGGTGTAAAAGCTATCGCAGTGAAATGCGACCTTTGCTATTTCCGTGAAGAAGGTCCTGCTTGTATGCAAACTTGCCCAACCAAAACTTTATTCTTAATTAGTGATGAGAGTATCGAACAAGCAAATCGCAAAAAACGCGAAATGGCAATGATGGGTTCTCCTGTCGTGCCAAGATAAAAGTTTATTGTTTGTTTACTCGTTAATCAATGGAGTGAAATTATGAGTTCTTCAATCAGTTTGCTCATCACGTCCTTGTTGATTTATGTCGTTGGTGCGTTTATTTCTCTCGCTGTGCGAAAAAATGAACAACTTTCAATCAATATATCCGGCGTGACCGGTGTACTTGGTGGCTTGTTAGGCATTGTTGCCTGCATTCCCGTGCTTATCAGCAACGATACGGTCGTTGATGTGTTTTCAACCCCTTTCGACTTCGCCCAATTTTCAATCCGCATCGACGGATTAGCTGCGTTTATGGTGTGTGTAATTTCTTTAATGGTTATTATCACCGCACTTTATTCCTTTTCCTATGTGAAAGAATACATTGGAAAAGGCGCTGGCACGATGGGTTTCTTTATGAATTTGTTTATCGCCTCAATGGTTGCTTTGGTCACCAGCGATAACGCTTTCTACTTTTTAGTGTTCTTTGAAATGATGTCTTTGGCATCTTACTTCTTAGTACTGACCGAACAAGACGACAACGCAACCAATGCGGGCTTATTGTATTTCTTCATTGCTCACGCTGGTTCTGTGTTGATTATGATCGCTTTCTTTATTTTCTATTGCTACGCAGGCAGCTTTGAATTTGAAGCCTTCCGCCACACCGAGCTTTCAATGCCTTTAGCCTTTACGGTATTTATTTTGGCATTTCTTGGTTTCGGCGCAAAAGCAGGGATGATTCCATTGCATAGCTGGTTACCAAAAGCTCACCCAGCTGCGCCTTCTCATGCTTCTGCAATGATGTCTGGTGTGATGGTTAAAATCGGTATTTTCGGGATTATCAAAGTTGGTATTGATCTACTTGGCGCACACAATATGTGGTTTGGTGTGATTGTGCTTGCTTTTGGCGCAGTTTCTTCTGTGCTTGGCGTACTTTATGCTTTAGCTGAACATGACATCAAAAAACTTTTGGCGTATCACACCGTAGAAAACATCGGCATTATTATGATGGGTGTTGGTGTCGGTATGATCGGTATGGCTATTCATAATCCAGTGCTTGCTATTGTCGGTTTACTTGGCGGTTTATATCACTTACTTAACCATGCAGTATTCAAGGGCTTATTGTTCTTGGGTGCTGGTTCTGTGATGTACCGTTTACATTCAAAAGATATGGATTTAATGGGCGGACTTGGCAAATTAATGCCATTTACTGCTTTCTGTTTCTTGATTGGTACCATGGCAATTTCTGCATTACCACCGTTTAACGGTTTTGTGAGTGAATGGTTTACTTATCAATCTTTATTCAGCCTAAGCCAACACAATGATGTGGTATTGCGTATCGCTGGCCCTGTTGCAATCATTATGCTTGCCTTAACAGGTGCACTTGCCGCACTTTGTTTCGTGAAAGTGTATGGTATTAGCTTTGGTGGTGCACCACGCAGCGAAAAAGCAGCACATGCACGCGAAGTGCCAAAACCAATGGTGATTGCAATGGCAATCTTGGCATTATTCTGTGTACTTTTAGGCGTGGGTGCTTCTGTGGTAACTCCAATTATTGCCAATATTGCAACCGCACTTTCTCATAATGAAATGCTTAATTTAGCAGAAAATGGCGTAGTGGTAGCAAGCAATACACCGAATACTGTGCTTTCTACACCAATGGTGAGTATTATGTTGATTGCATTCTTTGTGTTGCCGTTTATATATTACGCTTACACTAAAGGCAATCGTATGGCAGATCGTGCAAAAGGCAATCCTTGGGCTTGTGGTTATGCTTACGAAATGGATATGGCAGCATCTGCGGGTAGTTTTACTCGTCCGCTCCGTATTATCTTCAAACCACTTTATACCTTGCGTCAAGTGCTCGATCCTGCGCCTGCTGGTGCAAAAGGTATCAATGCATTAATTTCAGGTGCGACCAAAACAGAACCATTCTGGGAAGAAAAAGTAACAATGCCGATTGCGCATTTTATCCCGTGGTTAGGTCGTAAAATTCAATGGCTACAACAAGGCGACTTCCGCGTTTATTGCGTGTACTTCGTGATTGCCTTGGTTGTGTTATTACTTTCCATTGCGTTGATGTAGGAGGAAATTATGATTTCATTACCTTCAGAAATTTCCACTTCCGCTGGAATGTTCCTTTTAGCCATTGTGCAAGCGTTAATTCTTCTTGCTTTGGCACCGCTCTTTTCAGGCATTTCACGGATGATTCGGGCTCGTATTCAATCTCGTCGTGGCCCGGGCTTGTTACAAGATTATCGCGACATTGCTAAATTAATGACGCGTCAAAATATTTGGCCAGATAATGCGGGTTGGGTATCTCGTGTTATGCCTTATGTGTTAATTAGCACAGTCATGGTGGTTGCGATGAGTTTACCCATGTTTACTCATCACTCACCTTTTGGGGCAGGCAGTGATTTAATCACCGTTATTTATTTGTTCGCGTTGTTCCGCTTTTTCTTCTCAATTGCGGGTTTGGATTCCAACAGTACGTTCTCAAGCTTAGGTGCAAGCCGTGAAGTAACATTAGGCGTACTTGTTGAACCAATCTTGATGTTGGCATTTATTGTGATTGCTTTAATTGCAGGTTCTACAAATTTTGCAGTGATTAGCACCGCACTTTCTAGCCAACCTTGGCAATATCCCGTTGCAACAGTAATTGCCTTAGTTGCCGCGGCTTTTGCGATTTTTATTGAAATGGGCAAAATTCCATTTGACTTGGCTGAAGCAGAACAAGAACTTCAAGAAGGTCCACTTACTGAATATTCAGGCCCGTCTTTCGCCTTATTGAAAGTCGGTTTGAGTTTAAAATCAATGGTGGTTGCCTCTATCTTTGTGAGCGTGCTTTTCCCATTCGGTGCAGCACAAGAGTTCACGGTAAGTGCGGTCATTTTAGGTATCGTTTCTTTCTTTGTGAAATTGCTCGTGGTATTTATCGCCGCATGTGTATTTGAAAACACATTGGCACGTACTCGCTTTATGCTAACAGGACGTTTAACTGTGGTCGGTTTCGGCATTTCAGTGTTGGCGTTTGTGTTTTACTTCACAGGATTGTAAGGAGGAAATATGGAACGTTTAGCACTAATTACAATCATTTTGCCGTTTGTCGGTGCGTTTATTGTGGGGTTGAACAAACAATCTTTCCCAAAAATTGCCACCATTTTTGCCGCACTTGCTACCCTTGGCACACTTGCTGTGGCGGGGCAGTGGTATGCAAATGGCGCACAATCTGTCACCTATGATTTAGTCAAATTTGGTGATACCGCAATCTTCGGCGTGACCTTAGATGCAGTGAGTACATTAATTGCCTTTGCCGTTGTGGGTTTAGGTTTCTTAATTTGCTTATATTCTTGTGGTTATTTAACCGATAAAAACCGTGAACATCCGCATAACGGATTACCTCGTTTTTATGCTTTCTTATTGATTTTCATAGGTGCAATGGCAGGCTTGGTGTATTCATCAACTTTAGCTGGTCAGTTGCTTTTCTTTGAAATCACTGGGGGATGTTCTTGGGCATTAATCAGCTATTATCAAAGCCAAAAAGCAATGGCGGCTGCGATGAAAGCGTTGATTATCACTCACGTCGGTTCATTAGGTTTATATCTTGCTGCGGCTTATTTATTTAGCCAATCTGGCACATTCTCTATCACCGCGTTAGAACATCTTGCGCCAGAAGCGAAAACTATCGTGTTATTTGGCGTGATGTTTGCTGCATGGGGTAAATCAGCGCAACTTCCAATGCAAATTTGGTTACCAAATGCGATGGAAGCGCCAACACCGGTCAGTGCGTATTTGCACGCAGCATCAATGGTAAAAGTGGGCGTCTATATTTTTGCTCGTTCCGTGATGTCTGCTGGTGAAATTCCTCACATTGTGGGTGAAGTGGGAATTGTGATGGCAATGATTACATTGATTTATGGTTTCTTAATGTATTTGCCACAAGCGGATTTAAAACGCTTACTTGCGTATTCAACTATTACTCAACTTTCTTACATTTTCATTGGGCTTTCTCTTGCAGCATTAGGTTCTAAATTAGCCTTTGTTGCAGCGATTGCTTATATCTTTAACCACGCCTTTGCGAAAAGTTTATTCTTCTTAGTTGCGGGTTCATTGAGTTATGCCACTGGTACACGTTCAATGCCTCGTTTACAAGGGATTATGCGCACCATGCCTGTTGTCGGTACTGGATTTGGTATTGCCGCATTGGCTATTGCTGGTGTGCCGCCATTTAACGGTTTCTTCAGTAAATTCCCATTATTTGCCGCAGGTTTTGACCTTGGACAAGAATATTCATGGGTAACTTGGTTAATGGTGATTGCGTTGATTGAATCTACGGCAACATTTGTTTGGTTGCTTTATAAATTTGGTCAATGCGTTATCGGTAAACCATCTGAAGACGTGCAAAATGCGCAACCATTGCCATTCTCTATGACATTTGTTTTAGTGATTTTAATGGTGATGTCTGTGTGTTCTAGCTTTATCGCTGCCTATTGGTTAGGCCTTGCGGGTTAAGGAGAGAATTATGTTAATGATCAATGTATTAGCGAGTTTGCTCATCATTACATCGCTTTGTGTCATTATGGCAAAAACCGCAAAAAAATCCGCGTTGTGCTATGGCTTACAGTCTCTTGTATTGGTGGTGTTATTCGTTTATTTGGCATTTGAAATGCAAGCTCACGAACTTTATATGTGGTCCATTAGTGCATTCATCACAAAAGTATTATTAGTGCCAGGAATTTTAATCTTTTCTTTACGAAAAATTGACGAAAGTCAAACTCCTGCAGGAATGAATGTCGCTTGGTTGATCCCGATCACATCTATCATCGTTTGCTTATGTTACTTTGTTGTCATTCCAGTGAACTTACCGTTAGTTGAACATTTAAAACCAGCGTTGTCAGTATCACTTAGCCACTTCCTTTTAGGTTTAGTGTGTATTGTGAGTCAACGCAATATTGTGAAGCAAGTTTTCGGTTATTGTTTAATGGAAAACGGTGCGCATTTAACTTTGGCTTTACTTGCCAACAATGCGCCAGAATTAGTTGAAATCGGCATTGCCACCGATGCGATTTTTGCGGTCATCATTATGGTGGTGTTGGTGAATAAAATTTACCGCACTTTCAACACTGTTGATGCTAAACAACTTATGAGTTTGAAGGGGTAACGCTATGTATGAACAATGGATAATTGCGTTATTAGTCGCACCTTTAGTCATCGCTTTTGAAAGCTTTGCACTACGCGGAACAAAAAATCGGACAGTTTGTACCGCATTCCATATTACCGGGTTAATTTTGATGTTGTTCTTTTCCGTACAAGTCATTTCTGGCGTGTTGGAAAAAGGCAGTATCAGTGCATTTAACAACTGGGTGTATGTTGATAGTCTTTCTGCCATTTTCTTAGGATTAATTGCTGTCGTGGGTTCACTTGCTGGTGTGTATTCCATCGGTTATATGAACACAGAATTGGAAGAAGGGCATATTGATTTTAAAACCTATGCTCATTACCACGGTTTCTTACACTTATTCTTCTTTACGATGATTGTGTCAGTTATCACCAATAACTTGATTTTAATGTGGGTTGCCATTGAAGCGACAACATTAAGCTCCGCGTTTTTGGTCGGTACTTACAAACAAAAAACATCCCTTGAAGCCGCGTGGAAATACATCATCATCTGTTCTGTGGGCGTCGCGTTTGGTTTATACGGCACACTTTTAACCTTTGCTAATGCAAATGGCGTGCTTGCCGATCCAAGCCAAGCGATTTTCTGGTCAGCCGTGAATCAACAAGCCACTGGTTTAAACCCAATGTTGATGTATATCGCGTTCGCTTTCGTATTGATTGGTTTCGGCACGAAGTGCGGTCTATTTCCAATGCATACTTGGTTATCAGACGCACACAGTGAAGCACCAAGCCCAGTGAGTGCAATTTTATCAGCGGTGTTATTAAACTGTGCAATGCTTGTGGTGTTGCGTTACTACACATTAGTTTCAAAAGCGGTTGGCGCAGAATTTCCACAAACTTTAATGTTGATCTTTGGTTTACTTTCAGTGCTTGTGGCGGCGTTATTTATCATCGTGCAATTTGATATTAAACGTATGCTTGCTTACTCAAGTATCGAAAATATGGGCTTAATCAGCTTCGCTTTTGGTCTTGGTGGCCCAATTGGGGTATTTGCAGGTTTACTTCACACCATCAACCACAGTCTTGCGAAAACCTTATTATTCTGTGCATCGGGTAATATTCTATTGAAATATAAAACCCGTGATATGAATCAAGTGCGTGGATTATGGCGTGTTGCACCAGTGAGTGCAGTGCTTTTCGCAGGTGGTGCGTTGGCATTGGGCGGTATCCCTCCATTTAACGTATTTGTGAGTGAATTTAGTGTTGTGGTCGCAGGGATTACAGCGGGTAAAACTTGGTTAGTTATTTTATGCTTAATTTTACTCACTATCGTGCTTGCAGGACTTGCCTTAATGCTATTAAAAACAGTGCTTGGCAAACAACCTGATAATGTGGAAGCAGGCGAAGTCAGTAAAGTCTCTTTGGCGGCAATGGCCATACTATTGTTGTTAATGTTTGTAATGGGTATCCATATTGCAGAGCCAATCTTGCAGTTACTAAAAAGTGCGGTAGGAATTGTGCTTGGATCTGAACATGTGTCCTTTGGCGATATGCTAGTTTTACCTTGGCAAAGTTTAGCGAAATGATCGACAACTGGGGGAAAAAATGGAATTAACTAAAAATACATCGGTCGATCCGGTAAAAATGCTCGGCAAAAATTATATTGAAGCCGTTAATGCAAAATTTCCGAATACCATTTTAGATGAGGAGTGGTCTACACTAAATCAAGTCACTTTAACGGTGAAAACCAATATGTTACCTGATGTGGTGGAATATCTTTACTATCAACATGAAGGCTGGTTGCCATTAGTTTTTGGTAACGATGAACGCTCAATTCATGGTCATTATGCCGTTTATTACGTGCTTTCTATGGAAGGTGTCGTCAAAACTTTTGTGACGATTAAAGCACTCGTAGATCCTGTTACACTCGAATTTCCTTCCGTGACACCGAAAGTCAAAGCGGCGGTGTGGGGCGAACGTGAATTATTCGATATGTACGGTTTAAAGGCCGTCGGTCTTCCCGATCAACGTCGTTTAGTGTTACCTGATGACTGGCCAGATGATCTTTATCCATTACGTAAAGATTCGATGGACTACCGTTTGCGTCCAGATCCGACTACGGCAACGGAAACCTATGAGTTTATTAACGAAAAAGGTGAAGCGCGTATTGTGCCTATCGGCCCTCTCCATATTACATCAGATGAACCGGGACACTTCCGTTTGTTTGTCGATGGGGAAGATATTATTGATGCGGACTACCGTTTATTCTATGTACACCGTGGTATGGAAAAATTGGCAGAAACCCGAATGGATTACGATCAAGTCAATTTCTTGGCTGACCGTGTGTGCGGTATCTGTGGCTTTACCCATAGCGTTGCTTATGCTAACTCTGTCGAAAATGCGTTAGGTATTCAAATTCCTGAACGGGCACAATGGATTCGTGCAATTTTGTTGGAAGTTGAACGTTTGCACAGTCATTTATTGAACTTAGGTTTATCTAGCCACTTTACTGGTTTTGATACTGGCTTTATGCAATTCTTCCGTGTTCGTGAAAAATCGATGACACTTGCGGAAGTGCTTACTGGTGCGCGTAAAACCTATGGTATTAACTTAATCGGCGGTGTACGCCGCGATATGTTGAAACACCAACGTGAACAATGCATTAAGCTTATTGCAGAAATGCGTGAAGAGCTTAAAACTTTGGTAGATATTTTACTCAATACGCCAAATATGGAACAACGTACTGTGGGCGTAGGAGTGCTTGATCGTCAAGTTGCGCGTGATTTCAGCCCAGTCGGACCGATGATTCGAGGTTCCGGCTTCGCACGTGATGTGCGTAAAATTCACCCTTTCTCTGGCTATGGCGATGTACCATTCAATATGTTCACCGAACAAGGTGGCGATGTGATTTCTCGTGTGAAAGTGCGGGTAAATGAAGTATTTGAATCCATGAATATCATTGATTATATGGTGGATAACTTGCCAACGGGTGCGATTATCACTGAAGGTTTCAATTACACCCCTGGACGTTTTGCCTTAGGTATCACGGAAGCGCCGCGTGGTGAAGATATTCACTGGTCAATGCTTGGCGATAACCAAAAATTATATCGCTGGCGTTGTCGTGCAGCGACTTATGCAAACTGGCCAACTTTACGTTATATGTTGCGTGGCAATACGGTATCAGATGCGCCACTTATCATTGGTAGCCTTGACCCTTGCTATTCTTGTACTGACCGTGTGACAGTGGTGGATGTACGTAAACGCAAAGCACAAACGGTTTCTTACAAAGAAATCGAACGCTACGGCATTGAACGTAAAAATTCACCATTAAAATAGGGGGCGCACAATGTTTAAATTACTTAAAACCGTATTAAATGCAGGGGATGTTACCACTAAATATCCGTTTAAACCCTATGAAGTTGATCCTGATTTCCGTGGTAAACCAGAACTGAACTCTGATCAATGTATTGTTTGTGCAGCCTGTACAATGGCATGTCCAGCTAATGCGCTTACCATGCGTACTGATCCTGAAACAGGCGAACGTACTTGGTCATTATTTTTAGGCCGCTGCATTTTCTGTGGCCGTTGTGAAGAAGTTTGCCCGACAAAAGCGATTCGTTTAAGCCAAGATTTTGAATTATCAGTCAGCAATAAACAGGATCTTTATCAAGAAACAACTTTCACTACCACGATTTGTCATCAATGTGGTCAACCTTTTGTTTCTCATAAAGAACTCAATTATGCAGTGGATTTATTCAAACAAACGTTGGATAACGATGAACTGGTAAAACATAAATTAGCGGTGCTCAACACTTGCCCAACCTGTAAACGCCAAAACAGTTTGGAAAAAACCGCCGATATGGAATCCAATATGCGCGTGAAATTGGCGTTATTTGATCACGTTAGGGAGATTGCAAGATGAACACACAAATCCCAATGCCCGTGAATGGTATTTCAACGCCATTTAGTGTGGATGAAAACATTGCGAAAATGAAACAAACTTTGTTGAAAAATATTCAACGTTCCGCTTATGTTTACCGTGTTGACTGTGGCGGTTGTAATGGTTGTGAAATTGAAATTTTTAGTACCATTACACCAACCTTTGACGCTGAACGTTTTGGGATTAAGGTTGTTGCATCACCTCGCCATGCGGATATTTTATTATTTACTGGTGCGGTAACTCGTGCAATGCGTACACCTGCAATGCGTGCTTATCAAGCTGCACCCGATCCAAAAATCTGTATTTCTTATGGAGCGTGCGGTTGTGGTGGTGGTATTTTCCATGACTTGTACTGCGTGTGGGGCGGTAGCGATCAAATTGTACCAATTGATGTGTATATTCCCGGTTGTCCTCCAACTCCAGCGGCGACTATTTATGGTTTTGCAATGGCACTTGGTTTACTTGATCAAAAACTCAAAGGTAAACAAGAAATTGCCGATCCTAATGCTGAGGCTAAATTACGTTTCCCAAATATTCCATTAGATTTACGTGTGGAATTAGAACGTGAAGCACGTCGTTTGGCAGGGTATCGACAAGGTGGAGACATTGCTAATCAATTTATGAGTATGATGTCTGAAAAAGATCAGGTTCCATTTGGAGTTCGCCTTGGCGAATTTTTGGAACGTGAAGCGGATCCTCGTTTGAGTGAAATCGTAAACCGATTACATGCAATTAGTATGCCGTTTTCGGGATAGTCTAACGATTGATAAATAAACTAATAGCTCCGTTTTGATTTCTGCCAAATCTCCCTTTACCCCTCTTTGCTAAAGAGGGGAATAAGTGCGGTCGATTTCAATCTAGTTTTCTGTATTAACAACAGAAAATTAAAATGAGAGAGAAGATACTTTATTGCTAAAGAAGAATCTCCTCTTTAGAAAAGAGAGGAATAAGAACGGTCAATTTCAATCTAGTTTTCTGCATTAACAACAGAAAATTAAAATGAGAGAGAAGATACTTTATTGCTAAAGAAGAATCCTCTCTTTGGCAAAGAGAGGAATAAGAGCGGTCCATTTCAATCTACTTTTCTGCATTAACAACAGAAAATTAAAATGAGAGAGATACTTTCTTGCTAAAGAAGAATCTTCTCTTTAGCAAAGAGAGGAATAAGAACGGTCAATTTCAATCTAGTTTTCTGGATTAACAACAGAAAATTAAAATGAGAGAGATACTTTCTTGCTAAAGAAGAATCTTCTCTTTAGCAAAGAGAGGAATAAGAGCGGTCAATTTCAATCTAGTTTTCTGCACTAACAACAGAAAATTAAAATGAGAGAGAAGATACTGTATTGCTAAAGAAAAATTCCCCTCTTTAGCAAAGAGGGGTAAGGGGAGATTTGGCAGTATTGATTAGCGAAGAAATTACGTTATTATTTTACAAGTTTTATAGGACGTACCATGACAACCCAAGTTTTTTTCTATTTACTCAATGAGCGTTTTGTTGAAAACGATGAGCAAGTTCCAGAGCAAGCCAAGCAAGTAATGTATTATTCTCTTGCGATTGGCCACCACGTTGGCGTGATTGATTGCTTTAAAAAATTGCTAATTTGTGATTATGCAGATTATCAACATTTTGTCGATACCTTCCCTGAAGGAGATGCAAAACGTAAGTTTGCGGGCTTAATGAAATTTGGCGAAATTGTGATTGATTCAAGTCATGTGAATTTATTGGCTAAGGCACTTGATGAAAATAGAGCCAAATTTTCGCCGGAACATCAAAAATGGGTCGATATTTTAATGGACACGCTTGCTTCCATCCAGCGTGAACCTGTGATGTATATTATGGTGAAACGTCGTGATGAATGAAAATGTAATCCTAACTGTTGGTAACACAATGATGGGCGATGATGGGGCTGGTCCTTATCTTGCTCAGCTTTGTAGTGAAAATCCGTTGCCAAATTGGACCGCACTTGATGGAGGTTCAGCACCAGAAAATATTGTGCACCAGATCCGTGCCATGAAACCAAAGCGTTTAATTATCTTTGATGCAACAGAAATGGAACTGCCGGTTGGCAAAATTCGTATTATCGATAAAGAACTCATTGCAGAAATGTTCTTCGTCAGCACTCATAATTTGCCACTTAATTTTTTAATCGAACAATTAGAGGAAGATATTCCTGAGGTTATTTTTATTGGTATCCAGCCCGATCTTGTTTCCTTTGGTTTTTCGATGAGTGAAGCTGTAAAAAGTGCGGTAGAATTTTTCTATGAATTTTTGAAGGATGGGGGCGATTTAGGCGAAATTACTCGATTGTAATTGCTTTCATTCATAAAAAACGATCGCTTAACTTGCGATCGTTTTTTTATATGTTAATAAGCAACATTTGCTAAAATGAATTTGGCATTAGCCAGACAATCTTGATGCGATCATCGCTTGCCCTAAACTTAATCCGCCATCTCCCATTGGATATTGATGTGCACTTAACACATTAAATTCTGCAAGCGCTTGTTTCAATAAACGACGTAATAATTGGTTATGCATTACACCGCCTGAAAGTACAATGGTTTTGCAATTGTGGCGTTTGGCTTGCTGACAAGCTAATTCAGCAAAACCTTTTGCCAGAGCATAATGGAAAATAAATGCTTTGTTTTCTTTTGAATCATCGTAAGCCAACCAATTTTGCCAAAATGTGGCTAAATTCAATTGATTATTTTTGATTGGCATTTTGACCTGAATATTGACCGCACTTTTTTCATCTTTGATAAAGTCAGATTGTGTGGCTAGCGCTTCTAAATAACAAGCAGCCTCTCCCTCCCAAGAGAGTTTGTCACCCACAATACCTAATCCATAAGCTACCGCATCAAATAATCTCCCAGCTGATGAAATAAGGGGAGAATTAAGATTACGTTCAATAGCATTGGAGAGTGGTTCCCAAGGCAATTCTGAACAATTTTTAGCTGCGATGTCACGCCAATTGGGTACAAATTTTTGAAGATGAGCAAGCCAATTACGCCAAGGTTGGGTGGCGGCAAGATCGCCACCAGGCAAAGCAACGGCAGGCAATCCACCTAAATGTTGAGATTGTTCACCATCCACTAATAAACATTCACCGCCCCAGAGTTGCCCGTTAGCCCCCATTCCAATACCATCTAAGACAAGACCAATGACTTTTTCATGACAATGATGTTCTGCCAATACGGCAGCAATATGTGAGTGATGATGTAAAACTTCCACATAAGGTACCGATAATTTTTTTGTGAGGCTTTTCCCCGTTTTTGAAGAAAAGTAACCTGAGTGTGCATCCACCGCGATTAAATCCGGTTTGAATTGATAAATTTGGCAAAATAAGTCGATATTATTTTCTAATTGTTGTTGCACAAGTTCATTAGCGGTATCACCAATATGTTGGCTAACAACGGCTTTATTTTGTTTTAGTAGGCAAAATGTATTTTTAAGATCAGAACCCAACGCTAAGATATTTTTTGTATTTTCCGTTTTCAATAGCATTTCATCAGGAACATAGCCACGTGCTCGGCGTAGCGTTTCTACACCATCAAAAGAGGCTCTCACTAAGCTATCATCAGCGCGTTGCAAAATATCGCGATTATGGCAAAGAGAGAAATCTGCCAAATAATTCAATTTTTTCACCGCACTTTCGTTATCTAAAACAGGTGGTTCGCCGCTAGGATTGGCAGATGTCATGACGAGCGGTTGATTGATTTCACGTAAAAGCAAATGCTGTAATGGATTACTCGGTAACATCACCCCAATTTCATTTAGATTCGGGGCGATATTTTCTGCGAGATTGGACACCTTATTTTTTTGTAACAAAACGATTGGTGCAGCTGTGCTAGTGAGTAGTTTGATTTCGGTTTCTGTTAAATTTTGTAAAAAATCCAAACTTGGCACCATGACGGCAAGAGGTTTGCTTGGACGATGTTTACGATCTCGCAGTAATTGAACCGAATCGAAATTCTGTGCATCACAAGCCAAATGAAAACCGCCGATCCCTTTGATTGCCAAAATTTTCCCTTTTTTGAGCAAAAGTGCGGTTTGTTTTAAGGCCGTTTGATGTGTTGCGAGTTGATGTTCGCTATCTTGTAACCAAATATGCGGGCCGCAAACTGGGCAGGCATTAGGTTGGGCATGAAATCGGCGATCAGCTGGATTTTTATATTCATGTTCACAATCTGGGCAGAAAGGAAAATCCGACATCGATGTATTTTTACGATCATAAGGAATTTTTTTGATGATCGTAAAACGAGGCCCGCAATGGGTGCAATTAGTGAAAGGGTAGTGATAGCGACGATTTTCAGGATTGAATAAATCCTCTACGCAAGCGGGACAAGTGGCGGCATCAGGCACAATTTGTGTGTCCATCGCATTGTTTTCGCTTTCTCGGATTACAAATTCAGTAAAGTGCGGTAGATTTTCCCAGTGTTTTTCACCTTGTTGAATATCTGTGATCAGTGCTAAAGGCGGTAGTTTTTCCTGTAAATCTTTTAAAAAATGTGTAAGCGCATCTTTTTCTGGATTTGCAAATCGAATTAACACTCCTTGCCCATCATTATTTACATCACCCTTTAGGCCATATTCATTTGCTAATAACCACACAAAAGGGCGAAATCCCACACCTTGCACTTTGCCTTTAATGCGTAATTCAATTCCGTTCATAACTTATTCTCTACATCGAATTGAGTGGTTTTTATGGTAACCGAAAATATATGTGCAAGCTGTGATTTTCATCAAAGAAGATTCGTTTTTATAAGCAAATTATTGTGCGTAATGGGCTTTCCAATAACCAATCCACTCTTTTAATAAAACCATATTGCTATTCAATGCACCTAAGTCAGGAACAAAAGATTTTGCAGATAGATTTCCTTTGCTACCATAGCTTGCCGCTGCAGCCGGAAGTACATTAAATCCTTGTTTTTCAAAAAGGTATTTGGCTCGTTTCATATGCCATTGATTTGTTACTAAAATAATTTTTTGAATATGATCTTTCACTAAAATATTTTTAGTAAAACTGGCATTTTCTTCCGTATTACGGGCTTTATTTTCGATCCATTGTGTTGGCACATTAAAGAATTGGTTAAGTTCTTTCGCCATTAAATCGCCTTCAGAAATGCCTATCAAAGAATAGCCAGTAGTTAAAATAGGCAAGCCTGTTTCTTTTTGTAAAAATGCCGCATAACGTAAACGTTCTAGTTGCGGTGCGCCAGAAGCTGTTTCTGCATACAGTTCTTTGGTTGGGTAAGATCCACCGCCTAATATCACGATGGCTTGAGCTTGTTTATAGTCATCTAGGGTAAGGGCTGGAGAATCATCATTATCTGTTAGCAATAAACCAGTAAAAGGCGCACTCATGACATAAAGCCAAGTGAAACTAATAAGCGCAATAAATTTGGCTAATTTTTTGAAATGAGCACGATAAAGAATCGCTGCAATAATCAGTAATACAAAGGTATTGAGAGGCGGTGCGATAAGTGCGGTAAGAAGTTTTCCTAGTTCTAACATAGATAAGATCCTTGATTCCTTGATATAGAGCGGTTTCATTATAATGATTAGTCATAGCTTGTCCATGTTGATTTTGTTAAAATAAGCCTCTTATTTTTTGATAAACAAACGCTCGAATTCATCAAAAGTGCGGTTATATTTATGAAAGTTTTTAAAGACAGTGTCATTTACCTTGTTGGGGAATTATCGTCAAAGTTAGTTCCTTTTTTACTTTTGCCTTATTTATCGCGTAAATTGGGTGTAGAAGGGTATGGATCACTTTCTTATTATCAAACTTTTTTAAGTTTATTTTTAATTGTGGTTTCTTTAACTCAAGAGGGCGCCATTTCCCGTTATTTTTATTTTTACGGAAAACGTTCATTAAATTTAGTAGTGAATACCGGCTATGCTTATACCACGATAATTGGCAGTATTATTTTAATTGGTTGTTGGATTGTTCAGTCTGAAATATTATTTTATGCTGCACTTTCCTCAATTTTCCAATCTTTTTTAAATGTTCAGTTAAGTGTAAGACAATGTCAGAAAAAGGCTTGGTCCTATGCGTTTATTCAATTTTCACTCACAGTCACTGGTGCGGTGTTTACCATCGCATTGCTCGAGTATTATCAAAATGATCTTGTTGAAAAAAGAATTTTGGCAATTTTATTGAGTAATTTAGTCGTCTGGTTTTTTTCTTATTTTCTTTACAGAAAGAGTGCGACATCTAAAAAATATCAATTTAAACATTATCAATCTGCATTATTTTATATTCTAGGATTTGGATTTCCGCTTATTTTGCATCATGCGAGCTTTTTCTTAAAAGGGCAGTTAGACCGTATTTTTATTTATCATAAATTCAGTGAAACAGATTTAGGGCTTTATGCAATGGGTGCTCAACTTGCTTTGGTCGTTTCTATTGCGATTCAAGCACTTAATAAAGCTATTATTCCCTATTTTTATGAAGCCTTAAAACAAAAAAAATTAGTAATTCAACAGCTACATAAATGGGCGTTATTTTCCTTTTTGCTGATACCTATTCCTGCTTTAGTCATGTGGATTATTCCTGAAGATGTGCTAGTTTGGATTTTAGGTAGTCAATTTGTGGGAACGAAATATTATTTTATTTTATTTTTAATTTCGACCACATTAAGTATTCCTTATTTAATTTTAGTTAATTATCTTTTTTATTATGGAAAAAATAAACTTATTTCCCAATGTTCCGTTTTATCTACAATCATTTATGTGGCGAGCCTTGTGGCTTTAACTTTTACAGAAATTAAATATATTCCTTATGCTGGGATTATTGGTTCGCTTTCCATTATTCCTATTCTTTATTTTATGACATCTAAAGTGAGTAAAACCCTATGAATCTCATTCTTTGTTGCACACCATTGCAAGTATTAATTGCGAGAAAAATCATTGAATTACATCCTAACGAGCAATTCTTTGGCGTCATGTTTGGTGGTGTATGGGATAAAAAAAGAACCTTGTACGCGAGTAAATTAGCAGAGGTTTGTAGTGATTCGATGAACATTGATACGGGAAAAGATCTAAAAGGTTTCGATTCTCTCAAGTTAATGCGCCAGCTCAAGAATAAAATTACACATAAAGGTTTTGATAAGGTTTTTCTCGCCAATCTTAATTCATTATGGCTACAAACTTATCTTAGTCATGTTTCATTTAAAGAGCTTTATACCTTTGATGATGGCTCAGATAATATTTTCCCACATCCTAATTTATTGAGAGAGCCTGACACATTTAAATATAAACTGATTAAAGCCTTTATTGGCGATAGATATAGTGTGCATAAATTATTTAACAAAATAAAAAAACATTATACGGTTTATCCTAATTACAAAAATATTGTTTCCAATATTGAAGCAATATCTTTATGGGATAATCAGATAGATTGTGAGATAGATGGTAAGGTCTCATTTTTTATCGGGCAACCATTATTAAATACAAAAGAAGAAAACATCTCATTAATTAAAAAGTTAAAAGAACAAATTCCTTTTGACTATTATTTCCCTCATCCAGCAGAAGATTACCGAGTGGAAGGGGTAAATTATGTTGAATCAGAACTTATTTTTGAAGATTACGTATTTAAGAATTTAGCAAATAAAAAGGTGATTATTTACACGTTCTTCAGTTCTGTTGCATTTAATTTATTAAGTCATCCTAATGTAGAAATTCATTTTATTAGAACGAGTATTCCAAGATGGCAATTCTGTTACGATTCATTTCCAGACCTTGGATTAACGATTTATAAGGAAATTTAAGATGAAAAAAATTGGTTTCTTTATTATGAATATCGAAAGTGCGGGTGGAACGGAGCGTGTTTCCATTAATGTTGCTAATGCTCTTGCTAAACAGGGATATGATGTTTCTTTTATTAGCATTGGCGGTAACAAGCCTTTTTTCCAAGTCGATGAAAAAATTAATATTTACGCAATGAATAAATTGCCCTATTCATTGAAAAAAGATTATTTTTCTATCACAAAAAAATTAAGAGAATTGGTTAAAGAATTACAGCTGGATACCTTAATTGTGGTTGATGGTGCGATTATGCTCTTTTCAGCTTTGGCATTGGTGAATTTAAATATAAAACATATTTTATGGGAACATTATTCCTTTAACTTTACTGGGAATCGTTTAGTTCGTACACTCGGTAAATATTTAGCTTCAACAAGATGTGATAAAGTCGTCACATTAACCGAGTCAGAAAAAACGCTGTGGCAAGAAAAATTTAAAACGAATAATATAATCAGTATTGCTAATCCAAATACACTTTTGCCAAAGAATAAATTAGCAAAATGGGAAAATAAAACCATTTTATCTGTAGGGCATTTATTTTCTTATAAAGGTTTTGATTATTTATTAAAAGCCTGGCAAGTTTTAGCAAAAGATCACCCAGATTGGAATTTAAAAATAGTGGGATCGGGTGAGGAAGAAGATAATTTAAAAAATCTTGCTAAAGCATTGGATATTGAAGATTCAGTTAATTTTATTCCTCGTACCAATGATGTCGCTTTTTATTATGAAAGCAGTTCAATTTATTGTTTACCTTCACAAACAGAAGGGTTGCCTTTAGTCGTTATTGAGGCGATGGCATTTGGCTTGCCTATTGTTGCCTTTAATTGTTCTCCGGGCGTAAAGCAATTAGTGGAACATAAAGAAAATGGTTTTCTTTGTGAACAAAATAATATTGAAGAAATGGTTAATGGTTTAGATTTATTAATGAATAATCCTGAACTTTATCAACAAATATCAGACAAATCTCGTTTAATGAGTGAAGATTATGGCATTGAGAAAATTATTGAAGAATGGAAAGCGATTTTATAAGGAATAATTTTATGTTAAAAAAATATTTGATCTCTTTAGATAAAGATATTCAACGTCGGGAATTATTCTTTTCTCAAAAAAATACTGAGGATTTCCAAATTTTTTCTGCCATTAATACTATGCAAAAAGATTGGAATGAATTAGCTGCTATTTTTAATATTGAACAATTTAAAGCACATTATGGACGTGATGTCACTAAGGGCGAAATAGGCTGTACATTAAGCCATCTTTCTGTGTACCAAAAAATTGTTGAAGACAATGACATCGCCGAAGATAGCTATGCGTTAGTTTGCGAAGATGACGCTTTATTCCACCAAGATTTTCAGAAAAATTTAACCGCACTTTTAGCAGAAAAACTTGAGTCTGAAATTGTATTGGTTGGACAATCAAAGATTAATGATTTCAATGATGTCGATTTAGAAATTAATTACCCGACAACTTTTTCTTTTTTATGCAAAAAAACAGGCGATGTAAATTACGCTTTCCCTTATAAAAGTTATTTTGCTGGCACGGTGGGGTACCTTATAAAAAAATCAGCTGCAAGAAGATTTATTCAGCAAATTTCTCAAAACAAACCATTTTGGTTAGCGGATGATTTTTTACTCTTTGAACAGGATTTTAATATAAGAAATAAAGTGGTTCGCCCTCTCATGGTTATTGAAAATCCTGTATTGATAAGCAATTTAGAAAGTATACGTGGATCTTTATCAAATAATTTGTTTAAAAAATTAATAAAATATCCATTGAAAAAAATCTTTGCGATTAAGAAAAATTTGGCTAATTAAAGGAAGGAATTATGTTAAGCATTATTGTGCCTTCTTATAATCGAAAAGCAGAAGTGCCTGCTTTATTAGAAAGTTTAACTCAACAAACATCGACCCATTTTGAAGTGATTATTGTGGATGATTGCTCCAAAGAGAGAGTAGTCGTTGAGCAACGCTATTCTTTCCCAGTTACAGTGATTCGTAATGAAACGAATCAAGGTGCAGCAGAAAGTCGTAATATTGGTGCGCGTGCATCAAAGGGAGATTGGTTACTTTTTCTCGATGATGATGATCGTTTTATGCCGGAAAAATGTGAAAAAGTATTACAAGTGATTGAGCAAAATCCAGACATTAATTTTATTTATCATCCAGCTAAGTGTGAAATGGTCAATGAAGGGTTTACTTATGTGACTCAACCGATTGAACCTCAAGAAATCTCGACAGAACGTATTTTGTTAGCCAATAAGATTGGTGGCATGCCAATGGTTGCGATTAAAAAAGAGATGTTTTTAAAAATAGGCGGATTATCCACGGCACTTCGTTCTTTGGAAGACTATGATTTCTTGTTAAAACTGCTACAAGAGCCAAGTTTTACCCCTTATAAAATTAATGAACCTCTAACTTATTGTACTTTCCATACCAAACGTTCAAGTGTATCTACGGATACTACTAACACGCAAAAAGCCATTGATTATATTCGTGAGCATTATGTGAAAACGGTAGAGCAAGCTCGTAATTTTGATATTAACGCGAGCTATATTTTGGCTTATCCCCATATCATGAATTTATCGCGTAAAGCAGCGAAATATTATTTTGATCTTTTTAAGAAAACAAAAAACATTAAGCAATTCATTATTACGTTGGTTATTTTAATTTCGCCAAAATTAGCCATTAATTTAAAACGGTTTATGTAGGAAAATAAAATGAAATTTTCAGTCCTAATGTCCTTATATATTAAAGAAAACCCTCAATTCTTGCGGGAGTGTTTTGAAAGTCTTGTTGCACAAACTCGTCAAGCAGATGAAATTGTATTGGTTTTTGATGGCGCAGTAACGCCAGAATTAGAATCTGTTGTGACGGAGTTTGAAATAAAACTGCCATTAAAATTAGTTAAATTGCCG
This sequence comes from Haemophilus haemolyticus, assembly GCF_003493685.1. Classification (GTDB taxonomy): domain Bacteria; phylum Pseudomonadota; class Gammaproteobacteria; order Enterobacterales; family Pasteurellaceae; genus Haemophilus; species Haemophilus haemolyticus_O. The sequence continues at coordinate 152,663 of NZ_QQJW01000005.1, forward strand.
CAAAATAGAGGATTAGGCAAAGCCTTGAACGAAGGTTTATTGCATTGTACTTATGATTGGGTTTTCCGTATGGATACCGATGATATTTGCGTGCCTGATCGTTTTGAAAAGCAAGTAGCGTTTATTGAACAGCACCCTGAAACCATTATTTTTGGCGGACAAATTGCTGAATTTGGTGAAAATGTAAATGATATTGTGACATATCGTAATGTGCCAACATCGGCTCAAGACATTATCAAATTCACGCAAAAACGTTGTCCGTTTAATCACATGACGGTGGCATATCAAAAAAGTGCGGTCATTAATTGTGGTGGATATGAAGATCTTCAAGAAGATTATTATTTGTGGATCAAACTTGTTGCACAAGGTTTATATGTGGCGAATTTGCCTGATATTTTAGTTTATGCTCGAGTAGGAAATGGCATGGTGAGTCGTCGCCGTGGTGTCAATCAAGCCAAGGCAGAATGGCGTTTGTTTAAATTAAAATATCGTTTGGGAATTCAAGGATTATTATCTGGATTATTTACTTTTGCATTGCGCTTTGGTTCTCGTTTATTGCCAACCTCGTTATTGAAAAACTTTTATCAAACTTTTTTACGTAAATAGGAAATCCGATGAAATTGAATATGTTATTTAAAATTTCTGCATTATCCACCGCACTTTTTTTAGTTGGCTGTTCTAGTTCGTCTGATATTAAGCCAGTGGTCAATAGCACCAGTTATACTAAGCAAAGAACACCAGAAAATTTTAATGATTATGTTCAATTTTTAAAAGGTAAAGCAGCCGCTGAAGGCGTGTCATTATCGGTATTAAATGCTCAAAATAATATTCTCTATATGCAAAAGGCAGTAGATTTAGATCGTGAACAAGCCGGTAAAATTCGTAAAAGAGATCCTAATTCCCCTCCAGTGCCTAATCCGAATGGCACGAGCAATTATCTCAATAGAGTGCTGACTCAAAATAAAGTGAATGTCGCGGCTAAGCGTTATTGGGAAGTGCAAGTGCCATTGCAAAAAGCAAGCCAAAAATATGGTGTTCAGCAGGAGTATTTGCTTGCGTTATGGGGAATGGAAAGTAGTTTCGGGCATTATCAAGGCAAATATGATGTACTTTCTGCCGTGGCAACCTTGGCTTTTGAAGGTCGTAGAGAAAAATTATTTACGAAAGAATTTATCTCAGCCATGAAAATGCTTGAAAAAGATCATATTCAACGTGAACGTATGTTAGGTTCATGGGCGGGCGCGATGGGACAAACTCAGTTTATGCCAAGCACTTTCTTACGTTATGCGGCTGATGGAAATAATGATGGCGTAAAAGATATTTGGAAAAACCAGTTTGATACTTTCGCTTCTATCGCCAATTATTTGCATACAGTAGGCTGGGATAATACTTTGCCTTGGGGCGTAGAGGTGATGCTTACGCAACCTATTGATTTGAGTTATTCTGGCACAGAAAGCAATAAAGCTCGCTCTTTGAAAGATTGGCAAGCTATGGGGTTAATTTTAAAAAGCATAAATCCACAGGAGCAAGCAAAATTAAGTATACTTGAAAATGCTCAGCTTTGGTTAGTTCGCCCTGATCGCGAAGCGGGCAGAGCATTTTTAGTTTCAAATAATTTCCGTACTATTTTAGATTGGAATAAATCTAATTATTTTGCGTTGAGCATCGGTATGTTTGCTGAACGGATTAGGGATAACTTAATAAATATGTATAGAGAAAACTGAATTTAAATTTTACTTTTTTATTAGAAGTTTAAATTATGTTAAGATGTAACGATATAGTATTTAATTGTTTATGTAAAATGGTGGGACTAAATGAGCAACTTCAAAATAAACTTAGAAAAAGTCGTAATGGGTTTATGTTCATCGGTGGAGTAACCTACTATCTAGGCGACCTTGAAATTAATTATATGGATGAGTTATTAAAGATAGCACAAAAATCAATATCTGGTGATTATGATGCGTTATTCTTTAAAGGTCACCCAAGTTATTTATCCGATAAATTTAATTATCCTATATTACAAGCTATTGATAATATCATAGAAATCCCAAAAGAACTTCCTACTGAAGTACTGTTAATAACAGGTTTGCTTCCTAGCAAGGTTGGTGGGGTAAATAGTTCAATTTTCTTCTCATTACCTAAAGAAAATATATCCCATATCGTATTTACTGATGAAAAATATTATTGCGATGATATTTCTAATTACAAATTTATAGAAATATTACTCAGGGTAGGATGCGTAAAAGAAGAACAAATATTTTCTTGGTATGATTTTATTAAAACTTAAGGAATCGTAGTGGCATTAGTATTGATGCTATACTGCAAAAATAAAAGTAACCCATTATAACTAACCCTGTGTATATTTACTCACGGAAGGTAAAACCATGACCAACTTTGTAATAGAAACCCAACATTTATATAAACGCTTCGGGCAAGTGACCGCGCTGGAAGATATTAATATTCAAATCAAACAAGGGGAATTTGTAGCCATTATGGGGGCTTCTGGCTCCGGCAAAACTACGCTGATGAATATTTTAACGGGCTTAGATACTGCTAGTGAAGGTAAAGTGATTTTGGATGGTATTGATGCTGCCCAATTAGATGAAGTCGGTCGTCAGCGTTTCCGCGCAGAAAAAATCGGCTTAGTATTTCAACAATTCCATTTAATCCCTTATTTGACCGCACTTGAAAACGTGATGCTGGCACAACATTATCACAGTGTGATTGATGAAGCATCTGCCAAAGCGGTATTGGAGCAAGTAGGCTTAGGTCATCGCATTGACCACCGCCCTAGCCAACTTTCAGGAGGTGAGCAACAACGTGTTTGCATTGCGCGTGCGTTAGTGAATCAACCGCCCGTTATCTTTGCTGATGAACCAACGGGAAATTTAGACGAGCAAAATGAATCGTTGGTTTTAGATTTGCTCACAAAACTTAATCAACAAGGGCGCACCATTGTAATGGTGACGCATAATCCAGAATTGGGTGAACTCACCGATCGTGTTATTTATTTACATCACGGAAAATTTGTAAAGGAAGAAAATCATGCGAACAAATAAACTATTAAAATTAGTTGCCATAAGTGCGGTTATTTTTGGCGCTGTTTCTTGTAAAGATGAAGTTGCCTCAGTAGGGCAAAAAGCACCTGATATTGCCGCCTATGATCTTCAAGGTAATCCTGCAAACCTTGAGAATTGGAAAGGCACACGCTTACTTATTTTTTGGTCAGAAACTTGCGGACGTTGTATCGCAGAGTTAAAAGAATTTGAAAAACTCGCAGAAGAGAATCCAGGAAAAGTTTCACTGATTGCGATTAATGTAGATAGCGATAAAATGGACACCAAAGCCGTCGTGGCTAAACGTGAACTCCATTTGCCTGTAATTAAAGATCAAATGAAAATTACCGCTGAACGTTATCAACTTATCGGCACGCCAACTTCATTTGTCATTAGTCCTGAAGGAAACATTCAAGCTAAATATGAAGGCAAAATTCCCGAAGACGATTTAAATAAATTATTTAAAGGATAACCAATGAAACGAATTTACAAAGCTACTCTACTCTCTTTAAGTTTGCTCACCGCCAGCCAATTTGTATTAGCAGATGTTGATATGGAAAAAGCTGAAAATTTTTATAAACGAACCTGTGCCACTTGCCACGGAAAATCCGCTGAAAAATCAGCATTAGGTCAATCCAAAATTATCAATACGCTAAATTCAGAGGAAATTTACACCGCACTTTCCGATCGTAAAAGCGGAAAAATACAAGGTGCAGGTAATATGATAAAAGGAAGATTGAGTGAAGAAGAGATAAAAATGCTGTCTGAGTTTGTGCCAACATTAAAAAAATAAAAGCTATACAATAATAGTTCTTGCACAAAAAATTCTTTTGTTATACACTCCTTTGCAATTCAACCCTGTAGCAGTAAGCCTTATCAATCATCCAGATATTGTGCCGAACCTCAGGGTTTCTTTGTTTATCATGGAGAATAAATGTCTACTGCAATTCTTATTGACGGAGCTTACTTTATTAATCGAGTAAGGCACTTTGAACCACATAATTATTTTAATGCACAAAGAATTGCAGATTTAGCGATTCGTTGTGCAATGCTACACCTATCAGATAAAAAAAGAGCAAATGAAAAAACTGTTAGGAAAGAGTTATATCGGATTTTCTTTTATGACTGTCCACCGATAGCAAAAAAAATGCATAACCCTATTACAAAAAAAGCTATCGATTTTTCAAAATCTGATGAAGCCATATTTAGACTTGAATTACATCAAAAATTACTTAAAAAAAGAAAACTAGCCTTGCGTTTAGGTGATCTAGCAAAAACAGCAGAGTGGGTCATTAAGCCAGATATAGAACAGTCTATTTTAAAAGGGAAAAGGGATTTAAAACTGACACCATTAAAAGAAAACGAAGTGATCATTAATACTCGTCAGAAAGGTGTTGATATGAGAATTGGTATTGATATCACAACCTTGTCATTAAAAAAACAAGTGACTCAAATAGTCTTAATTGCGGGTGATTCTGACTTTGTTCCCGCTGCAAAACTTGCTAGACGTGAAGGAGTTGATTTTATATTAGATCCCATTCATAAAAATATACCTGATAAACTCAATGAACATATTGACGGTTTACGCACCACATACTTTAAAAAATCTCAACAAAATAGTTTAGTCAATGATGATACCTATATAAATATCTAATTTTATCCTATTCAAAAAAATATAATTTCATAAAGTATTCTGTCCATATAAAAAATTTTCACCCCTCATACAACCAAAATATAATACTAATTAAAGGCTATCTTACAGAGATAGCCTCGTCTTATAACAAGAAAACGTTTCCCTCTCCCTACACGCTAATCTTTACATAACTTTACAAAAATATGATGTTTTTATCGTCTAATGTATGACAAAATACGCGGTCTGTTTTGAATTATAGGATTCTTATTTCTTGATTTTACCGTGAAATTAAGAGGTAACCAATAGCAGGACATGGTGTGCTGCTATTTTTTATCAATTATTTTAGGAAACTAATTAATGAACAAAATTTTTAAGATAATTTGGAATAAAACGACGCAACGATTGGAAGTTGTATCTGAGTTAGCTAAGTCACAAGGAAAAGCAGCCGCCACAACAGATAACCGTGTTTCTGCGGGGGGGGGGTAGCCTCAACCAAAGGTAAACCGTCCTTTACATTAACCCTACTGGCATTGTCGATGTTGATGTTGTCTGGTGAGGTTTTTGCTCATGATTATAGTGACGCAGCCTCAAAGGGTGATACACTAGTTTGGGGGAAGGCTAATACAGCAACAGGCAGTGTTCATAATAGTAATTATAAGTTACCTATCATTGTTGGAGCAGCGAATAACGCGGGCACTAGCGGCGCAAATGAAAATGGTGCCGCAGTAAATATATTTGGTCGAAACAACAAAGCAAACGCAGGTAAAATCGTTACCGTCGTCGGGACTGGCAATGAAATAACATCAAGTGCTGCTACAGAAAACAAAGCTAAGTTATTTGTAGCGGGTAATAATGTTAGTGTGGTAAACCCTTCAGAACTAGGAACTTATATTGGTAATAATGTAAGTGCTAACGCATCACCACTTTCTATTGGTAATAATGTCTTAACACAAATTGGTGGTGTGGGAATTGGTTATGATATTGAATTAAAGGCTCGTCGTGTTCTAGAAAATGGTAGTTATCATGTAATTCCTAATACTACTACCCAGGAGCCAACAGGAATGGCACTAGGTGGCAATATTAAAGGATTTGGTGATAATGTTTATCTTGGACGTAGTATCACTTTAAAACCAACAACAGATAGCGGCCAAAATATTGCAAATGACGCAACAAAGGATAATAGAAATAGCGTCTATGTAGGTCATAATATTACTACAAAAGGCGCAAAAAACAGCGTATTGATGGGGCAAGGTATTACTTCAAATGATGATGTGGGTCATCATTCTGTTGCCTTTGGTACAAATATCACATTAGGATCAACCAACAAACAAACTGAAGATTTAACCGCGATTGGTTCACATATTAATATCACAACAAATGCTAAAAGAAGTGTTGTCGTAGGTAGTAAAGTAAATGCATCAGCTGAAGACGCAGTCGCTATTGGTACAAGTGCAAGTGCCGCAAGACAAGGCGATGTTGTACTTGGTGCGGATTCTGCCACAACTACAAGTACCAACAGTGATTTATCTGATTGGCACGTGGCTGGCGAAAACTTAAAAACACATTACGACAAAAACGATATCAAACAAACCAGCGGTAAAGGCGTGGTTTCTGTGGGTAGCGGTACCGTTAAACGCCAAATCAAAAACGTTGCTGCAGGCGATGTCACTGCCTCCTCAACAGATGCAGTGAACGGCGCGCAGTTATATGCCTTATCCACCAAAGTTGGTTTATTCAAAATCAAAGCTGGGGACAATGAAACCGAGCTAACTTCAAGCACAGATAAACCAATCAAATTTAAATCAGAAAATGCTAACCTTGTTGTTTCCGCAAGCACTACTGACAATACCGTAAAATTCAAATTAGGTGATAATTTGTCTGTAACAACAGTAAGAACAACAGGCGCAATAACAGCCACAGGTGGCGTTAATGCAAATGGTGTAACTATTGGACAAAATGGCGTGGCGATAAATGCCAACAATAAAAAAATTACAGGATTAGCTGACGCCACACTTTCAGCCACTAGCACAGATGCTGTAACTGGCAAACAACTAAACCAAACAAACCAAAATGTAACCACTGCTGCAAGTACAGCAAGTTCAGCATTAACTAAAGCAACTGCGGCTTCAACTGCAGCATCTACTGCAGACAGCAAAGCGGTAGCAGCGTCTACAGCAGCTTCTACTGCAGACAGCAAAGCAGTGGCCGCATCCACGGCCGCATCAACGGCAGACAGCAAAGCAGTGGCCGCATCCACGGCCGCATCAACGGCAGACAGCAAAGCAGTGGCCGCATCAACGGCCGCATCAACCGCTGACTCTAAAGCAACTGCGGCTTCAACTGCAGCATCTACTGCAGATAGCAAAGCGGTAGCCGCGTCTACAGCAGCATCTACAGCTGACAGCAAAGCGGTAGCAGCGTCTACAGCAGCATCTACTGCAGACAGCAAAGCGGTAGCAGCGTCTACAGCAGCATCTACAGCTGACAGCAAAGCAGTGGCCGCATCCACGGCCGCATCAACCGCTGACTCTAAAGCAACTGCGGCTTCAACTGCAGCATCTACTGCAGACAGCAAAGCAGTGGCCGCATCCACGGCCGCATCAACCGCTGACTCTAAAGCAACTGCGGCTTCAACTGCAGCATCTACTGCAGACAGCAAAGCGGTAGCAGCGTCTACAGCAGCATCTACAGCTGACAGCAAAGCGGTAGCCGCGTCTACAGCAGCATCTACAGCTGACAGCAAAGCGGTAGCAGCGTCTACAGCAGCTTCTACTGCAGACAGCAAAGCAGTGGCCGCATCCACGGCCGCATCAACCGCTGACTCTAAAGCAACTGCGGCTTCAACTGCAGCATCTACTGCAGACAGCAAAGCGGTAGCAGCTTCAACTGCAGCATCTACTGCAGACAGCAAAGCAGTGGCCGCATCAACGGCCGCATCAACCGCTGACTCTAAAGCAACTGCGGCTTCAACTGCAGCATCTACAGCTGACAGCAAAGCGGTGGCCGCATCCACGGCCGCATCAACCGCTGACTCTAAAGCAACTGCGGCTTCAACTGCAGCATCTACTGCAGACAGCAAAGCGGTAGCAGCGTCTACAGCAGCTTCTACTGCAGACAGCAAAGCAGTGGCCGCATCCACGGCCGCATCAACCGCTGACTCTAAAGCAACTGCGGCTTCAACTGCAGCATCTACTGCAG
>NZ_QQJW01000006.1:0-127051 GCF_003493685.1 Haemophilus haemolyticus
TCTTGCTGTGACACCTGCGACAAACAGTTCAATGAGTTTATTTTGTTTATGCTGACTTAAGCGACTTTTTCTCATTGGTTTATTCTAACCTAAATGGGATTTTTAGTCGTTATCTAGTACAGCCCCTTATTAAATTTACTCAAAAATAAATATAGTGAATTAACTGTAGAAAATGAAAAAGTCATTCTTGCTGAAATTCAACAGAAAAAAGAGCAAATTATTGCGAAAAGTGGTGTGTTGGAAATGGTGAAGGTGAATGAAGAAATTGAAGATATTGGCGGTTTAGAAAAACTGAAAGCGTGGTTGCAAGATCAAAGCTATATCGTCAAAAATCTTCAAGCTGCAAAAGAGTTTGGCGTAAAAGCTCCAAAAGGGACATTAATTGCAGGGATGCCAGGTTGCGGCAAATCATTGACCGCAAAAGCGGCTGCAGCATTATTCCAACAACCGTTGTTACGTTTAGATATTGGCTCGTTGCTTGGTAAATATGTGGGGGAAAGCGAAACCAATATGCGTAAGGCGTTGGCAATGACGGAAAGCATTAGCCCGTGCGTGTTATGGGTAGATGAACTCGAAAAAGCTTTTGTGGGAATGACGGGCAACAATGCCTCTGAAGTCAGCTCTCGTCTATTGGGTTATTTCTTAACGTGGCTACAAGAGAAAACTGCACCAGTATTTATTATCGCAACTGCCAATGATATTACCGCACTTCCACCTGAATTATTACGCAAAGGGCGTTTTGATGAGATTTTCTACGTAGGTTTCCCAACCAAAAAAGAGCGGAAGAAAATTATTGAAATTCATCTTGTCAAAGCTAAACAAGATGCAAGCCAATTTGATATTGAGGACTTAGCCAAAGAATGTCGAGACTATGCGGGTGCTGATATTGAAAATGCGATTTTTGAAGCCGTAAAAAAAGCCTTTATTCAGCAAGGGGAACTTACTCAAGAGTTATTATTAGAGGCGATTCGTAATACCACACCATTACGTAAAACATTAAAAGATAAAGTTGGTGAATATGAGAAAAAATTTGATGAATTGTATTTATCGCCAGCGTCGAAAAATGATGGCCTAAGTATTGCTCAAATGGTAAAAATGGCAAAAGATCCGAATTATATGATTAGATTGAAAGTAGCCAATGATGAAAATGTAACGGAAGAAATTCTTGAAGAACTATCAATTGATGAAGTTTTTGAGGTTCGTGAAGCTGTTTTCAAAAATATAAATTGTTCAAAACAAGTATTAGATGCTCAATTATCTTCAAATTTAACTGATAATAAATTATTAAATGCTATATATTCTAATAAGAATGTATCGTTTGCTTTAGCATTAGATAAATTGACCGAATATGATTCTACATTGTCTCGAGTTAATGATTTATTTAAAAATAATGATATGGATTTATTAGAAAATCAGCAAGCAGTGTTAAAACACGGTGGAAATTATGCAAGTCAATTATTAGCAGAGTACAAAAATATTTTACCAGAAATCTCTGAAAAATTAGCTGAGCATAATGATCTTAAAGTGAGAAGGGTTTTAGCTAATAATCAAAATATTTCAGTAAAAGCAACAGAAATACTTTCTAAATACGATGATTGGGAAATTAAAAAGAGTGTAGCACAACACTTAAATATCTCCCCTAAAGCCTCTGAAAATTTGGCAAATGATGAATATTGGTATATTCGTTACTTATTAACTCAAAATCCTAATCTTGCGCAAGCAGTTGCAATAAAATTAGCTAAAGATCAGACCATAGAGGTTAGAAAAGGATTAGCTCAAATTAAGCATATTTCAAATGATGTAGCTAATATTCTTGCTATAGATAGTAATGACAATGTTAGAATGATTTTAGCAGCTAATATAAATATTTCGGAAACATGTAAAGTAACCTTGGCTAAAGATCCTAATTCATCAGTAAAAGAAGAATTAATATTGAAACAATATCTTTTAAAGAATATTGAGGGACTTTTATCAAAAGATAGCTATTATGTAAGAATGAAGTTAGCTGCTAGCCCAAATGTTTCAACAGAAATTATGAATATTTTATCATCCGATGATGATAATGTTAGAGCAGGTTTAGCCTCAAACCCAAGTATTACAGAAGAAGTTTCTAAAATATTAGTTTCTGATAATGATTGGCGTGTTAGAAGTAATTTAGCCTCAAACTCGAGTATTACAGAAGAAGTTTCTAAAATATTAGTTTCTGATAATGATTGGCGTGTTAGAGGTAATTTAGCCTCAAACTCGAGTATTACAGAAGAAGTTTCTAAAATATTAGCTTCTGATAATGATAGTTATGTTAGACGTAATTTAGCCTCAAATCCAAGTATTACAGAGGGAGTTTCTAAAATATTAGTTTCTGATAATGATAGTGATGTTAGACGTAATTTAGCCTCAAACCCAAGTATTACAGAAGAAGTTTCTAAAATATTAGCTTCTGATAATGATAGGTATGTTAGAAGTAATTTAGCCTCAAATCCAAGTATTACAGAGGAAGTTTCTAAAATATTAGTTTCTGATAATTATAGTGATGTTAGACGGAATTTAGCCTCAAACCCTAAAATTTCTAAGGAAATTATGGAGGATTTTATGAAAGAGGATTATAGCTATAAAACAGATAATGATTCATATTCAGAGAGAATAGTTTTACCAGTGAAAAACGGGTTGGCTGAGAATCCTAACCTTCCTGAAGAATTTTCTAATATTTTAGCAAAGAAATATAATGTTAGAATCAGTATTCGATTGGCAAAACGTGAAAATATTTCTGATAAAGTAGCTGAAATATTAATTGGAAGTGAACGTTTTCTGCGGGATAGCGATTATAAGGATGTACTAATGGCATTGGTTCGAAATCAAGGTATTTCAGAAAAGACGATGAAATTATTGATTGAACAAGGAGATTACAAAGTTCGAGCTCAGTTAGCTAAACGAGAAGATTTGTCAAATGAAATAATGGATATTTTATCTAGAGATTCTGATCTTGATGTTAAAAAAGAATTGGCTTTAAACCCAATTATTTCAGAATCGGTTGTTAAACGATTACAAGAGGATTCTTATTCAGTTAAAAATAATCTTGAGAAGAATATAGCCTATAAAAGAATGCAAAAAAATGGATTGACTAATTTATTTTTCTATACGTAGTTTCAATTTGAATAAAGTGCGGTGAAAAATTTTTGAGATTTTTTACCGCACTTTTACAGACTGTTCTTTACATTTTTTCTTTTGTCATTTTCATTTTTTTATTTGATTTCATCTTTTTATCAGATTTCATTTTCATATCAGATTTCATTCCCATTTCATCAGACTTCATCATGTGGTCAGAGTGCATTTGCATGTCATCTGATTTCATCATTTTTTTCATTGGGGTATTCATCATCGGTTCTGATTTCATTGGCATGGCGTCAGATTTCATTTCTTCTGCATAAACGGTTGTCACACCAAATAACATAGCCATACCTAAGATTGCACTTTTGAATGTAATATTTTTCATTTTAAATTTCCTTGTTTAAGTGGTAAAAATAGTATTGAAAGAAGTTATTTCTTTCATGCTATTAGACGAAAAACTCTTTCATTTCTTACAAAAATTTTAAAGGAATTAAAATGAATGCTATTTCTGATACGGAACTCCAACAAATTCGTATGCAAATGCTGAAATTTGCAACGTTACAGTTGCACCATGCCGATCTTGCTGAGGATTTAGTACAAGAAGCCTTTTTAAGTGCATTTAACAATCTCGCGAATTTTAAACATCAATCCGCTTTTAAAACTTGGGTTTTTGCTATTCTAAAAAATAAAATTATTGATTACCTTCGCCAGAAAGGACGCTTTGTATTAGAAAGTGAGATTGAAGATAAACAGCCAACTAATACATTTTTTGATGATACAGGCCATTGGAAAATAGAATATTATCCGAGCGAATTACAGGGCGAAGAGGAAACGGTGTATTCTGATGAGTTTTGGTTGATTTTTGAAACTTGCCTGACTTGTTTACCTGCCAAACAGGCAAAAATTTTTATGATGCGAGAGTTTTTAGAATTGTCATCGGATGAAATTTGTCAAGAAACTCAGCTTACCACCTCCAACTTGCATACCACACTTTATCGGGCCCGTTTGCAGTTGCAAAATTGTCTATCAAAAAAACTTTAGGAGAAAATTATGCGTTGTATTCAAGCCACTCGAATAATTTCTGATTCTCATGAGCGATCATTAGAACTGCAAGAAAAAATGGGGTTAAAAATGCATTTGTTAACTTGTCCTCATTGCCGTCGTTTTCAAAGAAATTGCAAAACTTTAAGTATGATGATGAAGAAATTTAAAGATTCACATTAAGAGTGATGAAAGTATTAAAAAACACCGCTATTTTGACCGCACTTTATAGCGGTATTTCTAACTTATCCGTACGGCATTTTATAATCTCAAAGGTTTTATTTCTTCAGCTTCGCCAATAAACTTACTGCCCCCACAATTACAATTGCACCGAACCAAAAATAGAGATGAGGTGTATGATGCCAAAAGAGCCAGTCGAATACACTAGAGAAAATCACACCAGTGAAAGCAAAAGGGGTAATAACATTGGCGGGTGCATATCTGAAAGCACGCGTGAGCAATAATTGGAAAATCAAGCCAAATCCGCCCACTAATAGCAATAAACCAAGCTCATATAAATTAGGGATTTTCCATTGGTTAATAAAGAAGATTGGTAACATGAATGTGCCAATCAGATGAAAATAAAATACGATATTTTTGGGTGTGTTGTATTTATTTAATTCTTGTAAGCCAATAAATGCCATTCCTGCCAATACGGCACCAGATAATCCAATCAGCACATAAATAGGATCAATATTGCCATTGTGATTGGTGAGTAAAATAATAGAAACGCCAAGAAAACCGATTAAGCTACACAAAAGTACATTAAGTGGTGTTTTTTGATGGAAAAAGAGCAATAAAATCGGGATAAATAGGGCAGAGGTATTCATCAATAAGACAGCGATGGAAAGCGGTAAGAACTTCACGACATAAAAGTTAATCAACATACTCGATACACCTGCGGCATTCCGCAGGATTAAAAATTTCCATTGACGAGTATCCACTTTAAAATCGCGATCTTTAATCACAAAAGGCAGTAAGAAAAGCAAGCCGATTAAAAAGCGTGAAAATAAGGTTTCACTGGCAGGGATTGTTTGAGAAGCGGTTTTGACAAATACATTCATCAAGGTAATGGAAAAGTACGCTGATACCATAAAACTAATCGCTTTGTGATAAAGCGAAGGAGTGGAATATGATTGCATATAGATTTTTTACCTTAGAAAAGAGGGAGAAATAGTGTGTTTTAGCTCTTTATTATTGGTTATAACAATGGATTTCAGTCAATTTCTTTAAAAATTTTACAAAAATCTGTAAGAAATCGAATTATCCGCCGTCTAACCTTATGTAACGTTAATTTTCACATCATAAGGAAAAACAATGAAACTATCAAAAACATTTCTATTTATTACCGCACTTTGCTGTGCAGCACCAACTTTAGCAATACAAAATTCAACATCATCATCTGGAGAACAAAAAATGGCAATGGAAAATACACAAAACATTCGAGAAATTTATCTTGCTGGTGGCTGTTTCTGGGGTATGGAAGCATATATGGAGCGTATTCACGGCGTGAAAGATGCGATTTCTGGCTATGCAAATGGTAATACGGAGAAAACCAGTTATCAGATGATTGGTGTAACCGATCACGCAGAAACGGTAAAAGTCACTTACGATGCAAACCAAATTTCATTAGATAAATTGCTTAAATATTATTTTAAAGTGATTGATCCAACGAGTGTAAACAAACAAGGTAACGACCGTGGCAGACAATATCGCACAGGGATTTATTATCAAGATGGGGCAGATAAAGCAGTGATCGAACAAGCTCTCGCCCAGCTTCAAACCAAATATAAAAAACCAGTACAAATTGAGGTGCAACCACTTAAAAATTACATCGTAGCGGAAGAATATCATCAAGATTATTTGAAGAAAAACCCAAATGGTTATTGCCATATTGATATTACCAAAGCAGATGAACCTGTGATTGATGAGAAAGATTATCCGAAACCGAGTGATGCAGAACTCAAAGCGAAATTGACACCGTTGCAATATTCCGTTACGCAAAATAAACATACTGAACGCTCTTTCAGTAACGAATATTGGGATAACTTCCAACCTGGTATTTATGTTGATGTTACCACAGGCGAGCCTGTTTTCTCTTCAAATGATAAATTTGAATCAGGTTGTGGTTGGCCAAGTTTTACGAAACCGATCATTAAAGATGTAGTGCATTATGAAACCGACAACAGCTTCAATATGCAACGTACCGAGGTGTTAAGTCGTGCGGGCAATGCCCATTTGGGTCACGTATTTGATGACGGTCCGAAAGATAAAGGCGGTTTACGTTATTGCATTAACAGTGCATCAATTAAATTTATTCCGTTAGCTGAAATGGAAAAGGCAGGATACGGATATTTGATTCAATCAATTAAAAAATAAGGAGATGCAGGATGTTAGATCAACAACTCCTTATTGGAACTGTATTTTTAGCGGGGCTTGCTTCTTTTCTTTCGCCTTGTATTTTTCCGATTATTCCAATTTATTTTGGTATTTTGAGTAAAGGTGGCAAAAAAGTCCTAAATACTTTTTTATTTATTTTAGGGCTTTCCCTTACATTTGTCAGTTTAGGCTTTAGTTTTGGCTTTTTAGGGAATATTTTATTTAGTAACACCACCCGCATTATTGCTGGCGTTATCGTGATTATTTTGGGTATTCATCAACTTGGCATTTTCAAAATTGGTTTGTTGGAACGCACAAAATTGGTGGAAATAAAAACATCAGGAAAATCAACCGCACTTGAGGCATTTGTGCTTGGTTTAACCTTTAGCCTTGGTTGGACGCCTTGTATTGGTCCGATTCTGGCTTCCGTGTTAGCGTTATCAGGCGATGAAGGCTCTGCACTTTACGGTGCATCAATGATGTTCGTTTATGTTTTAGGCTTGGCAACGCCGTTTGTACTGTTTTCGTTCTTCTCTGACAGCTTGCTCAAACGTGCTAAAGGGTTAAATAAACACTTAGACAAATTTAAAATCGGTGGCGGAATTTTAATTATCGTGATGGGTATTTTATTGATTACGAATAATTTTTCGTAAGGCATAACCTCAACAAAAGAAATCTATAAAAGGAAAAAAGCAATGAAAAAACTACTATCAATATTTCTAATGGCATTCAGCCTAAACGCTTTTGCACAAACTAATTTGGCGGACGTGCAACTCAAAGATTTAAACAATCAGCCAGTTACTTTAAACCAATATAAAGGCAAACCTGTGTATGTAAAAATGTGGGCATCTTGGTGTCCGATTTGTTTGGCAGGATTAGCTGAAATTGATGATTTAAGTGCGGAAAAAGATCGCAATTTTGAAGTGATTACCATTGTTTCGCCGGATCACAAAGGCGAAAAAGACACCGCTGATTTTATTGAATGGTACAAAGGGCTAGAATATAAAAATATTAAAGTCTTGCTAGATGAAAATGGTGAAATTATTGATCGTGTTCATGTTCGAGGTTATCCGTTTAATCTATTTTTAGATGCTGATTTAAATGTGAAGAAAACGGTGCCTGGGCATTTAGGTGAAGAGCAAATAAGTAAGTTTATTGAGAAATAAAATCAAGCGGCTGGTAATTAAAATTTAACCAGCCGCTTTTTTATTTCTGGCATAACGTAGATATTCTTTTATTGGGAATTTGGTAGATTGATAAAAAGTATATATTATAAATAGTGCTTAGATATTGAAATGGTCTTTACTTTTACAGACGAGATAAAAGTAATATTTGTGAAGGATACAATGGAAGAAATAATTAATGGACTACTCATCGTGCTTGTGCCGATGATGTTGGGCTACTTAGTCAAAATACAGAATCAAAATGCGTTGGCATTTATTAATAAAATGGTGATGTTATTGCTTTACATCATTTTATTTATGATGGGTTTTATGCTCGGGCAATTAGAGCATTTAGAACAAAAATTGCCGATTATTGGTATGACCGCTTTGGGGCTATCCGCTATCATTCTGACTTGTAATATCCTAGGCTTGGCTATTTATGACCGCACTTTGCCTAAGCCAGTCAATTACTTACAGGGAGAATTGTCATCTCGTTGGCATTCGTTAATAGACTCAATTAAATTATTAAGTGCGGTGATTATCGGCATTGTTTTAGGTTGGTTATGCAATGATTGGTTGCATTTCCCACATGGTTCCAATCTTTACGTGCTTATTGCTTTGATCTTTTTGGTTGGGATTCAGCTTCGCAATAATGGAATTTCCTTGAAAGAAGTCTTGCTAAATAAGCAAGGTTTAATGATGGGGGCGATTTTTACCTTAAGTTCTTTAGTTGGTGGCGTTATTTCAGCATTTTTTCTAAGTATGCCGATTACTCAAGGTTTAGCCTTTTCATCGGGATTCGGTTGGTATTCTTTATCAAGTGTTGTGCTGACAAATGCTTGGGGGCCGATGCAGGGTAGTATTGCCTTTTTCAATGATTTATCGCGTGAAATTTTGAGTTTATTTTTAATTCCACTGTTTATGCAACATTATCGCTCTACAGCTATTGGGATTACAGGCGCAACGGCATTAGATTGTACATTGCCTATTATTCAAAAATCAGGCGGAATTGAAGTGACGCCTATCGCCATTTCTTTTGGTATGGTGACAAATTTATTACCGCCGTTGTTGTTAGTTTTTTTCTCAAGTTTTCCAATTTGATGGCTTGTTAATTTTAAGCGAAAAGAAAAAGGGAAATCAGATGATTTCCCTTATTTTTACGTTATTGTTACTTTTTCCAAATAACGTGAAATTCGCGATCTTCTTCTCGGTGAGAAATTAAGAATTTAGCAAAGACATCATCCATTTCATCTTGCTCATTGACTAAGCCCACCCACACTTCGGCGTATTCTTCTGGGTCGATTAGTACACCAATTTCTTCTTCCCAATCATCGGCGGTTTCAACAAATTCCACACCACCGCGTTCTTCAAATTGTAAGTTGAATAAAAGAATATCGGCAGGATCTAAATTTTCCCCAGCCATTTCTAAGAAAATATCGTAAGCAATATCAATGGCTGTATCTGGATCAAGTTTTTTAATTTCTGTTGTCATAGTGTTTTGTCGTAAAGGTTATGGCTAATAAAAAGTGCGGTTAAATTTCTTTCTCTTTTAAGCGTTTTATTCCATATTGGTTGGAAGTTTAATTTCTCGGATATTCATCGAAAAACCATCAATCATCAATAAGCGGCCACATAAATTCTTACCGATTTTTAACCGCACTTTAATTGCTTCTAAGGCTTGAATCGTGCCCACAATGCCGACGATTGGCGCAAGCACGCCAGCTTCCACACAGCTTAATACATTTTGTCCGAATAATTTGCTGAGATCACGATAAGTAGGCGTATTCGGTTCATAAGTGAAAACGGAAACCTGACCTTCCATTCGAATTGCAGCACCTGAAATCAGAGGAATTTTTGCATGATTACATTGGCGATCCAATTGATTACGGATTTCCACATTGTCTGTACAATCTAAAACAATATCAAAGTGCGGAATGATTTCAGCCAGTTTTTCTTCGTCTAACTTCGCATTAATTGTCTCGATGTTTATATGTGGATTGATTTGCTTGAGTGCAATTTTGGCTGATTCTACTTTGGGCATATTCAAGCGCGCATCGCAGTGCAAGACTTGTCGTTGAAGATTCGAAAGCGAAACTGTGTCGAAATCCAACAGCGTTAAATTTCCAACACCTGCTGCTGCGAGATATTGGCTGGCTGCACAGCCTAAGCCGCCAAGCCCAACGATCAGCATTTTGCTTGCTTTAAGTTTTTCTTGCCCATCAAAATCTACGCTTTTAAGAATAATTTGACGGTTATAACGCAATTCTTCTTCGTGACTAAGTTCGATCATTTTTTATCCTAATAAATGATTGAAAGGCTCAATCGTCACCGTTTCACCGGCAGAGACATTGCCACGTTCTTGTTCTAAAACGATAAAACAATTGCTTTTTACAAAAGCGCTAAAGAGATGAGAGCCTTGGAACCCCACTGATTGCACTTCAATTTGACCTTGTTCATTGATGTGATAAAAGCCTCGTTGGAAATCTAAACGGCCAGGTGCTTTTTTCAAATTCGTTGTGGCAATGGCTGAAAAGTGCGGTGGTTTTTTCCATTGTTTTTGGCCTTGCAGTTTAGCAATGAGTGGCTGAACAAGCTGATAGAATGTCACTAATGCGGAAACAGGATTGCCTGGTAAACCACAGAACCAAGCGTTTTCTAATTTACCAAAAGCAAATGGTTTGCCCGGTTTGATTGCAATTTTCCAGAAATTTACTTGACCTACTTTTTCCAATACTGCTTTAGTAAAATCCGCTTCACCAACGGAAACACCGCCACTGGTAATCACTAAATCGGCTTGGCTTTGTGCGGCAATAAATGCTTTTTCAAATTCAGTTTCGTTATCAGGTAATAGTCCTAAATCAATGACTTCACAGTTTAGTTTTTCTAGCAGTAATTTTACGGTGAAACGGTTAGTGTCATAGATTTGTCCGCTTTGTAATGGCTTGCCGACTTCTACAAGTTCATCGCCAGTTGAGAGTACGCCGACTTTTAATTGGCGATAGCATTTTACTGCTGCAATGCCTAGAGAGGCTAATAATGGCAAGGAAACAGGGGTGAGTGGTGCGCCTTGTTCTAATACCACATCGCCTTTTTTTACATCTTCGCCAATACGACGGATGTTTTGATTTGGTTTAGGTAATTCACTAAAAGTGACGGTTCCGTCTTCATTGAGTATCACTTGCTCTTGCATTATCACTGCATCTGCGCCTTCAGGAATCATCGCGCCAGTCATAATTCTGACCGCACTTTTTGATGGCCATTCCCCTTGGAATGGATTACCTGCAAAAGATTTTCCTGCTACCGAAATCGTTAAAGATTGTTGTAAATCCGATAAACGTACAGCATAACCATCCATTGCTGAATTATCGAAAGAGGGAACATTAATAGGTGAAATAACATTTTCTGCACAAATTCGATTGGCGGCTTCTTGTAAATTTAGGTATTCAGTTTGAGTCGGGAAGGGAATCTGTTCGAGCATTTTCGAGCGAGCTTGATCCAATGTAAGCATAGAAAATCCTTATTTGATAAAATTTGTCAGCTATTCTATATCTAAAGCCTAATTCATTCAAATTTGCAATTTTTCTCATTTTACCATCCTATTATCCTTTGCTAGAATAGCCGATTATTTTTTTAGGAAAGACTATTATGAGCAAAATTTCACTGGATGCACTGAATGTAAGAAATGCCTTGATTGAAAAAGGTATTGAAACACCTATGATTGATCCAACTCAGGCTAAAGATGAACGTCGAGAAAGCATTGCAAAACATATGCATGAAGTGATAAAGCTGATTGGATTAGATTTGCGAGATGATAGTTTGGAAGAAACGCCAAATCGTTTAGCTAAAATGTTTATTGATGAGATTTTTAGTGGAATGGATTATGCGAATTTTCCTAAAATGACGAAAATCAAAAATCAAATGAAAGTCAGCGAAATGGTACAAGTGAATGACATCACGCTAACAAGCACTTGTGAACATCATTTTGTTACGATTGATGGTAAAGTTTGTGTGGCGTACTATCCAAAAGATTGGGTGATTGGTCTTTCTAAAATTAATCGTATTGTTTCATTTTTTGCTCAGCGTCCACAGGTTCAAGAGCGCTTGACAGAGCAACTTTTGACAGCATTTCAAACAATTCTTGAGACGGATGATGTCGCGGTATATGTGAAAGCGACCCATTTCTGCGTAAAAGCGCGTGGTATTAGAGATACAAATAGTTATACTGTCACATCTGCTTATGGTGGCGTATTCTTAGAAGATAGAGATACACGTAAAGAATTTTTAGCAACAGTTCAGAAGTAAAAAATAGTTAATAAAATAGCCGCACTTTAATATCAGTGCGGCTATTTTTATACTTATCTCGAATAGAAAAGTGCGGGGAAATTTATCCGCACTTTTGGATTGTAGATTATTTAGCTGCTTTTAATTCTTGATAATATTGTTCATAGAATTGAATTGCATCGCCAACGTCATCTTGCCAGTGGCTATTTTTTAATACATCAGCTGGTGGATAAATCGCTGGATCTTCAGTGATTTCTTTTGGTAATGCTTTTTTCGCTTCTAAGTTAGCTGTTGGATAGCCAATTGCTAAGGTTAATTTTTCTGCAGCTTTAGCGCCTAACATATAGTTAATAAGTTTATGTGCACCATCTGGGTTTTTAGCGGTTTTAGGAATTGCTAAAGTATCAACCCAAAGTACAGGACCTTCTTTCGGGAATACCATGTCTAAAGGTGCTTTTTCTTTTTTAGCAATACGTACAGAACCATTCCATAATTGACCAACTTCAACTTCACCTGAGATGAAAGAGTTCGCAGGGTTATCGGAATTGAAAGAAAGTACGTTTGGACGTAGTTTCAACAATTCTTCATAGGCTTGTTTGATAATGGCTGGATCTTGAGTATTTGGATCTTGACCAATTTTCAATAAAGCGATGTTGAATACTTCGCGCGCATCGTCTAATAACTGAACTTTGTTTGCAAATTCTGGTTTCCACAAGTCAGCCCAAGAAGTGAATTGAGCACCTTTATAAGTGTTGGTATTGAATGCAATACCTGGTGCACCTAATAATTGTGGAAGAGAGTATTTGTTACCTTTATCATAAGGTTTATTGAGCCAATCAGGATCTAATTCTTTAATAACAGGTAATTTGCTGTGATCAAGTTCTTTTAACATTCCTTCGCGTGCCATTT
Source organism: Haemophilus haemolyticus (assembly GCF_003493685.1). GTDB lineage: Bacteria > Pseudomonadota > Gammaproteobacteria > Enterobacterales > Pasteurellaceae > Haemophilus > Haemophilus haemolyticus_O. The sequence continues at coordinate 12,879 of NZ_QQJW01000006.1, forward strand.
TAGACACGAAGTAGTTAGAAGGTGCGATAACATCATAGCCACCAGACTCGCCTTGAGTTTTGAGTTTAGCGTACATTGTTTCGTTTGATTCTAAACTTGCAACAATAACTTTAATACCTGTTTCTTTTGTGAAGTCATCTAAAAGACCATCAGGCACATATTCTGTCCAAGTGTAGAGATACACAGTGTCATTAGCAGTAGCTGGAGCCTTTGTAGTTTCTTGCTTAGCATCTTTATCATTACAAGCAGTTAAAGTTGCAGTTACTAAGCCTGCAGTAATTAAACCTGCGAATTTTTTCATTTTTGTTTGTTCTCCGTAAAGAGTCGTAAAAAAACCACCTGCCGAATGACAGGCATAAAAAAACGCCTTGATTGTGCGTCAAGGCGTATTCTATTTTAAATTCAAAGGTTTGTGAAACCTTTTGTTTCTTAATGGTTATTTTTTCGTGTAATTAGCTGGCTTAAAACGACAAGAGCCAGTGAAAGCACGATCATAATCGTTGCTAAAGCATTAACTTCAGGTGTTACACCAGTTTTCACTAAAGAGAATATTCTCAATGGTAAGATTTCATAACTTACGCCACTGACGAATGATGAAACCACAACATCATCTAATGAAATAGTGAAACTTAATAACCAACCAGATACAACTGCAGGTAATGCTAAAGGAAGGATAATTTTACGTAAAATGGTCACTTCGCTTGCACCTAAGTCTTTTGCCGCTTCTAACATTCTAGAATCAAAGCCATTTAAGCGAGAGAAGATAGTTACGGTCACATACGGTAAACAGAAGGTCACATGAGCCAGTAATAAAGACCAGAAACCTAATGAAATACCCACAATCATAAATAATGCAAGTAAAGATACTGCCATTACAATATCTGGTGACATCATAACGATAAATAACATACCGCTTACCGCTTGTTTACCGCGGAATCGATAGCGGTAAAGTGCGATTGCCGTTAATCCACCTACAATAGTAGCTAGAGTAGCCGCAAAAAATGCAATAGTTACCGAATGAATCGCGGCTTGTATTAAGGTATCGTTATTAAATAAACGCTCATACCAGTTCCAGCTAAAGCCTTTCCAACTTAAACCATAACGATCTTCGTTAAAGGAATTAGTGACCAAAATAATAATTGGGATATACAAATAAGCGTATACCACAAACATAAATGCATTACGTAGTAAACGACTCATTATTCTAACTCCACTTTCTTATTCAATAGTTTGTTCGCGCGGTAGTACACGAAAATCAATAATGCCATTAGAACAGTTAAACCAATACTGATTGCAGAACCAAATGGCCAGTTACGGGAAATTAAGAATTCGCTCTTAATTACGTTACCAACAAGCAATACTTTTGCTCCGCCAAGTAAGTCGGCTACGTAGAACATACCCATTGCCGGTAATAATACTAATAAACACCCCGCGATAATGCCTGGCATGGTTAGTGGTAAAATGACACGGAAGAAACGTTGGAATGCATTTGCACCTAAATCTCTTGCAGCCTCTAATAAGCGACCGTCTAATTTTTCAACCGCAGAGTAGAGTGGCAAAATCATAAATGGCAATAGTAAATAAACTAAGCCAATGATTACCGCAATTTCTGTATTCAAAATGCGAATTGGTTCACTCAAAATTCCCATGTCCATCAACATGGTATTAAGCACACCTTTCACACCGAGAAACACTTTCATTCCATAAATACGGATCAACGAGTTTGTCCAGAATGGTAAAACCACAAGGAACAATAAGAGCGGTCGATATTTAGGATTAATTTTGCTCATCATGAAAGCAAATGGATAGCCAACTAATAAGCAAATAATGGTAGCTATGCCCGACATATACAATGAATTCCACACAACTTGTGCATAAAGCGGATTAAACAAGTTTGTGTAGTTTTCAATGGTGATTGGGAAAGCGTAAAAGTCGCTACCGTCTCTAGTCAGAAAACTTACGGCGAATACCAATAAGTTTGGAATCAACACAAAGAAGATGAGCCAACTGAAGATAATCGCAACAGTAATTTTCTGGAATTTATTATTGATTATCTTCATCGTTGAGAACAACCTCCCAGCCTTCATGCCATGTGATGCCTACGCGTTGACCTACGCTATGATCCATATGTGGATCGTCTTCGTTAAAGAATTCACTTACGAGAACACGCATTCCGTTATGATCAAACTCTACCGTTGATTCTAATGTCATTCCTTTATAAGTGCGGTCAACAATGTGGCCGATAATTGCTTTAGAATGTTCATTTTCATCTAATTCTTCAATCACAATATCTTCAGGGCGAAGGAGTACTTGAAGTTTTTGATCTTTCTCAACAGGCATGTCTGTATAAATATCACAAACTCGACCTTCAACATTAGCTAGTACAACTTGTTCAGACTTACGTTCAATCACCGTTGCTTCAAATACGTTAATTTCGCCAATGAAACGAGCAACGAATAAGTTAGCTGGATCTTCATAGATTTCACGTGGAGAACCATCTTGTGCGATTTTACCTTTACGTAACAACACGATGCGATCAGACATTGTAATTGCTTCCTCTTGATCGTGGGTGACGAAAATAAAGGTAATGCCAAGCTGACGTTGTAACATTTTGAGCTCATTTTGCATTTGTTTACGCAATTTGTAATCCAATGCAGATAAAGACTCATCAAGTAACAACACTTTTGGTTTATTTACTACGGCGCGAGCGATGGCAATACGTTGTTGTTGTCCGCCAGAAAGTTGGGTTGGCTTACGATCTGCCATTTCTTCTAGCTGTACCATACGCAAGGCTTCTAAAACACGCGCTTTAATTTCGTCGTTTGATACTTTTTGCATACGCAAACCAAAAGCCACGTTCTCAAAAATTGTCATATGTGGAAATAGCGCATAGCTTTGGAATACCGTATTAATATGACGTTTTTCCGCTGGCACATTGGTGATATCTTCACCATCTAAAATAATGCTACCTGAATCCAATTCTTCTAAGCCTGCAAGTAAGCGCAAAACTGTGGTCTTACCACAGCCTGAAGGGCCGAGAATAGTGACAAATTCACCGTTATTAATTGTAAGATTGAAATCGTTAATAATAGTGTTAGAACCATAGGATTTTTTGATTGAACGAAGCTCAATAATAGGCTTGTTTTGAAGCTGATTTTCCACTAGCTTTGGTTTTCTCCCTAATTTCACCAATGATTTGGTACTGAGTAGAAATAAAACCTGCAAGACTGCAGGGGCGACATATAAAAATAGACGCCTATGATATAGTGAATTGTTAATAATTAAAAGGACTTAATGCCTTAGAAAGTAAAAAAACTGCCATTAATAAAAATAACGAGAAATTTAACCGCACTTTCGATGAATTTTACCTCATTAATCTTATAAATATTGTTATATATCAAGGTGTTTTCTATTTTTCTCGTTAAACTAAAAAAGATATTTTTAAAAGGAGCGAGAATATGATTTCTCAAATAGATAAAACAGAACTTTTAGAACGATTTTTACATTATGTGTCTTTTGATACCCAATCAAAACCTAACGCTAAGCATTCTCCCAGCTCTGTCGGGCAAATGAAGTTAGCTATACAGTTGCAAAAAGAGCTCATCCAACTTGGTTTAGAGAATGTTGAAGTAAGTAAATACGCGGTTGTGACAGCATTTTTACCCGCTAATGATCCTAACTTAACGAAAACCATTGGTTTAATTGCGCATCTTGACACATCTCCGCAATGTAGTGGTAAAAATGTACGGCCTGAAGTGATAGAGCAATATCGTGGCGGAGATATTGCATTAGGTATTGGCGAGGAGTTTATTAGTCCTGTTTATTATTCTTTTATGCAAAAATTGGTAGGACAGACTCTGATTGTTGCCGATGGAACCACTTTGCTTGGGGCGGATAATAAAGCGGGAATTGCAGAAATTATGACCGCACTTTCCATTCTTCAGAAAGAGAATATTCCTCATTGCAATATTCGCGTTGCTTTTACGCCTGATGAAGAAATTGGTTTGGGAATCCATTATTTCCCAATGGAAAAGTTTTCCTGTGATTGGGCATATACCATTGATGGGGGAGAAGTAGGGGAATTAGAATACGAAAACTTTAATGCTGCAACGGCAAAAGTGCGGTTTTTCGGGCGGAGTATTCATCCCGGTTACGCAAAAGGAAAAATGATGAATGCACTGACTTTAGCTTGTGAATTTCAGCAAGTTTTTCCTGTTGATGAAGTCCCAGAAAAAACGGATGGGAAAGCGGGCTTTTATCATTTAGAAGATTTTTGTGGCGATATTGAGCAAGTAGAGCTCACTTATTTGATTCGTGATTTTGATGAGCAGAATTTCGCACAAAGAAAAGCTTTTATTAAAAGTCAGGTGGAAAAATTTAATGCTAAGAAAGGTTTGAAAAAGCCTATTGAGTTAGAAATTCAAGATAGCTACCAAAATATGTATGATGTGGTAAAAAATGTTCCTCAATCAATTGAACTTGCTGATCGCGCAATGAAAGCGGTAGGGGTTAAACCAAATCATAAGCCGATTCGAGGCGGTACAGATGGGGCATTTTTAGCCTCTAAAGGTTTAGCATGCCCAAATATTTTTACTGGTGGCTATAATTTCCATAGTAAACACGAGTTAGTTTCTTTACAAGGCATGGAAAAGACTGTCCAAGTAATTATCGAAATGTTGAAATGTAAAGATCTGTAAAGAAACGTAAAGATTTGTAAAGAAATGTAAAGATTTCTCTTGCTATTCTTTAGATTAGTCAATATAATGACCCTGTTTTATCGAGATTCCTTTGATAAAGCTAAACTTTAGAGATTTTATTCATAAATTCCTTTTTGATGCCCCTAATGATTTAGGGGCTTTTTTTTATCTATTGTAAATGCGTTGTGTCATTTAGTTTTTCAAGGCTAAAGCCTTTTTTACTGTCATAATGCATGATGCTAATAGCAGTATTTAATAAAGATACTGATTTGTCTTTATCTCGGTGATTTTGCCAAGTTGTGCCATTGAGTAAAGCAATCAATAGACGCAAGGTATGGCCATGCGATACCACTAAAATATTCCCTTCTTGATGAATCTTAATAATATCTTGTAAAGCTGATATGGCTCGTTTGGCTAGTTGTTCATAAGTTTCTCCACCATTCGATTCAGCTTTATAGTTTGCAGGATCATTAATCATTTGTTGGAATTCTGGCAAAGGTCGGATCAGTTCCACATTTGTTCCTTCCCAACTACCAAAATAATGTTCATTTAATCCACGATGTTGGAATAAGGGAATGTCTCGATCGCCAATAATATAATTGGCTGTGTCAATAGTACGTTGTAAACAGCTCGAATAGGCCGCAATAAAATCGACATTTTGTAAAGCTTGCCCAGTTTTTACCGCACTTTGAATGCCTTCTTCTGTTAATGGAGAATCTCCACTGCCTTGCATTAATCCTTGTTCGTTCCAAACAGTGCGGCCATGACGAATAAAATAAAAAGTAAGTTGTTTTTTCATTTTTAGGAATATTTATTGGTAAGGTTTATACCCTAAGTGAGGAGTGTAATATTAAAAAGGGCGCTTAAAAACGCCCTATGTTTGGTTTTATTAACGAGAGTAATATCCCGCCATTGAGCTATATACCGCATTTTCACTTTGCAACACTTGATATTTTGCATTCAAAATTGCAAGTTGTGATGATTTTTCCGTATTGGCTGCAACTAACCATTCACGCAATTCTGATACGCCCGCATTATAGCGATTTCGATAATATTGCGTGATACGCTGATTGTAACTATGGGTTTGCTGTAAATTCCTTAATGTGCTTTGCGCTTGGGTAAAGGCAAAGTAGTTGGTATCCACATTATTGAGAGCGGTGGTAATACGTTGTTCGTAATTTAAACGTGCGGTTTCATAATCCGCTTCAGAAATTTTAACGTTCCATTTTACGCTGTTCCAATTTAAGAATGGCAAGCTAATTCCGACCGTGCCTGCAGCCACAGGATTGTGTAACGCCGTGCCAACAGTACTTGCTGTTGAAGATAGACTTCCACCTAGATTAACCTCTGGGAACCAGCTTTTTTGAGTTGCTTTCGCATTTTTGAATGCACTGCTTAAACGGAATTGTGCTGCTTTTACATCAGGGCGATTTGCAATCACAGAGACTGGTACATTTAAGTTCACCCCAGCTGTTTTCACATTCATAATATGAGGGAACGTGATATTTAACGTATCACTTGGTTTTAGGTTAAGAAGATTACGTAGCGTTTGTTCTGCTGTTTTGCGTTGGGTTTCAAAATTTAATTTGTTATTACGCGCCGTTAATACTGCTTGTTGGGCTTGATCAACGCTGACCGCATCAGCCACCCCTTGTGCTAAACGCGTTTGCATAATATTGCCAATATCAGTGTAATAGTTGATCGTTTCGTTGGTTGTGCTAATTGCATCATTTAAATAAGCAATTTGATAATAAGTTGTTACCACAGAATTGATTAATGATAAACGAGCAGATTCCATGTCTTCTGCGCTTGCTTTGTGCGACCATTCCGCAGCATCAGCGGCATTGGCTAAACGTTGCCAAAGATCCAATGTATAGCTCACATTTAAAGAACCTTTGTGTGAAATGGCAGAGTTTGCACTTGTATCAACTCGACGTTGTGCCGCAGATGAAGTTGAGCCATTAAATGCAGGCACTAAATTTGCACCCACTAAATTTGCACTATAAAGCGCACGGTTTACTGCCACAGCTGCTTTAGCTAAATCTTTGTTGTTTATTAATGCTTGTTCTACTACGCGATTTAATTGCGCATCGTTATATAATGACCACCAATTTTCTTTTACATTATATTGCTTGGTAATTTCTTCATATTGCTTGTAATCTTCAAGGCTAGCTTGATAAGAATCGCCAATATTGGCACATCCCACTAATGCACCAGACATCAACAAAGCAAGCGTGATATTTTTCATTTTAAACATTGAGTTTTCCTTCTTACGAAAATGAGTGGAAAGTGCGGATGATTTTAACCGTACTTTTGTGTTTTACAAAATTATTCCCTTGCGACCCCAATTATAAAACAAACCACTGAACGATTGTTCATAAAAGGACGGCATTGTAATGATTTATTCTATTTTTTGCACGAAAAATCTTGCTGTTAAACAAAAAATGCTGAAAAAGTCATAAGTTATTAAATAGAAAGTGCGGTTAGTTTTGGGATCAAATTCACAAAGCCTTGCTTTTCGTATAGAATGGCAAAATTATTTTTTCTATTTATGAGAAAGTTATGAGCAATACAGAAATTCTAGAAAGTGCAGAAAATACCCGCACTCACAATTTTATTACCCAAATTATTGATGAAGATTTAGCTTCGGGTAAACACAGTAATGTGCATACCCGTTTTCCGCCTGAGCCGAACGGCTATTTGCATATTGGTCACGCAAAATCAATTTGTTTAAACTTTGGCTTAGCCAAAGAATATCAAGGTTTATGTAACCTACGTTTTGATGATACCAACCCTGTAAAAGAAGACGTGGAATATGTAGATTCCATCAAAGCGGATGTGGAATGGTTAGGTTTTAAATGGGAAGGGGAACCGCGTTATGCATCTGATTACTTCGATGCGCTTTATGGCTATGCGATTGAATTGATTAAAAAAGGCTTGGCTTATGTGGATGAGCTTTCTCCAGAAGAAATGCGTGAATATCGTGGTACGTTAACCGAGCCGGGTAAAAACAGCCCATATCGTGACCGCACTATTGAGGAAAACTTAGCTTTATTTGAAAAAATGAAGAACGGTGAGTTTGCAGAGGGTAAAGCAAGTTTACGTGCAAAAATTGATATGGCATCGCCATTTATGGTCATGCGTGATCCCGTGCTTTATCGTATTAAATTCGCTAGCCATCACCAAACAGGTGACAAATGGTGCATTTATCCAATGTACGATTTTACTCATTGTATCTCTGATGCAATCGAGCGTATTACTCATTCGATCTGTACATTAGAATTCCAAGATAACCGTCGTTTATATGACTGGGTGTTGGAAAATATTAGTATTGAGCGTCCATTACCGCATCAGTATGAATTCTCACGTTTAAATTTAGAAGGCACGTTAACGTCTAAACGTAAGTTATTGAAATTAGTGAATGACGGCATTGTGGACGGTTGGAACGATCCTCGTATGCCAACAATTTCTGGTTTACGTCGTCGTGGTTATACCCCTGCTTCGTTACGTGAATTTTGTCGCCGTATTGGGGTGACTAAACAAGATAATGTCGTAGAGTATTCAGCACTTGAAGCATGTATTCGTGAAGATTTAAATGAAAATGCATCACGCGCAATGGCGGTGATTGATCCTGTTCGTGTCGTGATTGAAAACTTTGAAGGTGAAGAAACCTTAACGGCACCAAATCACCCAAATCGCCCTGAATTAGGGGAGCGTCAATTACCGTTTACGAAAGAGCTTTATATTGATCGCGCAGACTTCCGTGAAGAAGCAAACAAACAATATAAACGCTTAGTATTGGGTAAAGAAGTGCGCTTGCGCAACGCTTACGTGATTAAAGCTGAACGTGTCGAAAAAGATGCAAATGGTGAAATCACCACGATCTTCTGTACTTACGATCCTGAAACGTTAGGTAAAAATCCAGCAGATGGCCGTAAAGTAAAAGGTGTCATTCACTGGGTTTCTGCAGTACATAATCATCCAGCTGAATTCCGTTTGTATGATCGCTTATTTACTGTGCCAAATCCAGGTGCTGAAGATGATATCGAAAGCGTGTTAAATCCACATTCTCTCGTGGTAAAACATGGTTTTGTTGAACAAAGCTTGGCTGCTGCAGAAGCAGAGAAAGGTTATCAATTTGAACGTGAAGGTTATTTCTGTGCGGATAGTAAAGATAGCCGTCCCGAACATTTGGTATTTAACTTAACAGTAAGCTTAAAAGAAGGCTTTTAATTTTAATCAACCAAGTGCGGTCAAAATAAATGCGATTTTGACCGCACTTTTTATTTGTATCAACTATGCAACTTGAACCTAATTTTTGGCAAACAAAATCCCTGCTTGAAATGACCGAATCCGAATGGGAAGCTTTATGTGATGGCTGCGGAAAATGCTGTTATCGCAAATATATTCAAGGGCGAGGTAAACGCCAAAAACTTTATTACACCAGAATTGCTTGTAATCTTTTAGATGTGGAAACAGGAAAGTGCGGTAATTATTCAGAGCGTTTTAAAATTGAAACCGACTGCACCAAACTCACCAAAAAGAATTTACCTGATTTTCATTGGTTGCCTGACACTTGCGCTTATCGTTTGCTTTATGAAGGAAAAACACTCCCTGAATGGCATCCACTCATTTTTGGCCATTCAGATTCCTTGAAAAATGCTGATGTTTTAATCAAAAATGGTGTGCATGAACGCGATGTGATTGATTGGTTTGAGTTTATTATTGACGAAGATCACACTTTTAAATAAAGCCAGTTGTCATCACTTTCAGCTTAGTTATAATCCCTAACAAGAGTTATACAGTTGTCATGTGGTGTCTATGCAAGTCTCGGATTCTCTCAAACAAAAAGCAGAAAAATGTGGTATCGCGCTTTCTCATTATGATATTGATGGACATCTTATTTTCGCAGATGAAAAGACGGTTTCAACTTTTGTTGAGCTTTTGCAGCCTCCACCAAAAGCGCAAGAACAGTTTGACGATGTACTGGCATCATTTGAAAATGAACCGATTGATTATCGACTCAATCGTCTAGATTTGTCGCCTGCCGATGAATATCGTTATCAGCTAATTAATGAATTTAATGTCATTCTGTTAGAAAAAACACTTTCAAATTTATCCGCGCTTTCCTTGCCTCCACTTCCTTTTGGCTATTATCAATTATCTATTTTTTCTGATACTGAACAGTACCGCGTTCGTTTACTTATTTCTCCTAAAACAGCTTTTCAACCACCCGTATTAGAAAATAAAAAAGTGTGGGGCGTGAATGTGCAACTTTACAGTTTACGCTCAGAACAAAACTGGGGCATTGGAGATTTTGGTGATTTGGCCACTTTGATCGAACAAAGTGCAAAACAAGGTGCGGATTATGTGGGAATTAATCCATTACATTTGCCATATCCTGCTGTGCCAAACTGGGCCAGTCCTTATAGTTCCTCCTCTCGTCGTTGGTTGAATTTTTTATATTTAGCGATTCCAGCGTTACCAGAATTTAAGCGTTGCCGTTCAGTACAAAATTGGTTTAAGCGTGAGGATATTCAAGCAAAAATTGCTGCTTTACGTGAAAGTGATTGCGTTGATTATTCTTCAATTTTGGCTTTAAAATTAACCGCACTTGAGTTTCTATTTGATTTCTTTCAACGTAGTCAATCCGCTGAAATTGTGACACGTCGAAAAATCTTTGCCGATTATTTAAAAAACAAAGGGGAACCTTTGTTGTTACAGGGCTTATTTAATGTATTAGATTTACAAGAACACGCTGACCATCAAGCAGAAGAAAATACCATCGGTTGGCTTGGCTGGCATAAGGAATGGCAACATTTAAGTGCGGCAAAAAGAAAAGCTCTATTAAAAACACACCATGAGCAAATCCAATTTTTTGCTTGGTTGCAATGGCTCACGGAAGAACAGCTTTCCGCATTACAAAATCTTTGTAAACAGACTGGTATGAAATTGGGGATTTATGGCGATTTAGCGGTGAATAGTTCTCGTGGCAGTGCTGATGTATGGAGCGATCCTGATTTATATTGTGTAAATGCCTCTATTGGCGCGCCACCTGATCCCTTAGGCCCTGTCGGACAAAATTGGAATTTGCCGCCTTATAATCCAACAGTGCTAAAAGCACGTGGCTTTTCACCTTTTATCGATATGCTACGTGCCAATATGCAATATTTCGGTGTGTTACGCATCGATCATGTTATGGGCTTATTCCGTTTGTGGTGGATTCCAGAAGGAAAAACCGCGGCTGACGGTGCTTATGTGCATTATCCTTTTGATGAATTAATGGCGATTCTTGCCATTGAAAGTGTACGCAATGAATGTTTGATTATTGGTGAAGATCTTGGCACTGTGCCCGATGAAGTGCGGTGGAAATTAAACGAGTTTCAAATTTTCTCTTATTTTGTATTGTATTTCGCCCAACGAAATGGCGAATTTCCTCGTATATCTGATTATCCTCGAAATGCTTATGCCTCTATTGGCACGCATGATGTTCCCTCATTACAAAGTTTTTGGCATTGTCGTGATTTAGAATTATTTAATCAACTCGGTATTTTAAATAGGGAAGTGCTCAAGCAAAAATACGATCAACGCGTCATGGATAAACAAGCCTTATTAAATAGTTTACATCGTGATAATTATTTACCGCCGCATTATGAAGGCGATGCGCTTTCTATGGCGATGCACGATCATTTAAACCGAATGATCCATCATTATTTAGCGGAAAGTAACAGCCGATTGATTGGTGTGCAATTAGAAAATTTACTTAGCCAAGAAATCAGTTTTAATTTGCCGGGCACCTCAAATGAATACCCAAACTGGTGCAAGAAACTTGCTCAACCGTTAGCGTTTATTTTTAGCAATGAAGCTTTAAAAACGTTCTTTGTGCAAATTAACCAAGGGCGAAATGTATAAGGAGTAAATATGACAACCGCAGTAACACAAACAATTATTGATGGTTTTTTTGATGCGAGTAATGGCGATCCTTTTGCTACGCTTGGTATGCATGAAACTGAGCGAGGAATTGAAATTCGCACCTTATTGCCAGATGTCAATCGAGTAGTGGTAATAGAGCGTGAAAGTGGTAAAGAAATAACGGAACTGGATTGTGTCGATGAACGTGGCTTTTTTGTTGGTGTTATTCCAAATTGTCGTCAATTTTTTGCTTATCAATTACAGGTTTTTTGGGGCAATGAAGCACAAATTATCGAAGATCCTTATCGTTTTCATCCGATGATTGATGATTTAGAACAATGGCTACTTTCTGAAGGTTCTATGCTTCGTCCGTATGAAGTGCTTGGTGCACACTTTATGGAATGTGATGGTGTGAGCGGAGTAAATTTCCGTTTGTGGGCACCCAATGCAAGACGCGTTTCTATTGTTGGCGATTTCAACTATTGGGATGGTCGCCGTCATCCAATGCGTTTCCACCCCAAAAGTGGCGTTTGGGAATTGTTCCTACCGAAAGTTAGTCTTGGTCAGCTTTATAAATTTGAATTGATTGATTGCCACGGCAATCTTCGTTTGAAAGCGGATCCTTATGCGTTTAGTTCGCAACTTCGCCCTGATACCGCATCGCAAGTCAGTGCCTTGCCAAATGTGGTGGAAATGAGCGAAGTACGCAAAAAAGCCAATCAAGGCAACCAACCTATTTCTATTTATGAAGTGCATTTAGGATCTTGGCGTCGTAATTTAGAAAATAATTTTTGGCTAGATTACGATCAAATTGCTGATGAATTAATTCCTTATGTAAAAGAGATGGGTTTTACCCACATTGAATTTTTGCCTCTTTCTGAATTTCCGTTTGATGGTTCTTGGGGGTATCAGCCACTTGGACTTTATTCGCCAACCAGTCGTTTTGGCTCGCCTGAGGCATTTCGCCGTTTAGTAAAACGTGCTCACGAAGCAGGCATCAACGTGATTTTAGATTGGGTGCCAGGGCATTTCCCAAGCGATACTCACGGCTTGAGTGCTTTCGATGGCACGGCTCTTTACGAACACGCCGACCCACGCGAAGGCTATCATCAAGATTGGAATACCTTGATTTATAACTATGGACGTAATGAGGTCAAAAATTTCCTGTCCAGCAACGCCCTTTACTGGCTTGAACGCTTTGGTGTAGATGGTATTCGCGTAGATGCCGTGGCTTCGATGATCTACCGCGATTACAGCCGTGCCGAAGGCGAGTGGATTCCAAACCAATATGGCGGACGTGAAAATTTAGAAGCCATCGAGTTTTTAAAACACACTAACTGGAAAATTCACAGTGAAATGGCGGGTGCAATTTCTATTGCAGAAGAATCAACTTCTTTTGCAGGCGTAACCCACCCAAGCGAAAACGGCGGATTAGGTTTCAATTTCAAATGGAATATGGGCTGGATGAACGATACGCTCGCCTATATGCAGCTTGACCCAATTTACCGCCAATATCATCACAACAAAATGACCTTTGGAATGGTGTATCAATATAGCGAAAATTTTGTGCTACCACTTTCTCACGATGAAGTGGTTCACGGTAAATGTTCACTTCTTGGCAAGATGCCGGGCGATACGTGGCAAAAATTCGCTAACTTGCGTGCATATTACGGTTATATGTGGGGCTACCCAGGTAAAAAATTGCTCTTTATGGGGAATGAATTTGCCCAAGGCAGAGAATGGAATTACGAAGAAAGTTTGGACTGGTTCTTGCTTGATGAAAATATCGGTGGTGGCTGGCATAAAGGCGTATTGAAATTAGTAAAAGACTTGAATCATATTTACCGAGAAAACTCACCGCTCTTTGAACTGGATTATTCACCTGAAGGCTTTGATTGGCTTGTCGTTGATGATGCAGCAAATTCTGTATTTGCTTTTGAACGTCGCAGCTCAAATTTTGAGCGCATTATTGTCATCAGTAACTTCACACCTGTGCCGCGCCATAATTACCGTATTGGGGTAAATGTTGCAGGCACTTATGAAGAAATTCTGAATACTGATTCTATGTATTATCAAGGCTCTAACGTGGGCAATTTTGGCTATGTAACAAGTGAAGAAATTGAAAGCCATGGACGAGAAAATTCTATTTCGATTTCTATTCCACCATTGGCGACAGTTTATTTGAAATACAATTTGTAAGATATGTTTACGATTTATAACAACGGCAAACCAGCGCCAATGGGCTATTCAATATTCACCGAGAATGGCGTGAAGGTGACTAATTTTGCATTGTTTTCTGCTGCGGCGAGTGGTGTTGAAGTTTGCCTGTTTGATGGCGATAAGGAAACGCGCTTTCCTATGGTTCGCACAAATAATGTATGGCATTTAGCTGTAGCAGGCGTTGAGGTTGGGACAGAATATGGATTCCGCATTCACGGTGAACATGCCAACCCGAATAAGTTAATGCTCGATCCCTATGCGAAAGCCGTGAATGGTAAACCTGATTTAAGTAGCGAAGAAAGCCGTTCTTGGTTCTTAATGAGTGATCATCGCGATAATGCTCATATTGCGCCAAGAGCGGTGATTATCTCTGAAGATTTTGATTGGGAAAATGAAACTGCACCCAATACGCCTTGGGCGGAAACCATTGTGTATGAATTGCACGTTAAAGGTTTTAGCCAACTTAACGACAAGATTCCCGCTGAATTACGGGGCACCTATGCAGGCTTAAGTCATCCTATCAATTTAGCTTATTTAAAAGAATTAGGCGTGACAGCAGTGGAATTGCTGCCTGTAAATTTCCATATAAATGAACCGCACTTACAGGCACGAGGTTTACAAAATTATTGGGGATACAATCCCTTAGCCATGTTTGCGGTGGAACCTAAATATGCGGCAACAAATAATCCATTAGCTGAATTTAAATTGATGGTGAAGGCGTTTCACAAAGCGGGTATTGAAGTTATTTTAGACGTAGTATTTAACCATTCCGCAGAATCAGAGCAAACTTACCCAACATTCTGCCAGCGTGGCATTGATGATCAAACTTACTATTGGCGCAACGATCAAGGGCGTTATATCAATTGGACAGGCTGCGGCAATATGCTCAATTTATCCTCTGATGTTGGGCGAAAGTGGGTCGTAGAGTGTTTACGTTATTGGGCTGAACAATGTCATGTTGATGGTTTTCGATTTGATTTAGCCTCTGTGCTTGGACGTGATACACCAGATTTTAATGTACAAGCTCAGCTTTTTACTGACATAAAAAATGAGCCAAGTTTACAAAATATTAAATTGATTGCAGAGCCTTGGGATATCGGACATTACGGCTATCAAGTCGGGAATTTCCCGAGTTACTTTGCTGAATGGAATGATCGTTTTCGTGATGATCTTTGTCGTTTTTGGTTATGGAAAAGTGGTGAGATCGGCGCATTTGCAGAACGCTTTGCAGGTTCTAGCGATTTATTTAAGAAAAATGATCGCTTACCCCACACAACGCTTAACTTTATTACCGCTCATGATGGTTTCGTCATGCAAGATTTGGTGAGTTATAACCAAAAACATAACGAAGCGAATGGCGAAGAAAATCGTGATGGTCGCAATGAAAATTACAGTTATAACCATGGGGTTGAAGGTTCTACAGAATCCCTTTCTGAACCGCAAAAAAGTGCGGTGGAAAATAACCGCACTTCTGCAAAAAGCGGATTATTAATGAGTTTATTGCTTTCAAATGGCACGCCTATGCTTTTGGCAGGAGATGAGTTCGGCAACACTCAATATGGTAACAATAATGCCTATTGCCAAGATAACGAGATTACTTGGCTTAAATGGGCAAATTTTAACAAGGAATTATTTGAACTTACCAAGCAAACGATTGCAGCGCGTAAGCAAATTGGTAGTTTAAATCGGAATCAATGGTGGTCAGGTGACAATGTGCAATGGCTTAACATTCACGGTAACCAGATGACAGTTGACGATTGGCAAAATCAACAAACCAAAGCATTACAAGTAGTTTTAGATAAGCATTGTCTTTTATTGATTAATGCCAAAGCCGAAGGACAGGTATTTCACTTACCTGATGGAAAATGGAAACCTCAAATCGGCACACATAATTTAACCCTCGATGCACAACAAGCAGAGCTTAGCTCAATGGGCTTTTGTATGCTGAGTGACGAATAACTATAAGACTATGGAGATCCTTATGAAAGCTGGCGACCTTAATAAATATGATTTAGTTAAAAATACTTTGGTGCTTGTTCTCGCAGGTGGGCGTGGTTCACGTTTACACGAATTGACAGATAAACGTGCAAAACCTGCGCTTTATTTTGGTGGTAACCGTCGTATTATTGACTTCGCACTTTCTAACTGTATTAACTCTGGTTTGAACCGAATTGGGGTAGTGACTCAATACGCGGCACACTCTTTACTTCGTCATTTGCAAACTGGTTGGTCTTTCTTACCACAAGAAAAAGGGGAGTTTGTTGATATGCTTCCTGCTCGTCAACAAATTGATGATTCAACTTGGTATCGTGGTACGGCGGATGCTGTTTATCAAAATATGGCGATTATTCGTGATCACTATCGCCCTAAATACGTTTTAATTTTGGCAGGTGACCATATTTACAAACAAGACTATAGCGTCATGTTGATGGATCATGTGAACAGCGGTGCAAAATGTACGGTGGGTTGTATTGAAGTCCCACGCTCTGAAGCACATGAATTTGGTGTCATGGCGGTAAACGAAAATTTAAAAGTCAAAGCCTTTGTTGAAAAACCAAAAGATCCACCGGCAATGGTAGGTAAACCTGATGTTTCACTCGCATCAATGGGGATTTATGTGTTTGATGCGGATTATCTTTACAAAATGTTGGAGAGAGAGGTCAATACACCACAAACTAGCCACGATTTCGGTAAAGATGTATTACCAAAATGTTTAGCGGAAGAAACCCTTTATGCGCATCCTTTCAGCCGTTCCTGCATGGGACGTAATACTGAAGGTGAAATTTATTGGCGTGATGTGGGTACATTAGATAGCTTCTGGCAATCTAATATTGATTTAGTATCTGAAAATCCACAGCTTGATATTTATGACCAAAGTTGGCCAATTCGCGGTAATCCAATTCAAGCTTATCCGTCAAAATTCTTTTACAAAAATTCAAACGTTCATCCAGTCGATAATTCTTTAATTGGCGGAGGTTGTGTGATTACTGATGCCTCTATCAGTAATTCCGTGCTATTCGATCGCGTTAAAATTGATGCATTCTCAAAAGTGGATCATTGCGTGGTATTGCCGCAAGTTAAAATCGGTAAGAATTGTATATTGAAAAACTGTATTCTCGACCGTGAATGTATCATTCCTGATGGCATGGAAATTGGTGTGAATATGGAAGAAGATAAAAAACGATTCCGTATCAGTTCAACTGGTAAAGTAATCCTAGTTACCCCGAAAATGCTGAAAAAATTAGAAGGGGAAGAAGTTGTATCTGAAGAGCATTTAGATTAATGATGAAAAGTGCGGTGAATTTTGACCGCACTTTATAATCCCCTCTTTTCTAAAGAGGGCAGTTGATCGAGCGTTATTTATGTTTTATAGGGAAAATAAAAATTAAATGAAAGTTTTACACGTTTGCTCAGAATTTTATCCGCTCCTTAAAACAGGCGGTTTAGCCGATGTTTTAGGAGCCTTGCCGCAAGCCCAAAATCAAATAGGGCTTGATGCACGAATTTTATTGCCTGCTTATCCAGCGATTTCTGCAGGTATTTCTAATACACAAGTTGTGGCTGAATTTGATAATTTTGCGGGACATGTAGTGTTGCGCTACGGCGAATATAATGGCGTAGGCGTTTATTTAATTGATGCGCCACATTTATATGCGCGTGAGGGGAATCCATATCACGATTGTTACTACAATGATTATGGTGATAACTATAAACGTTTTGCCTTACTTGGTTGGGTTGGTGCTGAATTATCTACTGGTTTAGATAGCTGGTGGCGTGCGGATGTGGTTCATGCTCATGATTGGCATGCAGGCTTATGTGCCGCTTACTTATTTAATAAAGGTCGCCCAGCAAAATCCGTATTTACAATCCATAATTTAGCATATCAAGGGCAATTCCATTATCAGCATTTATTTGAAATTGGCTTGCCAGCAGGCATGTTTAATGTTGATGGTTTAGAGTTATTTGGACAGATTTCCTATTTAAAATCAGGCTTGTTCTATTCTGATGCAAGCACGGCGGTGAGCCCAACTTATGCAGAAGAAATCACGACACCAGAATTTGCCTATGGTTTGCAAGGCTTGCTTTCTGGCTTAAAAGCTCAAGGTCGTTTGGTGGGGATTTTAAATGGCGTGGACGAAAATATTTGGCATCCGAACGTGGATCAATACATTCCGCACCATTACAAACTGAAATATATGGCAGGCAAAAAGAAAAATAAAGCCGAACTGCAGGCGTATTTCAATTTGCCACAAGATGAAAACGCGTTAGCTTTTGTGATGGTTACCCGTTTAACCGAGCAAAAAGGTGTCGATTTATTAATCGAAAGTGCGGATGAAATTGTTAAACAAGGCGGGCAGTTGATGATTTTAGGTTCAGGTGCACCGCACTTGGAACAAGGTATTCGTGAGCTTGCAGTGCAATATCCTAACAATATTGCGGTAAAAATCGGCTATGATGAAACCCTTTCGCATTTAATGGTGGCAGGTGGCGATGTGATTTTAGTGCCAAGCCGTTTTGAGCCTTGTGGCTTAACACAACTTTATGGTTTGCAATATGGCACACTTCCACTTGTTCGTAAAACGGGTGGTTTGGCGGATACGGTGGTGGATAGCACCTCAGAAAGTATTAAAGCTCGCACCGCAACAGGTTTTGTATTTGAAAGTGCAACTCCTGAAGCTCTCCGCCATTGCTTGCAACGTGCCTTTGCCTTATGGCAAAAACCGCGTGCGTGGGCGATGGTTCGCACCGATGCAATGGAACAAGACTTCAGCTGGCGTAAAGCTGCAGAGCAATATAGAACGCTTTATGAACGCTTGTAGTTTTATTCGTAAACTTTCTTAACAATCACACCGCTTGTGAAAGAATCTTTTGCAAGCGGTGTGATTGGGCTTGTTTTTTACAAAGATAAGCATAAAATTCGAACTACTTTTGTAGGTTGTGTAAACAACATTCACGCACGCAAAGAGCGGTCAAATTTTGATTGATTTTTGCAAACGTGCGAGAATTTTGTAAATTCACACACCCTACGTTAATCATTTCTTAGCATTCTAATAGAGGTTTTACCTATGATAATGGATAACTTTGATTCTCCATTCCAATATAATCGTCCTGAAATGACCGTTGAAGCGATTAAAAAATCAATCGTTTACAAACTCATTTTCTTAATCGGTCGCTCTCCACGCGAAGCCAGCCAACGCGATTGGCTCAATGCAACACTTCACGCTGTGCGTGACTTAGTAACAGAGGGTTGGATCACTACTGCTCGCCAAGCTCGAGCAGAGGATTCCCGCCGTGTTTACTACCTTTCAATGGAATTTTTAATCGGACGTACGCTATCTAATGCAATGATTGCAGAAGGTATTTATGGATTAGCACAAGAAGCCTTGTCTGAATTAAATGTGGATTTAGAAGAGATTTTAGAAAAAGAAGTTGATCCAGGCTTGGGTAATGGCGGTTTAGGTCGTTTAGCCGCTTGTTTTATGGATTCTATTGCGACCCTTGGCTTACCAGGTATGGGCTACGGTATTCGTTATGAATATGGTATGTTCCGCCAAAAAATCGAAAATGGTCAGCAAGTCGAGCGCCCAGATGCATGGCTTGAAAAAGGTGCGCCTTGGGAATTCATTCGTCCATCTAAACGCTTTACCGTAGAATTTGGTGGAAACATTCATTTCGAAGGAAAAAAATGTATTTGGCAAGATACCGAAAAAGTGACCGCACTTGCTTACGATCAAATGATTCCGGGTTATCAAAATAATTCTGCTGCGACATTACGTTTATGGTCTGCTCATGCGGGAGAGGTTTTTAATCTCGCAGATTTTAACCGCGGTGAACACCTAGCGGCATTAGAAGAACACTCCGCAAATAAAAACTTATCTCGCGTGCTTTACCCTGATGATTCTACTTGGAATGGTCGCGAATTACGTTTACGTCAAGAATATTTCTTAGTATCTGCATCACTTCAAGATATTTTACGCCGTCACAAACGCACCCACGATAGCCTTGAAAACTTGGCTGATAAAGTGGCGATCCACTTAAACGATACCCACCCAGCTTTAGCTATTCCTGAATTAATGCGAATTTTAGTGGACGACGAAGGTTTTGAATGGAAAAAAGCGTGGGAGATGACGCGTAACATTTTCTCTTACACCTGCCATACTTTAATGTCCGAAGCGTTAGAAACTTGGCCAGTGGAAATGATGGCGAAAATCTTACCGCGTCATTTACAGATGATTTTTGAAATTAATGATCATTTCTTAGAGTATGTTCGTTCTTACGTCACCACCGATAACGATTTTATTCGTCGAGTTTCATTGATTGAAGAAGGTTATCAACGTAAAGTGCGTATGGGATGGCTATCTGTTGTGGGTTCACACAAAATAAACGGTGTCGCAGAAATTCATTCTGATTTAATGGTGACTTCAACCTTTGCAGATTTTGCTCGCATTTTCCCAGAACGCTTTACCAATGTAACGAACGGTATCACACCGCGTCGTTGGTTAGCCGTGGCGAACCCACAATTGGCAGACTTATTCGATAAATACATTGGTTCAGAATGGCGTTGTGATTTAAGTCAAATCGAAAAACTTAAACCATTTACGCAAGAAAAAGCATTTAAAGAAGCGATTGCGGATATTAAATTTGCGAACAAAGTGAAATTGGCGGAATATGTGAAATCTGAATTAGGTGTTGAACTTGATCCACATGCGTTATTTGATGTTCAAGTCAAACGTATTCACGAATATAAACGTCAAATGTTGAACGTATTGCATATTATCGCTCGCTACAATGAAATGCTTGCCAACCCTGAAAAAGATTGGCAACCGCGTGTATTTATTTTAGCAGGTAAAGCAGCTTCAGCTTATTATGCTGCTAAACAAACCATTCACTTAATCAATGATGTTGCTAATGTCATCAATAATGATGAGCGTTTGAAAGGCCGTTTAAAAGTTGTATTTATTCCAAATTACAGTGTAAGCCTTGCACAGCTTATCATCCCAGCAGCAGATATTTCTGAGCAAATCTCCCTTGCTGGTACTGAAGCATCAGGCACAAGTAATATGAAGTTTGCCTTAAATGGCGCATTAACACTCGGTACACTTGACGGTGCAAACGTGGAGATCTTGGAAAACGTGGGTGAAGATAACATCTTTATTTTCGGCAACACTGTGGAACAAGTTGAGCAACTTCGTCGAGAAGGGTATCGATCATTTGAATACTATCAAAATGATGCTCAATTACGCACAGTCGTGGATCAAATTATTGAGGGTAAATTCTCACCAGAAGATCCTCAACGTTATCATCAACTATTACAAGGCTTGCAATACCATGATTATTATCAAGCTTTTGCTGATTTCCGCAGTTATGTAGAAACTCAAAAAGCCGTAGATGAAAAATATAAACAACGAGATCAATGGATTGAAAGCACCATTCAAAATATCGTGAATATGGGCTTCTTCTCATCTGACCGCACGATTAAAGAGTACGCAGAGAGAATTTGGAAAGTTGAGCCTGTTCAATTAGGTGATTAATTTTATATTAATGGCCAATAAATAAATTATCTGCATCAAGCCCGAGTTTGATGCAGATTTTTTTATATTTAAACTAATGAAAAATAACAGAAATTACTGATATAAACTTTATGGTTTTTTTAAATAGATTTTGATATCTTATCAACCATAATTCATTAATAACTTTATCTTTAGGGTAACAATGAAAAAATCCTCACACTTTTTTCTTTCTAGTTTATTATTTATTTCACCTTTTGGTTTTTCAGCGCCAAGCTCACCAAATGCCAATTTAGAAAAACAAATCGATGCCAAACAACAGAGGCAACAAGTGGAACAAGATGCGGCTATCTTAGCCCAGCAAACGCAATCCGCAAATGTGCGTTTAGAGGGAGAAAAAGAAGCCTCTCGTAGCTTTCCCCAAAATGAATCACAATGTTTTCCTATCAATCAATTGGTGCTGACCGATTATCAAGCTGAAGAAAGTTCATCAGCCTCTTCCCTTAAATTAATCCAACCAAGCCAATTTTCTTGGGCATTAAAGTCTGCTTATGCTGAGCGTGATTTTGCGCTGCCTGCTTGTATAGGTTCTGAGGGGATTAATGTATTACTTCGCCGTATTCAAAATCGTTTAATTGATTTGGGATATGTCACTACCCGCGTGGTGGTCGAGCCACAAGATTTGCGTTCAGGCATACTCGTACTCACCGTGATTCCGGGTAAAGTGGGTCGTATTCAATTACAAGACCAAAGTGCGATTCCGTTTGCCACCCGTGGTACCTTATGGTTTGCCATGCCAATGGCGCAGGGGGATATATTAAATATTCGCAATATTGAACAAGGTTTAGAAAACTTAAAACGCGTACCGAGTGCTGATGCGAATATGGAGCTTGTGCCAACGGATGCAGTCGGTGAAACAGATGTGGTGATTGCTTATAAGCAACGCTTACCTTTTCATTTAACCTTGGGATTAGATGATTCAGGCAGTAAAGCTACTGGTCGCTTACAGGGCTCGGCCACGTTTTCTTGGGATAACGTGCTAACCCTCAATGATATGTTCTATATCAGTGGTACGCGTAGCTTTAAGCGCGATAGCGATGATGCGGAAGGGGATTATGGCAGCAAAAACATCAGTCTCTATTATTCTATTCCTTGGAAGAATTATCTCTTAACGCTTTCCGGTTCAAAATATTCTTATCACCAAACGGTAGCGGGTGCATTTGAGTCTTATACCTATTCAGGTGAAAGCCAACAAATGAAAGCGAACTTAAGTCGCTTATTATCTCGTGGAAGTCTTTATAAAACCTATGTGAATGCCGCGTTATGGACGAAAAAATCGCATAACTATATCAATGACACCGAAATTGAAGTGCAACGTCGTCGAACAGCAGGTTGGGAAGTGGGCTTAAATCACACCCAATACATTGGTGAAACCGTATTACAACTGTTTGCGAACTATAAACGCGGTACGGGTGGGAATAAATCCTTACCAGCACCGGAAGAAGCGTTTGGTGAAGGGACTTCTCGCATGCAGATTTTTACTGCAGGCGTTGATTTTACCTATCCTTTCACTATCGGCAATCAACCTTTCCGCTTTAACACCAGTTGGAGTGGACAATGGAACGGGACACCTTTAACACAACAAGATAAATTGAGTATTGGTGGCCGTTATACCGTGCGAGGGTTTGATGGCGAGCTATCACTTTCCGGTGAAAAAGGTTGGTTATGGCGAAATGAGCTCGGTTGGAATATCGCCAATAAGGAACATGAGCTTTATTTAGGGATTGACCGAGGTAAAGTGCACTCTAGCCAAGAAGAGCTTCAAATTGGTGACAGCCTAATGGGGGGCGTAATTGGACTTCGCGGTAAATTATGGGGCATTAACTATGATTATTTTGTGGGTGTTCCAATTAAAAAACCGGAAGGATTTAGAACCAGTCATGTCACAACTGGATTTAATGTGAGCTACCGTTTTTAATGCTCACGCTTTTAGATGAATAAATTGATTAAAATCAAACAGAATTTAAAACTTAAAGGAAATTAAAAAATGAATAAACGTCATTATAAAGTGATTTTTAGCCGTGTATTAAATCAGCTTGTGGTAGTATCTGAGCTGGCAAAATCTCAAGGTAAAGCACAAAGCGAAAATGTGAGTCCGGAACAAGAAAAAACAGGATTATTTTCAACCGCACTTTCCTTCTCCCTCAACTCCATTCATTTCAGCTTAATGTTAGCATTAGGCTTTGTGTTCTTATCGCCTTCTGCTCATGCACAAGATATGGCGATTCGTGCAGATAAATCAGCACCAGGTAATCAACAACCCATCGTACTTCAAACAGCGAATGGTTTACCGCAAGTAAATATTCAAACACCAAGTGCAGGTGGCGTATCACGTAACCAGTATTCACAATTTGATGTGGCAGAAAAAGGCGCTGTGTTAAACAACGCCCGTAAAGCGGCACAAACTCAAATGGCGGGTTGGGTACAAGGTAACCCGAATCTTGCTCGCGGTGAAGCGAAAGTCATTCTTAACGAGGTAAACTCTGCCAACCCAAGCCGTTTAAAAGGTTATGTGGAAGTCGCAGGCAAAAAAGCAGATGTCGTCATTGCCAACCCAAGTGGTATCCAATGTGATGGCTGTGGTGTGATTAATGCGGGGCGTACAACGCTAACAACCGGTAAAGCAGAAGTAGAAAATGGTGAATTGAAAGGCTATCGCGTAAAAGGCGGTAAGGTGACTGTTGGCCAAAAAGGGATGGATAACAGTCAATCTGATTACACTGATATTATCGCTGATAAAGCGGAAATCAATGGTGGCGTTTGGTCGAAAAAAGGCATTAAAGTTACTACAGGTAAAAACAACGTTGACCGCACCAATGATTCGGTTGTGTACGTGGGCGATAAAAATACCGACAACACTGACCGCACTTCTGATACGCAAAGTGAAAACCAAAGCTATAGTGTGGATGTAAGCCAATTGGGTGGGATGTATGCCGAGAAAATCTATTTAGTGGATAACGGCCAAGGCCTTGGTGTACGTAATGCGGGACATATTGGTGCATCGGCTGGAAGTGTGAAAGTTGACAGCCAAGGTAAGATTGTCAATGAAGGCTTTATTGGGGGGAGCGAAAATGCCCAACTCAATGCGAAAAAGAATATTGAGAACCGTGGTACCGTTTATGCCAAAGCTCAGACACAACTTAATGCTCAAAATATTGATAATAAACAGGGTGTGATTGTTGGTAAACAAGTTCAGCTTAACGCGAACAACGTGGATAACCGCAAGCAATCTGATAAAGGCTCTTTAATTGTTGCTTCTGAAAAAGTGGAGATTAAAGCGAACAGCTTAGATAACAGTGGTACTAAATCAAGCAGTCAAAATGTTCAAGGGATTAAAGCTGGGCAGTTAAATGTTGTTGCTGATACAGTGAGCAATCAACAAGGTGCAATTAATGTAAGTGAAGAAGGACGAATTAAAACTGAACAACTTAGTAATCAACAAGGTGATATTCTCTCTGTAGGCAAACTTGTTGTAGAGGGAGATAAAGCTTCAACTGTAGTGGATAATACTGGTGGTCGTTTGCATTCTGATTCACAGTTAGATTTAACCGCAGAAACGTTGGTAAATGAAGGAAATATTAGTTCTAGAGGTAATGCTAATATTGCTTTAAAAGATGGTTTGAATTTAAAAAATGCCTTTAAAGTGGATGGTACGTTGAATTTTTCTACTGAAGGAAAATTGACAAACAATGTTGCATTAAGAATTGGTCAAGCAGCAATCATTCACGCAGCAGAAGTAGAAAATATAAAAAATGCAGAAATTTCTGCTGAAGCAACTCAAATTACCACAGAACGTTTAACTAACCGTGGACTAATTGATGGTACAACTACACGTTTAGATGCTTCAACATTAAATAATCTAGGTACTGGTCGTATTTATGGTGATCATCTTTCTATTGCTAGCCGTGAGTTAATAAATGATAAAGAGGGTGAACATTCGGCCACAATCGCTGCTCGTCGGCGTTTGGATTTTGGTGTAGGAACTTTAGTTAATCGAGATCATGCTTTTATCTTTAGCCAAGATAAACTTTATATTGGTAGTGAGCTAGATGATAAAGGATATACTGTAGGTAAGGCGACATTTATTGATAATGCGAGTGCTAGTATAGAAGCATTAGGCGATGGAGCAATTAATACACACCGTTTATGGAATCATGATATTCATCTAAAAATGGGCGAAGTAGTTTCTTATGAGAATTTTTCTTTATTTCGTTTACCTGGATCTTCCGAGTCTTATCGTGGAGGTGTAGATGGTTATATGAATTGGAATAATAAAAATCGTCATGATAATAATGCCTATTATACATTTTATGATCAATCCAAAGGGAGAGTCGGTTCCCCAAACTGGCATACTGAATATTTTACCCGAAAAACAATTACACCCACGATTGAGCATCAGGAACCAGCAAAGATTACTTTTGGCGGTAATCTGACCTTACAAGGAGATGATATTGAAAATAATGCCTCTAAGTTTTTAATTGGTAAACGCCTTACTTTAGGCGAGCAGATTGTTGAGTCAAATAAAACTAATGGTGATATCGGTCATGCTAGTGGCATTCAGTTAAGAAATAAGGATGTCGTTGCAAATATTCTTAAATTTGATAATGGTGAGGCTCAAGAGATTGGCGCTGAAAAACACCATTGTGGCAGACACCGCTGCTGGGGACATTATAACCATGGTACAACTGCAATAACTAATCGTCCTCTTCCTCCAATTCCTCACTATTTTAAGGTGGTTGATAACACAATTGGTAAATCTATTTCATCAACAGGCTCAGTGGGGACTTATCATAAGTCTGGAAGCGTGGCTTCTATTGATATTAGTGCTAATTTACCAACAGAAAATCTTTATCAAGTTAATCCTAATGCTAATAGCCACTATCTTGTAGAGACAGATCCTAAATTTACTGATCGTAATAAGTGGTTGAGTTCTGATTATATGTTTAAGCAGTTGAGAAATGATCCTCAAAATATGCTTAAGCGTTTGGGTGACGGTTTTTATGAACAGCGTTTAGTGAATGAGCAAATCAATCAACTCACGGGCAGACGTTTCCTTCAAGGTTACTTATCTGATTATGAACAGTATAAAGCCTTGATGGATAATGGTGCGCAATATGCGAAGAAACTTAATTTGATCCCTGGCGTGGCATTAACGGCTGAGCAGATGAAACAGCTCACCTCAGATATGGTTTGGATGGTAAAACGTGAAGTGACGTTAAAAGATGGTTCGAAAAAAGAAGTACTTGCACCACAGGTTTATGTAGTGGGTCGTAATGCTGATATTGATAGCCGAGGCGCAGTGATTTCAGCCAACGATGTAATTGTCAATATTCAAGGAGACATTCAAAACAGTGGAGTTATTTCGGGGCGTAATTTGACCCATTTGGCGGCAAATAATATAGAAAACCTAGGCGGGAAATTGCAAGGGCGTGAGCTTTACTTAAAAGCGAAAGAAACTCTTAATAATCTCGGTGGAGAACTCAATGCAGAAGATCGTTTAGTGGCTCAAGCTAAAAACATTAACATAGAAAGCCGCACGAGTGAAACCAAGGATACTGGCAATTTTTACCGCAAATCCCTTGTTCAGCAAGCCTCAATTAGTGTGGGTAGAAAAGATGCAGCTGACAAGGGGCAAAAAGGCACCGCTCTTTTAATGGCAACGGAAAATATCACAGTAAAAGGCGCTAACTTTAATATTAAAGGTGATGCGGCATTGCAAGCGGGTGATAAATTAAATCTCGACACGATTGAAACCCAAAACAAAGAGCATTATGTATCCAACACCGATAATTATTACAAGCTTGATCAAAAACAAGAAGTGGGCAGTCAGTTAAATGTCACTGGAAATCTTGATGCTGTGGGTAAAAGTGCGGTTGAAATGCGAGGCGTTTCTGTAACCAGTAATGGCACCATGAATGTGATGTCTGAGGGGAATATTACTATCCAAGAAGCTCGTTATAAAGAGCAGCTTTCTAGTGGTTCAAAAAGTAAATCTAGAGGTTTAACAAGCTCAACGACAGAGGTTTATCGACATAAACACGATTATGATGTTGCGGAAGCCTCAAATTTAGATGCAGATAAGATTTATCTTCATTCAAGCAAAGGTAATGTCACTATTCAGGGCTCAAATGTAGCAGCTGGTAATGGTTTGACGGTGAAGGCCAAAAATATTGATATTCGTGAAGCTGAGAACCGAGTTTATTCTGATGATTTTTATAGCAAGAAAAAATCAGGCATATTGGGAGGTGGTATTGGCGTAACCGTTGGTTCTCAAAAACAAACCACGGAAAGTGATCAGACTAAGCTTTATGCACAAGGTAGCCAAGTAGGCAGCTTAAACGGCAATACGACGATGATTGCAGAAAACACTTATACTCAAACCGCTAGTAAGGTGAGTGCAAGCAAAGACGGCGATGTGAATATTCTGGCAAAGAAAGTCGATATTAAAGCGGCAGATGATAAATATGAAATGCACACCAAACAAACCTTTGAGCAAAAAGGGGTAACCCTTGCCGTTACTTCTCCTGTTATTTCTGCTATTCAAGCAGTACAAAGCACAGTGCAATCAACTAGACAAGTAGGTGAGAGTAAGCATGGTCGTGTAAATGCGATGGCAGCAGCTAATGCTGGTTTTGATGCTTATCGTGCAGCTGATAGCGTAATGAAAGCTGGCGACGCTATTCAAAAAGCAATGAGTAATAGCGATGTGGATTCCGTAGTAGGGGTGCAAATCACTTACGGCCAACAAAAGAGCGAATCACGTACTCATACTGAAGGAAAAACCGCAGCCAAATCTCAAGTTAATGCTGGCGGCAAAGTGAATATTATGGCGACAGGCGCAGGAAAGGATTCGAACATTAATATTGAAGGTTCAGATGTTTCTGGTAAACAAGGCACGTTTTTATCGGCTGATAATCAAGTGATTATTAAAGCGGTTGAGCAGAATCATAAAGAGCGTAGTACCAATAAATCGAGTGGTTTTAATGCAGGGGTAGCCATTAAAGTGAGTAATGGTGAGGCTGCTGGGGTTACTTTAGGCGGTAATTACGGAAAAGGTTATGGTAATGGCGATGAAACCACTTATATCGCTAGTCATGTAGGTGATAGCCAAAGTAAAACTGTGATTAATGCAGGTGGTGATGCCAATATTATTGGCAGCCAAGTAAAAGGCAAACGAGTAGAACTTAATGCTGAAAACCTGAATATCGAGAGCTTACAAGATAAATTTCGCTACCATGGTAAACAAATGAATGCAAGTGGTAGTGTGACAGTAGGCTATGGTTTTGCTGCGGGTGGTAGTTTCAATAAATCGAAAGTCAATACAGACTATGCGAGTGTAAATGAACAGGCAGGAATTTTTGCAGGTAATGATGGGTATGATATCAATGTAAAAAATAAAGTTTCTTCTGTTGGTGGCGCTATTCTTTCAAGTGCACCAAAAGAGAAAAATCAAATGACAGCACAAGATTTCGAATATTCAAATATTCAAAATTATTCTAACGCGAAATCATCTGCGATGGGATTGATGGGCGGTTTTTCTGTAGATCGTGATCAAACTTCTGATGAGGATAAAGCTTTAAATAGAACTTATCGTAAGGATAGAACGAATGAAACCTTTGAGCAGGCAAATCCAAATAAAGCAAATCAATCGCCGGTAAAATTTGGTTTAGGTACAAATGATGTTCATAGCACAGATTTATACGCTGCAGCAAAAATTGGTCTAGCTAATTTAGCGAGCAATAGCAGTCAAAGTGAAAATAATCAGAGTACAACCAATGCTGTGATTAGTGATGGTAACTTTAATATTGCGAGTATACAGGGTAAACAGAATATTCAGACAATCAAGAAATCCACTGAGCAAGAAGTAAACAAACTTGAAAAAGTGGATCATGCGAAAATGCAAAAAGAAGTTGAGCAGGATGTTGCAACGATTCAAGCGTTTGCGAAGAATATTGGTGGTGTTACGGATGAGGCTTATCGAACAATGTTTATCGCAGAACATCGGATGTTTACTCATAAAGTGGATACAAAAGGAGACCCTATAGAGGATCCTGAAATTCTGAAAAAAATAAATGAAGAAGCGG
This sequence comes from Haemophilus haemolyticus, assembly GCF_003493685.1. GTDB lineage: Bacteria > Pseudomonadota > Gammaproteobacteria > Enterobacterales > Pasteurellaceae > Haemophilus > Haemophilus haemolyticus_O. The sequence goes on from NZ_QQJW01000006.1 coordinate 42,360, forward strand.
ATGCTAAGGGGTTAGATAGAACAAAATACCTTAAGCAGCAACTAGAAAAAGGACGCAATATTTATTTATTACATGAGTTATCAGATCAAGAACGCAATCAATTACAAAAAGTTACTTATACTGATCCAAAAACAGGGAAAACAGAGAGTAAATATGTCGTTGCATTTAATGGCATCTTTAATGATCGTAATTCCGCCGCAAAATTTGCGGTACAAAACTATATTGCGGGCAGGGATGATAAAACAGGCAATATAGATCAAAAGGTATATAAAGATGTTTATTTTGTTCACCATCCTAAAGCGAAAAATGGTTTGTCAGAGCTCTTAGTGGCGGGTTATGAGAAAATGTTTGAAACTTCTTTTGGAAATCTATTAGGTATGGATAATTCAAGTTTACAAGCGATGAACATCATGAAGCAATATGGTAAAGATGATTTATACGTTGGTGCTCATAGTCGTGGAACATTAACTGTTAGTAATGCATTAAAAGCGTTAAATACAGAAGATAACCGAGAGAAAAAATTGCTTTCAAACACCTCTGTTAAAATGGTGGGTCCTGCAGCTGATATAACAAGAGCGGATGGCTATTTAAGTCAATTGCAAACGGGTAAGGAAAGAACCACTTCAGATGGTTCAATTCGGATTGAGAATCATGCTAGTGACCCAGTAGGTAGTATGCCGATTTTATTGGGAGGAAACCCTGCAACGACATCTGAAAATAATCTCAATAAAGGTTGGATTGCACGTATTAGCGATATATTTGGTGACAATTCATCAGTACATAATTGCCATGGCTTAGGACAACGACAATGTATTACTGATGGATATCGAACTGAGGGAGATCTTAAAATGGGAAATGAAAGAACTATTTTTGAATTAAATAAAGCGAAGGAGAAATAAAATGAAAGTACTATTTTCTATATTTTTAATATTAATTCTAAGCGGGTGTTCTTTTGGAGGATTTCAACCTCCACCACCACATGATCATTGGCAGCTACATAATGAGACAGCATTATTTCCGAACTCAGATCCTGATGTTTTAACTAAATATCTTGCTAGAAGAAAAAAAGATATGAAGGATTGCGGTATGGATTTTGTCATTGGTGAAAGTGATAATCCAGAGGTCAATCTTTGTTTAGAGAAAAAAGGCTGGTATTTAGAAGGTGGACCAATCTGTGAAGAAAGAACAATGTGGAATAGACCTCCATGTATCCAATGGCGAAAAAAACATAGCAAACCTGATGCTAAGCCTTGGCAGTAATTAACAAAGGTGCTTAAAAGTGCGGTCAATATTCAGTGAATTTTAGAATCTCTTGAATATTGACCGTACTTTTCTAAAGGCAAGAGTTGTCGCTAGATAACGAGCGTCTCCTGACGCGTTCTTGAATCTAACTAAAATAGACAAACTGAATAAAGTTGTTAATGAAAATAGTAAAAATCTGAATTGTGAAATTTATGTTTTGGGATCGCGTTAGGAAACGCGCGCCATCGTAGGGGGCGGGTTATGAGAAAATGTTTGAAACTTCTTTTGGAAATCTATTAGGTATGGATAATTCAAGTTTACAAGCGATGAATATCATGAAGCAATATGGTAAAGATGATTTATACGTTGGTGCTCATAGTCGTGGAACATTAACTGTTAGTAATGCATTAAAAGCGTTAAATACAGAAGATAACCGAGAGAAAAAATTGCTTTCAAACACCTCTGTTAAGATGGTGGGACCTGCAGCTGATGTAACAAGAGCGGATGGATATTTAAGTCAATTGCAAACGGGTAAAGAAAGAACGGCTTCTGATGGTTCAATTCGGATTGAGAATCATGCTAGTGACCCAGTAGGTAGTATGCCGATTTTATTGGGGGGAAATCCTGCAACAACATCTGAAAATAATCTCAATAAAGGTTGGATTGCACGTATTAGCGATATATTTGGTGACAATTCATCAGTACATAATTGCCATGGACTAGGGCAACAACAATGTGTTACTGATGGATATCGAACTGGAGGAGATCTTAAAATGGGAAATGAAAGAACTATTTTTGAATTAAATAAAGCTAAGGAGAAATAAAATGAAAGTACTATTTTCTATATTTTTAATATTAATTCTAAGCGGGTGTTCTTTTGGTGGTTTTAAACCAGCTCCTCCATACTATCATTGGCGTTTGCATAATGCAGATGCATTATTTCCTGACTCAGATCCTAATGTTTTAACTAAATATCTTGACAGAAGAGAAAAAGACATGTCGGATTGTGGTATGGATTTTGTTACTGGTGAAAGTGATGATCCGGAGGTGAATCTTTGTTTAGAGAAAAAAGGCTGGTATTTAAAAGGCGGATCTGTTTGTGAAAATATACTAATGTGGAATAGATCTGCATGTATTCAATGGCGAAAAAAACATAGCAAACCTGCTGATGCTAAGCCTTGGCAGTAATTAACAAAGGTGCTTAAAAGTGCGGTCAATTTTCAAAGAGTTTTAAAACCTCTCAAAAATTGACCGCACTTTTACAAGTAAAACGTATCACGATAATATGAATAGCTTTGGTACATGTAGCAGCATTTTTATAATTTAGAACCAGTCATGTGATAACTGGATTTAATGTGAGCTACCGTTTTTAATGCTCACGCTTTTAGATGAATAAATTGATTAAAACCAAACAGAATTTAAAACTTTAAAGGAAATTAAAAGATGAATAAACGTCATTATAAAGTGATTTTTAGCCGTGTATTAAACCAGCTTGTGGTGGTCTCAGAGCTGGCAAAATCTCAAGGTAAAGCGCAAAGTGAAAATATGAGCTCAGAACAAGAAAAAACAGGATTATTTTCAACCGCACTTTCCCTTAATCCAATCCATTTTAGCTTAATGTTAGCATTAGGCTTTGTCTTTTTGCCTTCTGTTCATGCAGAAGATATGGCGATTCGTGCAGATAAATCAGCACCAGGTAATCAACAACCCATCGTACTTCAAACAGCGAATGGTTTACCGCAAGTGAATATTCAAACACCAAGTGCAGGAGGGGTATCACGTAACCAATATTCACAATTTGATGTAGCAGAGAAAGGCGCCGTATTAAACAATGCCCGTAAAGCAGTACAAACGCAACTTGCGGGCTGGGTGCAAGGTAACCCAAATCTTGCTCGCGGTGAAGCAAAAGTCATTCTTAACGAGGTCAATTCAGCGAATCCAAGCCGTTTAAAAGGTTATGTAGAAGTGGCGGGTAAAAAAGCGGATGTGGTCATTGCTAACCCAAGTGGTATCCAATGTGATGGCTGTGGTGTGATTAATGCAGGGCGTACAACACTCACCGTTGGCAAAGCGGAAGTAGAAAATGGCGAGTTGAAAGGCTATCGCGTAAAAGGCGGTAAGGTGACTGTTGGTCAAAAAGGGATGGATAACAGTCAATCTGATTACACTGATATTATCGCTGATAAAGCCGAAATCAATGGTGGCGTTTGGTCGAAAAAAGGCATTAAAGTTACCACAGGTAAAAATAACGTTGACCGCACGAATGATTCGGTTGTGTACGTAGGTGAGAAAAACACCGATAAAACCGACCGCACTTCTGATACCCAAGGTGAAAACCAAAGCTACAGTGTGGATGTAAGCCAATTGGGTGGGATGTATGCGGAGAAAATCCATTTAGTGGATAACGGTCAAGGTCTTGGTGTACGCAACGCGGGGCATATTGGGGCATCAGTGGGTGAGGTGAAGATTGATAGTCTTGGGCGTATTGTTAATAATGGGTATCTTCAAGCGGAACAAAGGGTGCAATTAACCACTCAGAAACAGATAGAAAATCAGGCAGGAGGGAAAATACTTGCTCATGAAGGGGATATCTTGATTCAGAGCAAACAAGATATTGCGCAATCGGGTGTGATGAGCGCCAAACGAAATGTGGCAGTGAAAGCAAAAGCGTTGAAACAAGTGGAGCAAGGTGAAATCCAAGGGGGAGCGATTGAGCTTAAGGTTCAAGAAACGTTAACAAACCGAGGATTGATAAATAGTAAAGGTGAATATTCTGAAGGGAAAAAGCCAGACTTGCATATTCGAGCTATGTCTGTTGAAAATATAGGCTCAGGGCGTATTTATGGTAATCGTGTGGTAATTGGGGCAAAGCTGATTGAAAATAAAGATGAACTTACACCTGAGAATGGGCGTCAAGATGCGGTGATTGCTGCGCGTGAATATTTAACGCTAGGTGCTGAGGAGATTCGAAATCAAACCCGCCATTACATTGCAATGCAACAGGGTAGTTCAACCCTATACGGTGAAAAGGGCGTTACAGTGGGAGGTGAGATAGATGAAGATTATCAGGCTCAAGGTAAAGCAAAAATGTTGCTTAATCAAAGTGGGACGATTGAATCACCAAGTGGTGCTATTCAACTTAGCGCAGAAAAGGTAAATAATGAAAATTTGCACTTTCATGCAGAGATAGAGAATCAATCAAATGAAGTGATTGATGAGCAGTATATTATTCCACAAGGGTATAAAACAGAGGCGCGTATTGATTATGGGCTTTTAAAATGGATTTCATTTAGTCGAGCGGGGAAATTGGCTTATCGAAGAGATAATATTAATCCTCTTAAAGAAGGGGAGCCGATTCACGCAGAACACTTATTACCTGAAGTCAATGAAATCACTTGTCAGGATTATGTTAATCAACGTGGTTGTCATATTAAACCTGAATCTATTTATAACGCGAATCATCCTGCTTGGGATTATTTTGGTATTCAACCACCGACTGATATGCCTGCGGGTTTAGCGGATATCAACATGCCTGAAGAGCCGATAAAACCAAAGGAAGTCGAAAAGCCGAGAAAAAATAGAAGAGAAACGGCAGAAAGTTATGCGGCTCGCTTAGTCGATTATGAGAAAGCGGTTGCTGATTATCGCATCGCATTGGCAAGTTATGAACAGGAGAAATCCACTTATGAAACGCGTTTAAAGGCGTATCAACAGGCTATTGCGCCATTTAAAAGTTGGATTGATGCTAACGAAGTTGCGTTTGATGCGTTGCAGGCTAAAATTACCGAGCATAATCGACACTTACTGGGTAAAACCTTTAGTGATTTTTGGATAACCAAGCTTAATCGACGAGTCATTGATGAAAGTGTTGTAAAAACGACCTTGCCAGGTCAAATTTTGGCAAGCGGAGATATTTCTATCAACGCAGCGCAAGTGCTTAACAACCGCAGTCAGATAATATCTGGAGGGCAGCTTGGCTTAAGTGGTGATGTGCATAATGAAGATGAAACGGGTTATCATATACTAAATGAATATGGGACGAGTCAGTGGACTTATTCCCGTTGGCGCGGTGGGCTTAAGCGTTATCATCAACGCAATTGGGGTGCGGTGAATGCGTATAACCGAAATGTGGAAAGCGCTTATCAAATGGGGATTAATCACTATAAAGCGCAGACAGATTATCGCACACATCAACAGACGCAAGCTTCTCAAAGTGGGGAGTTATTAGCAAAAGCGCAGGATGTCTTATTACCAAGCTCTTCACTCTATCGTCTTAACCCTGAAGCAGGTGGCGTTTTAATTGAAACAGATTCAGCGTTTACTGATAAAAAGCAATGGCTCAGTAGTGACTACATGTTCAACGCACTTCGTCGTGATCCACAAAATATCTTGAGACGCTTAGGTGATGGCTATTACGAGCAACGTTTAGTGCGAGACCAAGTTAATCAGTTGACGGGACGAATGTTCTTAACGGGTTATCAAGATTTAGAGGCTCAATATAAAGGGTTAATGGATAATGGTATTACCTTTGCGAAACGCTTCAACTTAACCCCGGGTGTGGCTTTAAGCCCAGCTCAGGTTGCACAACTTACGTCAGATATTGTCTGGTTTGAAGAAAAAGAAGTAACGCTACCAAGCGGAAAACAAGTCAAAGTGATGGCGCCTCGTGTCTATGCCATGGCGCAGAAAGGAGACTTAAATGGTGAAGGTGCGTTGATTTCAGCGGATGTGATTGATTTGAGGAGTAACCGTTTAACCAATAGTGGCACCATTGCGGGGCGTAAGCTGACGTTATTAAATACCGAAAGCTTATTCAACGAAGGCACCATTACGGGTGATAAAGTAGGCATCAACACCACGAATAACTTCGATAATATTGGTGGTAAAGTGGAAGCCGAGCGAGCCCTCTTGGTGGAGGTGGGCGGTGACTTAAATCACGAAAGTACCACGATGACAACAAAGGTGGATTTATCTCATTTCCAACGTAGTGAAACGACACTGGCTCGTAAAGCACTTTTCCATGTAAAAGGAGAAGATGGCCAGTTACAACTCTCATCAAATAATCTGAACGCTAAAGGGGCAGATATTATTAACGATGGCAATGGCAGCACGCTTGTTCAGACCAAAAATAACGTGAATCTCACCGCACTTTCAGTGGGCTTTGATGAGAAGATGGGGAAAGGCAATCATTACCGTCATGAGAAAGTGGAAGAGGCGGTAGTAAGCCGCATAAAAGGCAAAGGTGATGTTGCGCTAACCGGTAAAAATATTTTATCCGAAGGGGCACAGCTAGAGAGTGAAGCGAAGTTAATGGCCATCGCGGAAAACGACCTTGTGTTGAATGGTGCGAAAGAAAGCCGAGATTTTGAAGAGTTTCACAAAACGAAAAGCGGCAGCCTTGCTAGAACGACCAAAACCAGCCTAGACCAACAACAATCCGTTACTCAAGTCGGCACACAGGTGAGCGGTAAAGACGTGGTTCTTTCAGCAGGTCATGATGTGAAGGCGAAAGGCATTCAGGCTATTGCGGATGATAATCTGCATATTCAAGGCGGACATGATGTTGATATTGCAGCAGATACCAATCATTTCAAAAATAAGCGCGTGGAAACCAAGAAAACCAGAGGTGTGTTCACAGGTGGCGGTATTGGTCTTACCTTTGGCTCCAAATCAGAAAAACATGATTATGAAACAGAAGGTTGGACACAGTCTGATGCACGTAGCACACTAGGTTCAATGAATGGCAATATCAGGGTGAGTGCGGGTAATCATACAAATGTTCTTGGAACGGATATGATTACGCCAAACACGAATCGCATTGATATTGAGGGTGCAAGTGTTAAGGTCGAAGCGGGAAAAGATATCATTGAACGTAAAGAGGGGCATGAGTATAAACAATCTGGCGTGACGATTGCCTTGAGTACCCCGGTGACCGATATGGCACAAGCTGCTTATAACAGTGTAAAACGCAGCCAACAAGTCACCAATGGAAAACTCAAGGCACTTTATGCAGTGAAAGCCGCGGAAGAAGTGGGCATGGTAGCTCAAAATTTGGGTAAGGTAGCGGAAACCTTAGATGCCTTACGTGCTGGTAATATGCAGAATACGGGGACGACATCCAGCCCAAGTGTGAAGATTAGTCTTGGTTATGGCAGCCAAAAACAAACGCAAAGTAGCGAAAGCCAGAGTATTAGCCATCAAAAATCAACGGTGAGCACGGGTACGTTTAATGTAAAAGCCCGCGATGAAAAACTCACCTTTGAAGGCGTCGATGCGAATGCGAAATTGATGGCATTATCAGGTAAAAAAGGGATTGAGATAAAAGGTGTAAAAGACGAGGAGCATCAACATACCAAAAATAAATCAGTAGGGGGCAGTGTAGGCGTTTTTGTTGGAACCAATGGTAATAGTTATGGAATTGGTATTGAGGGTTCGGTGAATGTGGCGAAGGGCAAATCTAACTCGGATAGCGAGCGTTGGCAAAACAGTCACTTGCAAGCGGATAAGCTCATCACAAATAGCGAAGCAGGAAACCTCAGCCTTGATGCAGCGAATCTTAAAGCGAAACGTTGGGAAGCGGATATTCAAAATCTGACGATAACGAGCCGTCAAGATACAGAGAAATATGAATCCAAACAAACGAGTGCGAGTGCAAGTGGCTCGGTAGCGTATGGTTCAGGTGGCGGAGCTTCGGTGAGTGCCTCCTATAACAAAGCGAAAGTGGATTATGCGCAAGTCAATGAACAAGCGGGTATTCGTGTAGGTGAGGATGGCATGGAAGCTAACATCCACAACCATACCCAACTGAATGGTGCCATCATTGAAAGTGATGCTGAGGCAAGTAAAAACCACTTCAAAACAAAATCGCTCACGCATACCGATATTGAAAATAAAAGCGAGATTAAAACCGAAAGTGCGAGCATGGGGGCAGGCAGTGGCGGAGTGAATCCAATGCAGGCGCTTAGCAATGCCTTGAGCTTATTGGGTAACACCAATGAAAGCGCGCGCAGCACCACCCAGTCAGCTATCAGCGACAACATTCAGATAGACACCGAAACACCGGAAAAACTGACCGCACTTTCACGTGACACAAAAAATGCGAATCAACGTGTTGAAAAGCAAGATTTACAAAAAGTGCAAGAACGCCAAGAAATGGCGAAAGTGATAGGTGATATCAGCACCAACGCGATAAGCATCGCCACGTATAATGAGCGTGAGAAGATTAATAAACTGTCATTAGAAAAATTTAAAGCGGAAGAAAAATACGGTAAATCAAGTACGCAAGCGCAAGAAATCGGTAAACAAATTACCGCTATTCAAAATGACATAGACGGCACTTACGGCATTGGAAGTAAGACTGGCATGGCGATTCGCGCCGTGACGGCGGCATTACAAGCGGCGGCACAAAATGATACTGCAGGCAGTCTTGTTGCACTGGCTTCACCTTATCTCAACAAAACCATCCACGAGATGACGGCGGGTGACACCGCAAAAGACAAAGCTGCGAATCTTATGGCGCATGCTCTTCTTTCCGCGGTGGAGTTTCAAGTGACAGGTAAAGACCCATTGACGGGTGCTGTGGCTGGGGTGACAGGAGAAGTGACTGCACAAATCCTCACACAGGCAATCTATAATAAAACGCCAAATCAACTTGCAGCAAATGAGAAGGAAAACATTAGTACGTTAAGTCAATTGGCGGGCGGATTGGCTGCAGCATTGACAGCGAAAGCGAATGGCACCACAGCGGAACAAGGGGGGAGTTTCCTTGCTGCGACTTCTGGAGCAGAGACGGCTAAAAGGGCGGTGGAGAATAATTTCTTGAGTGAGGCTTCAAGAGCGAGATTAAATGCGTTAAAAACAAAATATCATCGTGGAGAAAAATTAACAAATAAAGAAAAATTGGAGTTTAGAGATTTAATTGAATCAGATCAGCGTAGTGACGTTCTCTTGGATAAATTTAGAAAAGATCCAAATTCCTTAAATAGCAAGGAAAGAGAGGCATTTTTAAGCTATGTAGATCGTTATTATATAGAAACTGTTACGGGGAATACCGCATCTGGTTATAAATTGGCGTCATCAACATCGCCAGTTAATGCTCAAAATCGTTTTGAATCAGAATATTTAATAAACGATCCTGTACCAAAACGAGATTATGGTCATTTCCCTTTTGCAGGTACGGATGTACAAAGATCGCAAGCAGTGAATACCTTGCCAGAAGAGAGCAAGAACTGGCTAGGTTGGCGTTCTGAAAAACATTCTCGTGATGAAGAGATGTATTATACTGTCAAGAATGAACTTGATGCTCCTGAGAATTATAAAAATTCATCGAATGGGAAAATAGCTTATTCAGTTAAGGATGGACTGGAACTTGGTTCGACTATTTATGGTGGATTGGGTGTATTAAAAGGTGCTAAAAAAATCAATGATGTGATGTCTAATTCAACTAAATTTACTTTAGGCATTGCTGGTGCAGGAAGTGTGGGCGCACAGCTAATGTCTGACGGAACAGTCGATCCGAGAAGTTTAGCAATTGATTTGGTTACGGCATATGCACTTAAAGGGAAGGGATTTGGTTTGACGGTGGGTGGTAATGCTGCCTCTGGGGCGCTAAATAACTACATTACAGATAAATCCATGTCTCAAGGAGCAATAAGTAGCGGTATTGGTTCAGCTATTGGTTACGGTATGGGTAAAGCGATTGAAGTACCGTTAGATAAGAAGATTAACCTGGATCGCACGTGGGCTAAATATAACCTTCAGCCTTTAAATGATAAGATTCCTTATGTTGATGTATATAGAAGAAATATTATACCTAGTATCTCTGGTTCAACAATGAGTGAGATAGGTAATAGAGTTTTTCAGAATTACTATACAAAACCTAATGAGGAAAAATAATGAAAAAGATTATTTATATTCTTATTTTTTCTCTAGTATCTGGAGTCGTTTTTATGTTTATTATGTTTTTGGCTGCAAGGTTACTCTATAACATAAATAATAGTATTAGTTTCTATTGTATTGATATATTGTCTTTTTTTAAAAGCATGAATAAAAAGGAGGTGGGCTTTATTATCCTTATATCATCAATAAAATTTGTAATAACATGTCTTCGTTATAGAGATTACTAAAGGTTACGCTAGGTATTAATATGACTGGCTTAGATATTTAAGCTATTAATGAAGAAATGAAGATAAAATACTCCTTAAAGATAGTAATATCGGAGGAGCTTTAGGTGGAGAATCAAGTAATAGATGGTTTCAATATGAATATAGTAATTGGAAAGGTAAAAATAATGAAAAATAAATTTTTATCTATCTTAATAATAATTATTTTGGGAAGTTTTCTATTAAGTATCTCAATGTTTTTGATTGCCAGAATTCTTTATAATTTTGAAAATAATATGGATTTATTTAATATACATTTCTTGGATTATTTTAATGATGGTTTTATTGAGCGCTTAAAAATGATTTTTATGCATGTTTTTATATTTTTTGTTTCAATTTTATGTTTCTATAGAAAATAATCCTCAGATAACACAAGCCCTCAAGATAGCGCGCGTCTCCTGACGCGTGCTTATATCTAACTAAAAATAAACAAAATGAAGTTATTAATAAAAATAGTGAGGACCTGAATCAAATGAAAGGGATGTTTTGGGCACGCGTTATAAAACGCGCGCCATCGTGGGCCTTCACAGGAGAATGATTAATGAAAGTTATCTACCTTATTTTATTTTCTCTACTTTCTAGTGTTTTTGTTTCTTTTACTATGTTTTTATTAGCTAAGTTTATGTATAACATAGAGAATAATATGCCTATTTTTGATATAGATTTAGTATCGTTTTTTGTACAAAAAACAGCCAGAGAAATAAAAATGATAATTTTCTTATCTGTAATTATATTTGTAGTTTTTTATATGTATTATAAGAAAAATGATCTATTGCAATAAGATTTATATTAATACACCCTAGCCCCTGACACATACTTGTATTTATCTAAAAATAAACAAAATGAAGTTGTGAATGAAAATAGTAAAAATCTGAATCAAATGAAATTGATGTTTTAGGCACGCGTTAGGAAATGCGCTCCATAGTGGGCTATGGAATAGGTAAAGCTATTGATATTTCATTAAATAAAAAATACTTAGATTTAACTTGGGTTAAATATAATCCTCAGCCTTTGAATGATAAACTCTCTTATGTTTATACATATAGAAGAAGTATTGTTCCTAGTATTTCAGGAAGTTTAGGAAGGGAAAGTTTGAATAGAGGCGTCCAATATATTTATAATGAGTCTCAAAAAGGAAGTAAATAATGAAAAGAATCATGTTAGATATTCTACTTTCTATTTTTATTGGAGTTTCTTTTTCATTATTATCGTTGATAGTTGGTGGATTGCTTTACAATATTGATAATTCAATATCTATTTTTGAGCTAGAATTGATTGATTTTGGTATAAAAAAACTTTCATTTTTAATCAAAATGACATTGTTTGTATCAAGTATTTACTTTATTCTTTTTTTCTATGGTAGGAATTTAAAGTAGCAAGATAATGTACTTAAATAATTATTTACTCACAATCTTAAATTTTGAAACAAAAATAACAGATGAAGATATGTATTATACTGTCAAGAACGAACTTGATGCTCCTGAGAATTATAAAAATTCATCTAATGGGAAAATAGCTTATTTCAGTTAAGGATGGGCTGGATGCGGGTTCTATGCTTGCTTTAGGTAGTGGAACTACTGTTGTAAGAGGTGTTGCCCTTATGGAGAAAACCGCCGCAACAGTTGGAGGTGAGGCTATTACTCTAGCTAATAAAGGGGGGCAAGTGTTACGTCTTGGTAAAGATGCGGCAACAAAAGCTTACATTGATGGTCAGCTAACCTATATTAATTTAGTTGATAAGGGAATTAAAGCCTATAATACCGCTTCAACAAAAGCAGCAAATGCCTATATCAACGGACAGCTTGCGTATGCGGATGCTATTGCGAAAGGAGTTAATACAGCTAAAATAGCGGCACGAGAAGGTATTGAAGGAACCCGAGAATTAGTGAGTCAAGGAATTTATTATTCTTATAATCCTACACAGGCTAAAGTAGTTCAAACAGCTGTCCAGGGAATTGAGCATGGTTTGAAACCTATAACTGAAATAACATATAAGCAATATGCACAAGGAGTAGCGATGGGAGCTACAGCTAGTGCAATAACTCAATATGCTGCAACAGGTGATATTGATGTAAATAAAACTGTAAGAACAGGGTTACTTGCTCCATATCTATTAAATGCTCCTTTAGGAACTTCAGTTTTAATTGGTTCTGTTGATACTGCAGTATCAACAATATCTGATGGTAAATCTCATGTGAATGAACAGGTAAAATATGCCGAAAGCACCTTAGGAGGTTATACTATGGAAAAAATATCTCCTCCTGTGTTAAAGCCTGTATCTCCATTCATAGGGGGTGTTGTTGGTGAGATTATTAATCAAGTGAATGATAAATTAGAAGCAAAAGAAAGGAAGAAATAGATATGAAATATTTTTTAATTATATTAAAGAGATCTTTTTTAATGACTATAATTCTACAAATTATTTTTTATATAAATGCCTACTTTATTACTGGGTATATTGATCAGGGCGATTTTTTTTTAAGTGAAGAGCATTTATTTTTTAGTTTAAAAGTATGGGGGGGGCTATTTGTATTATTTTTATTAATATATGCAGCTGATTATAACAAGTGGCGAAGAGGGTGAGGAATTAAAAATACATAAATTTGATATTTTAATGGTATAAAATTTAAAATATCTAGATATAAAGTGCGGTCAATTTTTAAATAGTTTTAAAACTTCTCAAAAATTGACCGCACTTTTGTATTTTAAACGATGCTTGTTTTAATCAAACCTTATAATTTTACATTCAATTTCTCGTAGTAACCTTACCAAGCGGAAAACAAGTCAAAGTGATGGCGCCTCGTGTCTATGCCATGGCGCAGAAAGGTGACTTAAATGGCGAAGGTGCGTTGATTTCAGCGGATGTGATTGATTTGCGGAGTCATCGTTTAATCAATAGCGGCACCATTGCGGGGCGTAAGCTTACGTTATTAAATACCGAAAGCTTATTCAACGCAGGCACCATTACGGGTGATAAAGTAGGCATCAACACCACGAATAACTTCGACAATATCGGCGGTAAAGTAGAAGCCGAGCGAGCACTTTTGGTGGATGTGGGCGGTGACTTAAATCACGAAAGTACTACGATGACAACAAAGGTGGATTTATCTCACTTCCAACGTAGTGAAACGACACTGGCTCGTAAAGCACTTTTCCATGTAAAAGGAGAAGATGGCCAGTTACAACTCTCATCAAATAATCTGAACGCTAAAGGTGCAGATATTATTAACGATGGCAATGGCAGCACGCTTGTTCAGACCAAAAATAACGTGAATCTCACCGCACTTTCAGTGGGCTTTGATGAGAAGATGGGCGCAGGCAATCATTACCGTCATGAGAAAGTGGAAGAAGCGGTAGTAAGTCAAGTAAAAGGCAAGGGGGATGTGACGCTTACGGCAAAAAATCTCCGAGCCGAAGGGGCACAGCTGGAGAGTGAAGCGAAGTTGATGGCCGTCGCTGAAAACGACCTTGTGTTGAATGGGGCGAAAGAAAGTCGTGATTTTGAGGAGTTCCACAAAACGAAAAGTGGAAGTGTGGCGAAGGTGACCAAAACCAGTCTAGACCAACAACACTCCGTTACTCAAGTCGGCACTCAGGTGAGTGGTAAAAACGTCGTGCTTTCAGCAGGTCATGATATGAAGGCGAAAGGCATTCAGGCTATTGCGGATGATAATCTGCATATTCAGGCTGGGCATGATGTCGATATTGCAGCAGATACCAATTATTTCAAAAATAAGCGCGTGGAAACCAAGAAAACGTCAGGGGTATTCACGGGTGGCGGTATTGGCATTACCTTTGGCTCCAAATCAGAAAAACATGATTATGAAACAGAAGGTTGGACACAGTCTGATGCACGTAGCACGCTAGGTTCAATGAATGGCAATATCAGGGTGAGTGCGGGTAACCATTCGAATGTAATGGGAACGGATATGATGACACCACGCACAAATCGGATTGATATTGAAGGGGCAGCCGTGAAAGTGGAAGCAGGAAAAGATATTATTGAACGTAAAGAGGGGCATGAGTATAAACAATCTGGCGTGACGATTGCCTTGAGCACCCCAGTGACCGATATGGCACAAGCAGCTTATAACAGTGTGAATCGCAGCCAACAAGTCACCAATGGAAAACTTAAGGCACTTTATGCAGTGAAAGCTGCGGAAGAAGCGACAATGGCGGCTCAAAATGTGGGTAAGGTAGCGGAAACCTTAGATGCTTTGCGAGCAGGTAATATGCAGAATACCGGAACGACATCCAGCCCAAGTATGAAGATTAGTCTTGGTTATGGCAGCCAAAAACAAACGCAAAGTAGCGAAAGCCAGAGTATTCATCATCAAAAATCAACGGTGAGCACAGGTACGTTTAATGTAAAAGCCCGCGATGAAAAACTCACCTTTGAAGGCGTTGATGCGAATGCGAAATTAATGGCATTATCAGGTAAAAAAGGGATTGAGATAAAAGGTGTAAAAGACGAGGAGCACCAACATACCAAAAATAAATCAGTAGGGGGCAGTGTAGGCGTTTTTGTTGGAACCAATGGTAATAGTTATGGAATTGGTATTGAGGGTTCGGTGAATGTGGCGAAGGGCAAATCTAACTCGGATAGCGAGCGTTGGCAAAATAGTCACTTGCAAGCGGATAAGCTCATCACAAATAGCGAAGCAGGAAACCTCAGCCTTGATGCAGCGAATCTCAAAGCGAAACGTTGGGAAGCGGATATTCAAAATCTGACGATAACGAGCCGTCAAGATACAGAGAAATACGAATCCAAACAAACGAGTGCGAGTGCAAGTGGCTCGGTAGCGTATGGTTCAGGTGGCGGAGCTTCGGTCAGTGCCTCCTATAACAAAGCGAAAGTGGATTATGCGCAAGTCAATGAACAAGCTGGGATTAGTGTGGGAGAGGATGGTATGGATGCCCATATCCACAACCATACCCAACTGAATGGTGCCATTATTGAAAGTGACGCTGATGCAAGTAAAAACCACTTCAAAACAAAATCGCTCACGCATACCGATATTGAAAATAAAAGCGAGATTAAAACCGAAAGTGCGAGCATGGGGGCAGGCACGGGAGGCATTAACCCGATGCAAGCGATAAGCAGTGCCTTGAGCTTATTGGGCAACACCAATGAAAGCGCGCGCAGCACCACCCAATCAGCTATCAGCGGCAATATTCAGATAGAGACCGAAACACCGGAAAAACTGACCGCACTTTCACGTGACACCAAAAATGCGAATCAACGTGTTGAAAAGCAAGATTTACAAAAAGTGCAAGAGCGCCAAGAAATGGCTAAGGTGATAGGTGATATCAGCAACAACGCGATAAGCATCGCCACGTATAATGAGCGTGAGAAAATTAACAAGCTAGGGCTTGAGAAGTTTAAGCTGGAAGAGCAAGAAAAAGCCTTGAAAGGACAAGCGGGTAATGAACAACAGCTTGAAGCCATTAAGCAACAGCTAACAAATGTTCAAGCCGAAATCACGAAAACGCAAGATAAAATCGACCGCACTTACGGCATTGGTAGTGAAAAAGGCATGGCGATTCGAGCAGTGACAGCAGCATTACAAGCGGCAGCACAAAACGATACCGCAGGCAGTCTTGTTGCGCTGGCTTCGCCTTATCTCAATAAAACCATTCACGAGATGACGGCAGGTGACACGGCAAAAGACAAAGCTGCGAATCTCATGGCACATGCTCTGCTTTCTGCGGTGGAGTTCCAAGTGACAGGCAAAGACCCATTGACGGGCGCAATTGCTGGGGTGACAGGAGAAGTGACTGCACAAATCCTCACGCAGGCAATCTATAATAAAACGCCAAATCAACTTACGGCCAATGAGAAGGAAAACATTAGCACGTTAAGTCAATTGGCGGGCGGATTGGCTGCAGCATTGACAGCGAAGGCGAATGGCACCACAACAGAACAAGGTGGTAATTTCCTTGCGGTGACTTCTGGAGCTGAGACGGCTAAAAGGGCGGTGGAGAATAATTATCTAAGTATTGCAGATGTTCAGAACTTCATTCGAGAACTGAGTAAAGCGCAAAAAGAGGGCCGTGATACTAAACCGATTTTAGAGAAATATAAAGGGATTAGTGAAGAAAACCGTCAGCAACTCATAGCGTGTAAGGGTAATGTGGCTTGTGAAACGGCACATTTACATGAAATGAACACAGGGGCTGAAGAGCTTGAGAGAAATTTAGGGTTCTTTAGTCGTATGACGGTGTATTATCCAAATGATTTAAATACAGCGAATCGTATTGCATTATCTAATTTAGTTGAAAGTGAGAATGCAGAAAGTTTTAGCAAGCTTTCGGATAAAACAAAATTTGGTTTGAATTTGATGGAAGCTGGTACAGCAATGGGTTTGGGTGCAGCAACAGGCTATGCAAAAGTTGGATTTAGCAATGTTAAAAGTTTAATTAGTGGAAAAAATAAAGCTTATCCGACATCGGGAATGGATGGGTATAAGCGTACTAATGTTGGGGATGAGGATTATCCTTCTACAAATAATATTTCTCGCTCATTACTCAGGACTGAATTAGCATTTAAGGATGCTCGAATTTTAGATCATAATGGCTTTCTAACTCAGAATGCAATTGAAAGATCTAAAGTGTTAAAATTAAAAGATGGGTATATTCGCAATCCAGAGATTATTAGAGTTTTAACTAAAGATGGCTCAAGAATAGAAGATTGGGAGAAAATGACTACGGAGTCAATAAAATTACCTAATGGACAGTCTAATCAGATCCATTTTTATAAAAACTCTAAAACAGGAAAAATTGATTATGAGACAAAAGATTTTAAAGTTAAGGGGGAAGTTAATGACTTTAAATTTAAAATGGAGGAAAATAAGAGATGATATTGGAATCTAAAAAAACAGATTTTGAATTCAAAGTTGGTGAGATGTATTTTGGTTTTGGATTGTTTATTAATTTATATTTAAATAAAATTTATGTATTAATAAGGAGGCCGTCAGACTTAACTCCTGTTTTAGAGGAGCTGTCTCAATTTAATGTAATAAATTCAAATGATATTTTAAATTGGGATAAAAGAATTGAAAGTAATGGATTGTATATAAATATTCAACCAATGGAATTAAATGATTTTGATTGGGAACTTTATCATAGCGGAGATGAAGAAATTAATAATATTTTTGAGGAAATATATAAAAATATTAAAGATAAGTATGGTGAATGATAATTTTTATAAAATATTAATAAATTAAATTCTATAACTTTATTTTATAGGGTTGATAAGAGCTGGTCTGCTAAGTTATCGCATGGTTCCCGGTATGATCCAAAAGTCATAAAATAAAGGAAGTGATTATGCAAACTAAATTTAATTTATATCCTAAAGAACAATTACCTGAAAAATTTAAATTTCCCCAGTCTTATATTGATTTATCGAGTAATATGGAAAAGATAAATGAATTGGAATATTTTCCTTGGTGGTTTGAGGATTCTGAGTTTGAGGATAATGTTTATCTTTATAGTAAGGCTATTGAAGAGCTTACAGGTGTGGCTGATTTAATTGCATTTGCTAGAGATGGCGATTGGGCAGCTTGTTTCAAATTAACGGATTACTCTGGAAATCTGAGAGTTTATGTTCATGATCTTGGTAATGAAGCCAATAAATATGAATGTAAGGATTTTGATGAGTGGTTAGCAGAAGAAATTAAAAGTGCAAAAGAGTATTAAAATGGACTATTTAAATTTAAGTAAAGAAGTTTCCTATGCGCTTCGTCATGCGCCATGGGAATATGAATTAGAACTGGATTCTGAAGGTTGGGTTTCCGTCGGGCAATTAATTTCATCATTTAGAAATAGTGATGAAAAATGGAATACGTTAACCGAAGACGATTTAGTTAAAATGATCAACCTATCAGAAAAGAAAAGACATGAGATTAAAAATGGAAAAATAAGAGCTTTCTATGGTCATTCAATTCCAATGAAAATTTCTAAAGAAATTGGTTATCCACCAAAGTATTTATACCATGGGACAAGTATAAATTATTTAGATGATATTAAATCAAATGGATTGAAGCCGATGTCTCGTCAATATGTACATTTATCTGAGGATATTGAGACAGCAAAATTGGTCGGGGATAGAAAAAAAGGAGAGACAATTCTTTTGACTATTGATACAGAATTAGCTCAATCTAAAGGCATTAAGTTTTATATAGGTAATGAGAAGGTATGGTTATCAGATGGTATTCCAGCTGAATTTATTAAAGATAACTTCTAAATGAAACCAATAAAGTGCGGTTAATTTTCAAAGAGTTTTTAAAACTCTCAAAATTGACCGCACTTTTTGTATTTTCAATGATGCGTATTTTAAGCAAATTTTGATATCCCCCCAGATAGCGCGCGTCTCCTGACGCGTGCTTATATCTATCTAAAAATAAACAAAATGAAGTTGTTAATGAAAATAGTATAAATCTGAATTAAATGAAATTGATGCTTTGGGCACGCGTCAGGAGACGCGCGCCATCTTGGGGGCAGCAAAGCCAGGCAGTGTTTATGTGGAGTTTAATGTTCCTAAAACTAGTCTTTTACAAGGAGGAAAGGAAAGATGGTTTAAAATGGTAAATGATGATGTTAGTAATAGTCAAAAGGACTTCTTACAAAAGAAAGGTGGAATATTATCCCCAGATGTTAATGATATAAGAGTGTTAGGAGAGAAGTAATGGATATATTTAATTTCTTTGAAAATGTTGTTTATCCAAGAGTTATAGAAAATTTTGGAGTTGTTCAAGTTGATTTTGATAAAGAGGGAGATTTTGGTTATTTAACTAGATTTGACTTATATTCAAATAAAAAAACAGCAACTATTGAGCTCTGGAGTAGTCATTGGGTAGGATTGGAAATATATAAATTAGAAAATAGAGATATAGATATTATATATAACAAAATGATTTCTCCTGAGGAAGTATCAGAAAAAGATTTTTTTGAATTTATGGAGGTTTTATTTAATGGTAATTAGTGAAAATCTGTTTTTATACCTTGGAGATATTACTGAAATTAAAACTGAAGCATTAGTTAATCCAGCCAACACATCTTTATTAGGTGGTGGTGGAGTTGATGGATTAATTCATAGGAAGGGAGGGGGGCAGATTTTAGATGATTGTATGAAAATTAGAGCTCGTCAGGGAGGGTGTAAAGTGGGTGAGGCTGTGATTACCAGAGCAGGAAATTTACCCGCTAATTATGTTATTCATACCGTTGGGCCTGTTTGGAATAATGGTAAACATGATGAGAAAAAATTATTAGAGAAGACGTATTTTTCATGTTTAGAGCTTGCTGAGAAGAATGATATTAGTGAAATTTCTTTCCCTAATATATCAACAGGTAGGTATAGATTTCCTAAAAAGTTAGCAGCGGAGATAGCTATAAAAACAGTTATAAGTTATTTGTCAATCCATGATGTTATAAAGAAAGTTAATTTTGTATGTTATGATTCCGAAGATTATCGTTTTTATCAAGATTACTTAGCAGTATTAAAGGTGTATTAAATCATTCCTTTTGAAAATTTCAGACTTTCAGACACTTTTGATTTCTATGATCCCCCATAGATGACACAAGCGTCCACGCTTGTGCTATCGTGTGGGTGAGTAAGCCGAAAAGCTAGAAAATAAGCCTAAAAATAAAAATTATAGGAATGTAAATAAATAATTATTCATTATAAATCAATTATTTAATAAATTTCTATGTGCTTAAATCAATATATTAACTTCCTGTATATTGATTTTCCCCATTAGGGAGAGTATTATTCACTTAAGAGTAGGAGGGGGAAAGAAATATGGGGACTAAGAAAATAACAAAATTTACGACAATTCTACTACTTATACTTAAAGAATGTCGATTAGAAAGGAATATACATCAAGCTGTAATTGCTGATGGAATGGGAAAATCAGCTAATGCATTTACGAAAATAGAAACAGGAAGTACAGCATTACAAATGGATACTTTCTTATCTTATTGCAAGACTTTGAATGTAAGCCCTTCTGCTGTAATGGCTACAGCTGAAAGATATGTAGTTTTATTTTCTAGTTTAGGTTGGTATATTTCAGGAACTTCTGAAGCTGTTACTGAGGATGGAGATGCTTTATTGATACATTCTCAACAATACTATATTTCTGATTTATTTAAAAATCGTTCTATGCAAGACCTATGGGTTCTTAATAGTCCAATTTATCAATATGATCAATTGGGGAAAACTATTGTTAATGGAGCAAAAGTATTTTTATCTGCCCTTTATCCAGAACACTATCCTTTAAAACAACCTTTACTCATAGCTTAATAAAAAAGGTATTAGAAGTAACTAATACCTTTTGGGAGTCTGAATTAAGGTTTAAAGAGTGTCTTAATTCATAAATGCTTTTAATTAATTCAAGCATTTGTTGTTTCCTGGCCGAAACATACATAGTTTAAATCAATTATTGCATATAGACAATCTCACTCTCTTAATATAGGAGAATATGCGATGATTTCTTGTAATTGCATAAAACCCATTCATGTACGACCTTACCGAAGATTTCGTTTAGGTAAGTGGGAGCTAGTATGCGAACATTGTCGTTCATATCCTAAAATTTAATTTAGGATAAAAAATTATGATCTGTCCCCCAAAAGTTGGATAGGTTAGTTAACTTAAATATTGAGCTCGGTATTGCACTGGGCTCAATTCTTTGAACGCTAGTTTAATTCGTTTTTGGTTGTAATACACTAAATATTCTTCAATTTCAGCCTGTAATTCAGCAATTGAATGATAAGTCCGAGAGTAAAAGCACGCTGATTTTAATATTGCAAAAAAACTTTCAATCACCGCATTATCATAGCAATTTCCTCGGCGGCTTATACTTTGCACCGCTTTACCCTCCAACATATTTACCCATTCCGCCGAGCCATACAATACACCTTGGTCACTATGAATAATCGGGCATTCTGTCGGGTTAAGCCGACTAAGCCCTTGTTCTAACATCTTTTTTACCAATGAAAACTTCGGGCGTGTCGAAAAGTTATAGGCAATAATTTCTCGGTTAGCCAAGTCCATCAACGGTGAAAAATAAAGCTTTTCTTGCCCAACATGAAATTCCGTTACATCCGTTACCCATTTTTGATTGAGTGCCGTTGCTGTAAAATCACGATTCAGCAAATTCGGAGCAATATGCGATATTTTTCCACGTTTTCCATGTCTTTTCTTGCGTAAAATGGAATGAATACCTAACTCGTTCATCAGCTTTAACACCGTTTTATGATTCAAATTAAAACCCATTTGGCGTAATTTAAACGTCATGGGGCGATAACCATCTCGTTTTCTGTTCTTTTTATACAGCGATAAGATAGCTTCTTTAGCTTCGTGATAATTTCGCTTAATCTCTTTATAGTAAAAGCTTGAGCGAGGCATTTTAGCCATATGAAGTAAATCATTTAACGCATGGTCTGGCTTCAATCTTTCAATGATTTTTCTTTTTTCTGTCGTTGTTTTTGACGGTCGAGCGCCTCCAACTCCTTTAGATAAGCAATCTCCGCACGAGCCAAGGCGAGCTCTCGTTGTAACTTTTTAAACGCTTTAGCTGAAAAGTCTGTAGTTTCTGGAATTTCAATGTCTTTCTTTTTCATCTTTGGCTTCACTATTTTCGGTGTTTGAAGGTTTGTATAAGGCGATTTTACGCCATCAAGCCCTCTTTCCCGAAATGCTTTTAGCCAATAAATGACGAGAGCATGGGAAATTTGATGAAGTTTAGCCACCTCACGGATACCATAATCCTGTTCGGTGACGAGTTTGATAATTTTCAAACGAAATTGATAAGAGTAGGACATAATCTGCACCTCAAAATCTGGACACTTAATTTGAGATGTTTTTTATATGATATTTTTCGTGATCCCTATCACAATATCTTGTAAAACCACTTAAAAACGTTACCTATTTTCATTCAATCAATGATACAGTTGTATCCGTTTGACTTTTTGTCATTTTAACGATGAATAGGCGAAGGTTTGTTCATTAATCTCATCAACCCAATCATCAATCAGAGGGAAACAGTATGTTAATTGGTGTACCTAGAGAGCTGCTTGAGAACGAGAGCCGTGTGGCGGCAACGCCGAAAACGGTTCAGCAAATATTGACATTGGGCTTTGACGTGATCGTGGAACACGATGCAGGTTTTAAAGCTAGTTTTGAAGATCAAGCATTTTTAGAGGCAGGCGCGAAGATCGGTACGTCGGCTGAAATTTGGCAATCGGATATTATCTTCAAAGTAAATGCACCGACAGATGAAGAAATCGCTCAAATGAAGGAAGGCGCAACGCTTGTGAGCTTTATTTGGCGTATGCAAAATCCTGAGTTAATGAAAAAACTCACCGCGAAGAAAATTAATGTGTTAGCAATGGATGCGGTGCCTCGTATTTCTCGTGCGCAAGCATTGGATGCGCTTTCTTCTATGGCGAATATTTCTGGTTATCGTGCTGTCATTGAAGCTGCGCATGAATTCGGTAGCTTCTTTACCGGACAAATTACTGCAGCAGGTAAAGTTCCACCAGCAAAAGTGTTGGTGATTGGTGCTGGTGTGGCTGGTTTGGCGGCAATTGGTGCGGCAAATAGCCTTGGGGCGATTGTTCGTGCTTTTGACTCTCGTCCTGAAGTGAAAGAGCAAGTTCAAAGTATGGGTGCAAGCTTCTTAGAAATTGATTTTAAAGAAGAAGGCGGCAGTGGCGATGGTTATGCGAAAGTGATGTCGGAAGAATTTAACTGTCGTGCAATGGAGCTTTATGCAGAACAAGCTAAAGAAGTCGATATTATTATTACTACAGCAGCCATTCCGGGTAAACCAGCGCCTCGTTTAATCACCAAAGAAATGGTGGATTCAATGAAACCAGGTTCGGTGATTGTGGATTTAGCGGCTGCAACTGGCGGTAACTGTGAATATACGCAAGCAGGGAAAGTTGTTACAACTGAAAACCAAGTGAAAGTGATTGGTTATACAGATTTCCCAAGCCGTTTACCAACGCAATCTTCTCAACTTTATGGCACAAACTTAGTCAATTTATTAAAACTTTTGTGCAAAGAGAAAGATGGCAATATCAATATTGATTTTGAAGATGTGGTTCTTCGTGGTGTGACTGTTGTTCGTGATGGGGAAGAAATTCCACCAGCACAAATTCAAGTATCTGCACAACCAAAACAAGAAACCAAAGCTGCACTAGTAGCAGAGAAAAAAGAATCTAAACCAACAGATCCTCGTGTGAAATACGGTGTGATGGCTGGTGTTGGTGTGTTATTCCTTTGGTTAGCTTCTGTTGCGCCCGCTGCATTTTTATCACATTTCACCGTATTTGTTTTAGCTTGTGTGGTGGGTTATTACGTGGTTTGGAATGTTAGCCATGCACTTCACACACCATTAATGGCAGTAACAAATGCAATTTCGGGCATTATTATTGTAGGCGCGTTATTACAAATTCGTCAGCCAACAGGCAATCTATTTATCGATGCGTTAGCTTTTGTGGCGATTTTGGTGGCAAGCATCAATATTTTTGGTGGTTTCCGTGTCACACAACGTATGTTAGCAATGTTTAGAAAAGGTTAAGGAGCGCACAATGTCTGAAGGTTTAGTACAGGCTGCGTATATTTTAGCAGCATTACTTTTCATTATGAGCTTGGCAGGACTTTCTAAACATGAAACTGCTAAAGCGGGTTGTTGGTTCGGTATTGTTGGTATGACCATTGCCCTTATCGCAACCATTTTGGGGCCTCATTCAGAAGGAACATTTTGGATCATTATTGCGATGATCATCGGTGGTGCAATCGGTGTTCAACGTGCATTAAAAGTAGAAATGACTGAAATGCCAGAACTTGTGGCGATTCTTCACAGTTTCGTTGGTTTAGCGGCTGTACTTGTAGGCTTTAATAGCTATGGTTTACACCATGATGCATTAATGCCAGAAGGATTAGATGCAGCAGCACAAGCCGCATTTGTAGCTGGACAAGCGGTATTAACGAATATTCATAATGTCGAAGTATTTTTAGGTATTTTTATCGGTGCGGTAACTTTCACTGGTTCTGTTGTTGCATTTGGTAAATTAAGCGGAAAAATTAATTCAAAAGCATTAATGTTGCCGCATCGCCATAAATTAAATTTAGCTGCACTTGTGGTATCTGCATTATTGATGGTTGCATTCTTAAATAATCCAGAAAGCATTTTTCCTGTGTTATTAATGACAGCGATTGCGCTTGCATTTGGATGGCATTTAGTGGCATCAATTGGTGGGGCAGATATGCCAGTTGTGGTATCAATGCTTAACTCATATTCTGGTTGGGCAGCGGCTGCAGCAGGTTTTATGTTGAATAATGATTTACTCATCGTAACTGGTGCGCTTGTTGGTTCTTCTGGTGCAATCCTTTCTTACATCATGTGTAAAGCGATGAACCGTTCATTTGTGAGCGTAATTGCGGGTGGTTTTGGTAACGATGTTCAAGTTTCTTCAAGCGAAGAACAAGGCGAACACCGTGAAACTACGGCAGAAGAAGTGGCTGAATTATTGAAAAATGCAAGTTCTGTAATTATCACACCGGGATATGGTATGGCTGTTGCACAAGCACAATATCCAGTCGCTGATATTACGGCTAAATTGCGTGAACGTGGTGTGAACGTTCGTTTTGGTATTCACCCTGTTGCAGGACGTTTACCAGGCCACATGAACGTGCTTTTAGCTGAGGCAAAAGTGCCTTACGATGTTGTACTTGAAATGGATGAAATCAATGATGATTTCGCTGATACCGATGTGGTATTGGTTATCGGTGCGAACGATACGGTAAACCCAGCTGCGATGGAAGATCCAAATAGCCCAATAGCGGGAATGCCTGTGTTGGAAGTATGGAAAGCACAAAATGTGATTGTGTTCAAACGTTCAATGGCAGTGGGTTACGCAGGCGTACAAAACCCATTATTCTTCAAAGAGAATACGCAAATGCTCTTTGGTGATGCAAAAGATCGTGTTGAAGACATCTTAAAAGCATTATAAAAACACGCATAAAAATAACCGCACTTTGGGTTGCCTAAGTGCGGTATTTTTTTATGGCGTTTAGTGACTATCTTCAGGATTTTCCAAAATTTCTGAACACAAGCCTAAACCAGATAAAAATTCAATAAATGCCCGTACTTTTATTGGTAAATGTCTTCTGTTCGGATAGACCACATGAATTTCTAATTTTTGTTGTTTATATTCTGGTAATATTTCAATCAGTTCACCTTTTTCAAGAGATTGACCAATAATAAATCTCGGTAAATTCACAATACCTAGTCCTGCTTTTGCCATTTCTAATAAGGCTAAACCACTATTGCTTACTACTTTGGATTTGATTTTGAAACGTTGTGTTTGATTTATGCGTGAGCCAACCCAATTCACTTGATTCATTACATTTTTATAAAGTAAGCCATTGTGATGTTCTAAATCATCAGGTGTTTGTGGGATGCCATTAGCTTCAAGATAGCTTGGTGATGCCACAAAGTGTAGCGTATTTGTGCTGATTTTGCGTGATACAAGAGAACTGTCCGTCATATGGCCGATTCGTAATGCAAGATCATAGCCTTCTGCCACAAGGTCAATTTTTTTGTCATTAAACTCAATTTCAACATGTAGATTAGGATGTTCGGCAATAAACAGTGGTAAATTCGGTACGATGAAAAGCAAACCAAAATCACGAGGAACAGAAATGAGTAAATTTCCTTGTAATGAACTGGTAAGGTGGGTGATGCTGGAATCAGCCTCATCTAAATCAAGCAAAATTCCTTGGCAGCGTTGGTAATACATCATTCCTGCTTCAGTAGGCATAATTTTTCTGGTGGTACGTTGTAACAATCGTGTTTTTAAATGTTCTTCTAGCTGTGAAACTAATTTGCTTGCCATCGCCACAGAAATATTTTGTTGCTTTGCTGCCAATGTAAAACTTTGGGTTTCAATGACTTTGCAGAAAATAGAAATCGCGTTGAGTTTATCCATTTATAGACCTTTTTTGAAAAAATGCTTGATTTTGCCTACATAACTTTGCACTATACCCCCAATTTTACAAAATTCTAGTGATATTAGGTAATCAAATGAGTAAATCCTTGGTGATTGTGGAGTCGCCGGCAAAAGCAAAGACCATCAATAAATATTTAGGTAGCCAATATGTGGTGAAATCTAGTGTTGGACATATTCGTGATTTGCCGACGGTTGGTTCTAGTACAGGTGAAAAAGCTAAACCAATTTCAACCAAAGGTATGGATGCCGAAGAAAAAGCAAAAATTAAGGCTGAAAAGGAACGTAATGCCTTAGTTAAACGTATGGGGATTGATCCTTATCACGATTGGAAAGCAAATTATCAGATTTTGCCTGGTAAAGAAAAAGTGGTTTCCGAATTAAAATCACTTGCTAAAAAAGCAGATCACATTTATCTCGCAACCGACTTGGATAGAGAAGGGGAAGCGATTGCATGGCATTTACGTGAAGTGATTGGTGGAGATGATGATCGCTTTAGTCGCGTAGTGTTTAACGAAATCACTAAAAATGCCATTAAACAGGCTTTTGAAAAGCCTGAACAATTGAATATAGATCGTGTTAATGCTCAACAAACTCGTCGTTTTTTAGATAGAGTAGTGGGCTTTATGGTATCTCCGCTACTTTGGAAAAAAGTCGCGCGCGGACTTTCTGCTGGTCGAGTTCAATCGGTTGCGGTTAAATTATTAGTAGAACGCGAGCGTGAAATAAAAGCCTTCCAGCCTGAAGAATATTGGGAAGTTGCCGTCCTTACGAATAATCAAAATAAACAAGCTATACGCTTGGATGTCACGGATTATAAAGGCAAGAAATTTGATCCAAAAAATCAAAAAGAAGCACAAAGTGCGGTAGATTTTCTGAATGTTTCCGATTACGTTGTCACAGATTTAGAAACTAAGCCAACAAGTTCTCGCCCTCGTGCACCATTTATTACATCAACGCTTCAACAAACTGCAAGTACTCGCTTGGGATTTGGCGTTAAAAAAACAATGATGTTAGCCCAACGTTTATATGAAGCGGGTTACATTACTTATATGCGTACGGATTCAACCAATTTGAGTCAAGATGCGCTAAATATGGCACGTAGCTATATTGAAAATCATTTTGGTGCACAATATTTACCAGAAAAACCAAATTTTTATTCTAGTAAAGAAAATGCGCAAGAGGCACATGAGGCTATTCGTCCATCGGACATTAGAGCATTGCCTGAATCCTTAGAGGGAATGGAAAAAGATGCGGTGCGCCTTTATGATTTAATTTGGCGTCAATTCTTAGCATGTCAAATGCCACCAGCGCAATATGATAGCAGTACATTGACTGTTTCAGCCGGCGATTATACCTTGAAAGCAAAAGGCCGAATTTTACGTTTTGATGGTTGGACAAAAGTATTGCCACAGATAGGCAAAAATCCTGAAGATCAAGAATTGCCTTTAGTTGCTGTTTCAGAAAAACTTGCTTTAAAAGAAGTACAGCCCACTCAACATTTTACTAAACCACCCGCTCGTTTTACTGAAGCGGCTTTGGTAAAAGAATTGGAAAAACGTGGTATTGGTCGACCTTCCACTTATGCGGCAATTATTTCCACCATTCAAGAACGTGGTTATGTTCGCACTGAAAATCGTCGTTTCTATGCAGAAAAGATGGGCGAAATTGTCACTGATCGCCTCAATGAGTCTTTTGGTGAATTAATGAATTACGATTTCACCGCGAATATGGAAGATACTTTAGATAAAATTGCCTCTGGTTCGGTGAATTGGAAAACTGAATTGAATCAATTCTTCAAGGATTTTTCTAGCCAGCTTTCTAAAGCTGAATTGGATGAACTTGAAGGTGGTATGCGCCCAAATAGCCTTGTGGAAACAGATATTAAATGCCCAACCTGTGGCAGAAATATGGCAATTCGTACGGCGAGTACGGGGGTATTTTTAGGATGTACAGGTTATGCATTACCACCAAAAGAGCGGTGCAAAACAACGATTAATTTAATTCCTGAAGCGGAATTATTGAATGTTTTAGATGAATCTTCAGAAACCAAAGCATTAATGGATCGTAAACGTTGTACAAAATGTGGAACGGCAATGGACAGCTATGTAATCGATGCCCATCGTAAAATCCATATTTGTGGTAATAATCCAAATTGTGATGGATATTTAATTGAAGAAGGCTCATTCAAAATTAAAGGTTATGATGGCCCTGTTGTTGAGTGTGATAAATGCGGTGCGGATATGCATTTAAAACTTGGCCGTTTTGGCAAGTATATGGGATGTACAAATTGTGATAACACACGCAAAATTTTGAAAAATGGCGAAGTCGCCCCACCAAAAGAAGAGCCTGTACATTTCCCTGAGTTAAAATGCGAAAAATCTGATGCATATTTTGTATTGCGTGACGGTGCGAGTGGTGTATTTATGTCAGCACATAATTTCCCGAAATCCCGCGAAACACGCCCAGTTAAAATCGCTGAACTTGTGCAATATCGCGAGCGTTTACCTGAAAAATTAGCTTATTTAGCCGATGCACCACAAAAAGACCCAGAAGGGAATGAAGCGATTGTTCGTTTTAGTCGTAAAGAGAAGAAACAATATGTGACTTCTGAAAAAGAGGGAAAAGCGACGAAATGGATTGTTGATTTCACCAATGGAAAATGGGTTGAACGAAAAAAATAAGAAGAAAAGTGCGGTAAATCACCGCACTTTTTTGTAATAAATCTTCTTATGTTTTGTAGGTTATCGAGGATTAAGGGGTGGCTAAAATTTCATTAATTTTATTTTTTGCGGACGCTTGGGCTTTTTCAATCGCCTCTGGCCCGAATCCAATGCCTTGTGCATAAACAAATTGCACATCTGTGATACCGATAAAACCTAAAACTGATTTCATATATTGTGTCACTAGATTTTCTTCATCATACAACCCACCAAATGCACATAACACAATCGCTTTTTTACCTTTTAATAACCCTTCCGGTCCATTTGCTGTATATTGGAAAGTTACGCGTGGGCGTGCGATAAAATCAAAATAAGTTTTTAATTGTGTTGGAATGCCTAGATTATACATTGGTGCACCAATAACCAGAGTCTCTACATTTTTTAATTCGGAGACTAATTCATCGGAAAGTGCAAGAAGTTGTTTTTCTTCATCGTTTTTAGGTTCACCACGCACAGCTGTTGCTGCTGTGGCATCAAAATATGGAAGCGGTTGTTGGGCTAGATCGCGTACGATAATGTTATTACCTTGTAATTTTTCGATAAGATAATCGGCCAATTGATTGGTCTGGGCGTTATTTCCTGAAATGCTAGATTTTAATACTAATACGTTGCTCATTTTTATTCCTTAACTGGGTATTTAAAAGTGCGGTTATTCTAGCCTTTATTTTTAGGATATAAAGCCCCTAGCCAGAAAAACATTATTTCCTTTCTGTAAAATATGTGCATTTATTTAACAATACCTTAAGAAAGTGATAGAATTTACCACGCATTTTTTGCCTAATTTCGCTCGTTCAATGGTAGGAATGAAGCCTAGTAGGGCAAAAGTGCGGTTAATTTTTATAGAATTTTAAACGAGCACGTCACCTTTCGTATGGGTGACCACTGTATAAGGAAAAAACAATGCCAATTATTACTTTACCTGACGGTTCCCAACGTCAATTCGATCATCCTGTTTCTGTTCTTGAAGTCGCACAAGATATTGGTGCGGGTCTTGCTAAAGCCACTATCGCAGGCCGTGTAAATGGTGAGCGTCGTGATGCATGCGATGTTATCGACCAAGATGCAACACTTGAAATCATTACCGCTAAAGATGAAGATGGTTTAGAAATTATTCGCCACTCATGCGCACACTTGTTTGGTCATGCTATTAAACAATTATTCCCAGATGTAAAAATGGCAATCGGTCCAACCATTGAAAATGGTTTCTACTATGACATTGATTTAGACCGCTCTTTAACGCAAGAAGATTTAGATGCAATCGAAAAACGTATGTTGGAATTGGCAAAAACCAATTATGACGTCGTGAAAAAACGTGTTACTTGGCAAGAAGCGCGTGATACCTTTGAAAAACGCGGCGAGCCATACAAAATGGCAATTTTAGATGAAAACATTGAACGTACTGCAACGCCTGCGTTATACCATCATTTAGAATATATTGATATGTGCCGTGGCCCACACGTGCCAAATATGCGTTTCTGTCAGCATTTCAAATTACAAAAAGTTGCTGGTGCGTACTGGCGTGGTGACAGCAAAAACAAAATGTTACAACGTATCTATGGTACGGCTTGGGCGGATAAAAAACAACTTGCTGAATACTTAACGCGTTTAGAAGAAGCGGCAAAACGTGACCACCGTAAAATTGGTAAAGCATTAGATTTATATCATATGCAAGAAGAAGCACCGGGTATGGTGTTCTGGCACAATGATGGCTGGACAATTTTCCGTGAACTTGAAACTTTCGTGCGTACTAAATTAAAACAATACGATTATCAAGAAGTGAAAGGTCCTTTTATGATGGATCGCGTATTGTGGGAAAAAACAGGTCACTGGCAAAATTATGCGGACTTAATGTTCACCACTCAATCTGAAAACCGTGAATATGCGATTAAACCGATGAACTGTCCAGGACACGTTCAAATTTTTAATCAAGGTTTAAAATCTTACCGCGATTTACCAATCCGTATGGCGGAATTTGGTTCTTGCCATCGTAATGAGCCTTCAGGTTCTTTGCACGGTTTAATGCGTGTTCGTGGCTTTACTCAAGATGATGCACACATTTTCTGTACTGAAGATCAAATTGAGAGCGAAGTAACTAGCTGTATCAAAATGGTGTACGACATTTATAGCACCTTTGGTTTCACTAATATCGCAGTGAAACTTTCTACTCGCCCGGAAAATCGTATCGGTTCAGATGAAATGTGGGATCGTGCGGAAGCAGGTCTTGCAGCAGCATTAGCACACAACGGTCTTGAATATGAAATTCAAGAAGGTGAAGGCGCGTTCTATGGTCCGAAAATTGAATTTGCATTACGTGATAGCATTGGCCGTGAATGGCAATGTGGTACCGTGCAATTAGACTTCGCATTACCAAGTCGTTTAGATGCAACTTACGTGGCAGAAGACAATAGCCGTAAAACTCCTGTCATGATTCACCGTGCAATTTTAGGTTCTATTGAGCGTTTCATTGGTATCATTACTGAAGAATATGCAGGTTTCTTCCCCGCATGGTTAGCACCAACCCAAGCGGTTGTGATGAATATCACTGATAGCCAAGCTGACTATGTACAAAAAGTCGCGAAACAACTTTCTGATGTAGGCTTACGCGTGAAAACCGATTTACGTAACGAAAAAGTGGGCTTTAAAATTCGTGAGCATACTTTACGCCGTGTGCCTTATATGCTCGTTTGTGGCGATAAAGAAATCGCAGAAGGCAAAGTGGCTGTACGTACCCGTAAAGGTGCTGATTTAGGTACATTTACTGTGGAAGAATTTGCGGAAATCTTGAAAAATCAAGTAAGAAGCCGTGAATTAAAGTTATTGAATGAAGAGTAATACTTTTCGAAAATAACCAATATAATTTACTATTGAAACAGTGAATTCAATGTAACGGTGATCGTTTAAGCGATCACCGTTGTTTTTATCTATTTCATATCTATTGAGATTTAATTTATTTTCTAATAAGAAGCTGCTTTTAATATGCTGACAAATCTGCCTGATTTTTTTAGAGCTTTTTGCGCCAACGCATCTATTGTAGCTTTTGTCGCTAACTGATCTAAATGTTGATAGGTATAAATGGCATCTGGATTATCTTGTTGCCAGTAACTTTCTTCAATAATTGAAGCAATTGAAACTAAAGAATCAAATTCACGTCGAATCTGAGTATGTTGTTCCGCTAGTTTTTTACGTAATAAGTTTTCATCAATGCCATTTTTTACAATATCATCTAGTACCTGATTTGTAAGATGCGTAAGTTCCTCTACGCGTTTAGGGTCGCAACTAAATTCAATTTTTCCCTCAATTTGTGGTGCATGAACATCTTGCATAAACCAACTATTTACAGAATAAATACCAGAAACTTTTTCACGTAGAATTAAGCGTAATTTTTCTTGCACAATATCCGCAAGAATATTGAATAAATATTTTTGTTCCGCTCGCCAAGTATTATCTGCGGTAAGGTATATTTCTACATCAGCTCTCGGTTCTTTCAAGCCATTCATCATAAATGATTGAGTTGGTGTATGAATAATAGTTGGGACAAGATGGCGTATCTGAGTTTTCGATTCAACAGAAGCTAAATAATGTTCTGCCAATTTCTTTACTTGATTAAGTTCAATATCACCAATAATAAAATAGGTAAAATCTGTTTTATCTAAAATATAATGTTGATAAGCGTTACTTAATTGGTTTTTATCAAATGCTAATTGCTGTGCTTGTTTTTGAGTATAGACAGTTTCAATATTTGGAAAACGTAGTTTTGAAACGGCTTGCATAAATTGTGTTTCTAAATCAATCTGTTTGAAATAATCACGGGTTTCACGTCGATATTTTTCTAAGGCAAGATCGGATATAGGGGATGAACGTAATTTTAAGCGGAACAATGTCAGTAAATTTTCCAAATCCTTAGGTTTAGATACACCAGTAAAACCTTGTTTATCATCATCAATCACAGTTGCAATCACCAATGGATCGCGCGAAAAAATTTGATTAACTGCAGAAAGAGAAAGTTCTCCAACACCCGTTTCATCAACTACACTGACGGCAGCACGTAATAAGTGATAGTCCTTATTTGGGATAGAACGTAAACCACCTTGAGTAACAGCACGAAAATGTACTTGATTTGGAGTTTTGTCACTATAGTGGTAGATCAATTTACTTCCATTACTTAAACGAAATTCATAAATATCGCCGCGATCCCAGTATTTTTCTTGAGAAAGTGAGCCCGTGTTAAATGTTAAGTGCGGTAATTTTTCGATTTGTTTTTTTTCATCCCATTGGTGTTGTTGCATTTCCATTGCATTGTTCCAACGAGTTTCTATTTCTGCTACATCAAAAGGCAAGGCTTTTTGTGGCAAAGGTTGAGTGATTAATAATAATTTTGCTTTTAATGCTAAGGTTTGATTTAACGTGCGTTGTAAATCAGCTAATGTAATTTGAGATAAAAAATGTTTATTGAGTTCATAACGATCATTTACGCTCAATACCACTTGCTTATTTGCCACAGAAGTAATGAGATCATCGGCAATTTTTAAGCTACCAGAACGAATATTTAATTGTTTTTCATTGAGTTGAGTTAAGCGTTTAATCTCGCCGCTTAATTCATTTTGAGTAAAACCTTGTTGTTTTATACTGGCAATAAAGGCAAATAATTTATCTATCGTTTTTGAATATTGTGTATCTATAAGCTGGAGAGAAAAAATGCTTTGTAGTGTTTCTTTACCTAAATGAGTGCGATAAAAATTTGCAGAATCTACGCCATTTTCTGTTTCCTTTTCCCATTGCTGTAAACGTAAGTTAAGCAATCGAGTGGTAATTTGCTGAATTAATTCCTGCTTATAACTCGCTAATGTATTGGTTTCAATTGTATTTTCAAAAAAACTTAATTCAATACTCGGAATTGTTGTGCCTTGTTCAGAAATAGAATCTAATCGCCATTTGTTGATAAGAGGAATATTAAAATCAATTTTTTCCAATGTTGTTTTAGTAATTGGGTTTTCTTGAGATAGATTTTGTTTTAATAGTTTTACTACTTGTTTTGTATCAATATCGCCTACAATAATTACTGACATATTATCTGGTCGATACCATTTGTGGTAAAAATCAGCGACGCGTTTAGCTGAAATTGTTTTAATAATATCCATATCTCCAATAGGATCACGCAACACATAACGAGAACCCGCCATTTCAATAGCACTTTTCTTATTGCCAATACGTAGCATTGGGCTTAAACGTCTCCGCCATTCTTCTTGTACTACGCCACGTTCGCCATCCACATCTTTAGGCAAAAAAGTAATATTATTCATCCATTCATTGATGACATCAAACGCCAATTCTAATTTTTGCTGATTGTTGCTATCTAAATTTAAAGTATAGACTGTATTTTCAAAATCAGTGAAAGCATTAATATCTCGTGCAAACTTCATTCCAAGTTTTTCTAACGCATTAATAATTTGATTTTCTGGATATTTCTTTGAGCCATTAAATGCCATATGCTCAACTAAATGAGCAATGCCTTTTTGATCGTCATCTTCGTGCATTGACCCAGCATTGATCACTAATCGAATATAAACGCGTTCTTTGGGTTCAGTATTTTTTAATACAAAGTATTGCAGACCATTTGATAGTTTACCGTGCTGAATATTTGGATCAAAAGGTAAATCACTATTGGGCGATAGTTCCAAGGATTGACAAGCAATTAGTGAAAAGATAAGCAAAAAAAGTGCGGTTGTTTTTTTCATTATTTTTACCTAGAAAAAAGAAAACTCTACGCTAAGTAAAACGAGCGTAGAGTAGGGCTGGTGGACATTTCAAAAGCCCATAAGCCCTATACATTGAAGAATATTAGAATTGATAGCCAACTTCTAGCCAAAATTCACGCCCAGGCGTATAGACACCATATTCATCGCTAGTAGAAATAGTAGCGACTTTATTTTTACGTGTTTTATTAAGTACATTTAAAATATCTACTTGCAAATAAACGCTATGTTTACCACGAATGGTTGGTTGCCAACGGATACTACTGTCCCATTGTGTATGTCTGCCGTAGTGATAGCTACGATAGCGTGGAGGAGCATCGTCGTCATCATTATTTTCATTAATTGGATCATAACGACGAATTGGTGCTTTCATATACACTTTATTTGACCAAGTAATATTGTAATCTGGTATCGTCATATCAATACCTAAACGAGCAATCCAATCTTCAGTGTTACTATTAACTTGTCGTAACATTTCACGATAAGTCATTAATTTACCATCTAAAGAAACAAGTTTATTCAGATCAAATTCTTCTCCATCGGATCGTTTTGTATTTAACCAATCAAAACCAAGTGAGGTAGTCCAATAAGTTTTACCTAATTTCCAAGGTTCTATATTGTTAAGTTGGAAAGTATAAATATCAACACCGAATGGACGCCCATTAATATAACTACTTTTCTTTATTCCCCTTACAGTCTCTCGTTTCAATATGATACGATTTTTATTATCACGATGAATATAACCGAGTTTCAGTGCTAAATTACCCATATTTTGGTCAAAACTTAAACTTAATTCATCTGCATAAGGGCTTTTTAGGGATGAAAAGTTTTGATGCTGACGTGTTTGATCATTATTAAGCTTTAAAATGCCATTCGCTAATTTTAACGAAGCAAAAGAACGACCGTAATAACGATTTAAACCTAGTGTAAATCCTGTATTATCCCAAGGTCGGTAACGTGCAACAAAACGCGGGGCAAGATTATTGTTTTTTAAATAGTCATTACGTTCAATGCGAATGCCCGGTCGAAATTCAAATTTACGCCATTTAATTAAATCTTCAGCATAAATAGCGATATTTTGATAGCTGGTTTTAACACGACCTTTTGATGTTGTACTTTCTATCGGATCTAAACTATCCATAGTCCCATCATTTTGCAAAGTAGATAATATTATTTTTGAATGAACATCTTGTGGACGATAGAATTGATATTTAGTTGCCTGATAAATTCCACCAATAGAAATAGAATGCTCCGTAGAAGCCAAATAAAAAGGATCCATTACATATTCAGTTGAAAAATGCAAATTATCTTGAGTTAAATGGCTATTACCATAGCCGCCTTTTTCGAAATTATAAAGTGAATTATAATCTTCATCTGACACCGATGTTGTTTCAACACTATTTGAGGATGATTTACGTTTATCCTGAAAACGATCGTATGCTAAGGTATTTGTCCAAACGCCAGAGTTGAATGAATGTACCCAAGCAAGTGTTGATCCCAATGCTTGATGATAATCACTTACATTGTTATCTATATTTTCCCTAAAATATTTTATTTCTTTATAATTTGAATAACGTAAACCGAATTCAATTCGTTCCTTTTCCTGTGGTGTCCAATTGAGATTTAATAAAATGTTATCAGAAAGTCGTTGATGATTTTGTTTGTCTAACTGTGCTTTATTATTGGCATTTTTATCAAAGCCAATTAAACGATTTTGTTCAATAGATGATGTTCTACGGCTATAGCCAAAAACCATTCCTAAATTATCATTTAGCCTTTTTTCAGCCAAAATATTGAATGTTTGTTTATTGTATTTAGGTTGTAATTCCGTCGTACCAGAATTATCAGGTCTTACTTGTTTAAGTATTTTTTGTACTGAGTCGCCAGCTTCCATTTTTGCCCAAGAGGAATTTGTTGTGCGATATTTAAGTTTTATGCTATCAGTGCCGCTATATTGTTTTGTTTTGGCGATAACTGCCCCTCCCATAAAGCCACCT
Organism: Haemophilus haemolyticus; assembly: GCF_003493685.1. Taxonomy (GTDB): domain Bacteria; phylum Pseudomonadota; class Gammaproteobacteria; order Enterobacterales; family Pasteurellaceae; genus Haemophilus; species Haemophilus haemolyticus_O. The sequence goes on from NZ_QQJW01000006.1 coordinate 79,250, forward strand.
AAGCTAGCAGAAATATTACTATCTTGTACTTCCACTTTAGAAAGCATAGTTGCATCAAAAAAATAAGCTTGAGTGTGACTAATTCCAGGTACAACTTGCATAGAACCATCAAAAACGTCGCTATCAGCAGTAAGTTCATTATTTATATTGACATTATCAACAAAGTAGGCGGTTTGATTTGGATCGGCGCCGTTAATTGAAATATTTTCAGGTTTGATTTCACCACGTTGAAAACCATTTTGGTCGCTATTTTCATAACGAATATGGGGGTTAGAACGAAGATAATCAGTGATGTTACCGTTTGATGTTGGTGTTTTACTTATCTCATCAGAAGAAAGGGTTTTAACAGAAGAAAGCGATTTATTATTGTCACCATACACAACAATTTCGGGCAATATATTTTTGTTGGTTGTTGGTTGTTGGTTGTTGGTTGTTGGTTGTTGGTTGTTGGTTGTTGGTTGTTGGTTGTTGGTTGTTGGTTGTTGGTTGTTGGTTGTTGGTTGTTGGTTGTTGGTTGTTGGTTGTTGGTTGTTTCAACAGTTTGCCCCATAATAAATGGACTGACAAATGTTGAGCAGAATAATAACATTAATGGTTTCTTTTGATGCATAGTATACTCCCTTACTAAATAAAACATAAATAATAACTATTATCATTATATTTTCATATGTTATTAAATGCAAGGTGTACTTCAAAATAGGTATAAGCAAAAGAGAAAGCATAAAAAAACCGCACTTTAAAAGTGCGGTTATATTCAATTCTGTTTTTATGGAAGAAATTATTCTACCCCAACCATTACAGAAGTTGCTTTGATGATTGCGTATGCTTCTTTACCAACTTCTAAGTTCAATTCTTTAACTGCTGCTAAAGACACAGTAGAAGAAAGCACGTTACCGCCACCGATATCGATGTGAACGATCGCATTTACTGAACCGTTTTCGATTGAAACAACTTTACCTTTTAATTGGTTTCTTGCACTAATTTTCATAACATTTCCTTGTTAGTTAGGGTTTAAAAGAGTGTGCATTTTATCTATTTTTTCAAAAAAAAACAAGTCGTTAATAAACCCAGAGTTTAAAATTTTCAAAAAACTGACCGCACTTTTATAGGCATTTTGCAGGTTTCGGCAAGCCAGCTAATTTTGTGGCTTGTTTTGCTGGGCCTTCAGGAAATAAGCGTTGCAAATAACGACTATTACCTTTATCCGAACCAAGCTTTTCCGCCATGGCTTTTACCAACATGCGGATGGCTGGGGATGTGTTATATTCTTGATAAAAGTCTCTCACAAAATAAATCACTTCCCAATGTGCATCAGTTAATTCAATATTTTCTAACTGTGCAATAGCGCGAGAGACATCTTCGTTCCATTGTTGGCTATGGAGTAAGTAACCGTCTTTGTCAGTTTCAACTTCAATTCCATTGATATTCAACATATTAATTCACTTCTTTAAAGTTAATCATTTCGTTGTTTGAAAAATCGGTTTGATCTTCGTCCTCAAATTGCATTGGCGTGATTCGTTCTTCATCAAATGCGGTATCGCCTTCAATGCCATCAATTAGTTGGCCATGTTTGATTCCTTTGAAATCAAATAATTTCGGATCACACATATGTGACAATGTAATGTTTTGCATTGCGCTGAACATAGTTTCTAAACGTCCAGGATATTGGCGATCCCAAGTATTAAGCATTTCTTTCACCACTTGGCGTTGAAGATTTGGTTGTGAGCCACATAGATTACAAGGAATAATCGGAAATTCTTTCGCGATGGCATATTTTTCAATATCTTTTTCTTTGCAGTAAGCAAGCGGACGAATCACAATTTGTTTGCCATCATCAGAAATTAATTTAGGTGGCATGGATTTCATTTTGCCGCCATAAAACATATTTAAAAATAGTGTCGCTAACATATCGTCTCGGTGATGTCCTAAAGCGATTTTGGTTGCACCCAGTTCTGTGGCGGTACGATATAAAATACCACGGCGTAGGCGAGAGCAGAGTGAACAAGTGGTTTTTCCTTCTGGAATTTTTTCTTTCACAATTCCGTAAGTATTTTCTTGTACAATTTTGTAATCTACGCCAATACTTTCCAAATATTCAGGCAATACGTGCTCTGGGAAACCCGGTTGTTTTTGATCGAGATTCACTGCCACAATATCAAATTTAATCGGCGCGCTTTGCTGTAAATTCAACAAAATATCGAGAAGCGTGTAACTGTCTTTGCCTCCAGATAAACACACCATGACTTTATCGCCATCTTCGATCATTCCAAAATCTGCAATGGCGTTGCCTACATTACGGCGAAGACGTTTTTGTAATTTATTGAAATTATAGGTTTGTTTCTTTTCTTGTTGGGCTAACTGGGTTAATTCGCTCATTCTGTTATCTTTAGTTATTCATGAAAGGGGCACATTATACGTGAAAAATAGGAAAAGTGCGGTCAATTCAAAAGAAGATTTTTAAGATCTGCAAAAAATCCTGTATAATCTTTCCAATTTTTTGTTCAATTTTAACGCATTGCAATTCAATGATTGAAACATCCCAAACTATTCCTGAACTCGTCTCTTGGGCAAAAGATCGCGAGTTTTCTTTGAATTTACCTACTGAGCGCTTGGTTTTCCTGCTAGCGATTGCAATTTATAACAACGAACGTTTAGACGGCGAAATGTTAGAAGCCGATCTTGTGGATATTTTCCGCCACACGATGAATGCTTTTGAGCAATCCACCGATGCCATTGCAACACGAGCGAATAATGCAATTAATGAATTAGTGAAACAACGTTTGTTAAATCGTTTTAGTAGCGAATTTACTGAGGGCTTGGCGATTTATCGTTTAACGCCATTAGGTGTTGGCGTGTCTGATTATTACATTCGTCAGCGTGAATTTTCCGCATTGCGTCTTTCTGTACAACTTTCCATTGTGGCAGATGAAATTCAACGAGCTTCTGATTCAGCAGAAGAGGGCGTGGAGAATAACGAAAGCGAACATTTTTGGCGTCGTAATGTGTTTGCACCATTAAAATATTCCGTTGCGGAGATTTTTGATAGTATCGATCTTTCACAACGCATTATGGATGAAAACCAGCAAAGCATTAAAGATGAAATTGCAGAGCTTCTCACTAAAGATTGGCAAGCTGCGATTTCAAGCTGTGAACGTTTATTAGATGAAACATCTGGGAATTTGCGCGAATTGCAAGATACGCTAAATGCGGCAGGGGATAAACTTCAGGCGCAATTACTGCGTATTCAAGATTGTGTGATTGGACGAGATGATTTGTATTTTATCGATCAATTAATTACCGATTTACAATCTAAACTTGACCGAATTATTAGCTGGGGACAACAAGCCATTGATTTATGGATTGGTTATGACCGCCATGTGCATAAATTTATTCGTACAGCCATTGATATGGATAAAAATCGCGTGTTTTCACAACGTTTACGTAATTCTATTCATCATTATTTTGATCATCCTTGGTTCTTATGGACTGCGCAAGCTGAGCGTTTAGTCGATCTGCGCGATGAAGAAATGGTGTTGCGTGAAGATGATGCTTTAGGTGAATTACCAGAAGAATTGCAATACGAATCCCTTTCTGATTTACACGATCAAATTGTAGAGCATATGCAAGGCTTACTGATTGATTATCGTGAAAATAACCGTCCGATTGATTTGAGTTTAGTGTTAAAAGAACAACTGAAAAATTATCCACTTTCTCGTCATTTTGATGTGGCTCGAATCATTGTTGATCAAGCCGTACGTCTTGGTATGGCAAATGATGATTTATCGGGTATTTACCCAGATTGGCAAGCAATTAATAAACGTGGCGCAGAAGTGCAAGCGCATGTGATTGATAAGTATTGATTTTAAGATAATTTAAAAGCTAATTTCGACGGAATTACTTCTGTTAAATATGCCCAAACCCTCTTTAGCAAAGAGGGGCTAGGGGAGATTTGGCAATAATGATTAACGAAGAAAGTAACTGAATAAAGTTTTAATAGAGAAATAACCTATGACAGACAACCTTCAAGATGTAATTTCCCCAAAACTCGCTGTGGCGATTGCAAATCCAATATTTCCAGCGGTGGATAGCCTGTTACGTTCCGGTCGCCATATCAGCACGGAGCACTTAGATAATCACGCATTTTTAATGGATTTCCAAAATGAATTAGACGGATTTTATCGCCGCTATAACGTGGAACTAATTCGTGCTCCAGAAGGATTTTTCTATCTTCGCCCGAAAGCAACGACATTAATTGCGCGTTCTGTGCTTTCTGAGTTGGAAATGCTTGTTGGTAAAGTGCTTTGTTATCTTTATTTAAGCCCAGAACGTTTAGCTCAACAAGGCATTTTTAGCACGCAAGAAGTGTATGATGAACTATTAAATCTTGCCGATGAAGGAAAATTATTAAAAGCAGTTAATCAGCGTTCAAGTGGTTCTGACTTAGATAAACAAAAATTGGCAGAAAAAGTGCGGGCTGCAATTGGTCGTTTACGTCGTTTAGGTATGATTCAAACTGTTGGCGAACAAAATAGTGGGAAATTTACGATTTCTGAATCTGTATTTCGTTTTGGTGCGGAAGTGCGTAGCGGAGATGATCCATTAGAGGCACAAGCTCGACTCATTCGTGATGGGGAAGCGGCAACACCAGAATCCTTAGCGTTGGAAAAACAAGCGCAATTAGTAGAAAACGATGCAGAAAGTGCGGATGAAATTGACGAAGAATTTGACGGAGAACAAGAATAATGTCTGATGTTTTTGAATTAGAAAATGAAATCGAATTAGAGAGCGATGAAGTCATTATGGAAAATGAAAACGTCGAAGAAATCGTTGAAGCACCTATGCCTTTTAGCATGACGGCCAATAATGGTGTAGAGCGTGGTAAATTCCGTTCTTTAACCTTAATTAACTGGAATGGTTTTTTTGCGCGTACTTTCGATTTAGACGAATTAGTTACCACACTTTCTGGGGGGAACGGTGCAGGGAAATCAACCACAATGGCTGGATTTGTGACAGCATTAATTCCCGATTTAACTCTTTTACATTTCCGTAATACAACAGAGGCTGGCTCTACAGGCGGTTCTCGCGATAAAGGTTTACATGGTAAATTGCGTCCAGGTGTTTGTTACGCGGTATTAGATACCATTAATTCTCGCCATCAACGTATTCTTGTTGGTGTGCGTCTGCAACAAATTGCGGGTCGTGATAAAAAGGTTGATTTAAAAACTTTCTCAATTCAAGGTGTCGAATTATCTCAAAATCCAACCGCACTTTTCACTGAAACAGTGGGCGAACGTCAAGCACGCGTCCTTAATTTAAACGAACTCAAAGATAAAATTGAAAATATCGGTGCGCAATTTAAACAATATCATTCCATCACCGATTATCACGGCATGATGTTCGATTTAGGTATTATTCCAAAACGTTTACGTTCAGCATCAGACCGAAGCAAATTCTATAAACTTATCGAAGCATCTTTATACGGTGGTATTTCCAGCGCAATCACACGTTCTTTACGTGACTATTTATTGCCAGAAAATTTAGGTGTGCGCAAAGCTTTCCAAGATATGGAAAGTGCATTGCGTGAGAACCGTATGACTTTAGAAGCGATTAAGGTCACGCAATCAGATCGCGATTTATTCAAACATTTAATTACTGAAACCACCAACTATGTTGCTTCGGATTATATGCGTAATGCGAATGAACGCCGTGGCAATATTGAGGCTGCATTAGAATCTCGTCGCGAGTGGTATAAAGCAAAAGCAGAGCAGAATTTATCTCAACATCGTTTAGTTGATTTAAGTCGAGAAGCGGCTGAATTGGCAGAAAATGAACGTACTTTAGAAGTTGATCACCAAAGTGCGGTTGATCATCTTAACTTAGTGTTAAACGCTTTGCGTCACCAAGAAAAAATTACGCGTTATCAAGAAGATATTACAGAACTCACCGAGCGTTTAGAAGAACAAAAAATGGTGGTTGAAGATGCGAATGATGCGTTAGAAGAAAGCCAAGCTCAATTTGAGCAAACTGAAATTGAAATTGACGCTGTTCGAGCCCAATTAGCAGATTATCAACAAGCATTAGATGCCCAACAAACTCGCGCACTTCAATATCAACAAGCCATTGCAGCCCTTGAAAAAGCGAAAACATTATGCGGTTTAGCGGATTTAAGTGTTAAAAATGTAGAAGATTATCACGCAGAATTTGAAGCCCATGCAGAAAGTTTGACGGAAACCGTGCTTGAACTCGAGCACAAAATGTCTATTTCTGAAGCAGCGAAATCTCAGTTCGATAAAGCGTACCAGTTAGTTTGCAAAATTGCGGGTGAAATGCCTCGTTCTGCGGCGTGGGAAAGTGCCAAAGAATTATTACGTGAATATCCAAGCCAAAAATTGCAGGCACAACAAACGCCACAACTTCGCACAAAATTACATGAACTTGAGCAACGTTATGCACAACAACAAAGTGCGGTCAAATTACTTAATGATTTTAATCAACGTGCTAATTTAAGTTTACAAACAGCAGAAGAATTAGAGGATTATCACGCCGAGCAAGAAGCGTTAATTGAAGATATTTCTGCTGAACTTTCAGAACAAGTGGAAAACCGTTCTACGCTTCGTCAAAAACGTGAAAATTTAACCGCACTTTATGATGAAAATGCGCGTAAAGCCCCTGCATGGCTGACAGCTCAAGCTGCATTAGAACGTTTAGAGCAACAAAGTGGCGAGACGTTTGAACATAGCCAAGATGTGATGAACTTTATGCAATCACAACTGGTGAAAGAACGTGAACTCACGATGCAACGTGATCAACTTGAACAAAAACGTTTGCATTTAGATGAACAAATTTCTCGTTTAAGTCAGCCAGATGGTTCAGAAGATCCTCGTTTAAATATGCTGGCAGAACGTTTTGGTGGTGTGCTGCTTTCAGAGCTTTACGATGATGTAACTATTGAAGATGCACCTTATTTCTCCGCACTTTACGGGCCTGCACGTCATGCTATTGTTGTGCGTGATCTCAATGCTGTGCGTGAACAACTTGCACAATTAGAAGATTGCCCTGATGATTTGTATTTAATTGAAGGCGATCCTACCGCATTTGACGACAGCGTATTATCCGCCCAAGAACTTGAGTTAGGTGTTGTCGTGCAAGTTTCAGATCGTGAATTACGCTATTCAAGATTCCCTGAAATCCCATTATTTGGGCGTGCAGCACGTGAAAAACGTTTAGAAGAATTACAAAGTGAACGTGATGAAGTGGCCGAACAACATGCCCAAATTGCGTTTGATGTACAAAAATGCCAACGTTTACACGAACATTTCAGCCAATTTGTTGGGTTGCATTTGGCGCTTGCGTTCCAGCCAAATCCAGAAGAGTTAATGTCTGAAATTAATCGCGAACGCAATGAAATTGATCGTGAATTAAACCAATTTAATAGCGGAGAACAACAATTACGCATTCAGTTAGATAATGCAAAAGAAAAACTACAGTTACTCAACAAGTTAATTCCACAACTCAATGTATTGGTTGATGAAGATTTAATTGATCGTATTGAAGAATGTCGTGAGCAATTAGATATTGCAGAGCAAGATGAATATTTTATTCGTCAGTATGGCGTAACGTTGTCACAATTAGAGCCGATAGCCAATAGTTTACAAAGTGATCCAGAAAATTACGAAGGCTTAAAAAATGAATTAACTCAAGCGATTGAGCGTCAAAAACAAGTTCAACAACGCGTATTTGCGTTAGCTGATGTTGTACAACGTAAACAGCATTTTGGTTATGAAGATGCTGGGCAGGCTGAAACTTCTGAACTAAACGAAAAACTTCGCCAACGTTTAGAACAAATGCAGGCACAGCGAGATACGCAACGTGAGCAAGTTCGTCAAAAACAAAGTCAATTTGCTGAATATAATCGCGTATTGATTCAGTTACAAAGCTCTTACGATAGTAAATATCAACTCTTAAATGAGTTAATTGGTGAAATTAGCGATCTTGGCGTGAGAGCTGATGATGGCGCCGAAGAACGTGCACGTATCCGTCGTGATGAATTACATCAACAACTTTCAACGAGCCGTCAGCGTCGGTCTTATGTAGAAAAACAACTGACATTAATTGAAAGTGAAGCTGATAATTTAAATCGTCTTATCCGCAAAACTGAACGCGATTATAAGACTCAACGTGAATTAGTTGTGGCGGCTAAAGTGAGTTGGTGTGTAGTTTTACGCCTATCACGTAATTCTGATATGGAAAAACGCCTCAATCGCCGAGAACTCGCTTATTTATCTGCAGATGAGTTACGTTCAATGTCGGATAAAGCATTAGGTGCATTGCGTACAGCGATGGCGGATAATGAATATCTACGTGATAGTCTAAGAGTGTCGGAAGATAGTCGCAAACCTGAAAATAAAGTGCGGTTCTTTATTGCGGTGTATCAGCATCTACGTGAACGTATTCGCCAAGATATTATTAAAACGGATGATCCAATTGATGCGATTGAACAAATGGAAATTGAGCTTTCTCGTTTAACGGCTGAATTAACTGGCCGTGAGAAAAAATTGGCAATCAGCTCTGAAAGTGTAGCGAATATTATGCGTAAAACGATTCAGCGCGAACAAAATCGTATTCGTATGCTTAACCAAGGTTTGCAAAACATCTCGTTTGGTCAGGTGAAATCTGTTCGTTTGGTAGTGAATATTCGAGATACCCATGCCATGTTGTTAGATGCGCTTTCTGGTCAGCAAGATGAATATCAAGATTTATTCAACGATAACCGTATCACCTTCTCGGAAGCCATGGCGAAGCTCTATCAACGCATCAATCCACATATTGATATGGGGCAACGCACAGCGCAAACAATTGGTGAAGAATTGTTAGATTACCGTAATTATCTTGAGCTTGAAGTGGAAGTATTCCGTGGCGCTGATGGTTGGTTACGTGCCGAAAGTGGCGCGCTTTCTACGGGTGAAGCTATCGGTACAGGTATGTCAATTCTCTTAATGGTTGTTCAAAGCTGGGAAGAAGAAAGCCGTCGAATTCGTGGTAAAGATATTGTGCCTTGTCGCTTGTTGTTCTTAGATGAAGCAGCACGTTTAGACGGTAAATCTATTTCTACCTTATTTGAGCTTTGCGAACGTTTGGATATGCAGTTACTTATCGCTGCGCCAGAAAACATTAGCCCGGAAAAAGGTACAACCTATAAACTCGTGCGTAAAATCTCAGGCAACCAAGAGCACGTACACGTTGTTGGTTTACGCGGATTCGGTGCGACAGAATAAAAAAATAGAAGGGAAGTGCGGTTAAAATTTTAAGATTTTTGACCGCACTTTAATTATATAAGGAATTTAAATGCACAATCTTATTCTTGCCATTCTTTGCAGTGTAGCGGTTTCAGTTTTACTTAAAATCGCCCGTAAAAAAAATATCATTATTGAACAAGCTATCGCATTCAACTACATCACAGCCATCACTTTCAGTTATTTCTTACTCAAACCTGATTTTAAAGGCCTAGAATTTACTGATTACATTGTACAAAGCGAAAACTCACCCATTTTTTTAGCGCTAGGTTTATTGTTACCTAGTGTATTTATTATTATGTCAAAAGCGGTGGAGTTTGCTGGAATTGTACGTTCAGATGCAGCACAACGTCTTTCGTTGTTTCTTCCCATTTTAGCGGCGTTTTTAATTTTTCATGAAACACTAAGTCAATCTAAAATCATTGGCGTTGTATTAGCCTTTATTGGTTTATTTTGTTTATTAACTAAGCCAACTCAAGTGCAAAGTGCGGTCAATTTTAAAGGTGTTTTAGGATTAATCGGCGTCTGGTTTGGTTACGGCATCATTGATATTTTATTCAAACAAGTGGCGAAAAGCGGCGGTGCATTTCCTGCAACATTGTTTATTTCTTTCTCGCTTGCAGCTTGCGTTATGTTTATCTATTTATTCTTAAAACGTGCGCAATGGACATCATCAAGTGTAATTGGCGGCATCGTTTTAGGTGTATTGAATTTCTTTAATATTTTATTCTATATAAAAGCACATCAAAGTTTTGCTGGAAATCCAACGCTTGTTTTCGCGGGAATGAACATTGGCGTGATTTGTTTAGGCACGATAACTGGTGCATTAGTTTTTAAAGAAAGAATTAGCAAGCTAAATTGGCTAGGTATTATTTTCAGTTTGTCGGCTATTTTTTGCCTATATTATTTAGATAAAATCATCGCGTAAAAGAGAGTAGTCATGGCAAAAAATTTCAGCTTTTTTATTTACGATTATGAAAGTTTTGGTGTAAATCCAGCAACAGATCGCCCTGCGCAATTTGCGGGTATTCGTACAGATGCTGATTTTAATATCATTGCCGAACCAATAATGTTTTATTGTAAACAAACCAACGATTATTTACCGGCACCTGAAGCTGTAATGGTCACAGGAATTACACCACAAGAATGTAATGAAAAGGGGCTTTCAGAGCCTGAATTCGCCGCAAATATCTTAGCAGAATTTTCCCAACCCAATACTTGTGTCATGGGTTATAACAATATTCGCTACGATGATGAAATGACGCGTTATACGTTTTATCGTAATTTTATTGATCCTTATGAATACAGCTGGAAAAACGGGAATTCACGCTGGGATTTGTTAGATTTAGTACGAGCTTGTTATGCCTTGCGTCCAGAAGGGATTAATTGGGCTTATGACGATGATGGAATGCCAAGTTTTCGTTTAGAAAAACTCACTAAAGCAAATGGTATTGAGCATGAAAATGCTCACGATGCTATGGCGGATGTATATGCAACTATTGCTATGGCGAAATTAATTAAAGAAAAACAGCCTAAATTATTCCAATATTTCTTTGAAAACCGAGGTAAAAAAGAAATCGAAAAATTGGTTGATACAGGCGCAATGGCGCCTTTAGTGCATGTCTCTGGGATGCTAGGAAATTATCGTGGAAATTGCACTTGGGTTGCACCTTTAGCTTGGCATCCTATAAATCAAAATGCACTCATTGTTTGTGATTTAACTGGCGATATTGATAATTTATTAACCAAAAGTGCGGACGAATTACGGGCAGATTTATATACAAAAAAATCGGAATTAGAAGAAAGAGGAGTTTCATCTGTTCCGTTAAAGTTTGTGCATATCAATAAATGTCCTATTTTAGCGCCAGCTAAAACCTTGTTGCCAGAAACAGCAAATCGTTTGGGTATTGATCGACAATTATGTTTGGATAATCTTGCAAAATTACGAGCATCTTTTGATATTCGTGAAAAAGTGGCGGATATTTTTAATGAAGAACGTCAATTTGAATCGAATGATAATGTAGAAACTGAGCTGTACAATGGCTTTTTCAGTAATGCTGATAAAAATAATATGTCTATTTTACGTAGTTTACCTGCAGAAAAATTAGCTGAACATGGTTTAGCTTTTGAAGATAAACGTATCCCTGAATTATTGTTCCATTATCGCGCTCGTCATTTTTATAAAACCCTCACACGCGCTGAACAAATTAAATGGCAAAAATATCGACAGAATAAACTTGAAAAAAGTGCGGTAGATTTTGAATCAAGTTTACAACGTTTAGCTGAGGAACATTCAGATAATCCTGAAAAACTATCCTTATTACAACAAGTATATGAATACGGTATAAAATTACTAGGCTAGTCGATGCGTTGTCACATTTTGTCAAAAGCACGTTTTAAGAAAAACGTGCTTTTTTGTGTTTTTTTCTGGGAAGAATTATCCCCAAAATTATTCAGATTTTACGTAGCGTAATCACATAGATTTAGTTTATTTTACCTTTACATTGTCTTTGCATTTAAATTCATCCATTCAATAACTCTATAAAATGACGCGTTACAACGTGTTATCTAGCCTTATTTTGTCTTGTTTTGCTAGTACTTGTGACTTGTGCATAACTGTGTGATTTATTTAATCCATAGTTTCCGCTAACCTGATAACTAATTTCGCATAATGTATATTATGTTAAATTAAATAAGTACAAAAGTAACTTTTGTGATGTGGTCAAAAAGGGATACTCTGCTTCTTCTCTATTCAAAAGTTAAAGCAATAATATTTAATTCTGGATTTGGATTGCGCTAGGTGAAATCTGAATAAATTGATAGAAGATTTGCTAGTAGATTTAACATCTTTAGTTTTAATTGTGACATTGTAATTATTTTATGCACCTAGGTTACTCAAATGAGAATAATTTTTTTTAATTTTTCTTTTTAAAATTAATTGGTTATATGAGATTTATTTTAATAAAAAACTTGCAATTCTCATTTGTAAGCTTAAAATGAGAATTGCAAGTCAAGTTTTATTGCACTTTATCAATCAAATGGAAAGGAATTAGTTATGCTTAACCAAATCATCACAAACAAGCTGAATGATCAAATAAATTTAGAGTTCTACTCTTCTAATGTATATTTACAAATGAGTGCATGGTGCTCAATTCATGGTTATGAAGGTGCAGCAGCATTTTTACTTCGTCATGCAGATGAAGAATTAGAACATATGCAAAAATTGTTCAATTATGTAAGTGAAACTAGCGGTATGCCGCTTCTAGGAAAAATCGATGCACCTAAACACGATTATTCTTCATTAAGAGAAGTATTTGAAACAACTTTAGAACATGAAAAATTAGTAACTTCCAAAATCAATGAATTAGTTGAAGTTACTTTTGAAAATAAAGACTACTCTACTTTTAACTTCTTGCAATGGTACGTAGCAGAACAGCACGAAGAAGAAAAATTATTTAGTGGAATCATTGATAGATTTAACCTTGTTGGCGAAGACGGTAAAGCCTTGTTCTTTATTGATCGTGAGTTAGCAACTTTATAATAGATAGGAGAAATAAAATGTTATCAGCAAATGTAGTAAAACTATTAAACGACCAAATGAACTTGGAATTTTATTCTTCTAATTTATATCTACAAATGAGTGCTTGGTGCGAGCAAAAAGGTTTTGAAGGGGCTGCAAAATTTTTATCAGCTCATGCTGCTGAAGAAATGCAACACATGCGTAAATTATTCACTTATTTAAATGAGACAGGCTCAGTTGCTCTAATTTCTGCAATTGAAGCACCATCACACGAATATAAATCATTAAAAGAAGTGATTGAAATTACCTATGAACATGAGAAATTGATTACCAGTAAAATCAATGAATTAGTAGGCAAAACTTTTGAAGAAAAAGACTACTCTGCATTTAATTTCCTACAATGGTATGTAGCAGAACAACATGAAGAAGAAAAATTATTCAGTGGTATCTTGGATAAATTGAATCTTCTTGGCGAAGATGGTAAAGGTTTATTCTTAGTTGATAAAGATTTAGGTAATCTTGCTACTGAAGCTTAGTCTAAGAACATAATTTATGAGCCTAGTATTACACTAGGCTTATTTTTTATTTGAGATATGGATTTTATAAAGAAAAACCCCGAATAAAATTATGCAGGGTTAAAATAATTGTGGAGCCTTACTTACGACTGCAATTCCATTTTCTTTTCTTCCTCTGCGCCCCACAATGTGGCCTCGGCTTTCGTTGCGCAGGTTTTAGATTTACGCACACCGTTTTTATAGATTTCTACCCGCCATTTATCACCACGCTTGAGAATTGTTGCCATTTTTTGCTCCTATTTTTTTGCTAGGGTACGTCAAAATTTAAAGGTTAGTTGGCGTAATTTTGGCGTAATCGATGCATAAAAATATATAAAAATACTTAAAAAATGGCAATATTTGAGATTGGAATTGCTGAGAGATTTATAATGAATATGAGCGTAAAGTATTGATTTTACTGGTTGAAATGTATAAAAGAAAAACCCCTGACCAATGGTCAAGAGTTTGTATGTGGTGCCTAGGGTCGGACTCGAACCGACACGTTTATTCAACGGCGGATTTTGAATCCCATAATTCATCAGTAAAAAATACATTAATTAATAATTAAATCAAAGACTTGCACATCATTTTTTGATTTACCATTTTCATATTTTGCCCCTCTTTTTTATATTTTAAGTCAAAGTTACGTCAAAGTTTAGTTACAATGTCACTCAATTCCAGTTGCATACAAACGATACTCTACTTACGATAGGTTAAATTATAAATAATAAACAACGGCGGAATTACCCGCCGTTTATCTTAAACCCTATCTGGCCATGGATCGGATGTTGTCCACATCATCGCTTGCGGTCTTAAGTTTTTTGGCCCAATGTCAGGTATTGCATCATTGCCTTTTACTTTTGGATCTGCGTGGTATGGGGTAAAGCGCATAAAATTAGCATCGCCCACGCCTCCCACATAGACACCTGCAACCGCTCGATTGGTGTCATCATCAAACAAGCTAAATCCACAAGAGTCATCAGCTCTAAAGCCAAGAGGAATACCATCTTGACTGATAACCTCAACTCGACCTGCTTGTCGTGGTTTAAATCCTGATTCAGTTTTACCTAGATAGCCAAATAATCCCCATTGTAATCCACCCATATGGCAAGTTACAAAATTACCCTGCCTTCTAAGCTTTATGTACGCTCCTGGTTTTAAGTTCTTGGTTTGTGGTCTAACTAAACCTGTATCACCATCGATGACTATCCATTTTTCGTCGCGTTTTTGCCATTTCCAAGCTCCGACTTTACCGCCATTTGATGACTCATAAATGGTGCCGTTCGGCTCATTTCCTGTTATTTTTCCGTCCGTTGTATCGGGTTTATCTGGGCGACCACTACCAAGCACAACTGTTATGGCTTTCATGTCTCGCCCGATTTGCTCGATGACCTCGGGTAATTGTTCTAAAAGGCTCATTAGCTATTTTTCCCACGTTGATAAGCCGCCTTTAAGTCCATTGCTTTTAGGGCGTTAATTTGCTCAATCACCTCATCTAGGCTTGATTTAAATTCCGTGAATTTAGCGGTTAATGCCTCGGGGGCACTGCTCCCACTTGCTTTGAGTTTGCGTAACTCTTCTGCCAGCTCTCTAAACGTGTCTAAATCGGCTGACACTTCCCCGCCTAACAGGTCGTTTTTAAGCTGGGTGACCTTAGCATCAATTTGAGCCAAAATCGCTTTGTCTTGTTCCCCCAAGTATTGAGCAAACTCGGTTAATAATTGCTGGATAGTTTGTGTTGTCATAGTCGTCCTATTTTGTAGTTGAGGATTAAATCAGGTAGCGTGGGGACAATGGGATTTTCTGTATTTATCACCTTAAATCCTTTAGCCACCGTGATATTAATTTTGGTTTTGGGTTTGAGTGCAACGGAAACAATGGGCTTGGATTGCAGTTGCACCTTGATTTTGTTTTTGGGTTTAGCGTTGAGACACGTCATAGGTAATATCCTTACGGAGAGTTATCTTCCCCCCACACAGGGTTTTGACGAGCCCTTGCCCATTGGTTTGTTGCAAATCCCACTTCGCTTGCATCCAATCGACTTGCTCGGTTTTATCGTGTGAGATGATAAGCGTCACTTCGTTATTTTTTACCGAGATGCTCCCATTTGTGCTAGATAGACGGATTCGCTCACCTTTGCTTACCGGCACAATATCGCAATCAAAATGGCAATCTGTAAAATCGACAGGTGCATTGTCGTCATCGGTAAAAATTAACGTTTCTGTTTCGTCATCGCCGCGAATCCAATCAAAATTAATTTCTTGCATGATGCACCTCACTAAACCGATCATCATGCTGTTTGCCAGACACCTCGCTTTCATAGGATGCTTTACAATGGTTTACATCAAAAAAGAGGGCGTTAATCACACGATACAACACACGCCAGCGTTTTTTCGGTTTATCTGCTAATATCGCACCTCGATAAGTTCGGCTGGAAAGTGTCTCGTCCGCTGCCCCGCCCGTTATAGCGTTAAACAACTGGTCTAAGGCGATAATAATGTGATAGCCATAGCGTTTTAGTTTGCTTGGAATTGCCATTGCTCAATCTCCCGTTCAAGTGCGGTTAATTCTTCAGGGGTTTTTAAAGCCAGTAAGCGATCTTCAAATGCCTGACGTTGCCCAATAATGATGCCAATCGCCACAGCAAACTGAGCGGATTTTTCAATCACTTTGCTAATTAGTATATCCAGTGGAACACCACGCATACGCGCAATTTGTGAAAGCATCGGTGTTGGGGTGTTGTGGTCAGCTTGCCATGCGAGAGCTTCTTTTTCTTGTCGATAAAAACTTTCGATTTCCGTTTGTGGATAGCCTGTCAGTAAGCTATTTTTAAGTTGGTCGGCTTTGTTCGCTAACTTATTGAGTAAGCCTTCTTTTTGTTGTGCAAATAGTGCGGTCTGTTTTTCACCTGAAATTTCCCAAGTCAGCGTTTCAAGATTTAACTCGTGTGCCGCACTAGGTTGTGGGTCAATTAATACAGGGTTGCCTGTTTTGTCTGCGATGATTTGTTTGCCTTGAGCTTGTCCGTTAAGTAGCTCAATATATTTATCTTGGCTAATTTCCACCGCACTTTCGGGTACAAAACCGCCATAAGAATCATCAAAAAAACCGTCTTTAAAATACATGGTCATCTTTTCCATCTCCCGATTGCGACGACATTAACATATGCTATTTCGCCGCTATTATTGTACGTCTCACCGCACACTAAGTGGCATGCGCTGTTACTAGTGCCTTGCACAAATGTAATAATAGTATCGTGGTCGCCAACACTGTCTAAATACTGAGCAGTTGCAGTCAAAATCGGCATATCCGCAAATGCAATTGCCCAATTAAAATTAACTTTGCTGTAATCGTTAGTTAACATACGCTTGCGACAAGTTTGTATCATCGTCCCATCGGGATATTTTCGTACCTCAATATCGCCGATTTTTTGGTAGCTAAAATCAGCTAAATCAGCTTTTTGAGCAACCAATTGTCGTACTGGCTCTATATCATTGAGTTTGCCCCAGGCCGACCAACTATCTGTCTGATAATTTGTCTGATGTCGCTCGTACATATCTGTGCTGTACGCAATATAGGCAATTTGACGACACCAACGGCCATCGCCTCCAGCAATAACTTGGATGTGACAACCATTGCCAGCTACAGGGAGATTCTGCGAACGACTTGCTTGTGTAACTGCATAAATGCCGTCTGTTTGTAGCGTATTTACATTGCCAACAAAAGGCTCAATTTTAAAGTTACCTATGCCATAGCCCGCTAAGGTTGTGGCTGGGGATTGTTTGCTATTGGCAAGGTCATAAGCCGTTTTAACCGCCGCACTGGTTGCAACGGTGTCTGAGCTATTACTATCTACCGCAGAGGATTTTTTGCTGTTTGGGATAACATTGCCAAGCGAGCGTGTGTTGGAGTCAATAAGCTGTTTTAGCTGATAGGCGGTTTTAGGCGTCAATGCTAAATCTTCACTTTGGCTATCGTAGCCAGTGTAGAGTTTGGTTATCCCATATTGAGTTAATGTCGCCTGAGCAATCTCACTCAACGCAAACCCCCAACGTACCCAATATTGCGAGTCTGATTCATTCGGGCTGTTATTTTTGCTATTTTTTAATGCTCGGTAGCTTAGCCCTTCAAACTGGACGCAAGAGCCTTTAGTATAGTCTTGTGTAGCAGACCATTCGGGTAGCCCTCGTTGCATCAAATAAGTGTGTTTTTCGTCAAGTCGTTTAAACAAAAAGTTAAACCACTCCATAGGAGGGATACCCTGTGTTTGGTCAAACGTAACCCCCCAACCACGCAATAAGTCAGGGAAATTATCGACCTCACCTTGTTTTGCAGATGATGCAAAAATGCTTTCATCTGGCTTATTTACTAATGCCATATATGACCTCTATATTAGGTTGAAAAGATATTGCACACCTGCTTGGCGTGGCAGTATATCTAAGTGGTTGATTGCGAATTTCTTAAAATCAGATGTGATAGTGCTTGGTACAGAGATAGAGACGGTCATATCGTAGTTATCCACGATGTGACAACCTTCGCCAAAAATAAATAGGCACGCCTCAATTAAGTTTGGTAGCGTGCCTATTTGGTAGTTTTTAAGGATTCTGCATTTAATCAGGAAGCGATAATCATCATCGGATAATCTGACGGAATCAGACAGCGGGTCTCGTTTACGATACCATTGCGCACCGCCTAGTCTTTTTTGGCTAAATCCAAGTGCATTGGGCGAATTGCGGAAACCGAAAAATTTGCGTAATTGATAGCCATTAATAACCCGAAATTGCCCGACGTGTTTACCGACCAAATCAAGCTGATGCCCTGTTGCTGTTTCAATATTCAACACATCTTGCAATCGATATAAATCAATAAAGCCTTGCCCGATAATGCTTTCAAATAGCTTAATCGTTGAGACGGCTTTAGGCTTGTTTCGGTATTGCCAAATCAACAAATCAGAATAGCCCATTATTCCACCTCAATGGTTATATCCGTTGCTAAAATTCGGATTAATTCACGTGGTTGTGCGGTAATATTTTCCGTGGTAAGAGACTGCCCTTTACGCCCGATTTTTAGTTCTTTCACCCAGAAACCACCCACTTTATTAATTGGTGAATAAAGTCTAGAAAGCGAAAGATTTTGCCCGATGCCAAAGCGTTGAATGGATAATAATCGTTTGATTTCATCCTTATCCACTTCAGTAAAATCTTCATATCGAACACAACGCATAGATACTTGCACATCAACAGGCGTTGCACGGTCAAACCGTAATGCTCTACGCTCGCCATTTACCGTTAAAGTTGTTTCTGTCGCACCTTGCAACCCGACCCCTGCCCCTTTGTTTTCATAAATAACGTGGGCGATTTGCTCATCTGCCCCACCATCTACAATAATATTCAAGGAGTTAGGCTCTACACCATATTTATCACGCTGTTTAGTGTTATTTTCTAGCACTTTAACTTGTCTAACATCAGGCAATGCGGCTATTTTTGACTGGATAGCATCGGCAGAGTTTTGCGCATTTTTGGTTCGACTAATGAAAAAACGTTCTCGTAATTGCAAGTCGGTTTCTTCTTCCTCACCAATTTCTGCATTTTCGAATGTGGTTGCCGAGGTAAGCCCAAGCGTAACGGTCTCAATGGTCAAATTTGTGTTTTTTATGAGGTTAAACGCACCCAATTCTTCGCTGCGGAAGTCCGCACGGGCGGAGCCATTACTATCTAGCTGCACATCTGCCGTTAATACCCACCGCACTTTATGTGGGTCAGACACTACAATCCCCGCATAAAGATGAGTTAATGGCTCTCCTGTCAAAATCACTGAGCGTAAATAGCTATAACTTGCCGCTCGTCTTATTAATCCTGCATAAGCAACACGCTGATCGAGCCAAGTACCTGTCGCAACATCAGGATCTAACTGTCGATACACATTCTCGGCAAGCTCCTCAATATCCATCTTCATCTGAGCAAGCAAGCCAACCATTTGCCCATCAGGTGAGTTAGGTGATAGGTCGATATTCTGCCCATAGATTTGTCTAAATCCATCTTCAAATCGTGCCACGATTTCGTTTAATCGCTCAATTTGAATGCCTGTTTCAATCAGTTTTGCCATATTTTCTCCAATAAAAAACCGCACTTTCTAAAAGATTGTGCGGTTATAAGTTCACGAAAAGATCTAACTGTTTAATTTGCAAAAACTCTCGATTAAGGGCTTGCTTCTCTGACTTGCATTGTTGCAGCAACTTCCCACGCTCAGTGGCGCGTTGCGTATATTCGGCTTTCTTCTGCTCCCATAATGCCATTTTATTTTTGACTTCATCTCGGCGAGCAATGCCTTCCGTCCAGTAATCCCACAACGCTAAGAAACATTCCTCTTGGTAATTTTCCAAGCGTTCTTTTAAATCGGCACGCACTTTGTTTGGGTTAAGCCCAAATAACCACCCATTGAGTTTTTTAATCGGAATACATAACATTTCACGGTTTTTGCCATCTTTGGCAACCGTGGTGATATGTCCACAGTTGAATTTCTCACTCTGTTCCATCAGTTTTTTATGCTGACCTTTCCAGTCTAACCCAATTCCCTCAACAATCTCACGCATTGCTACATAAGCCACGCCGTTGTTGTCCACTAAAGTAACTTCTTTACCTAAAAATTCTGCAGTTAATGTTTGCATATTTCTTCCTTGTTTTCTCCACCAAAGAGAGCCTGTAAGAAGCAGTGAGTGGAGAAAGGAAACACCGCTTGTCACGTGTACATCGCTATCTTACAGGTAATAAAAAACCGCACTCTGTTTCCAAAGTGCGGTCAAATTTTGTTGTGTTTTAGAGAATATCTAGCTGAAAGCCTGTTGCTTTATGGTTATAGGCTCGAAGATATTTTAAGACACGCCAGTTATCGCCTTGTTTGCACTCAAATTTTTCAGTGATTCGCTCTAATACTTTTTGCGCCTGACGGAGAGTGCTGCGATATTCGTAAGCAATGTCATGAACGGGCGCAGCATAATGTGAACCAATTTGTTTTAATGCAGGGTGAAGATTTTGGCAAAGTTCCGTGCCACGCAATAAAGCGAACCACGCCCAAACGAGATGTTGGAGTTCGCGTTCGGTAAATTCAAAATTAAAGCACTCATCTTTTTTCGGTTCAGTGATAAGCTCACCTTCAAGCACAATTCTATGCACATATTCCACCGCTTGCGGTAATTGCTCTAATGTTAAATCTTCGATTGATTCCACATTAAAGCGTTGGTGGATTAAATGATAGGCATCGGAATAAATTAATCCTTTTCTGCTGACGAGCATATTCACGGCATTGCGTAAACCTGTTCTATCATTGACGGATGTTTTGCTTTCATATTTTCCTGTTTTACGAATAGTAGGTAATACTTCTGCTGTTACCCATTTTCTAAAACGGTGTGGAATAGATCCTTTTTTCACTGCATCACGGCAACGTAAGATCAAAGTGTACATTCCGCTTTCGCTGACAATATTCACTTCTTGTTGTCCGCTAGGGGTGTAAATTAAACTTACACCCTTTTCATCTTCATCTAACGCAATTAAAGACATACGAGAGTTTGTTAGACCGATTGCGTCACAAACGTCCTTTGCAACGAACCAAGGTTCATTGTTATAGCTAAAGTGCGGATAGATTTTGATTCAAAGTTGAATATAGAGAGTTGAGATTGATTAGACATAGAATGTCTCCTTTTGGTGTTTCTTCGATATTGAGATTTACCCATATAGGGCGCCGAGCGGTTCGAAGGCTGCCAAAAGTCAGCTGGACGTATTCCCCTTGCGGGTATTGTATTAGTCACCCGCTCGGCATAGATGAAATTGGATTTATGCGTGTTAAGTCTTAATGGCAATAAAACTAAACGAGATCACAAATTTTACGCATAAAAAAGCCGCTATGCTGTCGGGAGCGGACTTGCCGCTTTTGGTTTCAGGCTTCGACACCTTGACACACAATATAAAGTAAAAACCCCGTCTTGTAAACGGGGTTTAAGTTATTATTTCTTATCCAGATGAAGATATTCAGCTAGGGGTTTTACTGTGTAATAGGGTAGCTTATCTAATTGTTCGCGATTTAGTTGATAAAACGCCTCTGCCTTCTCAACCAATACAGCAATAAACTTATCAATATTTTTATGTGCATCTGGTGTCACTATATCAAGTATCTGAAAATAATCATCATACATATAATGTTTCACATAAATCAGAAAATTATCACAAGTCCGGTTAAAACCACGGCAATTTTGCCATGTACGCAATTTAAAATCGGTTTCAGACAATGCAATATGTAGTTTACGTAATTGGCTATCGCGTGCGGCAGATGAATTATTCAAATCACCATAATGCCCAAGAAATTCAGGATAAACTTGTTGCCCTGACATTTCAAAAATTGCTAAACCTTGCGCAATTTTGTTAATATGTGGGAAATGAACTAAATCAGCATTAAGAGTGATTCGCATTGTAATATTCGCTTCTTAGTTTAGCTGCTTCAGAAATATCATCATATTCAGCTTGAGTTAAATTTAGATCAGCAAATTGTTCTACCTTTACCAAACCTCTACGTTCACGAATTTTGAAAATAGCTAAATCTAACTGTGCCACAGCATTAGAATAAGCGCGATACTGAGTGCGATATTTAAAGAAGATTTCTTGCTCATATTTACTAATCAGTAAAGATGAAGTGAAATCCAATAACTGGCGTAACATTAATAATGTATTAAATTTACTATCTTTAAGTTTAAATTTAACTGCTTTTAATGCACCTGTCGTTTTTTCCACAGAATGCGAAAGTTTTACCAGTGCAACAAATACATCATCAGCTTTCGCATCACTTTTTACTAACTGGTGAACGCAACCTGCATCATCCTGAACAGACTGCCATGGAGCATTTGCCGTTGCCGAACCTGAACCCAAAAGCCCGGTAAGCAATGTTGTTGCAACCGTTTTTTTCACAAAGTTTCTAAGTTTCTTCATTCTGCGTTATAGGAAAAGTAATTATATTTGCGGGAATAATAAAACAAAAATGCATTTTAGGCAAACTATAAAAAAGCGCGGTCAAATCTTACCTATTTATGGTAGCATTACACCTATTATGACGGACGCTGCTTTTTTATCGCATCAAGAGATAAATCAAGGCTTTTGGTTTTTAGCAAGGTTTTACGGATTAAATCCCAATCTCTTTTCATTGTTTATCCTTACGACCGCACTTTAAGCATCATAACGTGCTGTTTGTTGCTGTCCGTAAATATCTTGGTAATCAATCGATATGGTCAGCTTGCGTGTATCTGTATCAAAATTAGCTTGATAATCAGTTATTCTGCTTACGCCTTCAGTTTCTAACACATAGCGTTTTATTTTGATTTCCCAGTCAGCCATATTTACCCCACGCCCCATTTGTTCTAGCCAAGGTAAACCGTGTTCTAGGTCTAAAAACCAGTCATTAGCAAATGACCAAAGGTGAGTTTGCACATTTTGAGCAATGGCATCTGATTCTGTTGCGTAGTTAGAAAACCCTTGCCCAAATGTCCAATCGTGATTGTTATCTATTCTGCGTACTTTCATTTCACCACCATCTAATTGCGTTAATAAATGGCGTGAGAATGGATAAGCCTAAGCAAATGATAGCAAAAGCAATCGCAAAACGAATTAAAGGGGTTGTTTGCGTTTCCATATCTAATCCTTTTAAAAGATGAATTTGTAACTTTGTTTTGATATACTTCACAACGATTTATTCCTTTTAAATTTCGCTTAATTGGAATGAAAAAAAGCCAAGCACGCCTATGCTTGGCTTTTTACATTAAATATTAACCGCACTTTTATTGTGGCACTCCTGTTTTACCGCCACTGTCGCCTGTATGTTTATGGGTTTTCCCTGAAATACCGCCTGCTTTTACATCTGTATCGCTCGAGATAACGCCTGTGGAGCTATGCGAACCTGTTTGCGAGGTGTCGCCCTGATGTTCGATATTTCCCTTGATTTGGATTGTGCCATTCTTTATCCGAATGTACGTTCCACCGTCCAAGGTTTGCATTGAAAGCCCATCATTAAAAAATCCATTAATCGCCTTTGGAATAGAACAGATGCCGGGGATAAACATCGCATCGGATAAATCATGTAACCTAAAATCTAAAGGCGTTGATGCGCTGCCGTTTTGCCACCATCCGTCAATGCAACGCTCGGAAAATATGGCTATCCCCTCATCGCCTGCTTTAAGCGGAAATGTCACTGCAAAGCCACCACCACGAGGAAAACTTACGGGGACATCAAGAAGTGGCGGTATATCTGCCCCACTCCCATCGACTAACTGCATTTTTATTTGTATCGCAAGTGATACAGTTTGTTTGGCTGGGTCAAAACTCACGACTTTTGCGGGAAGTGCGGTATGTAAATTCAGTTGGTTTTGTTGGATTTGATGGTCGGTTGCAGTTTCTGGCGTTGCTAAGGTTTGTGAGTAGTTCATTTTTTCTTATCCTTGCTTTGCTTATCTGTTTTTTTATCTGATTTCTGACCGCTCTTTTCTTTTTCTACTTTCTGGAATTTGCCCCCGACAACCGTCATTTTGCTGTGCCAATCCCCACCGATGCCATCGCCAGAATGCGCAAGTTTTACAATCTTGTACTCCCCATTGAAGTACTCAATGATAGATTCAACTTTCACAAGTCCGCCAATTTGTAATGCAGGGTTGAGTAAACAAGTCAGCTCTAATCCCTCATCGGTTTGTTCTGGTGCATTAATCATTCCTGTATCTTGGGAAATCAGTACAGCATCATCACTTAACACTTTATCTTTCGGCAGGAAAATAAGCGAACCATCTTGGATAGACCAATCAGCCTTATTATTACGTGCAATTTTAGTGAGAATATCTCGACTATTGCCGTTTAATACTCTACCTCGAGGAAGTTTCCGTTGATTAGGAATGTCAATGGCACCAGACTGTACTTTAGGCATCGTCTTTTGCAATTCCTCAACAATCTGCTTGTCTGTTGCCCCTGCTTTTAATGTCGTTTTAGCTCTTGACTGAGTATAGGCTTGATGCCCGTCTGAACACTCAAGCGTAAGGACAAAATCCAATCCCTCTCGTTGGATTCTTGTCTTGGTAATATCTCCCGCATAGATTTGGCGTAACTCGCCATAACCAACCGATAAGACGACTTTCTTATAGTCTTGGCTTAATAATTGGTTGATATGGTCTCGATTTAAGTTCCACACTTGGATTTTAGCGGGATTAGGCTTTTCATTGATGGTTTTATCAATTTCAAACGCAACACGCAATTGCTCAATGCTTAACGTTTCTTGGTCGTTACTAATGTCCAGTTTCCACCGTCTGCCAAATTGTTTCATTGTCTCTCCTTGCGCTATTTAGCAAGCTCAATAAGGACATTTGCCAACGGTGTAATACATAAAGCAAACAAGCCAAGCGCAACGATAACAATAGAGAATGCGATTGCACCTCGCATAATCGAACTTGCATTTGTTTCCATTTCTAACCCCTCTTTTAAGAGTATTTTTATCTATTAATTTATGATGCCTTTTCGCCTATATACAAAAAGCATCGAGTGCCCAAATCTTCCATACTCATTGGGTCTAATTCAGTACCGCTTTCATCGTCCAAGTAGAAGAAATAAGGTTGTGTAGTGCGAGCCAATAATGGTACTCCGCACGCGAGCGCATGACCTCGGCAAATCTGCTTTTGGTTTACTGGCTCAAATACATCCATTGCCCAAAACTGTCCAATACTATTAAATCGCAAGGTTAAGTGGATTTTTATGCCGTTAAATTCAAAAGTTTGCTCCTGATAAGGATGTTGTGTTAATGAAATTTTAAGCATACGTCTTACCATTTAAAAAAATTGAAAAGCGAGGAGGTTCTTTTGGGCGTATCGCTCTTTGGTTGAGTAGAACCTTGCTGCGATTTTGTTGCGGATTGAGCTGCTGCTCGGCCGCTTTTATTCTTGCCCGATGCAGATGATTTAGATTGAGCTGTTTGTGTCTCAACAATAAATATCTCACGAGCCGTTATCGTAAATGTTGCGCTGCCATCTTGTGATTGATTGACGGCTACAGATTGGATTAGCATGTTTTTGTACAAGTGAATGCCTGTCTGTATGTCAATGGTTTCTCCCGATTTCTGGCAAGCAACAAGGTCGGCATAGCATTTTTGTACTCGACTATCCCCTGCACTGCTATCAAGCAATCCGCCTAGACCAAAATCAGGCAAAAAAGGGGCGATGGTTCGCGCTTGATTAAGTATGCTCTTCGCTTGACTATATGCTCCTGCAACTTGGCTAATCACTCTCCCCGCTCTTGCTATAGATTGCGATGTTTGAGTGATAACCTTAACTGGCAAAGGAAAGTTATTAAGAAAGTCTATCCCACCACGAATATTGCCGATAAACGGAAGGTCTAAACCAAAAGTCGAATGGTCGTGATCAACCATTACACCATTAATGGTAACTTGTTTAGGCTGAATAACCGCATGGTCAGCAATGGCAGCGCCTGATTCAATCGGGTTTTCTGTAATGGATAAATCCGACTGATGGTCTTCTGTTGTAACCACATCAAAGGTAATTTTGCCAATCTTACGATTGGATACTTGTGCAAAATTTAACATAGAGGCTACCCCACAACAGGTGAAAGTTGATTATTGATCGCTCGAGCCGATTGGTCTGCCACTGCTTTTGGATTGTCCGTACCTTGGATATTTTGCGTAATGGTGATTTTGTTGTTGCTGTTCTTTTGGCTATTGTCTGTCATGGCTCCATTTGTTGTTGCACCTGCAGCTGCAACTTGTGGTGCAGAAGCATAAGATGGATCAAACATCATTGTGTCATAGGCTTTCGTATTTTGACTTGCCGTGCCCACCTTTTCGCCATTATCACTAAACCACCCTTTCACCGTATCGATAATTGGTGCGATATATTGGTCGTAATAGCCCTTAACCCAATCAAATGCACTTTGGAATGGCTTTTTAATCCAGTCGGTAACTTGGGCAAACTTAGTCTCGATAACATCCAAATCTAACTGTTCGCCAGTAAATAAATTCCACAAACCAACAACAAGCGCAATCCCAAGTTTAAATGGCAACTCAAGCATATCCTTAACAAGGGATAATGTTGCACCAATTGGATCGACGCTAAAGTTATCAACAAAATTTTTCCAAGTGGATTTAACCCACAATAACGCTGTTTTAAATGGCTTCCAAAATTCACCTAATGCTGTTTCACCACCATCAAGATAAGTGATAAAGTCATCAACAAGTAAAAATAAGGCTGCAATTGCCGTTATAATCAATGTGACAGGGTTAGTAGCGAAAGCTAATAACATTCTGCGACTAAACCACAATAATGCCGCACCTAATGCGTAGATTAAGTTTTTCCACCCAACAGTATGCTCAACAACATTATCGATGGCTGCGGCTAACTCAAACAAGAATGAAAGAATTTTGCCAAAGTTGTTGAGTGTAGCCTTGATAAACTCATTATTCTCGGTGAACCATTTTGTAAACCGCTCTGCTAATCGCTGAATAGATGGCGCAACACGGAGTGATACATATTCGCCAATAGCTGTAAACGCCTGAGAAACTTGCGTCAACGCATCTTTAAAAGCGGCGGCGGTTTCTGCATTTTCTGCGTTACCTACCCCAAGTGTGAGCGCGCTTGCAAGGGCGATTTGCTCTTTCAGCTCATCATTACCAAGACGCAATGTTTGAATCATCGAACCATCAATACCGAGTTTCGTAAGCATCGCAATTTGCTCTTGCTCACCCATTGCTTTCATCTTGTCTGAGATTTCACCTAGCATTTCGCTTGAGGTTTTAACATCCCCATTCGCTTTTTTGGCACTTAGTCCATATTGCTCAAATGATTTCGCCCCTCGACCGATACCCGTTGCCGCCTCACCTATAACGCGAGACAATCCCTCAATAGACGATTGGGCCGCCTGTGCGGATGAGCCATTGACCTCTGCAACCTTACCTAAGTTGTAAATTTGGTCGGCTGATTCGCCCGTGACAGCCGAGAGTTGTTTTATTTCATCGAGTGCATCGAGATTAGCATCAACAAAATTCTTCACCCCGATTGTGGCAGCGTAGAAAGCTGCACCAAATGCCGCAACTTTAAGTGTGGTTTTATTGATACTAATGCCAAGCAATTCAAATTTATTCAATAATCCGACTGCACCATATTGGGCTGCCCACAAGTCAATGATATTGTCAGATAAATTTTCTGTGCTTTTAGCGTTATCTTCTACGGCTTTTGTATCTTTTTCGGTAGCATCGGTTTTCTGCTCAATCGCAGATTTGAGTTTGCCAATAACTTTCTCAACCTGCTCTGCACTTAATCCCGCCTCTTGTAACTCTTTCGAGAGCTGTTCGGTGTTTTGAAGAAAGCTCTCACCAAACTCAGATAAGAGCTTATCCCCCTCGATGAGTTTTTGTACCCACGCATCTAAGGCTTCATCTTCAGAAAGATTTTCTGTTTCAGATTGTAGTTTCTCAAGCGATGCAAAAAACTCGCTGAACTCGGGCATATCTTTGACTTGTTTAGCGGCCTCGTTAGCGGCATCTTCCAACGCTTGACCAAAGGCACCTAGACTTTCTGCGGCATCTTCAGTGCCGTCTCCAATTACATTGAGGAATTGCTCAAACTGTTGCATTGCTTGGCTATCCGCATCAATGCCGATTTTAATCAGTAGTTCATCGAGTAGCATTGCGTTGCTCCATTTGATTTAATTCAACAATGACTTCATGGAAAGATAAAAGGTCGGCTAACGAATAAATCGACCTTAATTCGTGTAGTGAACAAAAGTTTTTTACGATGGGCGTAAAAATAAACCAGTCAATTTTACTGTCTGACTGGCTTATTTCTTCGCTTTTAGATTGGCTTGAATATTGCTCAGCAATCCGCCCCCACCGATAAAAAAATCAGCGAACTGATACATCAACCCTTCTTTTAATACTGGGATTAAATGCCCACGGTGTTGGTTAAAATGACTATCAAAACGTTCAGATAGTCGGTATAGTTTGCCATCTTGCTCGCATGAGGTGTGTTTAAGCACGATATCTTCAAGCTCTTTAATGCTTGGGTCGCCTAAATTCGCCAATACAGTCGTCAATACGCTTGCACCGAGTTTTTTATTGTTACCTAATGATGATAAATCGACTGATTGCAATAATTTCATTGCATTTTTGAGTGCAGTCCATGCTGTCATAGCATTGGCTGGCGTCATTGTATAGGTCACATTTTCAATATTGATTTGTTTGCTTTCCATTATTGAACACCTTTTTCAAGATTCATCGTCATTTTCTCAAACACAATCGTCCAGGTTGTCGCATTGTGTCCATTTCCACGCACGTAAGGCGCAGGCGTGGTGAAATACCCTTTGCTTGCCGTGACAACATCATCATTGATTAAGTCGCGAATAGCGAGTGTCATCGGTAAATAGGTTTTAATACTGGTTTTTTGTTGATTAAACAACTTAGATAAATAGGCGTTATCCTCAGAATGTTGTTTAATTTTTAGGGTTAATTTGCCTGATTGGTCAGGGTTTGCGATAAATACGCCCGTGCCGTTCGCACCAATAACCATTTGCCCTGCATCAACTTGGTTGGTCGCATTAATCACATCTGAGCCGTCTGCCCAGTCACTAATTTCTTTGCCGTCTAATAACACGACAACTTGTTTTGGATCGAAAACTGCCATTGTTTTTCCTCATAAAAAAAGCCCCAGATGGGGCTTGTTAGTTTTTAGTGTGAAATAGTTCAATTATTTTTTTCTACAACCTGATCAATTGCAGTCATAAAGGATAGAAAATTCGCATTTCTCGCCTGACGACGAAAATAGAAAAGATCAAATATCAACCATAAAAGACCGCCAAATAAAGTCAGCATAGAAAAAAGTTTTAATAACGCAATACCATATTGTTTTGCTCTAAATCTATCTACTGCTAACCAACCTAACCAGCCAGAATAAATGCCTACATCAGAATCAGGATAAACTTTAACTTGTTTAAGCACAGATATTCTTTGAATGGGCGTTAATGCCTCAAAACGAGGGAGAAGGATTTCACGCTGTTGTCTGGTAAAGTTTGGGCGTGTTGTTATTGGCAAGCTGTTTAAATAATCGAAATGAAGATCAGGTACGCCATTAATCATCTTTATTCCTTTGTCAGCTTTGTAAATTGGGATTCTAGTCGACAACCCTGTGCCAGGCACCCCTAAATTTAGGTGCGCACTATCTTTCCCAACATTAACCGAAAGCCCTTTAGTACCGATTGTTGTTGATGCCCCTTTTTTGCCTAAATTGATATAGACACCTGGTGCAACTTTAACTCTCTTTCTAAAATTAATTGCCATAAGATCTCCTAAAAGAAAATATGGCAAATAGTATAAATGATAGAAAGCTAAAATTCACATATTATCGGTTATAGTTCACAATCACATCACTAGAATGGATTGCGCCTGCTAATTTCACTGCGGTTTGGATTGGGGTTGCACGGCGTTGCTCACGGTCGCTATCAGATAGCGTATCCATTGGTGCCGCCCATACATAGTAACCCTTTTCAAGGTAATCACCTGTCGTCAAGTTACCAAAGCTATCGCCCGTCCATTGACCTGGGGCGAAAGCACCATTGTTTACGCCCTCTAAGCATACTTTCTCCACGGCAGCAATCAATACCGCTTGGCCCTTGTCTGTTAATGGGATTTTGGTCGGTGATTTATACAAGCGAGCGAATACCTCTTTTTGCACTGCATCTGTAAACCAGTCTAAGATAACGATTTCATCCGCAAATTTACCGCCCATCACCGTACCTTCAGCAATCATCGCTACATCATCAAAATAAGTGTACACGTTAATGCCTAAGCGTTTAGCCTTAGAGAACTCCGTTGCCGTAATTTCATCAGCCGTAATAGTCGGCTGTTGTTTGAACTTAAGCGTTAAGGTTGAGTTGTTTGCCGCAAAGTTCGTTGATAATAAACGAGCCAATGCGGAAGATGCTGGGTACATATCGTTTTTATCGAACATCGCTAATGTATGATCTAAACCTGCATCATATAATTTCTTATAGATGTTATCAGCAGACCATTCAAGCTGTTCAACACGAATAACATTTGCACCAAACATTTTGGTATTAGCTTGCGCGTATTTTGCAGCAGATTCCACTTCACTATCAGTAAGCTGTGCAGCAAACGTAAAGCCATACCACGCATTATTCACTTCGGCTACATTAAATAATGCCTCTGCAACGGTTTCTTTTTTCAAAGAAATTGATGCCTTACCTACTTTTCGGCTTGCTTGACCATTTTCTAATTTAAGCAATGAGCCAATATACTCACCGTCACCGCCACCATTAAAGGCGTAATGGATTTCGGTTGTTTTATCTTCTCCAGCGTTGTTAGAGGTGATGATAAAACGTTGTCCTACGCTATCGTAAGAGATAGATAAAGATGACGAAAGTGCGGTCAATTTTGCTTGGATTTTGCTTGCAATCGCATTGAAATCTGATGCGTCAGCAAAAGATAGCCCATTTACTTTCTTGGTTTCGGTGCCAATAGTTAATGTAAATCGACCATTTACAACCGCTTTAAAACGCTCTAAATCATCCGATAAGGTTGCACCGCTTAATGTATTTTTGGTTGCATTAATGGTTGCGGGTTCTTTTTGCCAGCGCGCAATAATTAATTGTTTCGCACGAGGGCTTTGAGCAAAAAATGGCTGTGCTGCTTTTGCTGTTTCTGAATTTGTGCCGAACAACTGTTCTACATCACGTTGATTTTCGACATAAACATAACGCGTACTCGCATCAGCAAATGCTTGTCCTGCCTCTGGCGTGAACAATGCTACTATACCGAATGATTTACGCGCGGCAGATTTTGGCACAGTATTTAACTGCACATTGACAATCTGCGAGATAGATAATGCCATAAGGCTATCCTCCTATTTGTTGAATTAAATGGTTTGTGCGTTGTTCAACGTTTTCTATCGGCTCTAGAGGTGTATCAACAATGTGATGATGGCTAAATACAACATCAAACTGCCCTCATTCTTCATAATCTGCCCCAACGGTAGCTGTTAAATTGCGGACATCTGAAAAACGAATCACGCCCCAGTGATTTGATTTGAGAAAGGAAAGAAACGCCGAACTTTGGAAAATGGCTTTTAGCTTGTAACACTGCGCAAGGGAATTTCGACCGAAACAAGAGAGACTCACGGTGCTTTGCATTGACTGGGTGATACGCTCACGTTTGCCGTCAAATTCTCTCGTAGCCTGCCCGATTTCATTACTCGTCATCAAATCCACGGTAATAAAAGCAGGCAAAGGATTTTCAGGTAACCAACCACCAATAACAGCGCCATTAGGTAACTGTAAAGCCTGTTGAATCCACTTTCGCAGTTTGGCCGTGTCTAACGCCGATATTGTTGTAGTATCCATATTTCCCCCAATTTGCTACGGTTTTTATTTTGTAGGTTTCCCCTTCATAAATAACCAAATCACCTATTTTTAACGGCTTAATGGTGTAGATTTTGATTGATGGGATGAAACGCTCACCTTCTGGCAATAACAACACATCATTAGGAGAGGTCTGCATAACAATGGCAGTCACGTTTTCATCGGTATAACTCGCCCCAAACCCATCAGATGAATGCTCACCTTGCAGATGTTTTACAGTGACACTTTGGCGAAATTTGCTATTCAGAAAGCGAGGATATTGGTTGATTAAACTCATTTAACGATACCTTTTACAGATTGACGCATTTTGCCTGTATCAATCAATGGCTTGCTAGAGCCTTTTTGTTTGATTGTACTTTTAGCGTTGGCAACCCAGTTGCCACGAGCGATATTTAACTGGACATCACCTTGCGCAACTAGTGCGAGTTGCTCGTAAATCTTCTCAATCTGCAAGCCTTGCTTAAATAATTGCGTGAAAAGTGCGGTGTATTTCTCTTGGTTTTCTGAGAGCGTTTGGCGTAAAAAAGGACGCGGTTTAATATGTTCATTGCCAAGCTCCAATACAGCCGCCAAAGAGGCGAGATTAAAATTCTCAGCCCCCTCTACTGACTCGTCAAATTCAGCAGGAAACCCAACATAAACCGCCTTGTCTTTATCAGCCCTTAATCGCTCAATTAACGCTTTTACCTGCGCTAAATTCCCCGTAATTTGCACTGCCATTTACGCCACCATTACACCAATGCCAACCAATTTACGTAATCGCAAATACTCTTGGCCATACGCTGTTAATTGATAATCTGCATCGGTGCCTGTCAGTGTTGGCACAGCATAGCTAACAGATAACTCGCCAGCACTTTCACTGGCGAGATTCCGATTTGCCCCACCGCCACCTTCGGTTGTCCAAAGCGACAAACGCAATAGATGAGCAGTCAATGCCAACACGCCACGTTGGTAGAGTTTACCCCAACGAGATTGACTTACTTCCATTTCTGCATCCGATAAAAAAAGGTCGATTTTTTCATAATCGACCTCTTTAAATTCAGGATAACGCTCAAGGAATACATCCGTTTCAAATGTTGGCATAATGACTCCCTAGTAATCTACGTAGAGTGCAGAATCTGGCTCCATAAAGGTTACGCCACCAAATGCCATGCGTAAGCCAGACTCATAAGCTAATAAGCCTTTTGGTTGAGCAGCTAACACAGTTGGCGACATTGGCACATCAAAGATAACGTGCTCTTTGCTGTTCACATAAACCATTGCACGAGTTTTGCCACTTGTTACACGAGTGCCAAAGTTTGACGGCAAGGCTTTAATTGCCACTTCACGACCCGCAGCCGCAGACAAGCTCTTAGTCAAGAACTCTAATGCGGTTGTATCAGTGTTATTACGTTGAGTTAACGCCAAGTGCGCTAAATCAAGTAAATCAATCGCAAAGGTGTTTGGTGCTTCAATGCGTTTGGTTTTTTCCATACCAGCGAGGAACATCTCCTTAAAGAATGCTACTGATTTGTCAAAATCCATCGCTTGGACTTTGGTGTTTGCGGAAGTGCCTTTGATGTTGTACACCTCGACAGATGGATTATTGAGCAAGCCAGTTAATCGAGTATCTTCTGAATGACCCAAGAAAGCTACTTTTTGTAAGGTTTGTTGTGCGTTTTTGTTTAACGCCATGATTTTAGCGGTATCTAACGCTAAGCCTAACAGTTTGCCTTGTTCAAGTTCTGGTGTTGCCCATGTTACCGATTTAGCCCATTGTACGATATAAGAGCGAGTTGGCGTAAAGCCGACTTCTACTTGGTCTAATGTGCTTGTACCAGTGGTAATTAAACCATCATCAAGAGAACCGTGCTCATCTGCACCATAGTGAAGTTTTTCAGTATTGCCTACTGCTGCTTGTTGGTCAACATAGACAAATTGCGGGAACACAATTTCAGGATATTTGGTTTCTGAAATTTCTTTGCTTACAGCCGTTAAGCCGTTTTGTACATAAGTTAATAATGACATTCATCACCCCTTATAATTTTGTAATCATCGCTAATTGACCTTTAACGTCAATCACGGTGTAGCCTGTTTCAATCGCATTTGCATCGGTTTCCCCTTGGATTGCGCCAGTTTTACCTTCGCCACCCGTTGTTAATACAAACACTTTACTACCACGAGATACGGTTTTCTCTGGTGCAATATTCACCCAAATGGCATCGCCTGCACCAATGTGCATCACATCGACTAATTCGCCTTCAGGCCATTCATCACGAATGCGACTTGCTAATACCACGCCAGCCAATACATCTGTTTTAGCAGATAAAGCTTTCACACCACCTGCAGGATTTAATGCCACAAATTCACCTGCTTTTACTTTACCTGTGACTTTTTCTGCTGTAGTTTTTGCACTTGCAAGATTACCCTTGCCTAATTCACCTGCACGAGCAGGCGCTTGTTCGTAAGCGTAACTCATCTAATTACTCTCCTAACTATTGTAAGTTTTGTTGAAATCTATTTTTGGTGCAGCTTTAGGCTCTGCATCACCAAGCAAAATACTGCCGAGTGATTTACGTTCACCCGCTAATTTAGCCACGACCGCTTTTGCCGTTTGATATGCACCCGAAATTTCCTCATCGGATAATTTGGCCGCCTCATCTTTAGTAAAAATACCCTGCGCAACGACCGCACTTTCTTGGATTTCACGCACAGTAGCGTTATCCGCAAAATTGACTTCTTTAAATGCAGTTTTTGCATCAGCCAATACAGCGGCTTGTTTTACTTCTGCATCACGTTTTGCTTGCGCCTCTTTTAGCTGTTGGATTTCTTCATCTTTAGCTTTAAGGCGTTTTTCAAGTTCTTCTTTTTCCACGTCATCTTCCTTTTTATTTTCAGGTTCATGTTGTTTTTCTTTTGGTTCGGTCGAGGTTTCTGCTTTTTGCTCTTTCCCTTCTTCACCACCAGACTTTTCTTCTTCCTCAATTTGTTTTTTTTGTTCATCCGACAACTTGGTGCCGAACGCAACTAAAAACGCATCGATAATTTTTGCGGTTTTCCCCATAATGGTTTTATCCTCATCGGCAAGTTTTACACTTCCACCGCAGCGACCCTTTGCCACAATCGCTACGTGGTTGCCGATCATCGGCGACATCTCAAAATCTGCATCTTGTACCGTGGATGGCTTAATATCACAGTCATAACCACAAGATAATTGCTCAACACCATTCTCCTGCACGGTTTTAATCGCAGATTCATCATAAATCCAAGCCTCTGCCGTGAGTTCATCGCCCACTCGCTTAACATTACGCACGACACCGACAGAGAGCTGTTTCCAGTTTTTCGCATTCACCCCATCTTTAGGATGACCAACGGTTAATGTGGCATTTTCAAAACTCTTAATCGTTTCATCGCTAAACAACGATTTCTCAGTGCGAGCGACCTTTTTAATACCGTCTTCTTTTAAGCCTAGCTCTGTGGCGAGGTAATCAAATACCCCAACTTTCGAAATGGTTGCAGGCACAACTAAAAAACCATCTTTCGTAATGGTGCGCTGTGTTTTTACTTGCGCTGTGTTATCTGTAAATTTCATTTATTTACCCCAATAAAAAACCCGACCATTTCTGATCGGGTTGTTTGTTTCTTTACAATGTTACTCTAACATTTGGCTAATTAGTGTTTGTGCTACTTGTTTTATTGTATCAAGTGATAAATCAAGGCTTTTGCTTTTTATTGTAGTTTTTAAGCTATTCCAGACAGTATCATTACGAATTTTGTCTAAGAATTCATGACCTTGCCAAGTCAGCGACCGAGCAACAAGGCTCAATTCATTTAGAGAGGAGTAATCTATCGCTTCAATCAGCCCTGCACTTTGCAATAACTTAAAATGGTAGGAAACTGTTTCTGAATCAAATCCAGTAAATCCATCAGGGGATAAGCTCCCTCTAGCCTCTGCCTGACTTTCCAATTTAAGCAATATAGAGCGAATTAAATCCCAATTACGTTTCATTCTTTGTTATCTCTTGGCCAAAGCATATCCACAATCTCATCATAAGATTTAGATTGGCTTTCTGCTTTTTCAGCCTCACCAATAAGACGATCCATTTCTTTTACTGTGTCATCAAAAGACATTTCATCAGTAAATTTTTTATGGATGCGATACAAGACTGCATCTCTCATTCCAAATTCTACTGGCTTTGTCAGTAACTCATACATCCATAGCATCAGATATTCTGACAGTTTAATTTTTTCACCAGAATGACGGCGAGCTGTATTTTTCTTGAAAAGATCATCATCTGTGTATTCTTTTCGCATTTATAGCTCCTGTAATTCAATCAGCAAATAGCTTTTAGTTTGAGTACGTTTTAACACTTTAAATTTGGTGCCAGATTTAAATAATACTTCATCTTCATTCGATAATACACTTAAGCTTTGAA
The DNA here is from genome assembly GCF_003493685.1 of Haemophilus haemolyticus. Taxonomy (GTDB): domain Bacteria; phylum Pseudomonadota; class Gammaproteobacteria; order Enterobacterales; family Pasteurellaceae; genus Haemophilus; species Haemophilus haemolyticus_O. Next base: position 115,481 of record NZ_QQJW01000006.1, read on the forward strand.
TTATTTTCCCGCTCTTACTATGAATTAGCAATCTATGAGGTAACTTCTTAAAGCGTTCATCACTATAGCTAGAACTTGAAAATCCCTTCTCTATTACAACACTTCCAACAACATATGAAGATAATACACTCTCTGGTAAATCAACATCACGCCAAACTTTACCTTGGTAAGATGGTATTTTATTTAGCGCATTATTAATGACTTTAGCCATCATAAGTATTGAAGGTGCGGCTTTATCTTCCCTTAATTGAGAATTTATTTTTGCATAACTGTTAGCAGTATAATCTCGAATCGAAACCGCCTCTTTAGTAGAAAGGTTATATTTTTTTACAAACTCCATAGCAACAGGATTTTGCTCTATATCCCCTACATGATATCTATATTGAGAAGGAGATATGACTTCTTTTACCTTATCCACTTCATACTGCTCTATTATTTGTTTTTCTTGTTCAGTATCAAGCACCGGAATCTGAACACATCGGCAATTAAAATCATGGCCAGGGTGACCAGTATCGGCAGGCGGATTGGCATATTCGAATATCTGCCCATCTTTTTCCGCATGACTTTCGCGCACACGCTCATCACCCGATGTTGACCACATGTATTTTTTTACACCAACCTCTTCATGTCTCGCTTGCGTTAAGGCAGCATTTAATTTTGAGGACTGGTCTCGAGCAATAAACATTGCTCGTTTTTCGGTTGTTTTACCTAAGTCTTTTATTTGTGCTGCAAGGTCTTTATTTAAAGAACCCCGAACCATCGCTTGCATGACGGCATTTTGCACTTTATCAAGATATTGTGAGCGAATAGATTTAATTAACTGGATATTACCTGCAGTCAATGCATTCACTTTCTCAGCAACATTTGGACTATTGCGTAAATAGGCGGATAAATCGATGCCAGTTTGATTTTTTAAATTGGTTGATACTTCAGCGTGGTTTTGCGCATCACCACGGCCAACAAAGCCATTGGCGATATTTTCGGCTTGCGAAGTGCGGTCAGATTTTTCGTACTTTTCTAATACTTTCATCAATGCTCTTGCACTAATCGCTTGAAACCCTTTCGCATCATCCATAAAAAAAGAGCCTTGCGGTTGCTGCATGGCTCTTTCTACATCATCGGTCATCGTTTTGACGAACTGCTTAAGCTGTTGTCTATACCAAAGCTCCGTTCTCTTGCTCACCTTCACCGGTTTGAACTTGCGTGCTTTCACCTTCTGATTCTTCAAAATTTCTGGCAAGTTCATCAGCATTTTTCATTTCCTCAATATCATCAGCAGAGATATTGGCAAATAACCCACTTTCTCGGAGTTCGTTTGCCACTTGATATTCATTTACTACGCCATTTTGAATTAACGTATTTGCCGCTGTAGCAAAGGTATTAAGCATATTGACTTGTTGCTCTTGTTTAACCACCGTCAATGGTAAAAACTCAAACCACCAGTCATCAGGCTGCCCACCAAATAATTCATTACATAGCAATGTATCAAGCACTTCAAGCACAGGACGCAATCTTGTTTCTTGCAATCGATGTATGGTTTCGTGGTAGTTTTGAATATCCTCATCACCACTTGCCAATCCCGAAACAGATTGCCCAAATAAAATGGTGACTGGCATATCTGCAGCACCAGCCACCGCATTGCGAAACTCTGTCAGCAAATCTTTTAACCCACCGAAGGATAGCTCTTTTCGGTCATACTCATTTTCCGCATCAAGCAATAGGCTATTGGTCGCCGATTTAATCGACTGCACCGCTGAAATAACGTGAGCGACATCATTTTCTAAGCCTGCAGATATCTTGTCAGACAACCCTGCGATTTTGAAAATATCAATTTTACTTTCAAAAATAAGGTCACCAACATTCGCTGAGGCACTATCAAAGCGTTTGAGTACATCAATAATCTTTTCAAGGTCTGACACACCCCAAATATCGTTATCAGATAAAGGCGCATCATTGGCATTAATGATTAATAAGCGAGAATGATGCACTAAAACAGATTGTGTACCGCCAGTAATGGTATATTCATTGTATCGACCAAAATTTGCGGAAAGCACATCGTCATCTCGTTGCCCTGTAGGTGAGATTTTCCATTTAGGTAAGATAATAAGCTGTTTTAATCGCTCTGTAGGCTGCAATGCTGAGGTGATATTAATTGTGTCAGTGACAACCAATAACCCCACCGCCCCATACAAACTAGACCATTGCAACGCTTTAGTTAATGTCTCACGTAGTTTTAATCTGCGCTCGAGCTTAGTGAACTCGTCTAGCTGTTCAGATTTTAAGTCATTGGAAAAAATATCGCGCCAATTACGCACCATATCTTCCGAGCGTTTAATACAGACCTTGTTTGCAATCCAGTTATCACGCCATAATGCTTCAATCTGCATTAAGTCATCCGTTAAACTCAGCCCACGAGCATAATACGTTTGCTCTTGTTTGCTACCTAACTTCAGTGCTAGTGATTTGATGCCATCTAAAATATTCATCTTATAAATCCAGTAGTGATGTAGGTTTCCCTAAAATATCCGTTATTGCCATTACAAGTGCATCGACTTGGTCATCGTGCGCGTGACTATCTGTTGCGGTAAATGCCTCGCACTCACTAATAAAATCCGCTACCCAAGGAGCATTTTCAGGTATCATCACATAACCACTTTCAATGTACCCTTGAACACCTAAAACCCGAGTGTACTTATCTGCATCAACTTGAATGGGCGAGATTGGAATTTGATTATTTCTGCGGATAGCTTGAATTAATCCCGTGCCACTGGCTTTATCTTCCACATTTGCTCGAGTTAATATTCCAGTGTCCTTTCTCGCTTTATGTTTAGCCCAAACATCTTTTAATGTCTGCTCAAGTTCTGGCGTCTCCCATTTACCTCGCACAAGGTCAAGAATATAAACCTTTCCGTCGCTCCCTCTGCCAGCAACAATAAAGACTGAATAGTCATTGTGCTGTTTAATTTTTTGTGCCGTATCAGCGTAGATTGCTTTGACTTTAATTAGTGGAGGGATTTTATATCGACCAAACCAAGCGCCTTTAATAATGCCACCGCCCTTATTAGATGGTCTTTGTTGATATAAAGCATTCCACGCTTGAGAGCCAACAGCCTTTCTAATTTTGCTCAATCGCTCTAAATCAAAGCGTTCTGGGTGTAATGGTTCGCCCTCTTTGCGGAACTCTTCATCCTCTTCGGCAATCGCAGGAAATTTCACTATGCGCCATTGGTCGCCACCATTCTTCATTTCTTCAATTAATCGACCAGCTAAATCATCCTCGTGCCATCTTGTCATGCCTAATAGCACGCCAGATTTTGGTGATAAACGCGTATAAAGCGTGGTTGTGTACCAATCCCAAACACCATCTCGAACTGTTTGAGAATTAGCCTCTTTAGCATCTTTTACAGGGTCGTCAATAATGGCTATATCTGCCCCCATACCTGTAATACCGCCACCAACACCAGCGGAGCGATAAGCGCCTTTATGTCCTGCAATTTCAAAAATCTCACTATTACGCAAGGGTTGACCAGATACCGTTGCAATGCGTTTCTCGTTTAATGATGAATCAGGGAAAATGCCGTGATAACTTTCATCATCCATAATGCGCTGTACATCGCGATTCATTCGACTAGCTAAATCAGCAGAATAAGAACAGGCAATCATCTGTAAGTCAGGATTTTTACCAAAAGCCCAAGCAGGAAAACGACGACTAAATAATTCGCTTTTACCACTACGAGGCGGAGCAAATATCATTAATCGCGGCTGCTTGCCATCTATTACATCTTGATAAAATTGCTGCAGCTCTTTTGCTATGAGAATATTGAACCATCCTGTTACGAAGTCAGGTTTGGTTTGCAAGGTGAAATCAATCAAGCTCTTTTGAGCTATCATTGCATCCAGTTGCTTTAGATTTAAGCTCTCTAAGAAGTTTGAGTTCATCGACACTTAACCTTGATAAATCCATAGATATTTTTTGCTCAATCGGCGCCCCATTAACACCAGTGATTTCTTGCGTTACTTTATCGCCATATTTTTTAGGGGCAACTTTGGTGATGTACCATTTACGAGCATCAACTCTCAACTTAGCTACGCTAACATCTTCGGGAGTGGCAAGATCTGAAATTTCCAACATCTCCTCAAGCAAAAAATCGGCTTGGTCCTCGCGCGCACGCGCGTACTGCTCCGAAAATTGCTGATTTTCATTAAGCCACTTAAATACACTGGATATAGCAGGCATTCCTGGTCGTTCGCAAATTTTCCGCAAACTTTCACCTTGTGCCAGTAACAAACAAATGTCGTCAGCCACTTCTTGCATAAACGAAGATGGGCGACCAATTTTTTTCCTCCCCACGCCATCAGACGTGGACTTTCCTTTCACGTCTGACATAGGAAATCCTTAAAATACTTGAATAAAACTTATAAAATAGAAAGATGAACCATTTATTAGCATTTTATGAAAAAAATCATCTTTACCGATCCACTTGAAACAGGTATTCCTGAGTCTGTTGCAAAATTAGCGTTATTAAACGATTATTCTGCATTGCGTGCTTGGCGCGAGCACTTAGGCTTAACACAAGTGGAAGTTGCAGGACGCTTAGGCATCTCTCAAGCAGCTTATTCACAACACGAAAATTCACAGACCTTGCGGAAAACAACTCGCATAAAAATGGCAAATGCTCTTGGCATCAATCCAAGTCAATTAGATTTCTAAACAAAAGCCCTTATTGGGCTTTTTTTTCGGTCGAGCTTAAACTCGCGAGAACGCCAAGAAATCGGGTATGTACACTCTCCGACTCTTTCCTCCGATAGTGTCTAGCACTAGCCCCGTCTTTAATTTTTCTTATTTTTTTCTACAAATTTACGAATATTATCTACTTGGCTTGCGCACTTATCTCGCTCTGCTGTTACCTTAACAAGTTGTATGACTACATCGCCGTATGTCTCACCAGTAAATGCTGTTTTAACACAGGGTGCAGTGTAGGCTTGAGGCGGGTAAATATATTCTGCTTTGGTCGTGACTTTATTTGTACAAGCGGTCAAGAGCAGACTGAGGCAAACGAGTGTGAGCACAAGGTTGTGTTTTAATGATTGTTTTAACTGATTCAGCATTTTCTGTTGCTATCCTTTCTATTTCATCATTACGTTGCTGTTGCTCGATGACTGCATCACGCTCTTGTTGTAGCGCAATGGTCAATGCCTTGTTCGCATCTTCTTGTTGCTGAATGGTTTGGGCTTGTGCTTGGTTCTCGGCCTTTAAGCTACTTATCTTCTGGGATTGGTACCAAGTCCAACCGCACAAGCCCAAAATCAAGCAAAGTGCGGTTAGCTTTAAGGCTGTTTCAAATCGGCTAAACATAATGCTTTCTCTTTTTCTCTTCGCTTAACCAAACCTGGTATTTTCTTTTTCTTAACATAAACCCAATTTGGTAGCTGATTGCACCCGTCTATATATCTTCCACGTCGCATAAACCCAAACATTGTTGAGTTTTTAACATTGCCGCATCCATTATTAAACGTGACAGATACCATAGCGTCAAACACAGATTGAGGTAATGCTCTTCCATTGGCATATCTATCAACGCACGATTCAGCAAGCTTAATATCGTTTTTCCATCGGTAGGCGATTTCTTCATTTGTGTATTTCTTGTTAGGCTCTATCTTTTGCCCAGAATATTCCGTTGAGCCAATACCAACAGTCAATACATCAGCGGGGCATTTATACGGAGTCGCCATACACCCCTCTGCGTTACCGATTATTTCCGCTCCAGCAGGGCTTAATCTTAGCTCACTGCCAAATTGAGAGTACATAATCCCAATAACCGCAACAACTGAGCAAGTGCCAAGCGCAGCTCTAGTCTTCCTTAGTACCATTATCAAGCCCCTGCTCTAATCGTTTCATTCTTGCCTTATGCATCTCTTCCGCTCTGCGTTCCTCGTTCTCCCTAACCTTGCCCTCTTGGCACTTGGCGTACATATTAACGAGACCACTAATTAAACCGATAATCAAACCAAAGATGGCTAGCCACTCTTGAAATGAATACATTGCCCAGAATGCGCCAAAGCCCGACCAAAAAATACTGTGATTCCCCGCGTCTTTTAACATTTTCATACTCCACCCCATTTCCAGGGCAATAAAAAAGCCCACGTATTAACGTGAGCTTGTGATATGGCAAAGGCGTAAGGAATCGAACCTTAATTAGCGGTTTTGGAGACCGCTGTCTTACCATTAGACTACGCCCTTATAGTTGGATAACAAAAAGCCCCGACCGTTTCCGATCAGGGCTGTAAAAATTCATTCGGTGAACATCACTTACACTGCGACCACCATATATCTAAATAGTATGACACTTTGCCAAATATGTCAATATGTAATTTTGATTTTTTTGATATTTGTTGCACGTTCCCTGCTAGTTCTCTGAATAATAAAGCAAGTTATAAGCAGTTCGTGAATTATTGCTTTCGCAAAGTGTATCTCTTTTTCGACTTCACGATAGATTGTCCTAAAACTTGGCACTCTTACGTTAGATTTACCTGCACAAGGTCTCATTTCCTTAGCTTTGGATTTGCCGTGTAGGTGTTCTGCTATAAAATTGATTGTTCTTTTGTTTACATAATAAGCAAACACAATAAAGTGTAAGATTTGGTCATTTTTCTTAAAAAACATTTCAATGGTTTGACTAATCATAAACCCAGTTTCATCATCGCAAATTGGTTCATTTGGCTCTGCAGGAATGACTGATTGCATTAGTTTTGCAATAATATTTAATTGCGGTTTATCAAGCCTACCACTGCGCACCCAAGCACCCCATTGATACATATAACGGTCAACAAATTCTTCTTGTTCAATCGTTAGTTCTAGTAACTCGCTAAATTTACGCATTTATTCCTCTAACTCTTTAATTTTTGCCTTGTAATGCTTAATAATCGCTTTGCAATCTTCGATGGTGTATTTCTTTGGTTCGTGGTCTTGCCGTTCTAACCAAGCTACCTTATCTGCACCGATTTTATTAACGAGATTGATTCTGTACTCAATGATATTTCCGCTTTTATGCTGATTGCATGGTACACACTGCTTAAAACAGTTAATTTCACAAAATCTTAATTCAGGGCAAGCTCCAACACTGCGATAATGCCCAGCGTCATATTTACCTTGATGATACCGACCGCAACTGATACAGGGTTCGTTTTTATCTCGCAGGCGAATGAATTTATTAAAGACTGATTGCGCCTCTTTTAGCCATTCTGAACGGCTTTTTAATTTAGCCTTACGTTCCCTTTGCTTTTTCTTTTCTGCTCGTTCTTGCGCTTTTTGCGCATTATCTCGAGCTAATTTAATCGCACACTCAGGCGAGCAAACTTTCTGCATTGAGCTGAAGGTTTTTACAAACGGTTGGCCGCAAACTTTGCATTTATACTCTTTCGCCATTAGCCAAATACCATATTAAACATTACCCAAACTGCCACAATCCAAAGTACAATTTTTAACTCTAAAATCTCGTCATCGTTTAAGCGTTTCATTTAAATCCCCATCTATCGTTAAATCTCACGCCATTTTGCACGCCCCAACTGGTCACATACTCGATTAGGCTTGCCATTCTGCTTACGCTCATTTGAGCCGAACTTTCACGGATATTCACAAATTCCCCCTCAAGACCTGGCACAACATCTGCTTTTTGATTTGTGGCGATTGCGTGACCCGAAATAAACAACACTTTCCACTGCTCCATTGTGAGCTTACGCCCCATAAATTCAGCCTGATTTGCAACATCTTGGCACATAGCGTGGAACTTGGCGTTTTGCTCAAGGTTTCGTGTTATTGGTTGGATTTTGACTACTAACGGCTTTTTATCGTCTGTTGGCAGTTCCTTGATTAAATCCAAGCAATTATTTTTAATGCGTTGATCGCGTAAAAAGAAAGGTTTGTATAGACTCATAACATCATTCGCCCCAGCCAAATAAAAAACGATTTGATTTTTTCTCTTCCTGAATCAATACACAGACTTCATCGCAGAATTTTTCAAATTCTTCACGTGGCCAGCCTTCTAAATCAAATACCATACCGCTAAATTGAATTTGAGCGCGAATTTGCTCTTTTAGTTGAGCTTGCGACATCAATTCTAATTTCATAGGATCTACTTTTTCTTTTGGCGGCTCTGGCGGTGAAACCGTGTCCCATTTATCAGAATCAATTAACCATTCATCAGCGTTAATTATTTTATTCGTGGCACAGTCATACAATTCACGGTATGTCTTGTTATTCGACTTAGTTTTATCAACTACCAAGAAAAGAACTGAAATAGGCGTATCTTCAAAGGCGTTTTGAATCAAATTCAACTCGACTAATTGATTCCCAATAACTTCACGGAGTGTTTTTTCGGTATTTCGATAGGCAATACCTGGAAACATAATGAAAAACCCAAAACGATGCGCATTGGCTAATCCTTTCAGCATAAAAACATCATCAAGCACACCTGATTTCTTCCACGGAAAATCCGCTTGAATAGCGGTCTTTTCTTCTTCGGTAAGGTCTTTAAATTTAAGTGAGAATGGCGGGTTCATTACAACACAATCACTTTTTGGCTCACTTTGATACAAGAAAAAACTCGTGTTATGAATTTCTGCATCTGGATAATTATTGGCTAATGCCGCGCATGATTCCGCTTGAATTTCTACTGCAATAAACTTACTTGGTTGAATAAATTGCTCAAGCTGTCCACTGCCTGCTGCACCATCAAAAACACTTGGATTTTTACCTAAGTACTTCTCGACTTTCCCAGCCAAATATCGGCGCAGAGATTCGCCCGTAATATATTCAGCAAATTTGTTCGCTTTCTTTCGATTGTTATGCTCTTCAAAACTCATTCTTTGTACTCCACACCTAAATCTTCCAATCCAAAATAACCGCAAGATTTTGTTCGATTTACTGCGCTGTATTTACTTACCTGCGGAAACGGTATCGGCTCAATTAAGTGACCGTTACAGCGAAAACGATCGTCATCCCATTCGCTGCTCGATATAAAATAATCTGGCGTATAAAAATCCTCTAATTCCGCACCGCACTTTGGGCATTTGTAGCTTGTCATTGCAATGCCCCTTTCATCATTGCCATCAAGCTATCGCGCGCCTTATCAGCCTTCGCTTTATCGTAAAAACTTGGCTTTGTTGGAATCATTTTCGGAATATCCTCAAAAGGAAAATTCGACCGCACTTTTTCTGCCGCTTCTGTGAGTAATTTCGGAATAGCTTTCAACGTGTCATCTTCCGATTTTTTCTTGCACTTTTCGTACAGGTTTTTAAGCAACCAAAATTCAACTTTTGAACGATATTGAAATTCATCCCGATTGAATCTGGCATAGCCTAAGAAAGTTTTATAACGTTGGTATAATTCCGCTTCGTTCGGTAAGCCCAATTCGTGGTAGTCCAGAACTTTGCATGCTTGAATAAATTCACCTACACTTGGCAAATACCCATTTGGCTTAGCACGCATTTCTGCCATACCTCGTTTAACTTGTGTTATTTTTGTAATTCCATTTTCAGTAAATCCTAAAATCCACTGGCGTTTTACTACCTGCAATCGCTCTGGAGTGAGGTTGAACAACTGAGGGCAACTAGCGCAAAGTTGGTCGAACAACGTATCAATAAATTTCTCAGCTTGTGGTGATACACCTTGATGCAATGATTGATTAGTTAATTGATTCACAGTACATTCTCCCAGTCTTCAGGACGATTCCACGGCAACGCATTTTTTTCTTCAAAACTCATTTTTTGCGCTTGGGATGTTCGCAGTTTCTCATCACGCCAATCCCACGCTGCGTTAAATCCCTGCCAATTGCGTTCGATGCAAATCTCCACCGCTTCACAAATCGAAATTCCTGCTTTGTCCGCTTGTTTTTGCAAACGGCTAAGTTGCGTTTCGCTAATTGCCCCTCGCTTGGTTTTACGATGCGCAATAAAATCTTTAGCAAGCTGTCCTGTTATGCCAAACCGCTCAAGCAAAATTTCAGATTCGCTTTTTTGCGTAGTTTTTTTAGGTTCATTGACTGGTTCTAAAGAGTGACTGGTTCTGGGTGAAATATTTTCACTACCCCCCTAGTGCAAAATTTTCACTACCTAGTGAAATATTTTCACCACCCAGTGCAAAATTTTCACCACCTTGTTCAAGGTGTAAAAAGTATAAATTTGAGATGGAACCATCTTTATTTTTACGTTCTTTTTTGCTTACTAATCCCATTTTGATTAAATATTCAATGTGACTGATTGCACTACGTCGAGTCATCTCGCATTTATCGGCAATGTATTGATAACTAGGAAAACAAATTCCATCATCATTGGCATTATCAGCTAGTTTTAAAAGCACAAGTTTTCTAGCAGGATTGCCAACTTCACAATTCATTGCTTGAACCATTAATCGCATACTCATAGCATCAACTCCGAAGCATAACGTGACGCGATAAATTCAATGCCTTTGCTTGTTACACGTGTCTGAGTGTAATTGTGACCGTGTTCAGCAGTACCTGTTTTAACCGTAAAAAGATCTTTGGTGTGTGCCGATTGATAAGGCAAAAGCACGCCAGATTGACGATACAAATATTTATCTTCCACCAAGCGATTGACTAATGCACGCTCAGGTATTTTCAAAATCTTCGCTGTCTCACGAAATGATTTACTCGTCCCTACTTCCACATAGTGATCAACAAAAGCGACTTTAGGCGCATTGCGCTCTTTTTCTGCTTGCAACTGAGCAGCTAACATCAACGCCTCAGAAAAAGATTGCGGAATAAGTGCGGTTGGTTTTTGGTTTAACTCACCTTTCACCGCCTTATCAAAAGTTTCATAAACTTTTACTTCAAATTCAGGGCTAATCCAGGCTGCATACTTGTAAACGATTTTCTCATCTGCATAGCAACCTTGATTCATTCCGCCGTTGATGATTTCTAAAGCAGAATGCATATTTGCATTGTGGCTATCCAATACTTGAACAAAGTCTTTTGTGCCTTTTAATCGTAAGAATTGACTCGGTGCATGAATCGGATTTCCACCACTTGCACGATGTAAATCATTTAAGCAAAACCGCCCTTGTTCATCTTGGCGAATTTGTGTATCATAAAGCTGTATTTGATTTTGCATAAAATCTCCATAGTTGAACCACGGTGGCCGCCGTGGTTTTTTATTGCGGCTTATACAAAGAAATAGCAAACTCAACAGAATGCTGAGTTGCTGCTAAATGCTTACTCAATGCTTGACGGATTTTGTCTTCTTCTTTCGAAGTGATTTCGCCGTCTTCTAAAGCCTTTTCTAATACAGCAAATAACAAGCCACGCGCAGAAAGCTCGTGCAGTTGTAAATTGGCAAGCTCAACCTTGTCTAATTCATCCTCCGCTACATCTGGCACAAAACGTCCACCAGCATTTCGGCAAAGCTCATCGATAAAATCAGTGCATCCATACTCAAGTTGCAGTGCAATCAATTCTTCATTTTTGAATCGTTGGCCCTTTATTTGATAAAGGCGATTCTTTAATTCACTTTCGGTAAAACCTAGGAATCCAGCTACCGCACTTCTCCCCCCAGGAA
>NZ_QQJW01000007.1:0-93985 GCF_003493685.1 Haemophilus haemolyticus
ACCACCGTAGTGTTTAGATAATACGGTTGTGATTGCTGCTGTTAAAGTTGTTTTACCGTGGTCAACGTGGCCGATTGTACCCACGTTTACGTGCGGTTTTGTACGTTCAAATTTTTCTTTAGACATTTAAAGAGTCCCTCTAAATAGACACGGTTATCGATGGGTAAATAAAACCACATTAACCAATAAAATTGTTTATTCTAAATGAAGGAAAGAGAATTGAAGGATGGTGCTGATAGGCGGATTTGAACCGCCGACCTCACCCTTACCAAGGGTGCGCTCTACCAACTGAGCTATATCAGCGTTTGGAGCGGGCAGCGGGAATCGAACCCGCATCATTAGCTTGGAAGGCTAAGGTAATAGCCATTATACGATGCCCGCAAGTCCTAAATTCGTCTGTCCCATCAGGATTCATCTAAAAGATGGTGGAGGGAGAAGGATTCGAACCTTCGAAGGCTGAGCCAACAGATTTACAGTCTGCCCCCTTTGGCCGCTCGGGAACCCCTCCACGCTAAATGAATACTTGTGTACGAAAGAATGGTGCCGACTATCGGAATCGAACTGATGACCTACTGATTACAAGTCAGTTGCTCTACCTACTGAGCTAAGTCGGCGTGTCGTAAGCAAGTGAGGCGTATTATATGGAAAAAACTTTTCGTGACAAGTTTTTTTTCTAAAAAAAGTATTTTTTTTGCGTGTTCGTTTAAATCACAAGCAAAAATGTGAATTTTTAACCAAATCTTATTAAATTTACTGAAAAATAAATGCGAACATGCCGGTTATAGAGTATATTTTTCTTCGTTTATTTAGCTATCAAATAAAATTATTGTGGAATTTTCAACTCAGCAAACACCTTTTTTAAGCTTTAATCGTGAACAGTGGGCGGAATTACGTAAATCCGTTCCATTAAAATTGACAGAACAGGATCTGAAACCACTTTTAGGTTTTAATGAAGACCTTTCATTAGATGAAGTAAGTACGATTTACCTACCATTAACTCGTCTTATTAACTATTACATTGATGAAAATTTACATCGCCAAACGGTATTACATCGTTTTTTAGGCAGAAATAATGCCAAAACACCTTACATAATTAGTATTGCTGGCAGTGTTGCCGTGGGAAAAAGTACTTCTGCACGTATTCTACAATCTCTACTTTCTCATTGGCCGACTGAAAGAAAAGTTGATCTCATCACAACAGATGGGTTTCTTTATCCATTAGACAAACTTAAACAAGATAATCTTTTACAAAAGAAAGGGTTTCCCGTTTCTTATGACACACCGAAACTCATTCGCTTTTTAGCAGATGTAAAATCAGGTAAAAGCAATGTTACAGCACCAATCTATTCTCATTTAACATACGATATTATTCCCGATGAATTTGATGTGGTAGATAAGCCTGATATTCTCATTTTAGAAGGATTAAATGTTCTTCAAACAGGCAATAACAAAACAAATCAAACCTTTGTGTCTGATTTTGTTGATTTCTCTATTTATGTCGATGCCGAAGAAAAATTGCTGAAAGAATGGTACATCAAACGTTTTTTAAAATTCCGAGAAAGTGCATTTAATGATCCTAATTCTTACTTTAAACATTACGCAAGTTTATCAAAAGAAGAGGCCATTGCGACGGCAAGTAAAATTTGGGATGAAATTAACGGGTTAAATCTCAATCAAAACATTCTTCCAACCCGTGAGCGAGCAAATTTAATTCTAAAAAAAGGTGAAAACCATCAGGTAGAGTTAGTTAAGTTGAGAAAATAGCTCAAAAGTGCGGTAAAAATTCACCGCACTTCTTATATAGCTAATATAAAAAGGAGCATCATTTGATGCTCCTAAAATTTAAATCTAACTTAAGCATGATCTTCCGCTTTTTCAACCGTTCCTTTGACAGTCAAACAAATTTCCGTTGAAATCAAATGAGAGAGCGTTGAAGCCAAACATTCTATTTTTTCAAGATTGCCATTGCCTGATTCATCAAAATAACCTTGCTCTTTCAAATTCGCAATGAACATAGAAAAGACGGCTTTATCAAAGAACTCTGGTGCATTAATACCATGCAACACGGATAAACGCTGTGCAACAAGTTGGCTTTCTTTTTCGAGTTCTGCACGTGAAATATCTGGTTGTTTTTGCAAAATTGTCACTGTGATGTAATAACGTTGCAAGATTTCACGCATTCCCGCAGACCAAAGTTGTAAAATACGTACTTTCGATTTATTGATAGATAAGAAATTATCATTAGAGTTAATCACCTGTTGACGCGCAAATTCATCAATAATTTGGTGAATTTGAGTTTTTAACTCTTCTTCACTAAAGTGCAAGAATAACTCGCCTTTTAAGAACGGATAAATCTTACCAACCGCTTCCACTAATAAATCTTTTTGAATCGCCTCATAATGCAAAATAATGCTTGCAACTAAAGACGGTAAAACAAATAAGTGTTGAATATTATTGCGATAGTAAGTCATCAACACGGCTGATGCGCGTTCCAAACGCACAATTTCCCCAAAGTTATCCTTTTCGACTAACACGCCAACACGATCAAGCGTTAATACATGCTTTAACATCATTTCAGGCGTAGCAGTTGGCAATACAATATCTGCGGAATAAGGCACGTTTTGTAGTAATTGTTGGTAACTTGCCAGTTGTTCTAAAAGTTGCTCACGAGAAAGTGCACGCTGACGAGAAGATAGTAATGCAGTCCCAACTAAATTCATTGCATTCACCGCGGCTGCTTTATTAATGTTCACCATCACTTGTTTTGATACAGAATCAACAGCAGGAGCAAACCATTGTGGTTTTTCTTCGTGATTTTGCTCTCTCCAATCAGGGAAATGTTGGCTCAGGTAGTTTGAAAGCGTAATTGGCTCACCAAAATTCACAAAACCTTGACCAAGATTGCGTAATTTTTTAATTACTCGAATAACCAAACCCGCATTCTCTTTTTCTTTCGCCGCGCCACGCAATTCTTTTGCGTAAGTATCCACCTCTAATACATGCTCATAGCCTACATAAACTGGCACAACAGAAATTGGACGAGTTTGATTATGTTGCAATGCTTGAAGTGTCATCGACATCATGCCCGTTTTTGGCGCAAGTAAACGACCAGTGCGCGAACGACCACCCTCAATAAAATATTCTACCGAATAGCCTCGATGGAATAACTCTGATAAATATTCGCGGAAAATGGCAGAATATAATCTGTTTCCTTTAAAAGTGCGGCGAATAAAGAATGCCCCCCAACTGCGGAACATTCTACCCACAGGCCAGAAATTTAAGTTAATCCCTGCTGCGATATGTGGCGGGACAAGCCCTTGATGATAAAGCACGTAAGAAAGCAATAAATAGTCTATATGACTACGGTGACAAGGCACATAAACAATCTCATGACCTTCAAGTGCTAATTTACGTACGCGATCTGCATTTTGCACATCAATACCAGAATAAAGTTTATTCCAAAGCCAACGTAAAAAACGATCCGCAGCTCGTAAACTTGAATGGCTTACATCTGCAGCGATTTCATCCAAAATCTTATGTGCTTCTTTTTGCGCTTTTTCAATACTGATATTTTTCGATTTTGCTTCATCTTCAATCGCACGTTGAATTGCTTCTGATTGCAATAATTTATTAAACATAGCTTGGCGATTTGGTAAACGCGGACCTGTGGCAGAAATGCGCTGTTTGGCAAAATGCATTTTTGCCACTCGAGCCAGCTTTTGCGCAATTTTTTCATCGGAGCCATGCTCATTCACCATATAACGTAATGAAACGGCTTGAGAAAAACGTACAAAAGTATCACGTCCAAACCAAATAGCTGCAAAAGTTTTTTGCATGCCATTTAACAAACGCAAGTTAGGCAAATCGGATTTATCTTCATGCCCAGGAGAACGACCCCAAAGAACGGAAACTGGAATAAGTTGCACATCTAAACTCTCAGAAGTGCGGTGTAATTCGAGGTATTTATTGAAGATCGTGGTGGTTTCATCTTTCGCACCTTTCGATTTAAAAATGCGGCGTCCCTCATCTAAATACACATAACGAGGCAACTTCACACCAGCAATTTCATTTTTCTCAGCAGGATCAGGCAAACCTAACGCCAAACAATTTCGACGGAAAATAACGAAATCGGTTTGAGAGGTATAAGGCAAAACATAAACAACAGGTTGGTGAATATTGAGGGAAAGCTCTTCTATCGGATTGGCTGGAATTGGATTATTTTTCACTAATACTGACAGAGGCAAGCTCAATAATTGACGATACATATTTACAAAATTTGCCATGATAAATTTTCTCTTTGTTGTAAATTTGAAATATTTTAACACATCCGATCTCAACCGCTTTAAAAAATTTAGTGACAGAATGTGACCTAATACACAGATTTAAAAAATAACTATTGCAACTTCACACAATCTGTATACAATACCAGTTATCTGTATTTAAAAACAGGAGTGTATATGAGACCATTAACAGCACGCCAACAAGAAGTGTTGGATTTATTAAAACGTCATTTAGAAACAACAGGCATGCCACCAACACGAGCTGAAATCTCTCGAGAATTAGGCTTTAAATCACCCAATGCTGCAGAAGAACATTTAAAAGCGCTTTCACGCAAAGGTGCGATTGAAATTATTCCTGGCGCATCTCGCGGTATCCGCATTTTAGACAATAGCGCAAATGAAGAATTTGATGGTTTACCACTCGTAGGGCGCGTAGCGGCTGGAGAACCGATTCTTGCAGAACAACATATCGAAGCAACTTATCGCGTAGATGCAGATATGTTTAAACCACAAGCAGATTTCTTACTCAAAGTGTATGGTCAATCCATGAAAGACATTGGTATCTTAGATGGTGATTTATTAGCTGTACATAGCACCAAGGATGTACGTAATGGACAAATTGTCGTTGCCCGTATTGAAGATGAAGTGACGGTAAAACGCCTTGAGAAAAAAGGTTCTATCATTTATCTACACGCAGAAAATGAAGAATTTGATCCAATCGTGGTAAATCTTGAAGAACAAGAAAACTTTGAGATTGAAGGCATTGCCGTAGGGATCATTCGCAATAATGCTTGGATGTAATCTGAGTAAATTAGCGAATAAAGTGCGGTAAAAATTTCCTGTGTTTTACCGCACTTTTCTTCGTCTAAAATTCTGAATTTGCCATTCTTTTTACCGCTCTCTATAATGCAATCAATCTTGAATTTAAATAAAGGATGGAAAAATGCAGTTTTCCAAAATGCACGGATTAGGCAACGATTTTGTTGTGGTTGATGGGGTTACTCAAAATGTTTTTTTCACGTCAGAAACCATTCAACGCTTAGCGGATCGCCACCGTGGAATTGGTTTTGATCAGCTTTTGCTTGTTGAACCGCCTTATGATCCCGAACTCGACTTTCATTATCGAATTTTCAATGCCGATGGAAGTGAAGTTTCGCAATGCGGAAATGGTGCCCGCTGTTTTGCTCGTTTTGTGACATTAAAAGGGCTAACTAACAAAAAAGACATTGCGGTTAGCACGCAAAAAGGCAATATGGTTCTAACGGTAAAAGACGATAACCAAATTCGTGTGAATATGGGTGAACCGATTTGGGAGCCAGCAAAAATTCCATTTACCGCAAATAAATTCGAGAAAAATTACATTCTGCGGACGGACATTCAAACCGTCTTATGTGGTGCCGTTTCAATGGGAAACCCTCATTGCGTTGCACAAGTAGATGATATTCAAACAGCAAATGTTGAACAACTTGGCCCTTTGCTAGAAAGCCACGAACGTTTTCCTGAGCGTGTCAATGCTGGTTTTATGCAAATCATCAATAAAGAGCATATTAAACTTAGAGTTTATGAACGTGGTGCAGGAGAAACGCAAGCCTGTGGAAGTGGAGCTTGTGCAGCTGTTGCAGTTGGAATTATGCAAGGTTTATTGAACAATCGAGTTCAAGTCGATTTGCTGGGCGGTTCATTAATCATTGAATGGAATGGCGTTGGTCATCCGCTTTATATGACTGGTGAAGCAACCCATGTATATGACGGTTTTATAACCCTTTAATCTTCTTATCCCCATCAAATTCTCAAAGATGGGGATTTTATTTTCAGCTTACGCAAACGTTTTCGTTTTGGTATTTTTCCTTTATAATAGCCCGCGATTTTTACCTCAAACACAACTCAAAGGTACCCGTATGTTTCAAACTTTTCGTGGCTCCCCCGCCCTTTCTGAATTCCGTATTCAAGGCTTAATGCAGTTTATTGCAATATAAAATGTAACGATAACGGCAGGCCGTGGCACTAAAACGGGCATGAAAATCATCATCAACCACTTTCGCCCATCGTACGGCAACATCATCAGGCAAATTGGCGTTGACACCAAAACTCTAGGCTTTTTCAAGACGATTGGCTGTCGTTTCAAAATAGATCACCTGCCCTGTGGTATGTACGCCGGAATCCGTACGGCCTGCACAGAAAATACTGATATCTTCATTGACAACGGTGGAAATAGCCCGTTCCAGTTCAGCCTGTACGCTTGCCACTTTTTCCTGCCGCTGCCAGCCGAAATAATTTTTGCCTTCGTATTCCACGCCCAATGTAATTTTCATGTTTTCCCTTAATTTCATTCAAACAGGCAACATTATAGCAAGGCTTGCGGCTTGAAAAAACGCCCGCGAAAACAACCGCACTTTACCCGCCTGAAACAATTCAGCATTTAAATTGAAATGAAAATAGTTTTCATATAAGATTGCGTGACTTTTGACAACCGACTAAATAAGCCGTGGTGAAACCGTGTTCCAACTTGATCAGATTTCTTTTAGCATTCCGCAGCGTACCTTGCTCTTCCCCACTTCATTAATGTTTGATGCCGGCAAGGTGTACGGTTTGATCGGGCATAACGGTTCCGGTAAATCCACCTTAATCAAATTAATGGCGCGTCAGACCCAACTGTCCGGCGGTTCGATTTTGTTGGACGGCAAAGATATTGCGCACTGGAACCAACGAGAATTTGCCAAACGGGTCGCCTATCTGCCGCAACATCTGCCCGCCGCCACCAATTTAACCGCGCGCGAATTAATCGGCATGGGACGTTATGCGTGGAACGGGCTGTTCGGACGCCAAACGGCGGCGGATAAACAGGCGATCGCCGAAGCGTTGCGCCTGACCCACACGGAAAAATTAGCCGATCAGCTAGTGGATACGCTGTCCGGCGGCGAACGCTCGCGCATTTGGCTCGCCATGCTGTTGGCGCAGCAAAGCCGTTTTCTGCTGTTGGACGAACCGCTCGCCGCGTTGGATATTGCGCACCAAGTGGAAGTTATGCAGTTAGTGCATCAATTAAGTCGCGATTTGGGGCTGGGCGTAGTGATCGTGATTCACGACATCAATCTGGCGGCGCGTTTTTGCGATCATTTGGTGGCGCTGCACAGCGGCAAACTGCTGGCACAGGGCGACGCGCAGCAAATCGTCAACCCGCCGTCGTTGGAGGCGATTTACGGCATTCGGCTGAACGTGATCCCGCACCCACAAACCCAACGTCCGGTGAGTTTTTATTAAAATGCGTAAATTATTAAAAACACTGCTCGGAATGACCGCACTTTTAGCGCACAGCGTGCTATTTGCCGCGTCGCATAACGGCTACGCCACGGTGGATTGGACGGTGGCGGAAACCCTCATTGCATTGGGCGAACCGCCGCTCGCGGTGGGCGATATGCAAAGTTATCAAACTTGGGTCAAGCAACCCGAATTGCCGAAAACTACCGTCGATTTAGGCGTTCGTTTGCAGCCGAATTTAGAACTTATCGCCACTTTGTCACATTCTGCCGATGACCTGAATTTAGTTTTCATTAACAGTAATTTTTATGTGTCACTCAATAATTTACTGCGTCCTTATGCGCAAGTACATAACGTAGATTTTTATCAGGCGGGCGACGCGTGGCAAAACGTGCTGAACGCCACCCGAACTATCGGGCAAATTATCGGCAAACCGCAGGCGGTGCAACAACTGCTGGCGCAATATGAACAAGACGTGCAACGGCTGAAAACAGAATTAAGCGCCTTTACCGATCGCCCGCTCGCCTTGCTGCAATTTATCGATACCCGTCACCTGCGCATTTACGGCGAAAACAGTCTGTTCGGCACGGTGGCGAAACAACTCGGCTTCCGCAACGCCTATCTGCCGGAGGTGAATTACTGGGGTTTTCAGAATATCGAAATCACCGAACTCGCCAAACTGCCGCCGAACACTCGTTTTGTGATCGTCAAACCTTATCCCGCCAACATTGCCAGCGCGCTCACGCATAATACGCTGTGGCAACATTTGCCGATGACCAGAGAAGCGTTGATTCTGCCGGCGGTGTGGTCGTTCGGCGCGATTCCGTCGGCACGGCGTTTCGCCCATGTGTTCGCCGATGGCTTACTGCACGGAGGTGACGCATGGTAAACCGCGCCGCATTATTGATTGTCGTGTTGAGCGTGATTTTCGTCGCGCTCGGCGCATTCTTACTGCACCTGCAACTACCGCCCGACACGGCACTGACCGATTTATTGCGCTCCGGCGATTCGCTGCCGTTATTGTTGGTGCAAAGCTACACTCTGCCGCGCATTAGCATCGCGTTACTCGCCGGCGGCGGGCTGGCGTTCGCCGCGTTATTGTTGCAACAAGTGATGAGCAACCCACTCGCCTCCGACAACACCCTCGGTATCAGCGGCGGTGCGCAGTTCGGGCTGTTTTTAAGCGCTATTTTCGCGCCGCAGTTATTGGAATACGGCAGCGGCTTAATCGCGTTGCTCGGCGCGAGCCTGAGTTTATTGTTGGTGATGAGCTTGTCGCTGCGCAAAACCATGTCGCCGTTATTGTTAATTTTGGCGGGCTTGGTGGTTAATTTATATTTCGGCGCGTTCACCGGCATGATGATGTTATTTTATCCGGAAGAATCGCGCGGCTTGGCGCAATGGGGCGCCGGCTCGTTGGTGCAGGAAAGCTGGCGCGACAGCCAGTGGCTGCTGGCGCAAAGTGTGGTCGGTTTTTGCCTTGTTTTTTCATTTATCCGCCCGCTCACCATTCTGACCTTGAACGACAGCAACGCGCAGAGCCTCGGCGTGCCGGTGGGCAAATTGCGCCTGTTTGCGGTGATCGTCAGCGCGTATTTAATCGCCGCCGTGGTCAGCGCGGTGGGTATGCTCGGTTTCATCGGCTTGGCGGCGGCAACCATTATGCGCCAGCTCGGCGTGCGAACTTTAGCGTGGCAGTTAATTTCGGCATTTTGGGTAGGCGCGTTGTTATTGGCGATCACCGATTTATTGCTACAACTACTTAATTTTTATACGCAACTCAGTTTCCCGACTGGTGCAGTCACCGCCTTATTGGGCACGCCGTTATTGCTGTGGCTGATGTTCCGCGCGTTGCCGCACAGCGGACGGCTAACCGGCGAGGAACGGAAAAAACAACGCCGATTTCGACCGCACTTTACTTGGCTGCTGATTATTCTGTTCGCCGTCAGTTTGTGGCTGGCGCTGAATGTAGGCAAAAGCGCGTTCGATCAGTGGTCGGTGCTGGATTTCAATCACCCATTTGCGCCGGAAATCCTCAATCTGCGCTATCCGCGCATTTTAATCGCGCTGTGCGCCGGCATTTTGCTGTCCGTTGCCGGCGTGTTATTGCAGCGCCTGACCTTAAACCCAATGGCAAGCCCGGAATTATTGGGTGTGTCTTCTGGAGCAAGTATGGGGATTTTGCTGCTATTGTTCGTGTTTTCCGCCCAGCAGCCGCTGTGGTTCTGGCTGGCTGGCATCGGCGGCGCACTGGTCGCCCTGTTGATTTTATCCGCGATTAATCACCACAACGGTATGTTGCCGGAAAAAGTGTTGCTGACCGGTATCAGTTTGTCCGCGCTGTTCGACACATTACAACGGATTGCGATTGCCAGCGGCGATCCGCGCGCCAATCAACTGATCGCGTGGACTTCCGGCTCGACGCAAAACACCACGCCGGAACTTGCCGTGCCGTTTATGGGGTTAAGCCTTGTTCTGCTAGCGGGCAGTTTATTGTTCAGCCGTTGGCTGGAATTGTTGAGCCTGCAAGCGACAATGGCGCAGGCTTTAGGCTTGAACTTAAAACGTGCGCGCCTGCTGCTGATTTTATTCGGCGCCGTGCTGACCGCACTTGCCACGCTGATGATCGGTCCGTTAAGTTTTATCGGGTTGTTAGTGCCACATCTGACTTATTCCTTAGGCGTGCACAAAGCCAAGGCGCAACTGCTGATTTCCGCTTTGTTAGGCGGCACAATTATGTTACTGGCGGATTGGTTCGGGCGGCAAATTTTGTTTCCGTACGAAATTCCGGCGGGCTTGGTCGCCACCCTACTCGGCGGCACTTATTTCTTGTTCATGCTGCGGAAAATTTAATCCGTCGCAGGAATTTTTATGGTAAACCCGTTCTGCGTCAAACGGACAACGCGGCTTCCCGAAAATGTAAATGTAGTTTGACGACTACGCAATTTAACTTTTATTTAGGAGCATTTTTATGCAAAAAACCTTTATGCACACCACGATCGCAAGTGCAGTGCTTTTTGCACTTAATTTCGCTTATGCGCAAGAATCAACCCAAAGCGAACAATTGGAGGCGATCGAAATCAGTGCAGACGCTTCCTATGACGGCTTAAGCAAAGAATTTGCTGGCGGGCAGGTTGCCGCCGGAAGCCGTGTCGGTATTTTAGGCAACAAAGCCAATTTGGAAAATCCGTACTCGACGACCAGCTATACCAATAAATTCATTCAGGACAAACAAGCCCGCAGCGTGGCGGACGTGCTCAAAAACGATCCGACCGTTCGGGTGGCGCGCGGCTTTGGTAATTTTCAGGAAGCCTATTTTATGCGCGGTTTCATTACCAACTCCGATGACATTTTATATAACGGCTTATACGGCTTATTACCGCGCCAATATATCGCCTCCGAAATGTTCGAGCGGGTTGATGTGCAACGCGGCGCGTCGGCATTCTTAAACGGCATGGCGCCGGGCGGCGGCTCTATCGGCGGCACGATTGCCTTAATGCCGAAACGTGCACCGCAAGAAGATTTAAACCGTTTAAACATCGGTTACAGTTCCAGTGAACGCACCAACATCGGCGCGGATATTTCCCGTCGTTTCGGTGATAACAAAGAATTCGGCGTGCGTTTAAATGTGGCGCATACGGAAGGCGAAAGCGAAATTGATCACGACAATGCGCGTAATACCGTGTTCCACCTCGGCTTGGACTGGAAAGGTGAACAAGCCCGCGTATCCGCCGATTTAGGCTATCAAAAAAATAATCTGAGCGGCACACGCCCAAGCGTCACCTTATCCGGTGTCAGCAGCGTACCAGCAGCACCAAAAGCCACCTCAAACTGGGCGCAACGCTGGACTTATTCCGACGAACGCGACATATTCGGTACCGTGCGGGCGGAATATGATTTCCTACCGAACTTAACCGGCTATGCCGCTTACGGTTTCCGCGACGGTAAAGAAGAAAACGTATTAGCCAATCTTACCGTGCAAAATGTAAACGGTGACGGCAAGGAATATCGTTTTGACAATGCGCGTCGCAATATTATTCATACCGGCGAAGTGGGCGTAAAAGGTTCCTTTGCAACCGGTGCGGTAGATCATGAAGTTGTGCTTGCCGCCAATCGTTATCAGGAAAAACGCAAAAATGCCTATGTCATGGACTGGAAGAATACTTTTGCCACCAATTTATATCGTCCGACTTACATTAACGGCATTAGCTATTCCGCCAATGCGCTAAAAGGTAACGATCTTGCTTCGCCGGCATTGACCAACCGCGTTGTCTTAAACAGCGTGGCGCTTGCCGATACGCTATCGTTCTTGGATAAAACTGTACAAGTCACCCTTGGCGCACGTTGGCAACAGCTTTATACGCAAAACTTCGCTTATAATACTGGCGCGTTGAATCAACGTTATAAAGAAGCGCACGTCAGCCCGAGCCTCGGCGTAGTTTACCGTTTCACTCCGGAAATATCCGCGTATGCAAACTACATTGAAAGTTTGGCGCAAGGCGAAACCGCACCGTCAACCGCACGCAACAAAGGCGATATGCTCAGCCCGTACGTTTCCAAACAGAAAGAAATCGGCGTGAAATATGAATCGCAAAGCGGTTTCGGCGCAAGTTTAGCCTTGTTCTCAACGGAAAAACCGCGCGGTTATGTAGATGAAAATCTGATTTTCAGCGAAAAAGGGAAAGATCGTCACAACGGCGCTGAAATCAATGTGTACGGTCAAGTAACCGACAATGTACGCTTGTTAGGCGGCGCCACTTTCTTACACGCTAAACAACGCAACACTGGTTCTGCCGATACGGACGGCAAATACACTATCGGCGTACCGAAATTCCAAGCCAACCTCGGCGCAGAATGGGACGTTCCGGCATTGCAAGGTTTAACCTTAGAATCCCGCCTGACTTACACCGGATCCAGCTACGCCAATGCGCAAAACACGCTTAAAGTGGGCGACTGGACGCGCGTGGATGTTGGCGCACGCTATATCGTGATGTTGGGCAACACGCCGGTAACCTTGCGCGCCCGCATTGACAATTTGGCGAATAAAAAATACTGGGAATCCGTCGGCGGCTATCCGGGTCGAGGCTACCTTGTATCCGGCGCACCGCGCACATTCTCATTCAACGCATCATTTGATTTCTAAGCAAAAGGGTCGGTTAAAACCGACCCTTATTATTTTTATCAAATGAAGGAATGTTGAAAAAAACGTTGGAAAAATGACCGCACTTTTTTCTTAACCCTCCCACCAAATCAACGCCCATTTGCGTTGTCCGTGTTTTATTGGTTCATTGTTTATTTGTTTTTGTTGATAGAATTGAGCCAAACTTTGTTTTTCTTTTTCGGTGAGATTGCCGAGAGAAAACTCCACAGAATTTAATAAATCCTCAAAGGTTTCGCCTTGGAAATGACCAAATTCGGTTTCAATAAAACTCACATTGGCGTGAATGCCTTTTTGGTAAAGACGATTGACTAAATAAATATAAGTCGGAAATCCTACATCATCACGACCAATGGCTTCAAATACACCTTCATCGAAAAAATGGCGTTGTGTCACCGAGGTTAAAAAGACGCGTTTTTTCGCCTTACTTTGCAGCTTTTCAATCATGTCATCCAAATCATCGACAAGCGTCGAGCGAGAGGCGAGTATCACATCCGCTTGAGGTACATCATCCCAGTTATCTGCCCATGACTTATGCAACAGCGTAATATTATTAAGTTGATGCTTTTCTTTATATTGTTGAACCATCTCTAACATGCCTTGGCTGTAATCGAGAGCATACACGGCTTGGCATTGTTGGGCCAAAGGAATAACAAACGTTCCGAGGCCACAGCCGATATCTAATACGGTTTCATCAGGTTGCACATTCATGGCTTTGAGTAACTTTCATTATAACGACTTAGTTTGCCCACTAAATTCTCAGCCATTTTAGGGGCTTTTTTATCCCATTTTGTCGATGGAAGATTATAGTGATTACAGGCTTTTAGATGTTGTTGATAGAGATCGTTGAAATTGATGTCGTTGATGATCATAGTGACGCCTCAAAGTGCGGTTAGTTTTGGGATTGTTTTTGAATTTGCTTGATGATTATATGCTTTCTCTTACCTAAAATCATTTGAAAATGACTGACGCAAACGTTTTCGTTTTGGTGTTTTTCCTTTATAATAGCCCGCGATTTTTACCTCAAACACAGCTCAAAGGTACCCGTATGTTTCAAACTTTTCGTGGCTCCCCCGCCATTTCTGAATTCCGTATTCAAGGCTTAATGCAAAAATTCCAACAAAATCAATTACCGGTGAAATCGGTTTATGCGGAATATTTGCATTTTGTGGAATTAAATCGACCGCTTGTTAGCGAGCAGGAAGCAAAACTAAAAGCATTGTTACATTACGGCCCAACCTTGGCAGAACACGATGCCAAAGGCGAAACTTTTATCGTGATTCCACGCGTTGGCACGATTTCTTCTTGGTCTTCTAAAGCGACCGATATTGCGCATAACTGTGGTTTAAGTGAAGTGGAGCGTATTGAGCGTGGTTTGGCATATTATTTTGAGTTAAGCCAACCGCTTGATGAGAAAACAACAGAAAAATTGACCGCACTTTTACACGACAGAATGATGGAAACTGTGGTGCGCAATCCGCAAGATGCGGAAATTTTATTCCGTCATCAAGATCCGAAACCGTTCAAAACCGTCGATATTTTAAAAGGTGGACGTGAAGCTTTGGTGACTGCTAACGTAGAATTAGGTTTGGCGCTGGCAGAAGATGAAATTGATTATTTGGTAGAAAACTTCACCCAATTAGGGCGCAATCCACACGATATTGAACTTTATATGTTCGCGCAAGCCAACTCTGAGCACTGTCGCCATAAAATCTTTAATGCGGATTGGATTATTGATGGCAAAAAACAGGATAAATCCCTGTTTAAAATGATTAAAAATACCTTTGAGAAAACCCCTGATTTCGTGCTTTCAGCCTATAAAGATAATGCTGCAGTAATGGAAGGCTCAAAAGTTGGCCGTTTCTTTGCGGATCAAGATGGACAATATCGCTATCACAATGAAGATGCACATATCTTAATGAAAGTGGAAACCCACAACCATCCAACCGCAATTTCGCCATTCCCAGGAGCGGCAACAGGTTCGGGCGGTGAGATTCGCGATGAAGGTGCAACCGGTCGTGGTGCCAAACCAAAAGCAGGTTTAACCGGGTTCTCGGTATCAAACCTTATCATTCCAAACTTTGAACAACCTTGGGAAAATCCACTTTCCAAACCAAATCGTATTGCCTCTGCCTTAGATATTATGATTGAAGGCCCATTAGGTGGCGCTGCATTTAACAATGAGTTCGGTCGCCCTGCGTTATTGGGTTATTTCCGTACCTATGAAGAAAAAGTTAATAGCTTCAATGGTGAAGAAGTGCGTGGTTATCACAAGCCGATTATGTTAGCGGGCGGTATCGGTAATATTCGTGGAGAACATGTTCAAAAAGGCGAAATCCCCATTGGTGCGAAATTGATCGTATTAGGCGGTCCAGCCATGAACATCGGCTTAGGCGGTGGCGCCGCTTCTTCCATGGACAGCGGGAAATCAAAAGAAAATTTAGATTTTGCCTCTGTTCAACGTGAAAACCCAGAAATGGAACGCCGCTGCCAAGAAGTGATTGACCGCTGTTGGCAATTAGGCGATGAAAACCCAATTCTCTTTATTCACGATGTGGGCGCGGGCGGTTTATCTAATGCGATGCCTGAATTGGTACACGATGGCGAACGTGGCGGTAAATTTGATTTACGCTCAATTCTTTGCGATGAAAAAGGCATGTCACCATTAGAAATTTGGTGTAACGAATCACAAGAACGTTATGTCTTAGCCGTTGCGCCAGAAAAACTCGAATTATTTACCGCACTTTGTGAACGTGAGCGTGCGCCGTTTGCGGTCATTGGTGAGGCAATGGAAGAGAAACATTTAACCTTACACGATAGTCATTTCGACAATAACCCAATTGATTTGCCAATGAATGTGTTATTAGGCAAAACGCCGAAAATGACGCGCGAGGTTTCGTCAAAAACTGTCGAAAATCGACCGCTTGCAACGGAAAATATTCAATTAAAAGAAGCCTTCCATCGCGTATTACGCTTACCGGTGGTGGCAGAAAAAACTTTCTTAATCACCATTGGTGACCGTTCGGTAACTGGTATGGTGGCGCGCGATCAAATGGTAGGCCCGTGGCAAATTCCCGTGTCTGATGTGGCCGTCACAACAGCATCATTAGACAGCTATCACGGCGAGGCGATGGCAATGGGCGAACGTGCACCAGTGGCATTATTAGACTTTGGTGCTTCTGCACGTTTAGCGGTGGCTGAATCTATTACCAATATTGCGGGCACCAACATTGGCGATATTAAACGTATCAAACTGTCTGCAAACTGGATGTCTGCAGCGGGTCACGGTGGTGAGGATGCTGGCTTATATGAAGCGGTTAAAGCAGTCGGCGAAGAACTTTGCCCAGCGTTAGGCGTTACCATTCCAGTGGGTAAAGACTCTATGTCGATGAAAACCACTTGGGAAGAAAATGGTGAGAAAAAATCAGTAACAGCTCCGCTTTCTTTAGTGATTTCATCTTTTGCGCGCGTGGAAGATGTCCGCAAAACTGTGACACCTCAATTACGCACAGACAAAGGCGCAAGCCGTTTATTGTTGATTGATTTAGGCGAAAGAAAAAATCGCTTAGGCGC
Organism: Haemophilus haemolyticus; assembly: GCF_003493685.1. Taxonomy (GTDB): domain Bacteria; phylum Pseudomonadota; class Gammaproteobacteria; order Enterobacterales; family Pasteurellaceae; genus Haemophilus; species Haemophilus haemolyticus_O. The sequence continues at coordinate 16,270 of NZ_QQJW01000007.1, forward strand.
GACCGCACTTGCACAAGTGTATAAACAATTAGGTGATAAACCTGCCGATGTGGTAAATGTCGCCACATTGAAAAACTTCTTCGATGCAATGCAAGCATTAGTGGCAGAGCGTAAATTATTGGCTTACCACGACCGTTCAGACGGTGGTTTAATTACTACGCTTGCAGAAATGGCATTTGTGGGTAACTGTGGCGTGGATGTGGATATTTCTGCATTAGGCGACAATGATTTAGCCGTGTTATTCAATGAAGAATTAGGCGCGGTAATCCAAGTGTCAGAATGCGAATTAAGCGCCGTGCGTGAGGTATTAAAAGCCCATGACTTGCTTGGCTTAACTTATGAATTAGGTTCTGTAAGCTCAGAAGATCGTTTTGAAATCACGCGTGGTAGCAAAAAACTGTTAAGCGAAAAACGCTCTGAATTACGCGGTATTTGGGCTGAACTCACTCACCAAATGCAACGCTTACGCGATAACCCAGAATGTGCTGACCAAGAATTTGAAGCGAAAAAAGCAACAGACAACAAAGGTTTATCCGCTCACTTAACTTATGATGTGAATAAAGATATTGCTGCGCCTTACATCAGCAAAGGCGTGAAACCAAAAGTAGCCGTATTGCGTGAACAAGGCGTAAACAGCCACGTTGAAATGGCAGCGGCTTTTGACCGTGCAGGCTTTGCGGCGATTGATGTTCACATGAGTGATTTAATGGCAGGCCGTTACAACTTAAACGACTTCAATGCGATGGTGGCTTGTGGTGGTTTCTCTTATGGTGACGTATTAGGTGCAGGTGGTGGCTGGGCGAAATCTATTTTATTTAACCCACAATTACGCGATCAATTCAGCCAATTCTTCGCCAATGAAAACACCCTTTCATTAGGCGTATGTAACGGCTGTCAATTTATCTCCACTCTGGCAGAAATCATCCCTGGTGCAGAAAATTGGCCACGTTTCGTGCGTAATAAATCAGAACGTTTTGAAGCGCGTGCTGCGATGGTGAAAATCAACGACACCAACTCATTGTGGTTTAAAGGCATGGCAGGTTCACATATGCCGATTGCGGTTTCTCACGGTGAGGGGCGCGTAGAATTCAAAACACCAGAAAACTTGACCGCACTTCAATCCCAAAACTTGATTGTGGCACAGTATATCGACAGCCATTTGAATGTAACAGAAACCTACCCAGCCAACCCGAATGGTTCAGCATTAGGTATTACGGCAATTTCTAACGTGGACGGTCGTATTGCTGCAATGATGCCACACCCAGAACGTGTATTCCGCGCTGTGAGCAACTCATGGTATCCAGAAGATTGGTCTGAAGATGGCGCGTGGATGCGAATTTTTAGAAATGCGAGAGTGAATTTCAAATAATTTGAGATTGCTCACAGAAAATTAATACAAAATAAGAGATACTGGGCGAGTAAGTATCTCTTTTTTATACTGAGCAATTCTTGGATATTTTGTCCGTAATATCAATTGAACTATATGAGGAGTTCTAAATGAGTGCATTAGTTACATTACTAGCTAATATTGTTGCGCCATTGCAACGTCAATTTATTAACTTTATCCGCATTACGATTTGTGTGGTGATGGTTTAGATTGGCGGCTTAAAAGTTTGCCAATATGAAGCGGATGGTATCGCGCATTTTGTGTCAAATAGCCCTTTCTTAAGCTTCCTTTATAAAAATGGAGCGAATATGGTAGAAAATGATAAGGGTGTTTTTGTAAAAGAATATACCTTATATAAAAACCCTGAAGGCAAAATGGTCGCAAAAAATATCGAATGGCATAAAGCTAATGGCACCTATACAGCTTCTTATATTATTGGCACGATGATCGTGACCATTGGTATTTTTAGTATTAGCGGGGATTTGGTCACCAACACTCGGGCTATTTGGAGGCTTGCTATGTAAATGGCAAATTTTTTTGTTATTAAGATATAAAAGTTGAACAATAACGAAAGGATTAATAGTATTCATGTTAATGATGACACAATGATAAGAGCATTTATTCCGTGTAATAAGGGAGAATGATATCTAGTGGATTGGTCTTAAAATTATACAGGGATGTGGCTTTTCAGAAGCGTGGTTAGGGTGATAATGACCTAATAGTATAGTTATTATTTATGGAGTAAAAATCATAATGCCAGTTAGATTTCAAAATTTGCCAAAGTTACTGAATGATATGAATCGTTTAGGGTGGATTATTGATTCTTTTCCTTTTGAATATAATGGTAAGCAAACTATAGTAATTCTTACTCTTTATACTCCAAACGAAAGAAGACCTAGTGAATACGCTCAAGTAAAATTAGAATTTATTAGTCAAGATGATGCAAATCATAGTATAAAAGCATATGCAGATTTTTATGAAGTTCACTTCAATTCAGCAACAGAGTTTTTTGATTTCTTTGATATAAATCGACTTGATGGAAATAGATTTCGAGAAACATTTATAAATTTTTCTGAATGTTTTGCTGGGGTTATACCTATGCAAAAAGTGATTAATAAACCACTATTAGAGCGGGGGCTTATAGGACGAAGAGCGGAAGGAAATAACCCTAATGCTATCTATTGCTTTGATGTTAGAAGAAATGGGATAAGATCGGATGGTACTCCCAATTCTCGGAGCATAGAAAATAGTAATAAAGCTGAAATGTTAAGACCTGAGTTATATCAAAGGTATAGACATGATCCAAATTTAAGTTTTTTCTTTAGTGATAATCCTAATGAGGAAAGAACAGATGAGGAAATTATTAATCTTGTTGCTATAAGATAATGTACTTTGACCATAATATTACTAATACGTTTAATAAGTTAATTCATAAAATAGAAACATCTACAACTTCTGAAACAGAAAAACAAGAGGCAAAATCTTTACTTAACCAGTTTTTATCTCATCCACTAGCTGTGTCTATAATAGGATCTACTCTTGGAGCTGCTATTGACTTAATATGATCTATATTATTTTTGTTTTTTCAAAAACTCAACGCCTGTGTCTGGGAAGTCGGTGAATACACCTGTTACACCAGATTTATTCAATAACGCATCGTACATTTGATTTACGTCAGTGAAGAGTTCAGGTAATGCCTCTTCACGCACAAGTGTATGGGTGTAATTCCGCTTTATTTTTCCAAATGACTTTGACCAACTTTACAATCTTGCATTAGAATACAAACCTTTGATTTTTGCTGTAAGGAATAAAAAATGGAAGAATCTCCAGAATTAGAAAAATTGCCACGAATTATTACTGGTGTATTGAAAATCGTGCTTTGCACGGCATTGATTGCGTTGGCGATTGTACTCATCATTGCCCTTGGGAAAATCACTTATACTTTAGCGATGATGGTGCTTAATACTTCGACTGTCGTGCCTTATGATGTAGCTGAACAAGCAGTGATGTTTTTCTTATATTTCGGGTTTATTGGTTTGATTGTGCAGTATTTTAAAAGCGGCTATCACTTCCCTTTGCGCTATTTTATTTATGCAGGGATCACCGCGATGTTGCGTTTAATCATTGTTAATCATGAAAGCTCGGTGGATACCATCTTATTTGCAGGCGCAATTTTGATTATGGTGATCGCACTCTGTTTGGTGCTATATTCTAATAAACTCAAAAATCTATAGTTTTAGATTCCAAACAACAAAAACGCACTTCAATTGAAGTGCGTTTTGTCTTTTAAGTTGAGTTACTCAGATTTGCTTTCTAAAAGTGCGGTTGAATTTTCTTCTGTTTTTTCTTCCGCACTTTCTGGAACGACATCTTGAATTGCCATCACTGATTTCAAACTCTTTTGGCGAACTTGCTCAGCTAATGCTTTATCACCCGCTTGTTCAAATACATAAGATGCCATCATCAAATCATTTGGCTCTAACTGTTCAGGACAAGCCATCACGTTTTTGAATACGTCTGCTGCTTTAGAAAATTCATTGTTACGAACATATAAATAACCCAAGGCACGATTGATACAGCATTTTTGTTTCTCATCTGCACGTTTTGCACGTTTTTCGATTAGCTTGAGAAGTTTACTATTATCTTCTGGTTGTAAACGTGTAATTTGAGTACAAAGTTCTTTGCTAATGCTGGTGTTATCGCCAATTTTCTTCAATACTTCGACAGTAAATTCTGATGCAGATTCATGATCATTACAATCAATTAAACGCTGAATTAAACCAACTTTGAGATCAATATTATTGCGACGACTACGAGACTGAGCATCCCACCACTCAAGCAAACCATCTACGCCTTCTTCATTCATTTTCTCATCAAGCAAACCATTTTCTGTTTGAGAACGAAGGTCTTTGAACTCTTCAGTACTGAATAAACCACTATTTTCAACCCCATCTAGAATCTTATCGAGAGCTTGATAAGCTTTAGAACGAAGATAAATTTCTACCGCCAGTCTTAACACTTCTTTATTGCGGCCAGCCATTTCTAGCAAGCTATCCACTGAGCTGCGCGCTGCGGGCAATTTGTTTTGTTGCAATAAAATACGCGTACGGGCAATTTCCACCAGCAAATTATCTGAGCCAGCTAATTCAGTGGCTTCAATCAAATAGCGATTTGCACTAAATTCATCACCACGTTGTTGTGCTGCTTCAGCTGCTTTAATGAGGTTTAACACAGGCTCAGCAGAATGTTTGGCATTCTTACCAATCAATTTTTCTGCTTTGGCGTAATCCCCTTCATTCATCTTCATCAAACCTTCAAGGGTTTGTTTCTGCGCTCTTACACGTTTACGGCTAGAAAACCAATTATAAGAACCGCGACTTAAACGTAAAAAACGCGTTACAATCCATTCCAAACCATAAATAATCGCTAAAGCAATCACGAAGAAAATTACTAATGTCGTAATCGACATTTCAACGATATTATTTGTTGTTTCAATACGAACATAGCCTTGCTGACCAGAAAGATAAGGCCCTGCAATCAACCCAGCAAGCAATGCTAGCATTAAAAAAAGCACTCTAAACATAGGCTATCCTTATTTTTGTGGCTCAGCTTTTGCCGGTTGAGATTCTTGTTTTTCTGGTGCAGATGCTTCTGTTACCACACCTTCAGCTTTAGGCATAGTTTCAATGGCTTTATCCGCTTCAATTTCTACCTTTTGAACATCTAACGGCGCACGATTGAGATATTTATCAAGCAAGGTCAAACTTTTTAATTGCTCTGGCACATCGACATAAATAGAAGAATCAGCCAGCTCATCTACTGATTTTAAGAAATTTTGCGTCACTTCTGCATTCGTATCAAAATAGCTACGAACCCAAGAAGCAACCGCATCTAAAGATTGTTTATAAAGTTCATCTTGCTGGCGTGGCACGGCCATAATAGCAAGTTGTAAACGTAAGCGAATGTTCTCACGAAGATAAATATCTTGGTTTGGTGCAAGCAATTCTTTTTTATCCGCACTTTGTTTTGGCGAAATACGAATGAAGTGATTTAGGAAAGAAGTTGCACTCTTTTCTACATTTTGCTGCCAATCTGCAATATTATCAGATAATTTACCGCTCTTTTCTGGCGCTTCATCAAAATTTACATTCAATGCTTGTAACTCATCCACAGTATTGGCAAGCTGCGAAAGTTTTTGCATTACTGCATTTTGGTCTACGCTTGAAAGTGAAAGAAGTTGTTTTAAATCTTGATTGATTGCAGTACGAATCGCATTCGCTTGTGAATTGTTTACCTTAACGAGTGTTTCATCAGCCAATTTTAATAAAGAAATAGCTGTATCAACATCGTTATCTAAAACAAGTTTACGCAAGGCGTTATTTAACAAGAAATCTGCTTCGGAAAATAACCAGTCACTCGGTTGTTGTGCACCAGCCAGTTGACTAACTTGTTTTACTTGGGCTTGTAGTGCAGCAATTTCGCCTGTTTTGCCTGCAACTAATTGCTCAAGTTGCTCGACTTTATCTTGTGCGGTTTTTAAGCCTTGTTCTAATTGTGTAACCTGTCCACTATTATCAGACACAGGGGCAGAAACAGCTACACCACTTTGGCTTTCAAGTGCGGTTAATTTTTGCTGAATTTCAGCTACTTGTTGCTGACCAAAATAATAACCAGCCCCACCAACACCTAGCGCAATGAGAATCGCCAATAAACTCAATGCTGTGCCCGTTTTTTTCACAATAGTTTGTGGAACTGGCTGCATCGTTTCTGTTTTTTCAACCACTTTTGGCGTATCACCAACTTGTTCAGTGATGTCGTTATCTTGATCTTTTGCCATATCAATTCCTTAATAAGTCAGATTGAATAAGTTAATGTACTCGCTTTAATAAGAAAAATACCGAGCAGTCGCTAATGGTAAAAATATAGATTCTCATATCAGCGAAATTAAGCCATTTACGCAATAAATTTGTTGGTTATCCTATCACTCTTAGGTTAAAAAGTCATTTTGATTGTTGATATAAGAAACACCTCAGATATGAGAAATTGCATTAAAAATAAGATTTTTAGTCATTTATTTTGCTTTCTAATCATTTAAAGTCTCGGATTCTTCACAAACTGTGATTTTCATCACATTTTTTTGCATTTATACTCCCTAAGTGTTAAATTGTTCGCCAATTTTTGTTGTTCTGGTAGGGACACCGCGTGGAATGTAATCTAGTACAAGCAAAACAATGGGTTAGTGCCTTGGATCAACGCCGTTTTGAGCGTGCATTACAAGGTTCCGGCGATGCATTCCAACACGTTTTAGCGGTTGTTCCTTTACTTTTACACCTAAACCATCCGAAACTTCCTGGCTATGTTATTCACGCCCCCTCTGGCATTGCAAGTTTCCTCGCATCTGATTATCAAAAAAAATGGCTCACTAATGAATACGGTATTCATTATGCCGATCATAAGCCTTCAACACTCAAAAGTGCGGTAAATTTTCACGAAGTTTTGCCACCAATTCTAGGCGTTTATGTAATGGGTAGCTTTGGCTCAATAAGCCAAACGTCCTCTTCAGATCTTGATACTTGGATTTGTGTCCGTGATGGCTTGAGTCCAGATGAATATGCACTTCTTACTCAAAAAGCCAAGCGGATTAGTGAATGGGCAATGCAATTTAATGTGGAAATTAATTTTTATTTGATGGATCAACAACGTTTCCGCAATGAACATTATGCTGACCCACTCACTGTTGAAAATAGCGGCTCTGCGCAATATATGTTATTGCTTGATGAATTCTATCGCTCCGCTGTACGCTTAGCAGGCAAACCTCTACTTTGGTTGCATTTATGGGTAGAAAATGAAAAAGACTATGAAAAAGAGGTGGCGCGTTTAATTACTGAAGGTGAAATTGATCCAAATGATTGGGTGGATTTTGGCGGTTTAGGACAATTTTCTGCAAACGAATATTTCGGTGCCAGTTTATGGCATCTTTATAAAGGGATTGATTCGCCCTATAAATCTGTACTCAAAATTTTATTGTTGGAAGCCTATTCCAAGGAATACCCAAACACTTGCTTAATTGCCCGCACTTTTAAGCGAGATTTACTTGCAGGCAACACCAATCCAGATCACCATTTTGATCCTTACATTGCCATTCTTGCAAAAGTAACCCGATATTTAACCGCACTTTCTGAATTTAAACGTTTGGATTTTGTGCGCCGTTGTTTCTATGTGAAAGCAACGGAAGATTTTGCGCGTTACCAAACCAATAATTGGCGTATTCGTTATATGGAAATCCTTGCGCAAGAATGGGGATGGTCTGCAGAAACGGTAAAACATCTCAATAAGCGTCCATTTTGGAAAATTAAGGCAGTAAAAGAAAACCACGATAACATAATGAAATTTTTAATGTTGAGTTATCGTAATTTAGTGGAATTTGCGCGAAAGCATCATATTCACTCGAGCGTCGTGCCACAAGATATCAACATTCTTTCTCGCAAACTTTATACTGCTTTTGAAGAACTTCCCAGCAAAGTGTCCTTACTCAACACACAGATATCTCACAATTTATCAGAAGCACACCTGACTTTTGTGGAAGTTCGCGGCAATAAACATTTTAAAGATGGTTGGTACCTTATCAATCAACCAACGCATCATATTATGTTCTCCAAAGAACGAGTCATTGAATACGGGGAAAGCCTAAACAAATTAGTCTCTTGGGCATATTTTAATCATCTGCTCACGGAAAAAACGGGGCTTGATATTTTTAGCAAGAATGTGACTTTAAGCACATTGCAACGCTTTGTCACTAACTTGCGTCAGTCTTTTCCAAGCACAATCGCCAAACAACCCAAAAACAGTGATTTATTGAATCAATGTGAAATTCGTAGCTTGTTTATTGCCATAAATCTCACCACAGACCCAACATCCAAAATAGAAGAAATATTAACCAGCATTTCATCACGAGATTTATTTAGTTTTGGATCGCTCGAACAAAGCCTTGTGGGCAGTATTGATTTTACTTATCGCAATGTGTGGAACGAAATCCGAACGCTCCATTTTGAAGGGCAAAATGCCATTTTACTTGCACTAAAAGTGCTTTCTAACAAAATTTATCGTGGCGTTAATCGCCCAGATTCCATCCAAGTCTATTGTTATAGTGAACGTTATCGTCAAGATTTACGCCAATTAGTGATGGGATTGGTCAATCGATGCGTTAGCATCCAAGTCGGCGATATTCAACAACCTTGCCAAACGTCACGTTTACGCGTAGCAGGTAAAAACTGGCAATTATTTTTTGAAGATCGTGGAATTAGCTTACAAGAAATCGGAAATGAATCAGTCTGTAATGAAGCTGAAAGTGCGGCAGATTTTGACGAAGTTTTACAAACGCCAATTGAAGATGACGAGACAAACCAAGAAAGTCGTCGCTATCCACCAGAAATGGATGCCTTTGCAAGTGAAGGATTCCTACAATTCTTTTTTGAAGATAATTCCGATCACAGCTTCAATGTTTACATTTTAGATGAATCTAATCATCTCGAAATCTATCGCCGCTGCGATGGTGAAAAAGATGAAAAAGTGCGGGAGATTAATCAGCTTTATCAAAATGCTAAACTGGAAGGCGATAAAAATCCTTACAATATCGTTCAACGTAATTTTAACTACCCTCAATTTTATCAACTAAAAAATGGAAAAAATGGCGTATCCATTGTGCCGTTTAAATTCCGCCCAATGAATAAGTAATATTTTCCTGTGGTTGATAGGTCACCGAAAGATATCTATACTTATTTCCTCTTTCACTAGATAAATTGTGGATATGACAACTTCGCAAACACCAATCACTGTGCTAGGTGCAGGATCTTATGGAACTGCGCTGGCAATTACCTTTTCTCGCAATGGTTCTCCCACTTATTTATGGGGGCACAATCCCGCCCATATCGCACAAATGCAGAGAGAACGACAAAATTATCGTTTTTTACCAGATGTCATCTTTCCTGAGGAACTTCATTTAGAAAGCAATCTTGCGCAAGCAATGGAATATTCTCAAGATATTTTAATCGTGGTGCCAAGCCATGCTTTCGGTGAAATTCTTATAAAAATCAAACCGCACTTAAAAGCCCATCACCGACTAATTTGGGCAACAAAAGGTCTGGAACGTAACACAGGGCGTTTACTACAAACCGTAGTTACAGAACAACTCGGAACACAATATCCACTAGCTGTACTTTCGGGTCCAACTTTTGCAAAAGAATTAGCACAAGGTTTACCAACAGCTATTACGCTCGCTTCTAATAACGAGCAATTCGCGCAGGAATTTCAGTCTCGTATTCATTGTAGTAAACATTTTCGAGTCTATATAAATTCGGATATGATTGGCGTTCAACTAGGTGGTGCAATTAAAAATGTGATCGCAATTGGCGCGGGTATTTCAGACGGTATGGGATTTGGCGCAAATGCTCGCACAGCACTGATTACGCGTGGCATTGCGGAAATCAGCCGATTAGGTACCTCGCTCGGTGCAAATTCCAACACGTTTATGGGAATGTCTGGATTAGGCGATTTAGTGCTAACTTGCACCGATAATCAATCGCGCAATCGACGTTTTGGATTAATGCTAGGTGAAGGATTAGATGCCCAAATGGCTATGGAAAATATCGGGCAAGTCGTAGAAGGTTTTTATAATACAAAAGAAGCCTATTTGCTTGCACAAAGACAAGGTGTGGAAATGCCGATTACAGAACAAATTTATCAAATGCTGTTTTGTGGCAAAAGCGCACAAGATGTAGCAATCAGCCTTTTGGGGCGAAAATGTAAAGGCGAATGAAAGGAGAAATTATGACATTAGATGTGTGGCAACATATTCGCCAAGAAGCCAAAGAACTTGCCGAAAACGAACCTATGCTTGCCAGTTTTTTTCATTCTACGATTTTAAAACATCAAAATCTGGGCGGTGCACTAAGTTATTTATTGGCTAACAAATTGGCTAATCCTATTATGCCAGCTATTTCTCTCCGTGAAATTATTGAAGAAGCCTATCAAGCTAATCCGTCGATCATTGATTGCGCAGCTTGCGATATTCAAGCTGTCCGCCACCGAGATCCAGCTGTGGAGTTATGGTCCACCCCATTGCTTTATTTAAAAGGTTTCCATGCGATTCAAAGTTATCGAATCACTCATTATTTATGGAATCAAAATCGTAAATCCCTTGCTCTTTATTTACAAAACCAAATTTCAGTAGCTTTCGATGTCGATATTCACCCTGCGGCGAAAATTGGCCACGGCATCATGTTCGACCATGCAACAGGTATTGTTGTAGGGGAAACATCTATAATTGAAAATGATGTATCAATTTTGCAAGGCGTAACACTTGGCGGTACAGGAAAAGAATCAGGCGATCGTCATCCTAAAGTACGCGAGGGTGTCATGATTGGGGCGGGGGCAAAAATTCTCGGCAATATTGAAGTGGGTAAATACGCCAAAATTGGGGCAAATTCTGTTGTGCTTCACCCAGTGCCAGAATATGCCACAGCAGCAGGTGTACCGGCTCGCATTGTGAGTCAAGATAAAGCGGCAAAACCTGCTTTCGATATGAACCAATATTTTATTGGCATTGATGATGGAATGAATTTAAACATATAAGGAGACACCATGATCAACAAAGATACCCAACTCTGCATGTCTTTATCTGGTCGTCCAGGTAATTTCGGTACTACCTTTCACAATTATTTGTACGACAAGCTAGGCTTGAATTTCATTTATAAAGCCTTCACCACGCAAGATATTGAGCACGCCATCAAAGGCGTGCGCGCATTAGGCATCCGTGGTTGTGCAGTTTCAATGCCATTCAAAGAAGCTTGTATGCCATTTTTAGATGAAATTCATCCGTCAGCACAAGCAATTGAATCCGTAAACACCATCGTGAACGATAATGGCTTTTTGCGTGCATATAACACTGATTACATTGCCATCGTAAAATTAATTGAAAAATATCACTTAAATAAAAATGCTAAAGTCATTGTTCATGGCAGTGGTGGTATGGCAAAAGCCGTCGTGGCTGCCTTTAAAAACTCAGGTTTTGAGAAGTTAAAAATTTACGCACGCAACGTAAAAACAGGTCAATATCTCGCCGCACTTTACGGCTATGAATACATTGATTCTTTAGAAAACCAACAGGCAGACATTTTGGTTAATGTTACGCCAATCGGCATGAAAGGTGGCCAGGAAGAGATGGATTTAGCCTTTCCAAAAGCGCTCATTGATAATGCTAGTGTCGCGTTTGATGTAGTGGCTATTCCTGCTGAAACGCCCTTTATTCGTTATGCTCAAGCACAAGAGAAACAAACGATTTCTGGAGCGGAGGTAATAGTTCTTCAGGCTGTAGAACAATTTGAACTTTATACACATCAACGCCCAAGTGATGAATTAATAGAAGAAGCCGCGGCGTTTGCTCGAACAAAATCTTAACATCAAAAGTGCGGTGATTTTTCACCGCACTTCTAATCTTTAATAAAACCAAATTCTCCGCTTTCATCCATTTTTAAAATTGACGCGTAATTTTTTCGCCAATCCCCTAACACAATTCGCGTAAATCCTTCTTGTTGATGAATCGCCTCACGGTGTGTATGCCCATGAATTAATAAATTCACACCAAATTCTTGTACTTTTTCTTTCGTGAAGGCTTGATTTACATCCATAATTTCCTGTGTTTTAGCTTGTTTATCTTGATTACTCTTTGCCCGAATTTTCTCCGCAATTTTCACCCGCACTTTTAATGGCAAGCACAAAAACAAACGCTGCAGCCATTTTTGATGAACTCTGCGGCGAAATTGTTGGTAAGCCTCATCATCAATGCAAAGCGTATCGCCATGACAAAGTAAGATTTTTTTATCATAAAGTGCGATTAATTGATAATCAGGTAAAAGCTGAACTCCCGTTTCTTTTGAAAAACCTTCGCCAATTAAGAAATCACGGTTGCCGTGCTGAAAATAACATTGCACGCCTTGATCGCTTACAGATTTAATTAAATCTTTAACTTGTTGAATCAATGTAGATTGTTCGTCATCACCAATCCAAAAATCAAAAAGATCACCTAAAATGTAAAGGCGTTCAGCCTGTGGGGCGAGATTCTGCATAAAATCAACAAAAAGTGCGGTCAATTCAGGCCGATTTTCGCTTAGATGCAAATCAGAAATAAAATAGCTATGTTTCATAAAAATTCCACGATTTTTGTTTAGATTAGCACATATTGATATTGAATTTGCTATACTTTAACGAAATTTTGTATAGGACATCCTCATGTTAAAACTACTTCGAATTTTCCTCGTATTAATCTGCTGTATTCTAATTTGTGTACTGGGTACAATTTATTCTTTTATCCGCTTTAAAAATCCAAGCAACGTAGGCATTGTTGCACGTTGGTTTGGGCGTTTATATCCACTTTTTGGCTTAAAAGTAGAACATCGTATTCCTCAAAATCAAGAGCAGATTGGACGCGCGATTTATATCGGTAATCACCAAAATAATTATGATATGGTGACAATCTCTTATATGGTGCAACCTCGCACAGTAAGTGTGGGTAAAAAAAGTTTAATTTGGATCCCCTTCTTCGGCATTCTGTATTGGGTAACGGGCAATATTTTCTTGGATAGAGAAAACCGCACAAAAGCACACAGTACAATGTCGCAACTCGCACGACGAATTAATGAAGATAATTTATCTATTTGGATGTTCCCAGAAGGCACTCGCAGTCGCGGTCGTGGTTTATTACCCTTTAAAACGGGTGCATTCCATGCGGCGATTTCAGCAGGTGTACCGATTATTCCAGTGGTTTGCTCAACCACACATAACAAAATTAATTTAAATCGCTGGGATAATGGCAAAGTGATTTGCGAAATAATGGATCCAATCGATGTTTCAGGCTATACCAAAGACAGTGTTCGAGATCTTGCTGCTTATTGTCACGATCTAATGGAAAAACGCATTGCCGAACTTGATGAAGAGATAGCAAAAGGAAACTAAAATGCTACGCCTTTCCCGCCGTCAATTATTAAAAACAGCTGCGATTTCTACCGCACTTTCCACAGTGCCCGCACCATTGTTAGCAGCAAGCCGTGAAAAATTAGTTGTACCGCCACTAATTGAAGTTCGCCGCGGTCGCCCAATTGTATTAACAATGCAGGAAATGAATTATCCCCTAGATGGCTCACACAATGTGACAGTATGGGGATTCAACGGTAATTATCTTGGCCCAACCATTAAAATCAAATCAGGTAGCTTTGCCAAACTTAATTATCATAACAATTTGCCACAATCCATTGCCTTGTCTATTCAAGGCTTACAAGCATCGGGTGAACTGTTTGGTGGGGCGGCTAGAATACTAAAAAAAGGCGAGTCTTGGGCGCCCATCGTGCCTATTGAACAACCCGCAGCAAGCTGTTGGTATCGTTCCGCGACATTAGCCAACTCAGCCTATCAAACCTATCGTGGCTTAGCTGGAATGTGGTTAATTGAAGATGACCAAAGCCTAAAAGCGAATCTTCCCAATAAATACGGCGTAGATGACATTCCATTGATTTTACAAGATATGGAATTTAATAATGATGGTCTCCAATTATTCAAACAAAATCAACCGCACTTTGTAGGCAATCGCTTACTAGTAAATGGTATTGAAGCACCATATTTAGATGTCGCACACGGCTGGATTCGTTTACGTTTGCTCAATGCCTCATTAGCGCGTGCTTATGATTTACGCTTGGATAATGATCAAGAAATGCTGCTTATTGCACAAGATTTAGGTTTCTTACCCAAAGCGAAATCAGTCAAATCTTTGGTTCTATCGCCAGGCGAACGCGCAGAAATACTCGTTAATATGAATGAAATTGACAACGTATCGCTTATTAACGGAAGTAAACGTAGCTTGTACGAAAAAATGAAAAATATGTTGTTCTCAGGCGATGAACTGGCAGATAACACAGTACTTGAATTACGTGCTCAAGGACAACTATCCGCATTTAACAAACAACCAAACCTCACTTTCGAAACGGATGCTCCAGCAATGTTACAACAAACCGTTGCACAAACTCGAGAATTTAATATTGATGTCACAAACGGTTTAATTAACCAAAGACGTTTTGACCCACGCAAAGTTGATGTAATAGCCCGAAAAGGAACAATTGAACGCTGGATTTTAAATGCAAGTTTACCTGTTGGATTTACTATTCAAGGTGCCAAATTTGTGGTGGAAAGCCAAGGAGAACATCAATTCCAAGCTGAAGAATTAGCTTGGAAAGATACAGTTTGGGTAAAAAACAAAACTCAAATTTTAGTGAAATTTGATCAAGCATCTTCTGGCAACTACCCATTCTTATTTGGGGTATCGAATTTAATGCTAGAAGATATGGGATGCATTGGCGTACTGGTGGTACAATAGTTCTAACTATCCTAAAAACACCATGAATTTTAATCATTCATACTTTATTTAAAGAGGAAAATCGTAATGAAAAAATCATTAACATTAGCTGTATTTTCTTTATGCGCAGCATCATCTGTATTTGCCGCGTCCGATGTTCCACAAGAACTGCAACCAACACTTTACCTTTCAACCTATGATATGTCTGGGAAAACCCCAACTGATTTAGGTAAAAAAGATATTTCTCGCTCAGCTAAAGCACACCAACTTTGTTGGGTAGCTAATGGTAATTTTGCGAAACAAATTACTGTTACCGAGGTATTTAAATCGCCTGAAAAAACAACCTTTGCTGTATCAGAAAATCCAAATGCCGTTAAAGTTTCTGAAGATAAAAAGACCCACACAATCACAACCACTCGTGATGCATTAAACCAAGGTAAAACGGTAGTAAATTGCTGGAAATTTGATGAAAAGGATCCTAGAGGTCAATATACAATCCAAGTTCAAGTAGGTGAGATTGTTTATGACCCGTTGACATTTAACGTTGTAAAATAAGAATCCACACCTAAATTATTTTTCTATTAAAACAGGCTTATTCTTTGTCTGTCTATAAAAAATCGCACCTTTAACAGTGCGATTTTTTCTTATATTAATTTAGGACATTCTGCCGTTTTCTATACCAATCACTTGATCGCAAATAGCCATGGTGGATTGGCGATGACTCACGAGAATAATCAATTTTTCAGCTTTAACATCGAGTAATGATTTCAAAATCATCGCTTCGTTTAAGCTATCCAAATTACTGGTTGGCTCATCAAGCAAGATGATCGGTGCATTATGCAAGAATGCTCGGGCAATACCGATACGTTGTTTTTCACCATCAGACAGGTTACCGCCCAATTCGGTCATTTTTGTTTGATAACCTTGTGGCAAGCTTAAAATGAAATCATGAATTGAAGCTTTCTTCGCTGCTTCCATAATTTCTTCTAACGTTGCATCACGGCGCGCAAGGCGAATATTTTCTTCAATGGTTTCGTTGAAAATATAGGTTTGCTGAGTAATGTACGCCATATTGTCACGCAAACTGCGGGTGTTGATGTTCGGTAAAGTTTCACCGTTAATTTTAATGCTACCTGATTTTGGATCGTAAAAACGCATCAGCAATTTCAACAAGGTACTTTTACCGCTACCGCTTCTGCCGTGAATACCTAAGATTTCGCCTTTTTTCACAGATAAGCTGACATCCGATAAAATTTGTTCTTCGCCGTAAGAGAAGTTTACGTTCTCGACATCAATGCGAGAAACATCTTTTAAATCGACCGCACTTTCTACATCTTTTAACTCTGGTTCTTCCGCTAACAAACTTAATACACGCTCACCTGAAGCCAAGGTTTGTAATAAGTTGCTTGAAAGGTTACTTAAGGCGATAACGGGACCATAACTCGACATCAATAAAATCACACCGATTAAAAAGGCAGAAAAATCAATTTTATCTAAGCTAAATAAAATTAAGCCGGTAAATAGCATAATGATGTTGAAAACAGATACCGCCACTTCAGTATAAACACGGACTTTCGCTTCTTGGTCTTTAATGCGTTCAAAAGCTGTATCAATTTTTTGGCTACGTTGTTGGATTTCTGCTAAACGTTGTTTCGCATAACCAAAAAGCTGAATTTCTTTCATACCACGCACGCTGTCGAGGAAAAAATCATTCATTTCGCCTACTAATTCACGATAGCGTCTGCCATCTTCACGCGCCAATTTGGTCGTGATAATTGGTAGGATTACACCTACTGTTAAATAAGCGGCTAATGCGACAACTACAAACCAGCCTGAAAGATGCGCAAAAACCAGCAATAAAATCGCAGAGGTAAAGAACGCAATCATAATTGGTGCAATGGTGTGCGCATAGAACACTTCGAGCAATTCGATATCGTTAGTCACCAAAGACACTAATTGCCCTGCTTGTTTATCTTGCAACTTCACAAAAGCTAGGCGACGCAAAGAAGAAAACACTTTGTCACGCAATAATGCCAATAATTTAAAAGCAATATAATGCCCTGACATTTGCTCTAAATAACGCAATGCGCCACGAGCCACCGCCAATACGATAAGTGCGGTCAAAATTCCAGAGAAACTTAAATGGGTGTCAAAGTTTAAAAGATTCACTAACCCCATTGCACCAAGCACCATAATAAAGATGGCAGCCAGGAAACCGAGCGTACCCATCGTGATGGTAAACGCCATAATGTGCGCAAGTGGGGTCACTAATTTCAATAAATGCCCCATTACAACAAAACCATTTTTACGCATTTGCCACCTCTCTAATTTGTTCTAAATCTTTTTGTTGTTGGAACATTTCAGCATACGCACCTTGTTTTGCCATTAAGCTTTCATGAGTGCCTTGCTCAATCAATTTGCCTTGGTCAAGTACGTTAATACAGTCCGCATTTACCGCATTTGCCAAGCGGTGAGAAATCATCACAATGGTTTTTTGTTGTTTAAATTGTTGAATAAACTGCAAAATAATTTCTTCGCTTTCCACATCAATATTACTGGTCGCTTCGTCAAAAATATAAAGCTCCGCATTGTGCAATAAAGCACGTGCTAAGGCTAAACGTTGAATCTGACCGCCCGATAAATTCGCGCCACGGCTTAATAGCTGCATATCTAATCCGCCATTTTCGCGTACAAATTGGGCAAGATTCACTTGTTCTAAACAAGCATAAATTTGCTCGTCTGTGGCATCAATTTTCGCCATCGTCATATTTTCACGCAGTGTACCTTTAAACACGTAGCTACTATGGCTCACCAACGATACTTTTTGATAGAAAGAAGTGCGGTCTATTTCAGCGGCGTTTTGTCCATTAAACAAAATCTCACCTTGTTGCGCTTTATTAAAGCCCATCAACAACGAAACTAAGGTTGATTTACCGCAACCACTTTTACCCACAAACACTGAAAGTTGATTTGGTTGAATCGTTAAAGTTAAACCTTGAATTGCCGGTTTTTCTGCAGAATACGCAAAATGTAGATCTTTAATTTCCACTTGAACGTTATTTTTAGCTTCAAAATCCACCGCACTTTGTTGGGTTTCCACTGGCGTATCAAGTAATGTGAAGATCTTATCTGAAGCCGCTTTACCATTCATCGCCACATGGAAGAAAGAACCAAGCAAACGAAGCGGAATAAAGAACTCGGAGGAAAGTAGAATAAATAAAATCACACCTAACACGCTGAGTTTTGCATCTTGGAATTGCAATAGTGCGGTTAAAATCCCGATTGCTGCGCCACCATAAGCAAGTAAATCCATCAGTGATACCGAGTTAAGCTGCATAGTAAGCACTTTCATGGTAATTTTTCGGAAATGCTCAGCCTCTTTATCCATTGCTTTCGCTTTATAAGCGTCGTCTTGATAGATTTTTAACGTGATTAAACCTTGTAGGTTATCTAAAAAACTGCTGCCTAATCCTACATAAATCGACCAATATTTTGCCAAGAGTTTTTTCGCGATTTTATTTACCGCAATAATCGACATTGGGATAAGCGGCACACAAATCAACAAAATTACGGCAGTTTTAAAACTGAAAAAAATCAGGAAAACAAAGAGGGTAAGCGGTGCAAGCAAGCTATAAAAAAGCTGCGGCAAATAACGCCCAAAGTAGATTTCAAGCTGTTCTACACCTTCTGATGCCACTTGGATAATGCTTGAGGTGGATTGTTGGTTCACTTGGTTAAGTGGCATAGAAGCCAATTTACGATAGATAAGGCTACGCAATTCATGCTTCACTTTTGTACTGGCAAAATAAGACGCTTGCACTGATTTTTTACCCGCAAAAGCACGCAGTGCCAATGCCGCAATTAAAATTACACCTAAACCCACCGCACTTGACATCGTCAACTCTTTAAAATAAGCGGCGTGTAAAATATAAGAAAACACGACGGCACTAATAATCCCGCCAACTAACGCCACCCAATTCCACAACACCGTGACGCCAATCCATTTTTTGCTATCAGCCACCGTGTTAATTAGGCGTTTATCTATCATCATAATGATTGCTCCTAAAATAAAAAGAAGCACGCATAGAATTATGCGTACTTAATGTAGGGTGGGCTTCAGCCCACCAAAATATCTCACGATTGTTTGTTGGTGGGCTGAAGCCCACCCTACAAATTAATTAGAATCTAATTTCTACAGAGGCTGCGAAGTTACGACCTGGTTGATAGAAACGTTCAAGACCATAACCTGTATCCCAGTCTAATGAGTTTGTTGTTGAACGACGGTTTATACCACGTAAGCTATCCCACGTATGATATTTACGGTTAAATAAGTTATATACACCCGCACGTAATGTTACATTTTCTAGCGGTTTATAGTAACCAAATATGTCTGTGATAAAACTCGAACCGTTTAACCAGCGATATGTATTTATTTGACGATGATTTTCCTCTTCACTAGCCTCACACCCCAATTCAGCACACACCCAAGTTCGTGAGCTTGGTCTAACAATCTCACCAATTTGAGCATCCTTTCCTTTTTTGGAACCAGAATAAGTAAAACGTGTAAAAATACCCCAATATTTATCTGGCGATTCATAATCCAAGCCTAAAATTGTTTTAATTGGTTGAATAGAAAGTAAGCTTTCTTTATTTGATAATTTACCCTTGCTATACCCAATCGCACCAAATAACGAAAATCCATTTGGAATTGAATTAACAACAGCATGTAAATTAAGAGTTCCTTTAAATTCTAGTCCAGATATTTTTGCATTATCTAAATTAACCATTTGTTGGTATGGGGTAAGCAAATATTTACAGGCGTCATTAATCCCCCATTCACACTGATCTTCATCATAATAAGGATTCTCAAAACTTTTTAATGTTTCTTGTTCAAATAAGAAATTATGATAACGAGTGTGATGGATTGTAAAATCCAGTTCTCCTACTTCACCTTTACCTTGCAAAGTTAAACTTTGGCTTAAACTACGCTCAGCCTTTAAATTAGGATTTGCTGCCCAGTTACCATAGTTACTTTCAAACGTGAAAAACATTTCTGATGCACTTGGTAAACGATACCCAGAACTGACTAGATAATTTAGCTTCCAATTTTCATTGATTTGGGCATTTAATCCAATTAATCCAGATAAATTATTAAATTTAGCTGTTTCTGGTTTTTTAGGTACAGATTTTGTAGGTGCTCTATAAGGTACATTATAATCTAAAGGAACCATAGTGGTATGATCATAACGAATACCCAAATTAGCTGAATAAGTATCATTAAATGTTACATTATCTAATAATGAAATACCGTATTGCTTTGTATTAACTGGATTTTGAATAGTGTAAATAGAATGCTTATTGGTATCGATGTCCCAATCATCGTTTACATTTTCAAAGTGTCTTTTGCTCATATAAGTTTGCAAAGAAAAACGGTGATCACCTAGCAAATTAATAGGTTGGCTATCAATACGTAGAGAAAAACGTTTATATGTTGCTGGAGTTTGACGATTGTCGATTTTATCGACAGATTTTTTATCTATAGAATCACTAGAAACATAATCACCTTTGTAATTAATAGAACCTAATTTAGTTTTCTGATAATCAACATCTGCACGAATCAATGCTATTGGACCAGAATTAGGCGTATATTGATAATTAGTATTAATAGTATCTATTTTTTGATAATCATCAGTCTCTCTATATGTAAATCCACCAATTTCATAAGATAATTCATCAGTATAACGACTTATTTTTTGGCTAGAAATAGAAAAATTAACACGATTTTCATCATTAAGCTGGTATCCAATTTTTGCTAGATAGCTATTATTCCAATGTTTAGCAGGATCTGGAATTTGTCTATTGCTTCCTTTTAACAGAGAACCACCACCAGCACTTTTCATTTCATGTCCATTGCGATAAGAGTAAAGTAATGCTAAATCTACTTTATCGCCAATATAACCAAACCCTACAGTATGAAACCACTCTCTATTTTTGCTTGCATAGCCATTGCGTAATAACACGCCATAATTCTTATTTGGTAATAGAAGGTCCCCAGCTTCTAATGTACGATAATTTACCCCCCCCCCAAGGTGTCCACTGCCTTGGTTAAAAGAATCGGCTCCACGAACAATATCAATTTCACGAACCAATTCAGAATCAATGGATAAACGAGAGTCATTAAAGTTGCCGTAACGGGCATAAAGTGAATTTTCTTCACTATCAGGTAAATTAATACCATCAATACTAATACCAACGCGGTTACCCTCTACTCCTCGTATAGAGAAACCCTTTAATTTACGACCATTATCACTAATACCAACATCAGTAGTATAACGAACCAAATCTCGAGTATCCCGGATCATCTCTTTTTGAATTGTTTTTTCATTTTTATGAATCACTGCGGATTGTGTTTTACGTGGAGATGATATTTCATCCGTAACCTTAATCTCAGACAATTGCTCCTCAGCCAAAGCATAACTCGTAACAGACATGCCTGCAGTAATCAGCAACAGAGCATAAGGGGTTAATTTATGTTGTTTCATTTATGATTTCCTCAAGTTAATAAACAGGTAGATTATAAAAAATAAATTTATTATTGAACAGATTTTTGAGAATTATTTTTATTTTGTTCTAAATCAAAAGTTCTAAATTTAGAACATAACATCTTCATTCAATCAGCTAAAAAATCATGTAGATGCAAAAATAGAGAGTTTATTAGATCGCTTTACGCCCCTATAAAAATTAGCGAACATTCATTCAACTTGAGCTTTACTGCTTGTTAAAACCCAAAGTGTAGTCAAAGTGATTTTAGTGAAACCAAACTGAATCAAAACGGATCTGGTGGTTAATGGGGGGGGGTAGAATAAAAAATGAGCATTTACTGTTCTGTTTAGATTGACTTTGACACTCATATACTAAACAGGAAATGCTCATTTTTCATTGTGATTTGTCAGATGAGGTCTGATCTTCTACATTTGTAGTTAGATTGGCTTCTTATTTAAAAGATTGATAATTTTATTGGAATATAGATTGTTAATAACTAAGTATAAATCATAATCAATTTTACTAAATACCCACATAACTTGTTTCAGAATTTTCTTTAAATCTTTATTGAAGATGGGATCGTGATGACAAATTCTGTTTCTTATATTCACTCTCAAATTCTTTGTGACTTTTATAATAAATAACATATCCTTATCTTTATTTGAGTTTTCAAAAGAAATTATTCTATAAGCATATAAAAGAGGCATATTGTGAGGCTTACGAGGATTCCAAAAGAAAAATTTCTTCAAAAAACCTTCCCAAAAGTGAAAATGTAAACTAGATATGATTTTTCCATCAGTCGCATTTCTACCTAATTCTTCAACTTTTTCTCTTAATTTAGGATTTTGTCTAAGTATTTGTCTCTGTCTGATACCATAATGATCATACGCATCTATTGATCTGTAAATAGCATTTCTTAATGAAACCTCATATATATTACATAGTTCAAGAAAATAGCCAGCTATTTCAGAATTCCATTCATATAAAGCAACGATGTTGTCATTAATACTTTCTGAAGTTTTATTTTTCACATAGTTTTTGTATGTAGATAATCTTTCCTTACTAAGTGCTTTTTCTAAAATAAGAAATTGCGTTGCTGATAACATATAATCCTACTTATCACTTGACATTTGAATTATTTTACCATAGACTCCACCCCGACGATAGGGAACGTTGGTCACTGATAGCATTATCAAACCCCCCCTACAATATAGAGACAAAGCCACCTAAAAGGTGGCTTTTGTCATTTTTAATTCCTTAAAAGCATCGTTTTCAACTAAATCAATAATGCTACGCAATCCATAAAATCATCATAATGATTGCTACTAAAAAGAAGTATGCAATCAATGTGCACTTTATGTAGGGTGGGCTTCAGCCCACCAAAATATCTCACGATTGTTTGTTGGTGGGCTGAAGCCCACCCTACAACTAACATGAACAATCGATGGCTTGCATTATAGAGAACAAGCGCATTTAAATATAGAGCATAATGAGAATAATTTTTATTGTTTGATTTTTTCAAAAACACACTTTTAGTATTGTGAGAAAATATTTTTCCCTGTACTATATTTAATAATTATTATCATTTTCTTTATTATGGAGTAAACATGACCAATTTTAGATTAAATCTGCTTACGTATTCCGTTATGCTTGGGCTAACGGCAAGTATTGCTTATGCTAATGAGCCAACCAACCAACCAACCAACCAACCAACCAACCAACCAACCAACCAACCAACCAACCAACCAACCAACCAACCAACCAACCAACCAACCAACCAAAATAGTAATGTTTCTGAACAACTAGAACAAATTAATGTTTCAGATTCATCAGAAAATATTAATATCAAAGAGAAAAAAGTCGGGGAAACCCAAATTTCAGCCAAAAAATTAGCGAAACAGCAGGCGTCTGATTCTCGTGATCTCGTTCGCTATGAAACAGGTATTAGCGTTGTTGAAACGGGAAGAACTGGAGCAAGTGGTTATGCAGTTCGAGGGGTTGATGAAAACCGTGTGGGTATTATGGTTGATGGACTTCGTCAAGCTGAAACCTTAAGCTCTCAAGGATTTAAGGAGTTATTTGAGGGTTATGGAAATTTTAATAATACACGTAATAGTGTAGAAATTGAAAATGTAAAACAGGCAACAATTACAAAAGGTTCTGATTCGATTAAGGCTGGTAGTGGTGCTTTAGGTGGCTCAGTGATGTTTGAAACAAAAGATGCTCGGGATTATTTATTGGATAAAAATTATTATTTTTCCTTTAAACGTGGCTATCAAACAATGAATAATCAAAACCTTAATGCACTTACCTTCGCAGGACGTTATAAAAAATTTGATATTTTAGTCGTTGATACAAAACGTGATGGACATGAAATAGAAAACTACGATTATAAAATTTATCCCAATAAAAAGGCTGATTTAAGTGCGGTTGGTCCTACACGTGAAAAAGCCGATCCTTATCAAATTACCCGACAAAGTACTTTAATAAAATTGGGCTTTCAGCCTAATGAAAACCATCGCTTGAGTGTGGCATTAGATGATTCTACTTTAGATACAAAGGGAATGGATTTGTCTTACTCTCTTAGATCATATACTCAAGCTAAAAGTGAAACATACGGTGAGCGTATTATTCACGATCAATCCAAACGAAAAAATATTCAATTTAGTTATGAAAATTTCACCCAAACGCCTTTTTGGGATCATTTTAAACTGAGTTATTCCTCACAAAATATTACTAATAAAGCTCGTTCTGATGAATATTGTCATCAATCCACTTGTAATGGTGTAAGTAATCCACAAGGGTTAAAGTTAGTGGAAAAGGATGGTGTTTATAGCATTGTGGATAAAAATGGGGATGAATTTAAAAGCGTAGAAGATGGCTGGTATTCTCGTAAATTTAAGAATAGTAAGGATGAAGATGTTGATAGCGATATTGATTCCACTACAGGCTCACTTGATTCGGTCTTAATTAATTGCGAAAAATTAAGTTGTGAAGGTAAAAAATTTCGGATTTTTGTTGAAACGGATGAAAACTACAATGACAAATACGCTTATGAGAATAAACCAATAGAAGTTAAAACATTACCTAATGGAAAAAAATATGGCGAAATCCCACTAAAAAAGGGAGAGGCAATGTGGGAGGGTGGACCTCTAAGAGAAGAATCCGCACATTTTTTATTTCCAAAAAGTTATGGCTATAGTACAGACTCCGTCAATGATCGTGATTTAAACACTAACACCCAACAGATTAAACTTGATTTAGACAAAGAATTTAACCTTTGGCATACCCAACACCAACTAAAATATGGTGGTCTTTATGAAAAAACACTAAAAAGTATGGTAAATCATCAATACAACACCGCAGCCAATGTGCAATGGTGGGCTGACTACTTTTTCTGCGCTAGAGCAGAGAATGGAAATCTTGGCGAGGCGAAAAAACCACAACCTAATATCAGCGTAGCTGGTTGTGCTAATGGAACTCAACTTCATGCCGACAAGGGTAAAGATACCTATTTAATCCCTGTTACGACTAAAAATAATGTGTTGTATTTTGGAGATAATGTGCAACTTACCTCTTGGCTAGGGCTAGATTTAAATTATCGCTATGACCATGTGAAATATTTGCCTGGTTATGATGAAAAAACTCCCGTTCCAGGTGGCTTAATTGCAGGAATATTTGTACCTTTTGATGAAAAAGATGTCGTTTATGGCACGTATGTTCCTGTAGGATATAACGATTGTCGCTATAACACTGTTTGTTATACAAATAATATGAAAAAAAATCTTGCACTGCTATTACGCAAAACAACCTATAAACATCATTCTTATAATATTGGTTTGAATCTAGATCCCACTGATTGGCTTCGCGTGCAGCTTAAATATGCTAATGCTTTCCGTGCGCCAACCTCTGATGAAATTTATATGACATTCAAGCATCCAGATTTTTCCATAGCTCCAAATACCAATTTAAAAGCAGAAACATCAAAAACGAAAGAAGTTGCATTTACCTTTTATAAGGAAAATAGTTATCTTACGTTAAGTGCGTTTCAAAGTGATTATCGTAATTTTATTGATTTGGTCTTTGAAAAAAATAAACAAATTGAGAAAGGTTCTACAATAGAATATCCGTTTTATCAAAACCAAAATCGAGATCAAGCAAGAGTCAGAGGTATCGAAATTGCTTCACGTCTTGAAATGGGGGATTTGTTTGAAAATCTACAAGGTTTCCATTTAGGTTATAAATTCACCTATCAAAAAGGAAGAATTAAAGATAACAAATTACGTTCTGGGTATGCTGAATTTTTGAAACTAAATCCGCAATATACTGCTATTGCTTCACAAGATCAGCCTATGAATGCATTGCAACCTACCACATCGGTATATAACATTGGCTATGATGCACCAAGCCAAAAATGGGGCATGGATGTGTATATCACCGATATTGCAGCTAAAAAAGAAAAAGATACATTTAATTCACAATGGACGAGCATGGTTGCCAGAAAAGAAAATATTTATGGCAATGAACACGATATACCTGCTACAAAAGTGAACGGCAAAGAGGTAAAAGACTCTAGAGGATTATGGCGCAATAAGCATTACACTGTGATAGATGCCATTGCTTATTGGAAACCAATTAAAAACCTTACATTTACAGCTGGTGTTTATAATTTAACAAATCAAAAATATCTTACTTGGGACTCTGCCCGTTCTATTCGTCATATAGGCACGATTAACCGAGTAGAAACAGCAACAGGTAAAGGCTTAAACCGCTTCTACGCCCCTGGTAGAAACTATAGAATGTCAGTTCAGTTTGAATTCTAATAATATCTAAAACCAAAAGTGCGGTAAAAAATTTACCGCACTTTTTTCTACTTATAAAAAATGCACTTTAATTACAAAGTGCATTTTTCTTATTGTTAAGCATCCATCGACATACAGAGTAAGGTTAATGGGTGAATACAGGTCACATTAGATGACATATCAATTTGCCATTTACAGGTTTGGCATTCTGATATGACGTAATCAAACCCACCTTCGTTAATATTATCGAATAGGTTTTTACCAATAGATTGTGAAACCTTATAGTTTTCGGATTTAAAACCGTAAGTCCCTGCAATACCACAGCATTGGCTAGGTAACATAATGATTTCTAAACCAGGAATTTTTTTCAACACTTCCAAAGTATAAGGTGCCCAGCCTGCTTTATCTACGTGACAAGCGGTGTGATAAGCCACTCGAAGTTTAAGTGGTTTCAAGGGTAATGTTTTACCTTCTTTGAAAAGTTGGTATAAGAATGGTGTCACCATATGAATATGCGGACGCACTTTAGCATTGTTGATGCCTAAAATATGATGGTATTCATCACGCAGATTAAGTGAACAACTTGATGCTTCACTGATCACGTCTAGTCCATTTTCATCTACCATTTTTCCAATGTAATCGGTATTGAACTGTGCGATATTACGGGCACGTTCTGGGAAACCGTTTACCATTAATGGTAAACCACAGCATTTTTCTTTTTCTAATAGCATCACCCCAATGTTCATCGCATTGAACACTTTAAGGAATTCTTTACCAAGCTGCGGATTATTATAGTTCACATAACAACCATGATAATACGCGACTTTACGCTCAAATTTTTGTTGGTCTTGTAACGCATTTTTCATATACCAGCTACGGAACGTACCAAACGCATATTTAGGTAAAGTACGTTCTTTACTGATTTTAAGCGTTTTTTCCAACATAAATTTAGTCGCTTTTAGGCTTGTGATGGTGTTTACAATCGGCGCTAATGGCGTATTGATTTTCCCCATTACATCCGTGTTACTTAAAATCGCATCACGCAATTTATTCATTAACGGTTTTTTAGACTGCGCTAAGTGGTTATTACGCGCACGCACAATTAAATCACCGATTTTCACATCTGACGGACAAGCCACTTCACAACGTTTACAGTTAGTACAATATTTAAGTGCTTCATCGTAAAGTTCAGCTGATTTCAAGCGTAAACGCTCACCATCTGGACCAGATTGTTTTGGGCCAGGGTAAAGCGGATTATTGCGTGAAACCGGACAAACAGCGGTACAAGCCGTACATTTAATACAGCTTTCAAAACTTTCGTCGATATATTTATGGCTTTCAGGTGAATTAAGGGATTGTTTTGCACTATCAATGAGTCGTTGAATATTATTATCCATATTATTCCCCCTTATTTCGCCAAGATTTCATCAGCAACCGCCAAGGCAGTTACAACTGCGACACCCGAACCACAACCAAGCTCAAGCGCATTAAACCCACCAATTACATTACCGACGGCATATAAATTCGTTAAATATTGACCGCTCTTTTGCACTTGGCATTGAGCATTAATTGCTACACCAGCAGATTGATAAGGTTGTGGATGAGCAAAACGATGAGTAGTCCAAGTGAAACGGTCTTTATCGTTAAAGCCTTCAACACCGATAATATCGGATTCAAAAACTGGCTCATAAATTTTATCAAATTCAGAAATGAGTCCTTTACTGAAGAAACTTCCTGAAGCCAGTACGAAATTATCTGCAGTAATTTCTTCATCTTCGAGCAAGCGAGTGTTGATACAACGGACTTGATTTCCTTCAAATGTTGCACTCAATGCACTATCACCGTTAATCATTAAACCACCAAGGGATTCAAATTTACGGCGTAATTGAATACGCTGGCGCATACCGAGTAATGATGGTGGCAACGTTGGTAATTCAAATAATGCGAGTTTAGTTGCATCACGAAGTGCGGTCATAAATTCTTGGTTTTCTAAACCAAAACAAGCCGGTAAAAATACGGCTTCTACGCCTTGCGCTGATTCAATAATTTCTTTAACAAGATCATTGAACGCAAGTTTGTGCTCTAGAAGTTGAGAGATATTTACACTACGGAACTCTCGGGCATTTTTGCGAAGCTCATCTAATTGTGGAATATTTAAGAAACCACTGATCACCTCACAATGCTCAAATTGTGGGTTTAACACTAAATTTGCCGCTAAAAGTTGCGGTTGAAAATCGTGATAACCTTCGATACCAAGCACCGCAATACGTTTATGCGGAAAACGTTCATTGCCTTGCACAGTTGGTACACTATTTGGTGAAAGCCACGCGCCACGTAAACTGCCTAAGCCTGTTACACGCCAATGGTTCTTTTCCGTAGAACCAATTAAATCAAGATTTAATTCATTGGCTAAACGTTCAAAATCTTGTGCTTTAGCAAGCACTTTCTCTGCGCCCAATAAACTATAAGGGTGAGCTGGTAATTCATTGCGAAGTGCGGTGATATTTTCTTTTAAATTTTCTACCGCGCGACCTTCTCCATTTGAAGTTGATGGCATACGGCTTAATAAATCTAAAGAGCCGGATGCAAAATCAATGGCTGCTTGACCGTTGTTGATAATCACGCAACGTTTGCCGCGTTGTTGAAGGGCGATGCCACAGGTTAACCCTGCTAAACCACCGCCAATAATGGCTACATCAAAATTCATTGCTATCCGTCCCTTGTTGTGCTTGTTCATCAAGCGGTTTCATATCATTTAAACCCAATACGCTACCATACATCCAAGAGGTAAATTCGGCTTCGCGAATAGCTTCCCCCCAAGCAATCGGCTCAATACCGCGCCAGCGTTCTTCCATAAAGGCAGAAAGTTGAATAGTTGATTGAGTTGGTGTTGCCACTTCAAAACGGTTCATTAAGCCAGCAGCACGACATGCACACAGTTCAGCTTGGCAAGTACCCATGCCAACACGTGTACGGCGGCGTAAATCCACAATGTTATTTACACCGAGTTCATCAATTGCATAGCGAACTTCGCCTGCCGTCACAGCCTCACATTCGCAAACCATTGAACGATCTAAACGTTCTTTTTCAAGCAAACGAGTAGCGCGTGAACCATGACGATACACAGCAGAATAACGAATAGTACTTGGTAATGAAATGACTTTTTGGTTGGTCTCTTGACGACTTTCAGTAGAACCTGGTAAAGCCTGTTCAGCAGTAACACAACGAGCCGTTTTATTGAGTTTTTTACAAACAAGGTCGGTCGCCCATTCAGCCATTAAACGATAAGTCATTAACTTACCGCCAGTGATAGTAATAAAGCCATCTAAGCCATCACGTTCTGCGTGGTCAAGTAACACAATACCACGGCTCACATTACGACCAGATGGATCATCATCACTCGCAACTAATGGACGCACCCCAGCATAAGCACGTAATACGCGAGTATGACGCAAGCTCGGTGCAAGTTTTTCACCTTCACGGAAAAGAATATCTACTTCTTCTGGTGTCACTTGCATGTTATCGATTTGATCATAAGGAACACGACTTGACGTTGTGCCAATCACACAAATTGTATCGCCTGGAACAAGAATATCCGCATCAGCTGGTTTACGGCAGCGGTTAATGACAAGTTTATTAATGCGATGGCCCATTACAAGCAATGCACCTTTCGCTGGGAACATTTTGATTTTGAGATCGGCATATTCTGCAATCCCTTGTCCCCAAATACCACCAGCATTCACAACAAGCGGTGCAAAAAATTGGCGTTCTCTACGATTTTTGTGATCGTACACATTCACGCCAATTACTTTTCCACCTTCACGAATCAAATTTTTTACTTCGCAATAAGTGAACATTTTTGCGCCGTTTTCTGTCGCATCCATCATATTAGAGGCGGTTAAACGGAATGGGTCAATCGAACCATCTGGTACAACAACAGCGCCCACTAAATCAGGATTTACAGAAGGCTCCATAATTTTAGCTAAGTCAGGATCAATGGCTTGCGCATCAATTCCAGATTTTGCACAACTTTCAAGGAAGGTTTTTTGATAGTCGAGAGAATCTTCAGGCAACGTGATAAATAAGCCTTCCGTTTCATCTACGCAATGACGCGCAATTTTGCGCAAAATGCGGTTTTCTTTAATACATTCTTCAGCAGATTCTTGGTCGTTCACGGCATAACGCGCACCACTGTGTAATAATCCGTGGTTGCGTCCTGTCGCACCCGTTGCGATGTCTCGGCGTTCCAATAAAATACAATCAATGCCACGAAGTGCACAGTCACGTGCAATACCTGCACCCGTTGCGCCACCACCGATAATTATGACATCGGTACTGAGTGGCGAAAAATCTCCAACATCTTTGTATATGCTAGGTGATAATCCCATGTTTACCCCCAATTCCCAAAATTTAACAAAAAAGTAATATAAAAATCACAGGCATTGTAGAGAAGTGCGGCCAAATTAACAACATTTTGAGCGCAAAAGAAAACAATTTTGTGATACCGATCACAATAATTTTCGGATTCGCTCAAATGGTGTAAAAATTTTGTGAAACACTTCACATTTTTTACTTTTTTTACTTCCTTATTTTTTATTTTCTTTTATTATGCGCCTATCCCTTACTGTCTAATAAAGGGTGAATAAAACTTACACATAATTAAAAGTTGGAGAAAAAATTATGTTTGGACCATTCAAACCCGCTCCGCATATTGCGGAACTTCCGGCGGAAAAAATTGATTCCACGTATAAACGCTTACGTTGGCAAGTATTCGCAGGGATCTTCTTTGGTTATGCCGCATACTATTTCGTGCGTGCAAACTTTGACTTAGCACAACCTGGTTTAATTCAAGCTGGTCTTTATACAAAAGCTGAGCTTGGTGTAATCGGTTCTGCAGCTGGCCTTGCTTACGGTTTATCAAAATTCGTCATGGCTGGTATGTCTGACCGTTCTAACCCACGTGTATTCCTACCATTTGGTTTGTTATTATCTGGTTTATGCATGACCTTAATGGGTCTATTCCCATGGGCAACCTCAGGCATCGCTATCATGTGGGCGATGATCTTCTTAAATGGTTGGTTCCAAGGTATGGGATGGCCTCCATGTGGTCGTACTATGGTACACTGGTGGTCCAAATCTGAACGCGGTACTATCGTGTCAATTTGGAATACTGCGCACAATATCGGTGGTATGATGCCTGGTGCAATGGTGTTACTAGCTAGTGCAATTTTCTTCAGCACCCACGGTATTGAAGCGCAAGCAAAAGACATCTGGCAACAATCTTTATACTACCCTGGTATTGCAGCAATGATCTGTGCAATTCCTGTGTACTTCGTCATGCGTGATACTCCACAATCTTGTGGTTTACCATCAATCGAAAAATGGCGTAATGATTACCCAGATGACTATAACGAAAAAACTTACGAAAACGATTTAACTGCAAAAGAAATCTTCGTCACTTATGTATTAAAAAACAAATTGTTATGGTACATCGCGATTGCTAACGTATTCGTATATTTAATCCGCTACGGCGTATTAAAATGGTCTCCGGTTTACTTAAGCGAAGTAAAACACTTCAACATCAAAGGTACCGCATGGGCATACACAATCTATGAATTAGCAGCGGTTCCAGGTACATTATTATGTGGTTGGGTATCAGATAAAGTATTCAAAGGTAAACGTGGTTTAACAGGTTTCATCTTCATGATCTTAACCACTGCAGCGGTTGTTGCATACTGGATGAACCCAGCTACACCAAAAGCTGAATTAGCAAACTATAGCGCATGGTATCAAAACCCATACCAATTAACTGACTTCATTTTAATGACTTTAATCGGTTTCTTAATCTACGGTCCTGTAATGTTAATCGGTTTACATGCTCTTGAGTTAGCACCGAAAAAAGCAGCAGGTACTGCAGCAGGTTTCACTGGTTTATTCGGTTACTTAGGCGGTACAGTTTCTGCATCTGCAGTTATCGGTTGGGCTGCTCAACATTACGGATGGGACGGTGGTTTCTACGTAATGATCGGCGGTGGCGTATTAGCAGTGTTATTACTCTTAATCGTAATGGTTGAAGAAGGTAAACACAAAGCGAAATTAGGCGATACTTACGGTACTAAATAATTAGCTTAAAAAAGGCGGCGGGCAAATGCTTAGTCGCCTTTTTTGTAACTAAAATTAATTTTATTTCTGATATAGCGCATCTTGATTCCTTTCCCACAAAATAAATCATATATTTAAGGAGACAATAATTATGAAATTATCATCGATTACTATTGGATTAGGTTGCACACTTTTTGCGATATCTGTGTCGGCAAATCAAACTTGCGAAGCGCCTTATCATTCAGCTTTACCTAAATATACTTATAAATTGGATAAAGTATTAGAAGTAAATGGCCGTCAAGGTATTACAACTGATGGAAAGCATCTTTATATATCCGGAAGCAAAACCCTCGCTAAATATGATATGAATGGAAAACTGATTAAAGAAAATAAGGATCCTTTTGTGGGCTATCAAAAAGAAGCTAACCACATTGGTGACATTGATATCTACAACAATGAACTTTATGTTTCCTCCGAATGGTTTGATGCTGGAGTAGGGAAAAATATTCAAATTGCGATTCATGATCCCGAAACCCTCGCATTAAAAAGATCTGTTGATTTTAATCCTGAGTCAGGTCAAGTCGAAGTTTCCGGCATCACCGTAGATACAGTTCACAATTCAGTTTGGATGGCTTCTTGGGTTGGTGAGGAAAGTGGCCGTTATTTATATGAATATGATCTTTCAACAGGTAAATATAAACGAAAAGTGCATTTACAACCTGTTCCACAATGGATTCAAGGGGTTTATGCCTACAACGGTGATCTCTATGTCACCGCTGATGACGGTACGGCAGATGAAAAAGAACCTGATCATATTTATCGTGTAGAAATCTCAGATAAAAATAATGAAGCTCGAGTTGTTTTAGAAAAAACCTTAGATGATATTCGAGATGTCGGCGAAATCGAAGGCTTGAATATTAATCCGAAAACAAAACAACTACTTGTCCATGCAAACCGAGGCAAACAAATTGTGTTAGGGATGCCAAAAGGATTTTATCCAGGTTATGACCGTGAAATTAGCGAAATCTATTTTTACGACATGAAACCAAGATGTAATAAGTAAATCAAGGAGAAAATACCTATGAAACTTAAAACTTTAGCGCTTTCTTTATTAGCAGCTGGCGTACTTGCAGGTTGTAGCAGCCATTCATCAAGCATGGCAAACACCCAAATGAAATCAGACAAAATCATTATTGCTCACCGTGGTGCTAGCGGTTATTTACCAGAGCATACTTTAGAATCTAAAGCACTTGCGTTTGCACAACACGCAGATTATTTAGAGCAAGATTTAGCAATGACTAAAGATGGTCGTTTAGTGGTTATTCACGATCACTTTTTAGATGGTTTGACTGATGTAGCGAAAAAATTCCCACATCGTCACCGTAAAGATGGTCGTTACTATGTCATCGACTTTACCTTAAAAGAAATTCAAAGTTTAGAAATGACAGAAAACTTTGAAACCAAAGATGGCAAACAAGCACAAGTTTATCCTGGTCGTTTCCCACTTTGGAAATCACACTTCAGAATTCACACCTTTGAAGATGAAATTGAGTTTATCCAAGGCTTAGAAAAATCGACTGGCAAAAAAGTAGGGATTTATCCAGAAATCAAGGCACCTTGGTTCCACCATCAAAATGGCAAAGATATTGCAGCTGAAACACTCAAAGTGTTGAAAAAATATGGCTATGATAAGAAAACCGATATGGTTTACTTACAAACTTTCGACTTTAATGAATTAAAACGTATCAAAACTGAATTACTTCCAAAAATGGGCATGGATTTGAAATTAGTTCAATTAGTGGCTTATACAGATTGGAAAGAAACGCAAGAAAAAGATGCGAAAGGTAAATGGGTAAACTACGATTACGATTGGATGTTTAAACCAGGTGCAATGGCAGAAGTAGTGAAATACGCTGATGGTGTTGGTCCAGGTTGGTATATGTTAGTAGATAAAGAACAATCTAAACCAGGTAACATTGTATACACACCATTAGTGAAAGAACTCGCACAATATAAAGTGGAATTACACCCATACACCGTGCGTAAAGATGCTTTACCTGAATTCTTCACTGACGTAAATCAAATGTACGATGCGTTATTGAATAAATCAGGTGCAACAGGCGTATTTACTGATTTCCCAGATACTGGCGTGGAATTCTTAAAAGGGAAAAAATAATATCCCTCACAACCGTGGGTAAACATACCCACGGTTAAATAGGTTTCTATATCGTAGAAGCCAAAATTCTACTCTAACAGAGTAACATCATAATCAATCTAGGTGTTCTAACCTAGAATTCAAATAAGGAGGCTATTTCAAAACACTCCGTATTCTTTTCTAATAAATTCTTCTTCCCTTTTATTCAGGGAAAACACCCTTCATTTCAACCGCACTTCTAAGGAGTGATCTATGGATAAATCATTAAAAGCGAACTGTATTGGCGAGTTTTTAGGTACAGCCTTATTGATTTTCTTTGGTGTGGGCTGCGTTGCAGCACTAAAAGTAGCAGGCGCTAGTTTTGGCTTGTGGGAAATCAGCATTATGTGGGGGATGGGCGTTGCACTTGCAGTATATGCAACAGCGGGTTTATCTGGCGCACATTTAAACCCAGCAGTAACCATTGCCCTTTGGAAATTTGCTTGCTTTGATGGCAAAAAAGTAATTCCTTACATCATTTCACAAATGCTCGGCGCATTCTTTGCTGCAGCATTAGTTTATGCCTTATACCACAATGTTTTTATCGATTATGAAACTTCTCATAACATTGTTCGTGGTACACAAGAAAGTTTAAGCCTTGCGGGTATATTCTCCACTTATCCTCATCCAAGTTTAAGCATTGGTGGCGCCTTTGCTGTGGAATTTGTGATTACTGCAATTCTTATGGCATTAATTATGGCATTAACTGACGATGGAAACGGTGTACCTCGTGGTCCACTTGCGCCATTATTAATTGGTGTATTAATCGCAGTTCTCGGCGGTGCTATGGGCCCATTAACTGGTTTTGCCATGAATCCAGCACGTGACTTCGGACCAAAATTCTTTGCTTATCTCGCTGGCTGGGGCAAACTCGCTTTAACTGGCGGACGCGAAATCCCTTATTTTATCGTTCCAATGGTTGCACCTGTTTTAGGCGCATTAGCTGGTGCATGGTTATACAAAAAAGCAATTGGCGGCAATTTACCTTGTAATTGCAGCTGCGAATAATTATTTGAAGGAGTAATACTATGACAGACAAAAAATACATCATTGCATTAGACCAAGGCACAACAAGCTCTCGCGCAGTATTATTAGATCATAATGCGAATGTGGTTGAAATTGCACAACGTGAATTTACCCAAATCTACCCTCGAGCTGGTTGGGTAGAACATAACCCAATGGAAATTTGGGCAACTCAAAGTTCAACCTTAAACGAAGTCGTTGCCAAAGCGGGCATTACATCTGATGAAATCGCCGCTATCGGTATCACCAACCAGCGTGAAACCACCATCGTATGGGAAAAAGCAACCGGTACACCCGTTTACAACGCTATCGTTTGGCAATGTCGCCGTACAGCAGACATTACCGATAAATTAAAAGCCGATGGTCATGAAGAATACATTCGTAATACCACTGGCTTAGTGGTTGACCCTTACTTCTCTGGTACAAAAGTAAAATGGATTTTGGATAACGTTGAAGGTGCTCGAGAAAAAGCAGAACGAGGCGAATTATTATTTGGTACTGTTGATACTTGGCTTGTATGGAAACTGACTCAAGGCCGAGTACACGTAACCGATTACACTAATGCATCTCGTACCATGTTATTCAATATTCATACCAAACAATGGGACGACAAGATGCTTGAAATCTTGAATATTCCACGTTCAATGTTACCTGAAGTGCGTAATTCTTCTGAAATTTACGGCCAAACCAATATCGGTGGTAAAGGTGGTGTTCGTATTCCTGTTGCAGGGATTGCCGGTGACCAACAAGCTGCTCTTTACGGACATCTTTGCGTACATGCAGGCCAAGCCAAAAACACTTATGGTACAGGCTGCTTTATGTTGCTTCACACAGGTAACAAAGCTATTACATCCAAAAATGGACTACTCACAACCATTGCTTGTAATACAAAAGGCGAACCAGAATATGCCTTAGAAGGTTCTGTATTTATTGCAGGTGCATCAATCCAATGGCTCCGAGATGAACTCAAAATTGTTCACGATAGTTTTGACTCTGAATACTTCGCACAAAAAGTGACTGATAGTAATGGCGTATATGTTGTTCCTGCTTTCACAGGCTTAGGTGCACCATATTGGGATCCATATGCGCGCGGTGCAATTTTTGGTCTTTCTCGCGGTGCAAACCGTAATCATATTGTTCGTGCAACCTTAGAATCTATTGCTTACCAAACCCGTGATGTCTTAGAGGCTATGCAATCAGATTCAGGTGAACGCTTACAATATCTCCGTGTAGATGGTGGCGCAACCAACAATAACTTCTTAATGCAATTCCAAGCTGATATTTTAGATGTAAATGTTGAGCGCCCAGTTGTGAAAGAAGTGACCGCTCTAGGTGCCGCTTATCTTGCTGGTTTAGCAACAGGCTTTTGGAAAGATTTAGACGAGCTTCGCGATAAAGCCCGTGTAGAACGCACATTCAGTCCAGACAACGACAATGAAAAACGCGAACGTCGCTACAAAGGCTGGAAAAAAGCAGTTAAACGCTCATTAGAATGGGCAAAAGAAGATGAAGAATAATTTATAATTCTCATACAAAGAGCGGTCAAAACTTCTTTTATTTTGACCGCTCTTTTATTCTGTATCTGTATAAAAATTATTTTCTAGAGAGAGGTGGAACAAAGGTTAAACCTAAATCCCAAGGTTGCTCAATCCAAGTATTTTGTGGAATATCAATCACGTAATCATCCACTAATTCCGCGCCTGCAGGTTTTGCAAATACAGTGACAAATTTTGCATTAGGGTACATTTGACGAATCGCACGCGCAGTATTACCCGTATCAACTAAATCATCTACCACGATAAATCCTTCGCCGCCATTTGGCACTTGAGCGGAATGAAGAACTTGTAATTCACCTTGATTGTTATGATCGTGATAACTTGCGATACAAACAGTCTCAATATGGCGAAGGCCTAACTCACGAGCCAAAACAGCTGCTGGAAATAAACCACCACGGCTCACCGCAATAATACCTTTCCATTGAGAAGCTGGAAGTAAACGTTCAGATAATTTGCGGGCATGCATTTGGAACATATCCCAAGTCACCACATATTTTTCGCTCATAATTGCACCTTAGAAATTTATCGATAAATAAAAATTGCGTAAGGATAACCCGAAATGGCGTTTTATGCTATTATTTCATGAAATTTTTCAGTAAAAAGGAGTGACTATGTCTGAAATTACAACACTTAAACCAGCATTACTGTGGAAATGGTTCGATCAAATCTGTGCAATCCCTCACCCTTCTCATCATGAAGATGCGTTAGCTAACTTTATTGTAAATTGGGCGAAAGAAAAGCATTTTTTTGTTGAACGCGATGAAGTGGGGAATGTCCTCATTCGTAAACCCGCTACGAAAGGAATGGAAAATCACACGCCTGTTGTTCTACAAGCCCATCTAGATATGGTGCCTCAGGCTAATGAAGGCAACCCACATGATTTTACCAAAGATCCTATTCAACCTTATATTGACGGGGAATGGGTAAAAGCACGAGGTACAACATTAGGATCTGACAATGGTATCGGTTTAGCCTCTACGTTAGCGGTGCTAGAAAGCAATGATTTAGCTCATCCACCTCTTGAAGTGCTTTTAACAATGACAGAAGAAACGGGGATGGATGGCGCAAAAGGCTTACGTCATAACTGGTTACAATCTGAAATTTTAATCAATACAGATACCGAAGAAATTGGCGAAATTTACATTGGTTGTGCGGGCGGCATTAACGCAAACTTTGAAATTCCAGTTCAACATGAAACCAATACGTTTGAGCACAGCGCACAAATCACCCTTAAAGGTTTACGTGGCGGCCACTCTGGTGGTGATATCCATACAGGGCGCGCAAATGCAATTAAAGTCTTAGCACGAGTATTAGCAAAACTCTCTCAAAATGAACCGCACTTTACTCTCTCTGAAATTCGTGGTGGCTCAATTCGTAATGCAATTCCTCGAGAAGCTGTGGCTGTGTTAGCCTTTAATGGTGATGTAAAAGCCATAGAAAGTGCGGTAGAAAATCTCGCGGTTGTGCTTAAAGAAGAATTAGCAATTGCAGAACCTAATTTCACTCTTTTTGTAGAACCAGCAGAAAAAGCCCCTATCGTATTCACCGCACAAAGTACTCAAACGGTAATTAACGCACTCAACGTATTGCCAAACGGCGTAATCCGCAATAGTGATGTAGTTAAAAATGTTGTAGAAAGTTCATTAAGCGTTGGCGTATTGAAAACAGAAGGTAATGTTGTAAAAAGTACCATTTTAGTTCGTTCATTAATTGAAAGCGGTAAATATTACGTAACTGAAATGCTTAGCTCACTTGCAATCTTAGCAAATGCAAAAGTCGAGTTTTCTGCGCCTTATCCTGGCTGGCAACCAGTAAATGACTCTACTATCTTAGACGTTACTCGCAAACATTATGCTGAAGTGCTAGGCGAGCAACCTGTGGTGAAAGTCATTCACGCAGGATTAGAATGTGGTCTTCTAAAAGAACATTATCCACACATAGAAATGATTTCTATCGGGCCAACAATCCGAAATGCTCATTCACCAGATGAAAAAGTAGAAATTGCAACGGTGCAAACCTATTGGGATTTATTGACAAGAGTATTAGCGGACATTCCAGCAAAATAATTAGGTATTAATCCTAAAGAGCGGTCAAAATTAAAAACGGTTTTGACCGCTATTTATTTTTATAAAAATAGAAATGATAAAAATGAAATATATAGAATTGGCGGAGGGGAATGGGAGTTGAACCCACCCAAGAACGCTGGCGTCCTCAACAGGATTTGAAATCCTGCCACCTCACCGGAGATGACGCCCCTCCGTGGTTGAAATTGCGGTTACTTTAGCGTAAATTAATCGGCAATTCAACGTTATTTTAAACGGATTCAAAAATGACCGCACTTTTTCAACAACTTCCTTCCGTTGACAAAATTCTCAAAACACCTCAAGGATTACAACTCATTACCGAATTTGGTCACACTGCAGTCGTGGAAACATGTCGAGAATTATTAACGCAAGCTCGTCAATTTATTCAAAAAAATAATCAACTTCCTGAATATTTTTCTAATTTTGACCGCACTTTGGTAGAAATTCATTCTCGACTACAAAAACAAAACCAAGTACAAATCAAAGCGGTGCATAATCTGACTGGTACGGTGTTACACACAAATCTTGGGCGGGCACTTTGGTCTGAAGCCGCACAACAGGCAGCGCTTTCTGCGATGCAAAAAAATGTTTCGCTTGAATATGATTTAGATGAAGGTAAGCGTAGTCATCGCGATAATTACATCAGTGAATTATTATGCAAACTCACAGGTACGGAAGCAGCCTGTATTGTGAATAACAACGCTGCTGCGGTATTGTTAATGCTGGCAACCTTTGCTCAAGGTAAAGAAGTAATTATTTCTCGTGGAGAATTAATTGAAATCGGCGGTGCATTTCGTATTCCAGATATTATGGAACAAGCTGGATGCCATTTAGTGGAAGTGGGCACCACTAATCGTACTCACCTGAAAGATTATCGTAATGCTATCACTGAAAATACGGCTTTTTTAATGAAAGTGCATAGCAGCAATTATCAAATTTGTGGTTTTACCTCTTCAGTTTCAGAAAAAGAGCTTGCGGAACTAGGCCGAGAAATGAATGTATCCGTAGTAACTGATTTAGGCAGTGGTGCATTAGTTGATTTAAGCCAATATGGCTTACCAAAAGAACCAACCGTGCAAGAAAAAGCCGCACAAGGTGTGGATTTGGTCTCTTTCTCTGGCGATAAATTACTTGGCGGTGTGCAAGCAGGCATTATAGTGGGTAAAAAAGAATGGATCGAACAATTACAAGCACATCCTCTCAAGCGTGTATTACGTTGCGATAAAGTCATTTTAGCCGGCTTAGAAGCTACATTACGTTTGTATTTAAATCCTGAAAAATTAACTGAAAAATTACCAACTTTGCGCTTACTCACGCAACCATTAGAACAACTCAAAATAAATACTATACGTCTAAAAGAGCGGTTAGAATCTCGCTTAAATTCACAATTTGAGATTCAAATTGAAGCTAGCCAAGCACAAATCGGTAGTGGCTCACAACCAATGGAAAGAATTCCTTCCTTGGCTGTTACTATTGCAGAAAAAACAAACGTAAAACTTTCCGTACTTTCAGCTCGCTTTAAACAACTTTCTCAACCTATTATTGGGCGAATGGAAAACGGAAAAATTTGGCTAGACTTACGTAGCCTCGCAGATATTGAAACATTATTAAATACATTGGATGAACTATGATTATTGTTACTTCAGGTCACGTTGATCACGGCAAAACAGCATTATTAAAAGCATTAACTGGCACAAGTACCGCGCATTTACCAGAAGAAAAAAAACGCGGAATGACCATTGATTTGGGGTATGCCTATCTGCCTTTAGAAAACAAAGTGCTTGGCTTTATTGATGTGCCGGGGCACGAGAAATTCTTGTCAAATATGCTGGCGGGTTTAGGTGGCGTGCATTATGCAATGTTAATTGTCGCTGCGGATGAAGGCGTTGCAACGCAAACAAAAGAACATTTAGCGATATTACGCCAACTTCAATTCCACGAAATTATTGTTGTCATCACAAAAGCAGATCGTACAAATTCAGAGCAAATAGAATCGTTAATCCAAACAATTAAACAAGATTACAGTTTTTTATGCGATGCTAACTACTTCGTTACCTCTGCAGAAACGGGACAAGGAATTAATGAATTACGTCATTACTTAGCTAATCTACCTGAATTAGCTGATACCCAGAAACCTTTCCGCTACGCAATAGACCGAGTATTCAGCGTAAAAGGGGCGGGTACCGTCGTGACTGGTACAGCCTTTTCAGGAACAGTGAAAGTCAACGATGAAATTTACCTTTCTACTGGACAGAAAGTTCGTGTAAAAGCGATTCACGCACAAAATACATCAAGCGAACAAGGTATTGCGGGGCAACGTTTAGCGTTAAATTTAAATGCTGATTTAGACCGCACATCAATGAAACGAGGCGATTGGTTATTGCAGGATGAACCTCTCTCACCAACAGATCGCATTAGTGTACAAATTTTGGCTGAAGTACCATTAAATGAAAGCCAACCTGTGCATATTTATCACGGCGCGAGTCGCACTACGGGTAAACTCACCTTATTACAAGGAAAAAATGCCGCTAAAAATGACCGCACTTTGGCTGAAATCATATTAGATTCACCATTATTCTTGGCTTTTGGAGACAAACTTATTTTACGCAGTGGCGATACAAAAACCTTAATTGCTGGCGCACGAGTATTGGAAATTAACTCGCCAAAACGTCATAAACGTACTGAAGTGCGGTTAAATTTCTTAGCGAATTTAGCATTGGCAGAGAATGCTTCGCAACGTATTGCGCTTATCCTTCAACATAATGCGACAACTGCACGCCAATTAATGTGGACGGAACAACTGACATCCTCGCAATTAGATAAAGCTCTCGCCGAGCGGGACGCCGTACGCTATCAAGATTGGTGTTTTAATACTAATTACGTACAAGAAAAAACACAGCAAATTTTAACCGCACTTAATACTTATCACGAGCAACATAATGATCAACTTGGTGTAAGCAAAGCCAGATTATATCGAATGGCTACATTGAATCAGCCAGAAAATCTGATTCATCATTTTATCGATGAAATGCTTAATGATGGACGATTACAACAAACGCGTGGCTGGATTCATCTACCAGAGCATAAAATTCAGTTTAATACTGAAGAAAAATCACGTTGGACAGATGTATTAAATGAGTTTGAAAAAGCAAATGGTCAAGCGATTTGGGTGCGAGATATGGCAAATGAGCTCGCTATCGATGAATCAATTATGCGTAATTTTATGTATAAAGCAGGGAAACTGGGTTACCTCACGCCAATCGTGAAAGATAGATTTTTCTTAACTGAAACCATCTATGCTTATGCAAGGCTCATCAAACAAATCGCTGAAGAACAAGGTAAAGTATCAGTAAATGAAGTACGTGATAAATTGAATTTCGGGCGCAAACTTACCGTTCAACTGATGGAATATTTCGACCGAATGGGTTTTTTGCGTCGCAAAGGCAATGACCATATTCTGCGCGATAAGAATGTTTTTGATTTATGATTTAAAAAGGAAAAGAGTATGAAAAAAACGCTCGTCGCTGCATTAATTAGTTCTGTCATATTACTCACAGGCTGCCAAGATAAAGATGTTGAAGCAAAAATAAAACAACTAGATCAAACCGTAGCACAACTCAGTGCTGAAAATACCAAATTAAAAGAGCAAATAGAAAAAACAGTCCCAGCAATTTTTGTGGAAAATGATGAAATATTTAATCAATCTGAGATTATTAAACATCCTAAATCGAAAGAAGATTACCAGCCTGAAGAAACCAAAATTGAGTATTCAATTTCAACAATAAAAACCAATATTGATTGGCTTAATGATCTATTGTGGAAAAAATTGACTGAAAACGAAGAAATGAAAAATATTTCTCGCGAACAATTTGTAGCACGTTATCAAACAGCTTTTGAGGAAGACAAAAAAGAAGTAAAAGAAACACCATCTTTTGGTATTTCTCATTCTATGTGGATAGATTTTGTTGGGCAAAAAGAAAAACTTGCAACTTTTGCTATTAGTTTTTATGACTATGAAGGTGGAGCTCATGGGGTAGAAGGTAATCGCTATTTCACGATTGATCTAACTACACGCCATATTTTGACATTAAATGATTTATTTAATGAAAAAGATTTACCGAAAGTAAAAACGCTTTTATGGGAGCAATATAATAATAGCAATAAGGAATATGAACCTGTTATTGGAGCCGATAGTTTTAATTTATCGAATAATATTTACTTAGATTCAAGAGGTGTACATTTTATTTATGATGTCTATGAAATCGCTCCTTACGCAGCAGGAGAGCAGGATTTATTGCTCTATTTTGGGCAACTAGAAGAATTATTTAAACCAGAATTTAAGCGAAGTAACTATGTAAAATTTCTTTAAGGAAACAAACAAAAAGTGCGGTGAAAATTCTAAAAATGAGATTATTTACTTAAGGGCTGACAACGATATTGTATCGGACTTAGTCCTTTTAATTTTAATTGAATCCATTGATGATTATGGTAATCCACATAATTCCTTATCACATCAACTATCTCCTCTCTACAGTTAAATTCCCGACCATAAAAATATTCCGTTTTAATCGCTAAATCCAAGCAATTCCCTTTTCTTGGCATATTTTGAATAATGCCATTTTCAGACAAAATTCTACGATAAGCCGACATAACCCAGATGATTTTTAGCTGAGTTATCTAATGACAATATATTATAGAAACGCGATAAACAGAAATTAACCACCGAGCAAAAACAAGAAAAAACACAAAATCAACTAGATCGATTAAGGGCGATTTTGAAAGAGTGATAAAAAGATCTTATAGGTAAGGGAAAATTTCTATTTTCTCTTTATTGTAAAATAGTAAATTAAGTAAGGTTTAGTTTGTTTATGGAAAAAGCAAACGTTATCCTTTGATAAATAAGAAACAATATTGAGTAACGTGAGCTAAATCACGTTTTTTTTCTCATTTTTTGTTAGAATGATTACTTCTTTTTTACTTGACAAAGGAAAATTTATTATGAAACTCAAAGCAAGCAAGCAAGCAAGCAAGCAAGCAAGCAAGCAAGCAAGCAAGCAAAAAGTTTAAAAAATCATTTATTTTAAGTCTATTGTTTTCTGTTCTTTATTCTTCCCCGCTTTTGGCTGTTGATTATGTTTACGACTCAGCCAAACTGACACCTGATCAAATTGAACGATTAGAAAAATTGAGAGATAAAAACAGCGAATACTGGAAAAAAGAAACTTATTCTTTAGGTCATCTTCCTCCTGAGGAATTTAACATTGTCATACTGGGAAGACAATTAGGACATGGAACAATAGAAAATATAGATAGCACAAAAAAGATTTCTTTTTATGATAGTAAATATACTGAAGATGCATCCGTGCGTTTTGCACTTGGTTTAGGAGTTAAAGAAAGAAATGGGGAGAAGGATGAGGAAATACGAGCGTATCTTAGAGAGTGCGCAAATAAAGGTGAATTTTCTAATTGCGACAAATTTTATGATGCTGGAGTGAGTAGTAGACAAAATACTCGTTTATTAACGAGCGAGATTTTTGGAATGCGTATCGTAAGAAATAGCCATATTAACAGTGAAATTTTAGCCGTTGACAATTATACAAGATTGATTCGTGAATTCTTTGATGATCAGCACGATAGTCATCCGTACTCTAGTTTTATAAGACATATAAGTCAGTTATATTACGGTGTTGATAAGCCCTTCGACAATTGGTGGGGGGGAATACAAAATCGTCTTGTTGTTGAAGAACATTCACATGTTATAGGACAAACGATAGGTTTAGTATACTTTGA
Source organism: Haemophilus haemolyticus (assembly GCF_003493685.1). GTDB lineage: Bacteria > Pseudomonadota > Gammaproteobacteria > Enterobacterales > Pasteurellaceae > Haemophilus > Haemophilus haemolyticus_O. The sequence goes on from NZ_QQJW01000007.1 coordinate 61,150, forward strand.
TCTAGATAACTCTCTATGGGAACCCCGTTGGGACTCTGATGTTGAGCTATTGGAAACAAAAAATGTAGACATCCGTTTTAATACTAAAAATGAAAGTTTACTCGTAAAAAAAGATTATGCTGGCGGAGCTCGTTTTCGTTTTGCTTACGATCTAAAAGATAAAGTCCCTGAAACACCAGTTTTAACTTTTGAAAAAAATATAACTGGCACATCAGATATTATTTTTGAAGGAAAAGCGTTGGATAATTTGAAACATCTAGACGGGCATCAAATTGTCAAAGTAAATGGCACCGCAGATAAAGATGCCTTTAGACTTTCCGGTAAATACCGAAAGGGAATTTATACGCTTTCTTTACAACAACGCCCAGAGGGCTTTTTTACCAAAGTAAAAGAACGCGATGATATTGCGATTTATGCACAACAGGCTCAAGCCTCCAATACCTTATTCGCCTTGCGTTTGAACGACAAAAACAGCGATATTTTCGACCGCACTTTACCACGCAAAGGCTTGTGGTTGCGTGTGATTGACGGACATTCTAAGCAATGGGTGCAAGGCAAAACAGCACCTGTAGAAAGCTATCGAAAAGGTGTGCAACTCGGTGGCGAAGTATTCACATGGCAAAACGAAAGTAATCAACTTTCTGTTGGCTTAATGGGCGGACAGGCAGAACAACGCAGTACTTTCCGCAATCCAGATACAGACAATCTTACAACAGGAAATATGAAAGGCTTTGGTGCGGGCATTTATGCCACTTGGCATCAACTTCAGGACAAACAGACAGGTGCGTATGTTGATAGCTGGATGCAGTATCAACGTTTCCGCCATAACGTCAATAGTGAAGAGGGGGTAGAACGCTTTACTTCAAAAGGTATCACCGCCTCAATTGAAGCTGGTTACAATGCTTTATTAGCAGAACACTTAACAGGGAAAGGGACTCAAATTCGTTTTTACCTACAACCACAGGCACAATTAACCTATCTTGGTGTAAATGGCGGCTTAACCGATAGTGGCAATAGTAAAGTGAATTTACTTGGCTCTCGCCAATTACAAAGCCGAGTGGGCGCACAAGCTAAAGCACAATTTACTTTTACTAATGGTGTCATTTTCCAACCATTTGTTGCTGTCAATTCAATCTACCAACAAAAACCTTTCGGTGTTGAAATAGACGGTGAACGTCGAGTGATAGACAATAAAAATACGCTTGAAAGTCAATTTGGTATAGCAGTGAAAATCAAATCTCACTTAACTTTACAAGCAACATTCAATCGCCAAACAGGCAAACATCATCACGCTAAACAAGGTGCGCTGAATTTACAGTGGACGTTTTAAGTTAAGTTGTAACAAAATAAAATCGGCAAGAAAATTCTCTGCCGATTTTTTATTATAGGCAGCCAAAAGGCTGGCTATAAAAAACATACTCTATAGGGAAAATATTGAGACAGTTATGTAACTATAAAAATGTCGAGATAATAGAAGCGCATGAAATGCTAGACTATATCCATATGCTTTTAAAAATTCCATCTAAAATATAATATGGAAATAGGAATTTCTGGGCGAAAGAATTTTTTTGTAAGCGCAGTAGGGCTAAATAAAAAAGTTATAGAGAATTATGAAAAACTAAGAAAAAGAAGATATGGTTAAAGATAATTTATCAATAAAAGAACATTTTGATTTTTTAGGGAGTAATTAAGGAAATAATTAAATGAGGTTATTGTTTTCACAAGCTCCTTGAGGAGCTTGTGAAGTATAGGTTCCTATAGGGAGACCTCAAAACCGCGCGTTTTTCGTGCGAATTTTTATTACCGTCTTGTTTTCAAGAGTTTTTCAGTCAATTCATAAGCTCGAAGTTTTGCTAACTCTTTAGAAAGTTTCGCAACCAGTAAATCATGATCTACATCTGATGCATGAGATACAATGTTCTCTTCAGCTTTACGTTTTGCTTCGCGAATACGATCTGCATCTAATTCACTACCACGGATAGCAACATCTGCTAGTACCGTAACAATATTTGGTTGAACCTCTAAAAAACCACCGGAAACATAGATAACTTCTTCATTTCCATCTTGAAGGGTAAATTTAACAATCCCTGGCTTAATTGCCGTTAGCAATGGTGTGTGTCCAGGGAGAATGCCTAATTCCCCCTCAACACCTGTTGCTTGGATTTGTTTTACTTCACCTTCAAAGATTTTTCGCTCTGCGCTTACTATTGTTAAATTAAATGTCGCCATTTTGTTCTCCTTCAAATGACTTGAAGTGATTACATATTTTTGGCTTTTTCTAGCGCTTCGTCGATTGAACCTACCATATAGAACGCTTGTTCTGGGATATGGTCGTAATCACCGCTTAAAATACCTTTAAAGCCGCGAATGGTTTCTTTTAATGGAACATATTTACCCGGAGTACCGTTAAATACTTCAGCAACGAAGAACGGTTGTGATAAGAAACGTTCAATTTTACGTGCACGTGCTACCACTAATTTATCTTCTTCAGATAATTCGTCCATACCAAGAATTGCGATAATATCTTTCAATTCTTTATAACGTTGTAAAATACCTTGTACACCACGAGCAACATCATAATGTTCTTGACCAACTACAAGTGGATCTAATTGGCGTGAAGTTGAATCTAAAGGATCAACCGCAGGGTAAATACCTAAAGATGCGATTTGACGACTTAATACAACAGTTGAGTCTAAGTGTGCAAAGGTTGTTGCTGGAGATGGGTCAGTTAAGTCATCCGCAGGTACATATACCGCTTGTACAGAGGTAATAGAACCTGTTTTGGTTGAAGTGATACGTTCTTGTAATACACCCATTTCTTCAGCAAGAGTTGGTTGGTAACCTACCGCTGATGGCATACGACCTAATAACGCAGATACTTCAGTACCAGCAAGGGTATAACGATAGATATTATCCACGAAGAATAATACATCACGACCTTCATCACGGAATTTTTCAGCCATAGTCAAACCAGTCAATGCAACACGCAAACGGTTACCTGGTGGCTCATTCATCTGACCATAAACCAAAGATACTTTATCTAATACGTTAGAATCTTTCATTTCATGATAGAAGTCGTTACCTTCACGAGTACGTTCACCTACACCCGCAAATACGGAGTAACCTGAGTGTTCGATCGCGATGTTACGGATTAATTCCATCATATTTACGGTTTTACCTACACCCGCACCACCGAATAAACCAACTTTACCACCTTTTGCAAATGGACAAATTAAGTCGATAACTTTGATACCAGTTTCTAATAATTCCGTACTGTTTGATTGTTCTTCATAGCTTGGTGCAGAACGGTGGATAGCCCAACGCTCTTCTTCACCGATTGGACCTTGTTCGTCAATTGGTTCACCCAATACATTCATAATACGACCAAGGGTTTTTGTGCCTACCGGTACTTGAATCGGATCATTCGTGTTTTCTACTTTTAAACCACGTTTTAAACCGTCAGAAGCACCTAATGCGATACAACGTACCACACCGCCACCTAATTGTTGTTGCACCTCAAGTGTTAAACCTGATTCAACTTTTAATGCATCGTAAACTTTTGGCACTGCATCTTGTGGAAATTCAACGTCAATCACCGCACCGATGATTTGTACAATTTTTCCTGCTGACATTACCGTTCCTCTTTTCTTAAATCGCTGCCGCACCGGCTACGATTTCATTCAATTCATTTGTGATACTTGCTTGACGAGCTTTGTTATACACCAACCGCAGATCATTAATTAAATTACCTGCATTATCAGTTGCTGCTTTCATTGCTACCATTCGAGCCGCTTGTTCTGAAGCTAAATTATCTACAACCGCTTGATAAATTTGGGATTCTAAATAACGAACTAAAAGGCTATCTAATAGTACTTTTGGTTCTGGCTCATAAAGATAATCCCAAGTCTGTTGTCTTTCATTTAAATGATCGTCTTTAGATTCTGGTAAAGGAACTAATTGTTGTACAACAGGCTTTTGCGACATCGTATTAACAAATTTATTGTATGCAATATAAACTGCATCAATTTCACCATTACGATAAGCATCAAACATTGTATTTGCGACACCAATTAATTCTTCTAGAGCGGGCGTATCGCCTAAACCAGAAAGTTGACCTTTGATATTAAATCCAAAGGAACGGAAAAAACTAATCCCTTTTGAACCTATTAAGCCCAAATCTGTAGAAATATTTTGTTCTTTCCAATTTTTGATTTGGTTAAGTGTGGTTTTGAATAAATTAACATTTAAACCACCACACATACCACGATCTGTTGAAATAACCAAGATACCGATTTTCTTCACTTCACGCTCAACTAAGAACGGATGTTTATAACCGACACTTGCTTTAGACACATGACTAATAACGTTACGGATAGTTTCAGAATACGGACGAGATGCAGCCATACGATCCTGCGTTTTACGCATTTTCGAGGTCGCCACCATTTCCATTGCCTTAGTAATTTTTTGTGTACTTTGTACACTGGCAATTTTGGTTTTTATCTCTTTTGCACCTGCCATCTTATCTCTCCGTTACTACCAAGCACTATTCGCTTTAAAACTATCTAAAATACCTTTTAATGTATCTTTGATTTCATCATTATAGTTACCGGTTTTAGTAAGCTCTTGCATAAACTCAGCGTGATTACGGTTAGAATAATCTAAAAGTGCGGTCTCAAAACTTGCAATTTTTGATAATTCCACGTCATCCAAATAACCAAATTCAACAGCAAACAATACAACCGCTTGTTCTGCAACAGATAATGGAGCAAATTGTTTTTGTTTTAATAATTCAGTTACTTTTTCACCGTGAGAAAGTTGCTTACGAGTCGCATCATCAAGATCTGATGCAAACTGTGCAAACGCTGCTAATTCACGATATTGAGCTAGCGCAGTACGAATACCACCCGCTAATTTCTTAATAACTTTAGTTTGCGCTGAACCACCAACACGAGACACCGAAATACCTGGGTTTACCGCAGGACGAATACCTGAGTTAAACAAGTTAGATTCTAAGAAGATCTGACCGTCGGTAATAGAAATTACGTTGGTTGGAACAAACGCAGATACGTCACCAGCTTGGGTTTCAATAATCGGAAGTGCGGTTAAAGAACCAGTTTTTCCTTTCACTTCACCTTTAGTGAATTTTTCTACGTAATCTTCGTTTACACGAGAAGCACGTTCTAGTAAACGAGAATGTAAATAGAATACATCACCTGGATAGGCTTCACGACCTGGTGGACGGCGTAATAATAATGAAATTTGACGATAAGCTACGGCTTGTTTTGATAAATCATCATAAACAATTAACGCATCTTCACCGCGATCACGGAAATATTCACCCATCGCACAACCAGCATAAGGTGCTAAATATTGTAACGCTGCTGATTCAGATGCTGATGCAGCTACCACGATAGTATTTGAAAGCGCACCATGTTCTTCTAATTTACGTACGACGTTTGCGATAGTAGAGGCTTTTTGACCAATCGCAACATAGATACATTTAATACCAGAATTACGTTGGTTAATAATAGCGTCAATTGCTAACGCAGTTTTACCCGTTTGGCGGTCACCGATGATTAATTCACGTTGACCACGGCCGATTGGCACCATTGAGTCAACAGCTTTATAACCAGTCTGAACAGGTTGATCAACAGAACGACGATCGATAACACCTGGCGCAATCACTTCTACTGGCGAGAAACCATCATTTTCAATTTCGCCTTTACCATCGATTGGTTGACCAAGTGTATTAACTACACGACCTAATAAACCACGACCAACTGGTACTTCAAGAATACGACCTGTACATTGAACTTCCATACCTTCCGCTAAATCTGCGTAAGGTCCCATAACTACAGCACCAACAGAATCGCGTTCAAGGTTAAGTGCCATCGCATAACGATTACCTGGTAAGGCGATCATTTCACCTTGCATCACATCGCTTAAACCGTGGATGCGAATAATACCATCGCTTACAGAAACAATTGTCCCTGTATTACGCGCTTCACTGACCACGTCGAATTGAGCGATGCGTTTTTTAATCAATTCACTAATTTCAGTTGAATTTAGTTGCATCTTGTATTCCTCTTATAATTGCAACTCGTTTGCGAGACGAGTAAGTTGCCCACGGCTACTTCCGTCAATCACAAAGTCTTCAGTACGAATAATCACACCAGCAATAAGTGCGCTATCCACGTTGCAATTTAATTTCACTTTGCGAGCTAATCTTTTTTCCATTGCAGCTGCAATTTTTTCGATTTGTGTTGCATTCAATGGTTGCGCAGACGTTACTTCAACTTCTGCAATAGCTTGGTGTTCCTCTACGTGATGTTTAAATTCTTCAAACACCGCAGGAATAGCACTCAAACGCTTATTTTCAGCCATTAACCGAATAAGATTTTGCCCATATTGATCCAATTGTTCGCCACAAATAGAAATTACTGTATCAGCTAATTTCTGTGCAGAAAGAGAACTATTTAAGTAAGCTTTTACCGTTTCATCTTCAGCTACGGCTGAAGCAAAACCTAACATTTCAGTCCATTTTTCGACCGCACTTTGTTCAATGGCAAAGTCGAATGCAGCTTTTGCATAAGGGCGAGCTATTGTAGTTAATTCTGACATAAGCTAAGCCTCTTATAACTCTGCAACTAATTTATCAATAATGTCATTGTTTGCCGCTTCATCAATAGAACGACCTACAATTTTCTCAGCACCAGCCACTGCCAATGAAGCCACTTTAAGACGCAATTCTTCTTGAACACGTTTACGTTCTGCTTCTACTTCTGCATAACCTTGAGCAATAATTTTTGCTTTTAGTTCTTCGGCTTCTGCCTTCACTTCGTCTAATACTTCATTGCGACGTTTATTCGCAGCATCTAAAATGTCTTGAGCTTGTACTTTTGCAGCTGAAAGTTCTTGTTCAACAAGATTTTTCGTATCTGCTTGCTCTTTTTTAGCTGCTTCAGCTGACGCTAAAGCGTTCGCAATTTGGCTTTGACGTGTTTCAATCGCATTAATAATTGGTGGCCAAACAAACTTCATGCAAAACCACACGAAAAGTGCGAATGCGATAAGTTGACCAATCAATGTTGCATTTAAATTCACAACGTCCTCCTTACTATGCTTGTTTTACGTTGATAAGCAAATAAGGTGATTAGTGTAATAAACCGATGAATGGGTTTGCGAAAATGAAAAGTAATGAAATACCAACAGCAATCATTGCAATCGCATCTAAAAGACCAGCCACGATAAACATTTTAGTTTGTAAGCTAGATGCTAATTCTGGTTGGCGAGCTGATGATTCTAAGAATTTACCACCTAGAATAGCAAAGCCAATTGCAGTACCTAATGCAGCAAATGCAAGAAGAATTGATGCACCGATGATTGTAGCTGTAATTACAGTTTCCATAATTTTCTCCAATAGAAGTTAAGTTTTAGCCCTAGAGCCGGTTAATAAAAAATGATTAATGATCTGCTTTGTTATAAGCAATACTTAAATAAACAACCGTCAACATCATAAAGATGAAAGCCTGCAAGGTAATAACCAAAATATGGAAAATAGCCCAAGCAAGATGTAACGGAATCCCTAATGCTGCAATGGCCATATTAGCGGAATACATTACAGCGATAAGAATAAAGATCAATTCCCCTGCATACATGTTACCGAATAAACGGAAAGCAAGTGAAATTGGTTTAGCCAATAAAGTCACCGTTTCAAGAATAAAGTTAACAGGAATAAACGCCCAATGATTGAATGGATGAAGCGTATATTCTTTAACTAAACCTTTGAATCCTTTAGATTTTATTGTGTAGAAAAGAATTAAAAAGAAAACACAAATGGACATACCCAAAGTTGCGCTAATATCTGCTGTCGGTACAGCACGAATATAATGGATGCCAAATAAACCTGCAAATTGAGGTAAGAAATCAACAGGAATTAAGTCGATAGCATTCATGATGAATACCCAACAGAAAATTGTTAATGCAAGTGGCGCAACTACGTTACGTGGACCATGAAAATTTTCTTTCACGATACTATTAACCCATTCCACAACAATTTCAACTAAGCATTGCATTTTTCCTGGAACGCCAGTTGTTGCTTTTTTCCCTACTCGAGAAAAAACAAATAGGAAAATAACCGCAGCAAGAATAGAAAAGAACAACGTATCTATATGAACATTCCAAAATCCATCCCCTGTTTTGAGAAAGGATAAATGGTGGCTAATGTATTCCGATGTTGTTTGTCCAGACATAATAAACCCTTAGTACAAGTATAAAAATCAAATTCGGCGAAGCAAAAATGGAACTAAATTATTCAACATTAATGCAATAAAAAAACCACTAAAAAAAATAATAAAATTTGTAACCGAAAAGTATTTAAATGAAATACTAATAAAAACAATGGTTAGAACAAATTTTATTGCTTCCCCTTTATAAAGTGCGGTCAATTTTGTGGCTAAATGTTGTTTTCTATAAAAAACCACATACACAAAAACACCGAAAGGAATTAATGCCGAAAGAAATCCAAATAAAAAATCAAGCGCACTTTTCATTTGCCATAAAGCAAAAAAACAAGCCAATAGCAGCATAATGACTATTTCAATAAAAATAGCTTTTTGATACTGAACTTTCGCTTGTTGTACAATTCTCGACATTTTTAAAACCTTAAAACGTTCTAATTATACATTTGATCAAATTAGATTCAACTTAAAAAGCACTGAAAAACGTTAACTAAATCACACTTTTAGAAAATTTTTACTAAATTGTAACTATTTAACGCAAAACGATTAAATGTCGTTCACCTATAAGTTCTGGAACATGTAATTCAATCACTTCTTGAATAGTATATTTTTTATTCAATTCATTAATTTCATCTTCCTGATAAATACCTTTTAATGCATAAAAATATCCATTTTCTTTTGGTAAATGATGACACCAATCTGTCATATCTTTTAATGAAGCAAAAGCACGACTTAATACACCATCAAATTTATCTTCAGGTTGATATTCTTCTACTCGACTTAAAACGGGGGTTACATTAGTTAGTCCAAACTCACGTATAGCATTTCGAATAAAGCTAATACGCTTACCTAAGCTATCAAGGAGGACAAATTGTTTGGAAGGATTAATAATTGCCAAAGGTAAACCAGGCAAACCAGGCCCTGTACCGACATCAATAAAACAATCACCTTGTAAATAAGGACTTACTACAAGACTATCTAAAATATGTTTGACTAACATTTCTTGTGGATCACGAACTGACGTCAAATTATAAGCTTTATTCCATTTATTGAGTAAATTGACAAGATCAATCAACTGCTGAATTTGTTGATCACTTATTTTTATATTTGCTTGCGCAAGTAAACTGACTAATTTGGCTTTCATATTTATTGTCTCTTTGGAAAATTGCACTATTTTACTTAAAAGTGCGGTAGATTTCCTTAATGTTTTTTTGTTGCAGCCAAAATTCCTGTCAAATTTGTTTCCAACCAATCCACCAACTCAAACATCTTATTGGAAGCTTCAGCCCCAAATTCTGTTAATGTGTAATCCACTTGCGGTGGCACGGTATTATAGGATTTACGAATTAACATCCCATCGGCTTCTAATTCCTGCAGGGTTTTAGTCAACATACGTTCGCTTACGCCATCAATCGCACGGCGAAGTTCACTAAAACGCTTGGTGCCCGAATGTAAACTTACTAATACCAATACTCCCCAGCGGCTGGTTAAATGCTGCAAAATTTGGCGAGATGGACAAGCTGAAGCTAATACATTGCCCCGATCAAAAATTTTTTCCATTTTTAATTCCTTATAAATCAATTAATTAAAAAATATTTTTAAACTTTTCTAAAACTTACATTTTTGTAAGTACTTTCTAAAAGTAAGTTTTAAAATATAATACGCTACATCAAGCGAACAATCAAATGTTCAAACATCATTTCAACTTAACGAGAAGGAAAACATCATGACTACTAAAACTATCGCAATTACTGGTGCAACAGGTCAATTTGGCGCAATCGCATTAGACTTATTAAAAGCAAAACAAGCAAACGTCATTGTGCTTGTACGCTCTCCAGAAAAAATTTCAGGTGCAGCAGCCCGCAAATTTGATTATTCAAAAACAGAAGGACAAGTAGAAGCTTTGCAAGGTGTAAATACCTTAATTCTTGTTTCAAGTAATGAAATAGGTCAGCGTTTTATGCAACACAACAACGTGATTGAATCAGCGAAAAAAGCAGGTGTGAAACATATTATCTACACCAGCTTACTCGGCGCGACCAACGACAATACCGTAAAATCTCTTGCCGGTGAGCACGTTGAAACTGAAGCCGCATTAAAAGCTTCAGGAATTACTTACACCATTTTACGCAATGGTTGGTACACAGAAAACTACACAGAATCAGTTCCAGCTGCATTAGCAAACAATGCTTTCTACGGTTCAGCAAAAAACGGAAAAATTTCATCCGCACTTCGTGCAGAACTTGCTGAAGCTGCAGTAAATGTGGCACTAGGTGAAGGTCATGAAAATAGAACTTACGAGCTTGCGGGTTCAACCAGCTGGACACTAGCTGATCTTGCCGCAGAAATCAGTAAACAAACAGGTAAAGAAATCCCTTACGTGGATATTCCTGCAGCAGATTATGCCGCAGCACTTGTACAAGCAGGATTAGATGAAGGTTTTGCAGGCTTAATTGCACAATGGGATGTAGATGCGTCAAACGGTGCATTATTCTCAGAAGACAAAACCCTTGAGAAATTGCTTGGCCGTCCAACAGCAGGATTGGATGTAGCAGTAAAACAGGCTCTTGCCCATTAATTATATTTTTTTAAATTAGTCTATAAAAAATGCGGTCAAAATAAACCGCACTTTTCATTCTAAACATTATTCCCCACGCTTTAACATCCCTTGTTTTTTCAAATTCACCAGAATAATTGAAATAGCAGCAGGCGTTATACCTGAAATTCGGCTCGCTTGACCAATGGAAACCGGACGATGTTGTTCCAATTTCGCACGTACTTCATTAGATAAACCAGACACTTTGCTGTAATCAAAGTTAGCTGGAATAGCTGTATTTTCGTGGCGTTTTTGTTTTTCAATTTCTTCTTGTTGATGCTCAATATAGCCTTGATACTTAATGGCAATTTCCACTTGTTCTACGGCTTCTCTATCTTCCATTGCTGGTTTGTATGGCTTTAAAGAAGTCAAAATATCATAGGTCATTTCTGGACGGCGCAATAAATCTTCACCGCTGGCTTCACGCACAAGTGGGCTGCCAAGTACTTTATTGGCTTCTTCTAAATATTCAGAACGCGGATGCAACCAAATGCTGCGTAAGCGTTGGCGTTCCTGTTCAATATTTTCCATTTTTTGATTAAAGCGCGCCCAGCGAGCCTTATCAATCAAACCTAATTCATGGGCAATTGGCGTTAAACGAATATCTGCATTGTCTTCACGTAATAACAAACGGTATTCCGCACGAGAAGTAAATACGCGATATGGTTCTTTGGTACCAAGCGTGCAAAGGTCATCAACCAATACGCCAGTATAAGATTGATCACGGCGTGGATACCATGCCTCTTTCTCTTGTACATAAAGACCAGCATTAATCCCAGCTAATAAGCCTTGTGCTGCCGCTTCTTCATAACCGGTTGTACCGTTAATTTGACCCGCAAAGAATAAACCCGAAATAGATTTAGTTTCTAAGGTTGGTTTTAAGTCTCGTGGATCAAAATAATCATATTCAATGGCATAACCTGGTTTAATGATACGAGCTTTTTCTAACCCTTTCATGGAATTCACAATGCCCATTTGTACGTCAAACGGCAAACTGGTAGAGATCCCGTTTGGATAGACTTCATTACTAGTTAAGCCTTCTGGTTCCAAATAAATTTGATGTGAATTACGATCTGCAAAACGCATCACTTTATCTTCAATAGATGGGCAATAACGTGGGCCGATCCCTTCAATCACACCGGTATACATTGGACTGCGATCCAAATTATTACGGATCACTTCATGAGTTTGTTCATTAGTGTGGGTTATATAACAAGGAATTTGTTGAGGGTGATCATCCACTGATCCCATAAAAGAGAATACCGGTAATACGGCATCACCATGCTGTTTAGCTAAAATATCAAAATTGATCGTACGTGCATCAATACGCGGCGGTGTACCTGTTTTAAGGCGATCTACACGTAATCCTAGATCTCTTAATCGATGTGAAAGATTTACAGAAGCAGGATCCCCTGCACGACCACCTTCATAATTTTCCAAACCAATATGAATCTTACCAGCTAAGAAAGTACCTGCAGTTAATACCACTGATTTAGCACGAAAAGTTAATCCCATTTTTGTGCTAACGCCTGTAACTCGATCTTGCTCAATTAGAATATCGGTCGCTTCTTGTTGGAAAATATCTAAATTAGGTTGATTTTCTAATGCAGTACGAACAGCTTGACGATATAGAACTCTGTCAGCTTGAGCTCGAGTAGCACGCACTGCTGGGCCTTTACTGCTATTTAAAGTACGAAATTGGATCCCTGCTTTATCTGCAGCATGAGCCATTAAACCGCCCATTGCATCGACTTCTTTTACTAAATGACCTTTACCGATCCCACCAATTGCAGGGTTACAAGACATTTGCCCTAAAGTGTCTACATTATGCGTTAATAAAAGGGTTTTTAATCCCATTCGAGCTGGTGCAAGCGCGGCTTCTGTACCCGCATGACCACCACCGATCACAATCACATCATAAGTTTCAGTGTAAAACATATCTATCTCTATTTATTCGGATCAAAAAATTGGAGTTATTCTACAGAAATTTAAAACACCTGACAAAAAAAGAATGGATCTATTGATCCTTTGAAAGATCAAGTTTGTATTAGTAAATAAGATCTCTTTTTATATATAAAGATCTTATTATTGTTACTATTAAGATCCTTTGTGGTTGTGAATAACCTTATTCGATCCTTATAGAAACTAGTGTTATAGGATCTAAAGATCTTGTGAAAATGCGATCATTTTCTTTAAAAATCTTGTGTGTAAAATGGAAAGTTATTAACAACTTTATTTTTTTTCAAAGTTACCAAGTGAGTAAAAACAGTTTTATGACAGATTATTTATGAGTTATCCACAGATAAAAATGAATTTTTATTGAAATCCCTATAATTTAGTTTTTTAAGCAATTAATTTTATTAAATGTACGTTTAATGATTTGACTTTGTAGTTACTACAGACTTTATGCTTCTTGCAAAGTAAATCAAATAGTAAAGGAAGCAAAATGAAAAAAATTTCTACAGTACAAAATAATCCCCCTAAAGCATATCAGCAGCATGCATCTTGCCCTCATAGTCAAATATCTAAAAATAAAATGGTATTAGGCATTAGTTTTGCAATTATTACCTTTTATATGGTTGTTGAATTTCTAGGGGGATATTGGTTTAACAGCCTTACTTTGATGGCTGATGCTGGGCATATGGCAAATGATAGTTTATCTATTTTTTTAGCATGGATTGGGTTATTTTTAAGTCTAAAATGGCAAAAATGGTTGGCTTTAATCAATGGAATTTCATTAGTTTGGGTCGCTATTTGGATTTTTATCGAGGCTGTAACACGTTGGCAGGCTCCGATAGAAATAGCTGCTTTGCCAATGTTAGGTGTAGCGTTACTAGGGTTTGGGATTAATTTGTTGGTAGCTTTTATAATGCTAAAAAGTAATCGTCATAATTTGAATATTCGTGCAGCATATTTACATGTTTTAGTAGATTTATTTGGTTCGGTTGTTGCTATTATTGCAGGAATAAGTGCTTATTGGTTAAATTGGCAATGGGTTGATGTAGTGGCTAGTGGTATTTTAAGTCTTTTTGTCTTATACAGCGGTATTTCTACAGTTTCTAGAGCTGTTAAATCCTTGTATGATAGTAATACAAATTTCTTATTAGATGATCATTCTCATTAAAGTAAAAAATTGCTTGAGGAAATAATGAAAATTAGTGAATTAAGTAAATCTACGCATACTAATATTGAAACTATCCGCTACTATGAAAAGCAAGGAGTATTGCAGCCACCTAAGCGATTGGCTAATGGTTATCGATATTATGATGAAGAAAGTGTAGAACAATTAAAATTTATCAAAAAATGTCGAACGTTGGGTTTCTCTTTAGAGAATATTAAGGCACTCAATCGTATTAAATTTAGTATGAAAGATCATTATCAAGCAGATCAATTAGTACTTAATCAACTGATTCAAGTGGAAAATAAAATATCTCAATTATTAGAAATCAAAGATTTTTTACAGTCTATTGTTACCAAAAGTGAACATAATGAAGAGGAATGTAAAGCAATAGAAGGATTGAAAAGCGAATGCAATTTGTAAAAATACTCAAAAATTTGACCGCACTTTAGAAGAAAAAATGCCGCCTAAATTTTGATTTTCAGGCGGCATTTTATTTTTCTAATTATTATTTAGATAAATCAATTTGATATACAGCAAATCCAACTTCATCTGTACCCACTTGTTTCATTGGATACTGCGCTTTTTCTTTAATGAATTGAGCTGCTTGTTCGCTTGGTGAGGTTTCAAAACGGACATCTAATTTATCATTGCCTTTGATTGGCGTAAAGCGCCAGTTTTTATCCGCGCTAGGGTTTACAGAACCTTCTTTTTCACTAGTTACTTTAATGTAATCGGCTAAAATTTGACGGTTTTCATCTGGTGATGCGTAAACAATATGTTGATCGCCAGTGCCTGGGAATTTATTACCGTAAGCACGATAGTTATTCGTTGCAATCAAAAATTCTGCTTTTGGATCAACTGGTTTACCTTGATAAGTGAGATTCACTACACGATGCGATTCTGGGTTGATTAATTTACATTCGCCATCGTAACGAGCAGGTTTGGTTAGATCGTATTCATAATTGACACCATCAATCACATCAAAGTTATAAGTGCGGAAAACTTCCCAGTCGATTAATGATTGTGGTTTATCGCTTGTAGGGTCAATTTGTTTAAACATACCCGCACTACATTCTAACCATTCTTTTAATTGTTCGCCTGTCGCTTTAACAACTACTAATGTATTTGGATAGAGATATAAGTCTGCCGCATTACGGAAAGTTAATTCACCTTTATTTACTTCGGTATAACCTGTTGGGTCATTTTTACGACCACCTGCTTTAAATGGTGCGCCTGCACTTAAAATAGGTAAACCAGCCATTGCGGCAACACTTGGTGCAACTTTTTCTACATAGGCTTTTTGTGCTTGGTTCACAATTTGAATGGTTGGATCATCTTGTACTAATGCAAGATAGCTGTACATATTATCTGTTGCTTTACCAATAGGTTGAGAAACAAATTTACGTGTCGCTTCGTGAACAGGTTTTAAAAGTGCGGTAATTTCTGGGTCATTTTCTGCAAGTGCTTTTTTATTTTCTGCATCATAGATTGGACGAAGAACCGCTTTTCCAGAGGTAACAATCCATTTGCCTTTGTGTTCTGTTAAGCCTAGATCCACTACACTGATATTATTTGCCCAATAGCCTGCCATACTTTCTGGTACGCCTTTTACGGTACCATTTACGATGTCTGCATTTGGTGATTTCGCAAATTCTTTATTTGGGAATAAACGGTGTGAGTGTCCAAAAATAACCGCATCAATATGTGGAACATCCGCTAAATAGAATGCAGAGTTTTCAGCACCTTCTTGATAAGGTTCATCAGATGGGCCTGTGTGAGCTAATGCAACGACAATATCAGCCCCTTTTTTCTTCATTTCAGGGACATATTTTTGAGCTGTTTTTACAATATCACGGGTTTCGACTTTGCCTTGAAGGTTCGCTTTATCCCAAACCATAATTTGCGGTGGCACAAAACCGATATAACCAATTTTTAATTTATGTGTTTTACCTTGATTATCAACAACTGATTTTTCTTGAATGACATAAGGTGTGAAATAAGGTTTTTCAGTTCCGACTTTTACTACGTTGGCATTTACAATTGGGAATTTAGCTTGTTTGATACAGTCAGCTAAATAATCTAAACCATAGTTAAACTCGTGGTTACCTAAGGTTCCTACTTCATAGTGCATTGCATTTAAGCAATCAACTGCAGGGTTAGATTTACCTTCTTTATAGCCTTGTGCAGCTTGATAATCAGCAATAGGGTTACCTTGAATTAAATCCCCGTTATCAACCAATACGCTATTTTTTACTTCAGCACGTGCTTGGCGAATAAGGCTTGCTGCACGAGTAAAACCGAATTTATCGGTTGGTGCATCTTTATAATAGTCAAAATCGGTCAAGAAGCTATGAACATCTGTTGTTGCCACAATGCGTAAATCAACATCGCTCTTTCCTTTTGCCATCGCAAAACGGTTTGCACTTAATGCAAGAATACTGGTCGCACCAATTTGAATAAAATGGCGTCTATTAATCATTGAGTTTTCCTTATAAGGTGAGTAGATATTGCCTTTATTCTAAGAAAAATAGAGGATTCTTAAAAGAAAGGAGTAAAAATATTTTTATTTAATTAAGCTAATAATCTTTGTACTAAAGAAGTATAAATATTAACTCCTGTAAGCAATTGATTTTCATCAAAATCAAATTCAGCTTCATGATGACCTGCTGTGCGATCTGCACCAAGAATGAAGTAAATAGCTTTGCCCCCATGTTCTTGTACACGTCTACCTAAAATAGTCGCATCTTCACTTGCATTGAAAGCATAATCTGAATTTACGTTATTTATTTGTGGTTGTTCAAGAGATATTTCTTCGATGAGTTTTATAAGTTCAACATCGTTATTCATATCCACGGCTTCACCTACAATTTCAGTTTCATACGCTACATCAAAACTTATGGAGATACCTTTGGCTATTTGCATGACTTGTTCAGTCATGTATTCATTAATTGCTTTATTTTCTCCCCGCACTTCTAATTGTAACTCTGCAGAGGATGGAATGACATTTCGTCCTTCACCCGCTTTTAGCACACCCACATTAATTCTTGTCATGCCTTCACCATGGCGTGCAATACCATGAAGTTGAGTGACTGTATGCGCTGCAGCTAATAAAGCATTACGACCTAAATGGGGGGCAGCACCTGCATGTGCAGGTTTACCTTTATAGCGAATATCAATTTTTGTAGTGGAAAGAAAATTTCTTGGATTAGCAATAACTGTGCCTGTATTCGCGCAAAAACTAATGTGTGAAGAAGCAAAATAATCTGCATCATCAATTATGCCACTTTGTGCAATAGCAGCCGCACCTCGAACACCTTCTTCTGCTGGTTGGAATACTATTTTTACTTTTCCAGTGAGTTTATCTCTGTTCTGAGCGATCCATAACGCAACGCCTAAACCTATTGTAATATGTGAATCATGTCCACAAGCATGCATAAATCCATCGTTAATTGAGGCAAAACCTTCTTTATTTGGAATATGCTCTGGTGAGCGAGTTTCCGTTACATTCACACAGTCGATATCAAAACGTAATGCAATAGTTTTTCCTTGTTTACCTGAATCAAATAATGCCACACAACCAGTGTACCCTTCCATTTTTTCGAGCCATTTTTCATTGGCTCCATAGGCTTTTGCATTAGCTAAACCTTTATCTACTACGGCTTGCTTTCGTCCACGAACAAAGTCTGGATTTATAATTTGTTTACCAAGAAAAATTTCAAAACAACCTAAGTCTTCCAAGTAATCCGCAATGCGAGAAGTTGTCCAAAATTCACTCCAACCAATTTCTGGAAAACGATGAAATTCACGACGCCATTTAACAAGTTGATTTAAATCTAAGTTCATTTTTTTCTCCTTTAAAAGTCTATAAAAACAGACCGCACTTAAATAAAGTGCGGTCAATTTTTTACTATTTCTACAACATAAATAATGCTAAGAATAAAACAGCAAGTATCATGCCTGGTGCGGTACGTTTTACCATTTCTACTGGGCTTACCATCGCAAGTCCTGCACAAACAATGGTTACACCTGCAATTGGTGAAGCAGTACGACCAATTGCACCAGCAATAGCTGCTGCCATACCAAGATTTACGTGAGTGTAACCGAGTTCTACAGCATGTGGCGTGACGGCAGTGTTAAAGGCAATCGCTGCTGCATCGCCAGAGCCTGTAATTAAGCCCATTAAGAATGGCCCAATTGTTGCACCCCAACGTACAAATTCGTTGGATTCTTTTAAGAAAGAAATTGCAGCATCAACTGCGCCCGTAGATTTTAATCCTGCTACAAATACGCTGGCTGCAATAATGATACCAAGTACGTTTGCATAAGAATTGCCCATACCATTGAAAAATTCTTCAGTGATTTTTACTGGGGAAATGCGAGTGACGATAATGCCGTAAATTGCACCAATCAGCATCGCTTGAGGAACGCCCATTTTAGTCCATTCAAGACCTGGTACTTGTTGTAATGATGTTCCACCAATCACTAAAATAACTAATGGTATTAATGGTGCAAGGGCATAAAGTACATTGACGCCTTCAACAACTTTAATTTCATTTTCTTTTTGTTCTGCAAGATAAGCTTGGCGATGTTGTTCACCATAATCTTTAAAAACAAGCGCAAGAATTGTTAAAACAACCGCACCTATTGCTCCTGCAATCATGTTATATGGCGCATGTGAAAGGTTTACTTGAGCGATAGTTAAGCCTGACATTTCACTAATCATTGCTGAGTGAGAAGACCCAGGGCTCATCATTGATCCAAAAGTCCCAGCTAAAATAGCGGCGCCAGCAGTAGCTGGTCGAACACCCGCACTTTTTAAAACAGGAATTAATGTTGCACCAACCGCAGCAGCACAACCCGCAGCAGAAGGAATAGCAATATTGATGAAAAATGTGATGACGGTTGCAATCGGAATTAAGAAGAATTTTAATCCGCTTAATGGTTTGGTAAGTAAATGCACCAGATGAGTATCACATTGAGTGTATTTCATCACGTAAGCAAAACCCATACTAGAGCAGATCGCCATAATTAATCCACCTGATGTCATGCTTTTGGCAAAAGCATCTAATGCGCCCATTGGATTAAGCGTCAGAATAGACATAATTAAGCCGACACCAATCAAAACGGTTCGGGTTTCGGCTTTTTTAATCAGAAAATAAATTGTGGCAATAATGCCAATCACTGCAACGATGGATTTAAATAATTCCATTATATGTTCCTTTTAAGTTAATAAGAAAAAGTTGTATTGATGTCAAATGTGCCACATTCCATATTTTCACTGAAGCACAAAATAGGATTTTCACCCAAAACAGTTGCCATTTCATTTTGTATATGAAGCGCAGAACCTTCAGGTAAGGCATATACAAATGCAGTTGGATTAACGAGTAAAAATTCTGCCAAACGTTCTTCTCGGCTTTCACCATTGTGGCCTTGCATTTTACCTGAAATAAAGTGCGGATTAATTTGATGAGGAAAAATTTGTAAAGCTTGAAATGAAGGAGGATAAGTAATCGGCATATCATTAGTTGTCATAATAGATGCGCCAGCTACATTGGCCCCAGCACTCCAACCAAAATAAGGCGTACCGTTATTCACTTTTTCACGAATGATATCAATCAAATTGTGTTCATAAAGCTGTTTTAACAAACAAAATGTATTCCCGCCGCCAATAGCGATGACATCTGCTTGTTCAATGATATCTCGATGTTGTTTACCACGATGAACGGAAACAATATTCATCCCTAAATCGGAAAGTGCATTTTGCACAGTTTTTTCATATTCATCAAAAGTGCGGCGTACCCCAGCATAAGGCACAAAAGCAATTGTTTTACCACGATAATCAGTCAGGAAATTTTGTAACCAAGGTATGGTATGTTCAAGATAACCTGTGTTCTTGTATTTTGAGCTACTGAGCAGTAACATGTTTTTCATTTTCCACTCCTTTTTAGAGGCATTTAGCAATACCGATATTAAGCTTAGAAAAGGTTAATTTTCAACGAAAAATTATTATTGTTTGACGAATATCAAAAAATAAACTGTGTCAGGAGAAAACTATGTCAATTAATCTTAATCGTGTTCAAAATTTAATTGAAAAACTGGCTTTTATTTCATCAGTACCAAACGAGTTGACTCGCTTAGCTTTTACAGAGGAGGATGAAAAGGCCCATAATATGATTATTGAATTATGTAAAGAATATGATTTATCTATTCGTCGAGATTCAATTGGAAATCTTTTTATTCGTAAGGCAGGTAAAGAAGATTTTTTACCTGCAGTTGCATTCGGATCGCATATTGATACTGTTGTGAATGCGGGTAAATTTGATGGTCCTTTGGGATCTGTTGCTGGGTTGGAAATTCTTTTGCAATTGTGTGAACAGAATATTCAGACTCGTTATCCTTTAGAATTGATAATTTTTACTTGTGAAGAATCGAGTAGATTTAATTTTGCTACATTGGGTAGTAAAGTTATGTGTGGCATAGTAAATCAAGAAAAATTAAGTTTGTTACGTGATAAACAAGGAAAGGGTTTATCAGAAGCTATGGCTGAAGTAGGAATGAATTTTAATTTGATTAATCAAGCAAAACGTGATGCAAAGGAATTTAAATGTTTTTTTGAACTTCATATAGAACAAGGCCCTCGTTTAGAGAATGAAGGAAAAACAATAGGTGTTGTGACAGGTATTGCTGCTCCAATTCGTGCAATTGTTAAAATTAAAGGACAAGCGGATCATTCAGGAGCAACAGCAATGCATTATCGTCATGATGCATTGTTAGGAGGAGCTGAATTATCACTTGCTATTGAGCAAGCGGCTATTCAAGCTGGACATTCTACAGTAGCTACTGTAGGTAATATTACAGCTAAACCAGGAGTAATGAATGTTGTGCCAGGATATTGTGAATTATTAGTAGATATTCGAGGTACACATGTACAAGCTAGAGATTCTGTATTTGAATTATTACAAGAGGAAGTTAGTAAAGTTTCAGAAAAAAGAGGTTTATTAATTGAGTTACAACTTATTTCAAAAGATAATCCAATAGTATTACCTGAAAATATGGTAAACCAAATAGCTGAAACTGCACATTCCCTTGGTTATTCTTACGAAATAATGCCAAGTGGTGCTGGACATGATGCAATGCATATGGCAACACTTTGTCCGACAGGTATGATTTTTGTTCCATCTCATTTGGGAATTAGTCATAACCCTCTTGAATTTACTGATTGGAAATATATAGAGGCAGGAATTAAAGTTTTACAAAAAGTTATATTAGAACAGGCTGAAGTTTGTTAATTATTATAAAAACTCGTATAAATAATGCGAGTTTTTTATAAAGGCAACTCAGTTGTTGATTTAACCGTTTTTAGTGTTACTTCTGATTTTAATGTTTTAATGCCAAGCCTAGAATTGAGATAAGTGGTTTTAATGTGGTTAAATTCTTCTAAATCTGATACACAAAGCTTCAAAAGAAAATCGAAAGTTCCTGCCATAAAATGACATTCGATGATCTGTGGGATTAATTTTACCTCAAAAATAAACCGCTCTTTTAATTCAGGGTCTTCTTCAAAGAAAGAGCCTAATGCATAAACGATGAGATTACAGTTTACTTTTTTAGGATTTAATAAAGCCACATAGTTATCAATAACGCCAGTTTCTTCTAATTGATTCACTCGACGTAAACAAGCTGAATTTGAAAGTCCTATTTCGTTAGCCAGTTCATTATTTTGTAATCGACCATTGCGTTGCAATGCTTTAAGAATACGGGTATCTATATTGTCGAAGCGTTTTTTAAGCATAGTAAATCCTTTTTATGCTAACAAAAAAGATAACTTATTATAAAAGAAACCGCCTAGAAAAACTGTGATCTAGGCGGCAATTTGACTAATTAATTAAACACTATATAAAGATACTTGTACTACTAATAAAATGGAACCAATTAGCAATAAGCATCCAATCATTGGCATGACGAATTTAACCCATCTATCAAATGGAATATGCAACATTTGGAGTGTCACCAAAACTAATCCTGTCGGTGCCAAGAATAGCATTGCATATTGTCCCCAGTTGTAAGCGGAAACCACGATATCGCGTGGAATACCCACTGAGTCAGCAAGTGGCGCCATAATTGGCATTGAAAGTACGGCTAAACCAGAAGAAGATGGTACGATTAAACCTAGGAAAATAAATACGACTAATTGGCCTAAGATGAATACGCTACCCGGCATACCACTAACCACATTAGACATATAATCAAGGATAGTGTCAGAAATCATACCTTGTTCGAGCACTAAGTTCACGCCACGGGCAAGACCGATGATTAAGGACACGCCTACTAATTCTGATGCACCTTCAGTGAAGGATTCCACAATATCTTTTTCAGACAAGCCACTGATAAACATAATGATGATAGTAATGGCAAGGAAAGATGCAGCCATTTGAGGGAACCACCATCCGCCAACCATTACACCCCAAATCATAATAGGGAATGCGATGCAGAAAAGCGTTAAGATTAATTTGCGACGAGCTGAGAATTCGATAGTTGCATTTGGATCAAAGTTCTTCATATAACGTTGGCGAAATTCTTCGCGATCGTCATAAGTGAAAGAAAAACTTGGGTCAGCTTTAATTTTTTTACAGTACCAATAAAGATATGCGATTACGCAAGTTGCGCCTAAAGCTAAACCTAGAGCACGGAAACCAATACCTTCAGTAAATTGAATACCAGCTGCATTTGATGCAATAACAACGGAGAATGGGTTAATTGTAGAGAATGCCGTTCCCATAGATGAAGCAAGGAATATTGCCCCTACGCAGACTATCGCATCATATCCCAGAGCCAAGAATACTGGCACCAGAATTGGATAGAATGCCACGGCCTCTTCTTCAATACCGCATGTTGTGCCGCCTAACACCATTAAGACGGATACGCTGAATACAATAAAAAACTCATTACCTTTGGTTTTCTTCGCAAGTGCCATCAAACCAGCATTAAAAGAACCGGTTCGGTTAATAACACCAATCATACCCCCCAATACGAAGATAAAGACCATAACATCAACGGCTTCAATGGTACCTTCTACCATACTTTTGGTGATGTCTTCAATACCTTTGTGGTGTTGTTCTACACGTTGATAGGTACCAGGAATAGCGATTGGTTTTTTGATCACGCCTTCGGTGAAGTTGGAGAGTTTTATTTTGATATTGAGATTATCAAGAGTGTCTGTTGTGGCGGGATAAGTTTTATCGTCAACGCCGTAAGCTTTGACCACAAAAACATTATCAGTGGAGTTATATGTTAATTTTGAATATGAACCGGATGGAATAACCCAGGTCAATCCAACAGCGAGAATTAATATTGCAAATAAAATGGTAAACGCTGATGGGAAATTAAACGTTTTCTTCTTTTTGGACGCATCCATAGCGAGCTCCTTATGTGTAACGTTTAAAGTGCGGTTGGTAAAAACATCGGTTAAACCGACCGCACTTTTTACTTTGAGAATGACTTCTCAAAGTTCTTTTATTATTTAAGCATAATAGGATATGCCTTCAGCTTTTTTCGTAATACGAGTACCAGCTTTTCCTTTCACAATGTCCACAATATCAGATAAAGAGCCTATTACGGCATCTTTTCCTGTTTGTTTCGCAAAGTTGATCGCGGCTTGTACTTTCGGCCCCATGGAACCTGCAGCGAAACCAAGTTCTGACATAGCTTCTGGGGAGGCAACTGAAATTGCTTTTTGAGTTGGTTTACCCCAATCTACGAAGGTTGCGGAAACATCAGTTGCGATGATAAATAAATCAGCGTCAAGATTTTCTGCAAGTAAAGCTGAACATAAATCTTTGTCGATAACGGCTTCAACACCTTGTAAATTATGGTGCTCATCATAATAGGTCGGAATGCCACCGCCACCTGCACAAATTACGATACTGCCTTTTTCAAGCAACCATTTGACCGGACGAATTTCAAAAATACGTTTTGGCAATGGACTTGGCACAACGCGACGATATTTATCACCATCTTGTGCGATAGACCAATTTTTTTCTTTTGCCAAACGTTCAGCTTCTTCTTTCGTATAAACAGGGCCAATTGGTTTAGTTGGATTTTTAAAAGCTGGGTCGTTGATATCAACTTCTACTTGAGATAATAAAGTTGCAAATGGCACTTCAAATGGAACTAAATTACCGAGTTCTTGTTGAATCATATAACCAATCATTCCTACTGACTCTGCACCTAATACATCTAAAGGATAGGCTGGCACATCAGTATAGGCAGCGCCTTGTAAGGCGAGCAAACCCACTTGTGGGCCATTACCGTGTGCAATTACTAATTCATTATTTGGCCAAATTTTAGCAATTTGCTCACAAGCAATGCGAACATTTTGTCGTTGATTTTCGGCTGTCAGCGGCTCTCCGCGTCGTAATAATGCATTACCGCCTAATGCAATCACTATTCTCATACTGCCTCCTTATGCCAAACTTGCAACCATTACCGCTTTAATTGTGTGCATACGGTTTTCTGCTTGTTCAAATGCAATGTTCATTGGCGATTCAAATACGTCTTCAGTTACTTCAATACCATTAGCTAATTCAGGATATTTTTCAGCAATTTGACGACCAACTTTGGTTTCACTGTTATGGAAGGCAGGTAAGCAGTGCATAAATTTCACTTTTGGATTACCAGTGCGTTTCATTAATTCAGGTGTGACTTGATAAGGAAGTAATAATTTAATGCGTTCGCCCCAAGTTTCTAATGGTTCACCCATTGAAACCCACACATCAGTATGGACAAAATCTACACCTTTCACCGCTTTGTCGATATCTTCAGTTACAGTAATACGAGCACCACTTTCTTTCGCAAATTTTTCGCACATTTCCACAAGACTTGCTTCTGGTAATAAAGCTTTAGGTCCGCAAATACGAACATCCATACCTAATTTTGCACCAATTAATAAAAGTGAATTACCCATGTTATTGCGAGCATCCCCAATATATACATAGCTAATTTCGCTTAATGGTTTGTCGCAATGTTCAATCATGGTAAGTACGTCGGCAAGCATTTGTGTTGGGTGGAATTCATCGGTTAAACCATTGAATACTGGCACACCAGCATAATCAGCAAGTTCTTGAACGATACTTTGTTTAAAGCCACGATATTCAATGCCATCATACATTCTGCCTAATACGCGGGCGGTATCTTTCATACTTTCTTTGTGGCCAATTTGGGAGGAGTTAGGGTCGATGTAGGTGACTTGAGCGCCTTGGTCATGAGCGGCGACTTCGAATGCACAGCGTGTGCGGGTGGAGGTTTTTTCAAAGATGAGCGCGATATTTTTGCCTTTTAATTTTTGTTGTTCTGTGCCTGCATATTTGGCTCGTTTCAAATCTCGGGAGAGATCTAAGAGATATTTAATTTCACGTTCTGTGTGATGAACAAGACTAAGTAAATGTCTATTTTTCATATTGAAAGCCATAATAATCTCCTTGTGTTTTGACTATCCATTGGGGAATAAACATACATCATTCGAGATACTGCTTGTCGTTCGAACAGTTGCATTATAAGAGAAATAAAATGAAATTTGTTATCGTTTTTCAACTGGTAATGCCAATATATAGAATTTTATTGCGTGGTTTTTAGTATTGTTAGAATTTGTGTTCTTCTAAATAAAAATAGATTAACTCGTTATTGGTGTTAACTTAATCTAGATCAAACAAATTCTAATTAATCTAAATTTCCTTTTGTATCTAGTAGAAAAAAGGTTTTATCATTTTTTTATAAATCTGAGTGATTTTATCGGGTTTATAACGAAACTTTCTATTCTAATCAAAAGGACTTAATTATGTACTGCGTACAATGCGAACAAACAATGCGTACACCTGTGGGTAACGGTTGTAGTTACTCTCAAGGAATGTGCGGTAAAACTGCGGAAACTTCTGATTTACAAGACCTCCTTGTTGCAACTCTGCAAAGCTTATCTGCTTGGGCTATTCAAGCGAGAGATTTAGCTATTATCGATAATGAAATTGATGCTTTTACGGCACAAGCATTTTTCTCTACCTTGACTAATGTAAACTTTGATTCTCAACGTATAGTTGAATATGCGCAACAAGCCATCGCTTATCGCGATAATTTAATGAAACGCTGCCGTACACTAAATCCAAGTATTGATGTAAACCATCCGTTAGCTCATTTACAGCTTGAAGGTGCAACGATTTCTGATTTAACAAAACAAGCTGCGAATTTTGCCTTAAATTCTGACCGCACTTTAATTGGGGAAGAAGTACATGGCGTGCGTATGCTTTGTTTATACGGTTTAAAAGGTGCGGCTGCTTATATGGAACATGCCCATGTTTTAGGTAAATTTGATAATGAGGTATATCGTCAATTCCATGAATTTATGGCGTGGCTAGGAACAAATCCAAGCGATCTAAATGAATTGTTAGAAAAGGCGCTTGGCATAGGTAATATGAATTTTCAAGTAATGAGTTTATTAGATGCGGGTGAAACAGAAGCATTTGGTCATCCTGTTCCCGCAACGGTAAATGTGAAGCCTGTAGCAGGAAAATGTATTTTAATTTCTGGTCATGATTTAAAAGATTTAAAAGCACTTTTAGAACAAACGGAAGGAACAGGAATCAATATTTATACTCATGGTGAAATGTTGCCTGCGCATGGTTATCCAGAATTGAAAAAATACAACCATTTAGTTGGTAACTATGGAAGCGGCTGGCAAAATCAGCAGAAAGAATTTGCCAAATTCCCAGGTCCTGTAATCATGACCTCTAACTGTATCATTGATCCTAATGTTGGTAATTACGCAGATCGTATTTATACCCGTAGTATTGTGGGCTGGCCTGGTGTAACGCACATTGAAGAGCGTGATTTCAGTCAAGTTATCGCGAAAGCACAAGAAATGGCAGGATTCCCTTATGATGAATTAGAACACAAAATTACCGTTGGGTTTGGACGTCAAACTTTATTAGATGCTTCAGATGCAGTGATAAATCTTGTTGCTGGTGGAAAATTGCGTCATGTTTTCTTAGTGGGTGGTTGTGATGGCAGCAAAGGTGAACGTAGCTATTACACTGATTTTGCTCGTCAAGTACCGGAAGATTGTGCGATTTTAACTTTAGGTTGTGGTAAATATCGTTTTAATAAATTAGATTTTGGCGCTATTGATGGGTTACCTCGCTTGTTAGATGTTGGGCAATGTAATGATGCGTATTCTGCGATAATGCTTGCTGTAAATCTTTCACAAAAACTGGGTATTGGCGTTAATGAATTGCCATTAACACTTGTGCTTTCTTGGTTTGAGCAAAAAGCTATTGTTATTTTGCTTACCTTATTGGCATTAGGTGTTAAAAATATCTATACAGGGCCGACTGCACCAGCATTTTTAAATGATAATGTGATGGCATTATTAAATGAAAAATTCGGTTTGCGCGGTTTGACAACACCTGAACAAGATATGGCAGAAGCTTTAGCTAAATAACATTTCATAGAAAAGTGCGGTCGATTTTTTAATTTGTAGTATTAGCTTTATAAACATTTTAAAAATCCACCGCACTTTTTTCTATCTTCAAAGAGAAAATTCTATGTCAAATAATCAGAATCCGTTGTGTTATAACGAAATGCAGGTGCATTCCATTCATCAGGAAACTGATGATGTTTATACAATTGAATTAATAGCACAAGATTTTTACCCTTATGAGCCTGGCCAGTATGCTTTAGTAAGTATTCGTAATACACCAAATATTGTACGAGCTTATACGCTATCGTCTACGCCAGGAATGAGCCGTTTTGTTACTTTAACCGTTCGTCGTATTAAAAATGGAGTTGGTTCTAATTGGATTACATCCGAAATTAAAGAAGGTGATCAAATTTGGCTATCCGATCCAATGGGTAAATTTACCTGTACCCGCATTGTAAGTGATCGATATTTGCTTGTGGCTGGTGGATGTGGCGTTACGCCAATCATGTCTATGACTCGCTGGTTATTAAAAAATAAACCTGGTGTAGATGTGGTTGTATTCTATAGTGTTCATTCGCCTAAAGATGTTATTTTTAAACGAGAATGGGCATTACTGAAAGAACAATTTCCACAGTTAAAATTATTTATTAATGCTTCTGTTGATGCGGATGAAGGCTTTATAGATGGACGTTTAAATAGTCAAATGTTATCTGACCTTGTACCCAATATAGCTGATTATACGGTGCTGACTTGTGGCCCAGAAAGTTATATGCGTGATTTACGTGCGATGACAGAATCCCTTGGTATCCCATCTGATCGTTTCTTTTTGGAGCAATTTCATTCTTCAGCAGAAAATTGTATGTTAGATAATAGTAAACAAGTGACGCTTTCTATTACTAATCCAGTACCTCAAACTTTTTCTGTACCTGTTGGAAAAACATTGTTAGCTGCTTTGGAAGAGCATAAAGCACCGATTATTGCTGCCTGTAGAGAAGGTATTTGTGGTTCTTGTAAAACTTTAGTGGTGAGTGGTGATTATGAAGTGAGTTCAAACGGACCGCTGACAGAAGATGAAATTAAACAAGGTTATGTTTTAGCGTGCTGCTGTCAAATGAAAGGAAATATATCAGTTGATTTAATGCCTTAATCCTTAATAAAGTGTGGTTATTTTTATTACGGTTTTTTATACATTGATCTTGGACAAGGGCAATTTGTATATTTAGTGATATGATAACCGCAAATTATTTTTTGAGGTTTTTATGAATTTACCTTTTCGAGCAATGGTGTCTGATTTAGATGGCACCCTTTTAACTCCTGAACATTTAGTCGGTGATCTTACCATTGATACGTTGAGAGCATTAGAGCAAAATGGCGTGGATATCATTTTGGCAACGGGGCGTAACCATACTGATGTGTCATCCATTCTTGGAAAAATTGGTGCGGAGCGTGCGGTTATGATTACATCAAATGGTGCTCGAGTACGGGATTTACAGGGTAATTTGCTTTATAGCAATAGCTTGCCTGAAGAATTAGTTCTCGAGCTTTACAAAACGCCATTTGATACTTCCAAAGTATGCATGAATAGCTATCAAGATGAAGGTTGGTTTACTAATAAAGATATTCCTGCAATGCGTCAGTTCCATAAAGAATCTGGATTCGATTATAACGTAGTTGATTTTTCCAAACATCATGGACGTGGGACAGAAAAAGTCTTTTTTATTGGTAAAACTCCAGAGGATTTAGTTGAAGTAGAAACTTATTTACGAGATAAGTTTGGTGACGTAACGACAATAGTTTATTCAGCATTAGCTTGTTTGGAAGTAATGAATAAGAATGTTTCAAAAGGCGACGCATTAAAACATTTACTCGAATCACGCGACTATGAGTTAAAAGACTGTATTGCTTTTGGTGATGGAATGAATGATGTAGAAATGCTTTCTTGGACTGGTAAAGGCTGTATCATGCAAGATGCAGATATTCGTTTAAAAAAAGCTTGTCCAGAGTTAGAAGTTATTGGTTCAAATAAAGAAGAATCTGTCGCTCGTTATTTGCGAACTGAATTTGGATTAGATTATTAATGCAGGCATTATTATTCATAAGTTGTGGTGCAATATTAGGCGCGTCATTGCGTTGGGCTATAGGATTGTTATTTAATCCTTTATTTTCCTCATTTGCTTTTGGAACTTTAATCGCTAATTTGCTTGGTTGTTTAATTATTGGTGTATTACTTGGGCTTTTTTGGCAATTTCCACAAATTAGTGCTGAATGGCGGTTATTTTTAATTACTGGTTTTTTAGGATCGCTAACCACATTTTCTTCTTTTTCTTCCGAAGTTGTGGAATTATTTTTTAATGACAAGTGGTTAAATGGATTTTGTGTATTGATGATACATTTATTCGGATGTTTAGCTATGACAGTATTGGGCATTTGGATATATAAAATTTGTTCTCAACTTTTATCTTAATCCCATTCACTTTGGTTTTGCCCAATTAAATCAGCAAATTCATCGCTACGAAATCCATGTGATAGCATATATTGCCAAATTTTTTGTTTCATTTTAGGCGTTTGCTGTTTGTTGTAATTTGGGAATTTTTTACGTAACAAGTTCTCAGCCATTTCATACCAATCAATTTCTGATTCCATTAAAACTTCATCAATAATATCAGAAGACACACCTTTTAATTGGAGTAATTCTTGTCGAATTCGTCCTAAACCATAACCTTTTTGCACGCGTGAATTTAGATAATTTTCTGAAAAACGACGATCACTTTGCCAATTTTTTGCCTGACATAAAGATAATGCATCATCAATTTCTTCTTCCGAAAAGTTCTTTTCCTGCATTTTATTGCGGAGCTCGAATTCACTATATTCTCTGCGAGAAAGAAGATTAACTATGTAATTAAAAGCAAGGGATGACAAGGAATGATTCCTTTATTTTTATTGAGTTGATATAAAGTGCGGTTAAAAATGACCGCACTTTTGTGCGTGATTTATTCAAAATCACTTTCTGATTCTGAATTATTTTCAGATTGTTCAATGTCAGCCATTAAAGCTTGTTCTGGATTAGCCACTAATTCTGCGCGTAAACGTGCTTCTAATTCATTTGCTTTTTCTGGATTTTCATTGAGCCATTTCATTGAGTTAGTTTTACCTTGGCCAATTTTTTCTCCATTATAGGCATACCATGCACCAGATTTCTCTACAAGCTTGTGTTTTACACCAAGTTCTAATAATTCCCCTGCTTTTGAAATACCTTCGCCATAAAGAATTTGGAAATCTACTTGACGGAATGGTGCCGCTAGTTTGTTTTTTACTACTTTTACGCGTGTTTCATTTCCAATAATATTTTCGCCATCTTTTACAGAACCAGTGCGACGAATATCTAATCGAACAGAAGAATAGAATTTTAATGCATTACCGCCAGTGGTGGTTTCAGGGTTACCAAACATCACACCTATTTTCATTCGGATTTGGTTAATAAATACAACTAAGCAGTTTGCATTTTTAATTTGGCCAGTAAGTTTACGCAAAGCTTGTGACATTAAACGAGCTTGTAGCCCCATATGGGAATCACCCATATCCCCTTCAATTTCAGCTTTTGGTGTCAGTGCGGCAACGGAGTCCACAATGATTACATCAATTGCGCCTGAGCGAACTAATGCATCACAGATTTCAAGTGCCTGTTCCCCATTATCTGGTTGAGAAACAAAAAGCTCTTTTACATCTACACCAAGTTTTGCTGCATAAATAGGGTCAAGTGCGTGTTCTGCATCAATAAATGCACAGGTTTTTCCTGCTTTTTGCGCTTGAGCAATGACGGAAAGAGTTAATGTTGTTTTACCAGATGATTCAGGTCCGAAAATTTCTACAATTCGACCCATAGGTAAACCACCAATTCCTAGTGCAACATCTAAGCCAAGTGATCCAGTAGAAATAGATTCTACATCCAACGTTTTGGTATCGCCTAATTTCATAATTGAGCCTTTACCAAATTGTTTTTCGATTTGCCCTAGTGCAGCCGCTAGAGCTTTTTGTTTTTCTTCTTGAGTCGCCATAATTAAAATCCTGTTTGAATGCTCAATTTTTTGTGATTATATCTGTATTGATGTACAGGTCAAGAAAAATATTTATATTTGTGAAATGTATGAGATCTGTATTCCAAAGAAAGTAGATCAAAACCTTAAAATGAGGAGGTTATGATAAAAGCTTGTTAATTGAATTTTTTTTGGTTAAATTATATACAGAATATAATGGTAAGAAAATTTTTAAATATAGTATATTTATATATAAACCAATTGTTTACATAAAAATAAATTTCAAATTTACGATCAGCTTCACAAATCTGAAATTTATTCTTAGTAAGATGAAAAACTTCATGATATAAACCAAATCAGAAGTACTTCTACTGACTCTTTTAAAATAATTATTCATTGGAGGTTTAATATGAATATAAAGGATGAGCATATAGATAGTGTTTGCTCTTTGTTAGATCAGTTAGTAGGAAATGTTACCTTTAAAAATCTTTTTACAGGTTACGGTTTGTTTCACAAGGAAGAGACAATGTTTGCCATTTGGCAGAATAAAAAACTTTATCTACGTGGTGAGGATGAACTTGCTATTCAATTAAGTAAATTAGGTTGTGAACCATTTACAACAAATGAGTTGAATAAGAGATTTGTACTTTCTCAATATTATGCACTTTCAGAGCAGGTGATGCGTAATAATATGTTGTGTAGAAAGTTGATTATTCTTTCTATTCAGCAAATTCGCAATCAGAAGTTAGATCGTACTTTAAGAAAGCTAAATAGATTAAAGGATTTACCCAATTTAACAATCAAGCACGAAAGAGCGCTAATAAAAGCTGGCATTACTGATGTTGCTATGCTAAGAGAAATTGGTGCAGAAAATGCATTGGTAGAATTAAAGAAAAGCGGTAGCGGAGCAACTTTAGATTTTTATTGGAAGTTAGTATGTGCTTTGCAAAATAAAAATAGTCAATTTTTAAGTCAATCGGAAAAAGAGCGTTTATTAAAGAAATTAAACGAAATTTTGAGAAAGAATGGTTTGAAAGGCTATAGAAAATTAGATGACGAATAAAATTTGTTCATTCAAATAATTTTTTGCAAAAAGTACTTGCAAGGGATTTGAAAATCCCTATAATGCACCGCACACAACGACGCACTGTTGTGAAGTTTTTAAGTTTCCACGTGCGTCGTTGTTTTTTGCTCTTTAACAATGTATCAGACAATCTGTGTGGGCACTTGTTGATTGACTTGTTTTAAAAATATTTTTAATTTTGAAGTCTTAATAGGTGCTTAACTGAAAATTCATCATTACTTTTTTAAGTAGTGTTTTATTTATAGCTAAGCAGTTTATTGAGCGATTGAACTTGAATTGAAGAGTTTGATCATGGC
>NZ_QQJW01000008.1:0-91072 GCF_003493685.1 Haemophilus haemolyticus
TCAAGTGTGTAAGGGTTGTTTAAGACTAAGACGTAGATAGGTGCGGTGTGTAAGTGTAGTGATACATTGAGCTAACGCATACTAATTGCCCGAGAGGCTTAACTATACAACGCTCAAGTGTTTTTGGAAAAGAGAGTAAAAGAAATTAACTAAACGTTCAGCTTGTGGCCAATGAAGAACATAGATAGAAGTTAGAATAAAAGTTATCAACGAATTATCCTGGCGGCGATAGTGCGGTGGAACCACCTGAACCATACCGAACTCAGAAGTGAAACGCTGTAATGCCGATGGTAGTGTGGGGCATCCCCATGTGAGAGTAGGGCACCGCCAGGTTACCAAATATATATCTAAATTAAATAAAAACAGAAGAACCCCGTGTCGAAAGATATGGGGTTCTTGTCTTTAGAATGTTAACCAACAACTATTATCTATAGAATATTAATTCGAATATTTCGTATTTTAAGGTATTATATCTATCATCTAATTTTCTATTTTGTATGAATATTTTTAATGAAACCAACCTTTCTAGAATTTAGACATCTTAAAACTTTATTAGCCTTAAAAGAGACAGGGAGCGTTTCTTTGGCAGCAAAACGAGTATATCTAACGCAATCTGCTCTTTCTCACCAAATTAAATTAATAGAAGAACAGTTCGGTTTACCTTTGTTTGAGCGTAAAAGTAATCCACTTCGTTTTACTTCGGCAGGAGAGCGTTTAATTCGTCTTGCTAATGAGGTAATGCCAAAAGTTGTTGATGCTGAACGCGATCTTGCTCGGGTTAAACATGGGGATGCGGGGCAGCTTAGAATAGCTGTGGAATGTCATACTTGTTTTGATTGGTTAATGCCTGCTATGGACGAATTTCGCCGACATTGGGGGCTAGTTGAGTTGGATATTGTATCTGGTTTTCATACAGATCCTGTTGGTTTGTTGCTTTCTCACCGAGCCGATTGGGCGATAGTATCAGAAGTAGAGCATAATGATGATGTAATTTTTAAACCGCTCTTTTCTTATGAGATGGTTGGCATTTGCTCAAAAGATCACCCTTTAGCAGAAAAAGACATTTGGGATGCGGAAGATTTTTCAGATGAAACCTGGGTAACTTATCCAGTTCCTGATGATATGTTAGATCTATTGCGTAAAGTGCTTAAACCAAAAGGCATTAATCCTACTCGTCGCACAACTGAATTGACTATTGCTATGATTCAATTAGTGGCGAGTCGTCGTGGCATTGCGACTATCCCTTATTGGGCTGCGTTGCCTTATTTGGAAAAGGGTTATGTCGTAGCAAGAAAAGTCACAAAAGAGGGGTTATATAGCAATCTATATGCAGCTATTCGCAAAGAAGATGAATCCCTTTCTTATTTAGAAGATTTTTATCAAACCGTAAAAGCTCAAAGTTTTTCAACTTTACCAGGGCTATCTGTTTTAGATTTATAGAAGTAATAAATGAATTTTTCTCAACAAAATCATCCGCCTCACCCAATTAGTGCGGCGGCTAAAGCTGCTTTTCCTTACAGTGCGCCAATGATTGCAGGATTTTTATTTCTTGGTGTGGCATATGGTATTTATATGAAGGCACTAGGTTTCGGATTTTTATATCCTACTTTGATGGCTTTACTTATTTATGCCGGTTCTGTTGAGTTTATTGCTGCTGGAGCACTTATCGCACCTTTTTCTCCAATCAGTGTGTTATTAATTACCTTGATGATCAGTACTCGTCAGATTTTCTATGGCATATCAATGTTAGAAAAATATGGAATACATATTGGTCATAAACGTTGGTATTTAATTACCACCCTTGTAGATGAATCTTTTTCTCTAAATTATATGGCAAAAATTCCACCGCACTTAGATAAAGGTTGGTATATGTTTTTTGTAAGCTTATATTTGCATATTTATTGGGTGGTTGGCGCTGCAATTGGTAACTTATTTGGCTCTGTCTTACCTTTTGATTTAAAAGGTGTCGAATTCTCGATGACAGCTCTTTTCTTAGTCATTTTTGCAGAAAATTGGATAAAGGAAAAATCCCATGAAAGCTCTCTCTTAGGTTTAGGGATTGCATTAGCTTTTTTACTGACTGTAGGCAAAGAATATTTCTTAATTCCCACATTAATTGGTATCTGGTTAATTCTAACTATGCGTGGACCTAAATTAGACACAAAATTGGAGTCGCTAAAATGACACTTACAGAACAGATTATGACGATTGGAATTTGTGTGCTTACGGTGCAATTTACGCGCTTATTGCCATTTTTGGTCTTCCCAGCTAATCGTCCGATTCCACAATACATTCGCTATCTTGGGAAAGTTTTACCTCCAGCTATGTTTGGTATGCTTGTAGTTTATTGCTATAAGAATATTGATGTTTTAACTGGTTATCATGGTATCCCTGATTTTCTTGCGGGCATAGTGGTGCTAGGATTGCATTTTTGGAAAAAAAATATGTTTCTATCTATTGCTGTTGGTACGCTTTTCTATATGCTTTTAGTACAACTTGTCTTTATTTAGAATAAAATCATAACTTTCATTTCTCTATAATCCTCTTGAATCTAAAGTTACTTCATAGTTTATAATCAATCCCATTTCTAGAATAATAGAAATTGGAATTCTAGTTATTATAAAAGATAGAACCTCGTTTTATTAAATTTCTTTCTTGTTCATAGCATTACCATCAGGATTCTTAAAAGAATTTAGCCGGTGACAAAGTGCGTGTTGAGCGAGCTAATGTTATCTAATTCCCCCAAATTGGATAAGCTCCCAAAATTTAGATGTGCGTACTCGTCTCCGGCTTTTTATGCACTAATGATGGTGAAAATACCTTTATTTTTGATAAGAAAAAATAATTTCATCTTGCAATCGGTTGCTTTTTTTTCTGATCTTTTCCTTGTTTTAAAAATCTTTTATCATGGCGCCCGTTTTTATTTTTAACTGAAGAGAACAGAATTATGGAATTGAATTTAGTTGAATTATTGGGTTATATCGCAACCTTTTTTGTTGCAGTATCATTTTTGTTTAAATCTATCGTACATTTACGCATAGTGAACAGCATTGGTGCAATTTTATTTGTGATCTATAGCGTAATTATCGCTGCTTATCCAGTTGCACTATTAAATGCATTTTTAGCCGTTGTGAATGTTTATCAACTTTGGCGATTAAGACAAGAAAAAGTCTCTAAATAAAAGAAAAGCGTTGAATTAAATTTCAACGCTTTTTTTCTGGGAAAGTGCGGTAAAATTTCACCGCACTTTGTCGTTTTAATGTTCACGAGTTTTGTAAAAAACGACGTCAGGATAACGTTCTTGAGCTAAATTCAGATTTACCATTGTTGGCGCAATATAGGTTAAGTTATCACCACCATCTAAAGCTAAATTTTGCTCATTTTTGCGTTTAAATTCTTCGAATTTTTTCGCATCGGCACATTCCACCCAGCGTGCGGTGGCAACGTTCACATTTTCATAAATCGCTTCTACGTTATATTCAGTTTTTAGACGAGAAACTACCACATCAAACTGCAAAACACCCACAGCACCAACGATTAAATCGTTGTTCATTAATGGGCGAAATACCTGAACAGCACCTTCTTCTGAAAGTTGTACTAAACCTTTAAGTAATTGTTTTTGTTTGAGTGGATCTCTCAAGCGAATACGGCGGAATAGCTCAGGCGCAAAGTTTGGAATCCCCGTAAATTTCAAGGTTTCACCTTGAGTGAAGGTATCGCCAATTTGGATCGTGCCGTGATTATGTAAACCAATAATATCACCTGCATAAGCTTCTTCGGCGTGAGCACGGTCGCCAGCCATAAAGGTCAGCGCATCAGAAATCACCACATCTTTACCAATTCGAACATGTTTTAGTTTCATGCCTTTTTCATATTTGCCTGAAACGACGCGCATAAAGGCAACACGGTCGCGGTGTTTTGGATCCATATTAGCTTGAATTTTAAATACGAAACCACTGAATTTTTCTTCTGAACTTTCGACTGTTCTTGTATCAGCTTGACGAGATTGCGGTTTTGGCGCCCATTGTGTTAAACCATCAAGGAAATGATCCACCCCGAAGTTACCTAATGCTGTTCCGAAAAATACTGGGGTAAGCTCACCCTTAATAAAGGCATCGTGCTCAAATTCATTACTTGCGCCTTGCACTAATTCCAATTCATCGCGAAGTTGTTGTGCTAAATCATCGCCAACCGCGGCATCTAATTCTGGACTATTTAAACCTTTCACAATACGAACTTCTTGAATGGTTGAGCCTTGACCGGATTGATAAAGATAGGTTTCATCTTTAGCAATATGATAAACGCCTTTAAATAATTTCCCGCAACCAATCGGCCATGTAATTGGTGCACAACGAATTTTCAGAATATTTTCCACTTCATCTAACAATTCCATCGGATCGCGAATATCGCGGTCGAGTTTGTTCATGAAGGTGATGATTGGCGTGTCACGTAAGCGAGTTACTTCCATTAGTTTAATTGTACGTTCCTCAACCCCTTTTGCTGAGTCGATAACCATTAAACAGCTATCCACAGCAGTTAAAGTGCGGTAAGTATCTTCAGAGAAATCTTCGTGTCCCGGCGTATCAAGCAAATTCACTAAGCAATCGTTATAAGGAAATTGCATCACAGAAGTGGTAATAGAAATCCCACGTTGTTTTTCCATTTCCATCCAGTCAGATTTTGCATGCGCAGTCGAGCCTTTGCCTTTTACCGAGCCTGCTGTTTGAATCGCATTGCCGTATAAAAGTACTTTTTCGGTAATGGTTGTTTTACCTGCATCGGGGTGGGAAATAATCGCAAAAGTGCGACGTTTATTAACTTCTTCTAATGGATAATTCATTGTTTCTTCTTCATTCGATTAAAAATGTGGGCTATTTTCGCTGATTTTAGGTTTTTGCTCAAACGAATTTATAAATAAAGTGCGGTTGGTTTTTTAGAAAAATTGGTCTGCTTTGTACAAAGACAAATTTTCGCTTATACTACGCAAGTTTTTTACGCTAACAACATAGGAAAAATTATGGGTTTCTTAACAGGTAAACGCATTTTAGTAACTGGTCTTGCAAGCAATCGTTCTATCGCTTACGGGATCGCAAAATCAATGAAAGAACAAGGCGCAGAACTTGCTTTCACTTATTTAAACGATAAATTACAACCGCGCGTAGAAGAATTTGCCAAAGAATTTGGTTCTGATATCGTGCTTCCTTTAGATGTGGCAACTGATGAAAGCATCCAAAACTGCTTTGCTGAATTAAGCAAACGTTGGGATAAATTTGATGGTTTTGTTCATGCAATTGCATTTGCACCGGGCGATCAATTAGATGGCGATTATGTCAATGCTGCAACACGTGAAGGCTACCGTATCGCTCACGATATTAGCGCATACAGCTTCGTTGCAATGGCTCAAGCGGCACGTCCTTATTTAAATCCAAATGCTGCATTATTAACGTTATCTTACTTAGGTGCAGAACGCGCAATTCCTAACTATAACGTCATGTGTTTAGCGAAAGCGTCTCTTGAAGCTGCAACTCGCGTGATGGCAGCGGATTTAGGTAAAGAAGGTATTCGTGTAAATGCAATTTCTGCTGGTCCAATCCGCACTCTAGCGGCATCAGGCATTAAAAACTTCAAGAAAATGCTTTCTACCTTTGAGAAAACCGCTGCATTACGCCGCACTGTCACTATCGAAGATGTGGGTAACTCAGCAGCATTCTTATGCTCTGATTTAGCATCGGGTATTACTGGTGAAATCGTTCACGTAGATGCAGGTTTCAGCATCACCGCAATGGGCGAATTAGGCGAAGAATAATTTTTCTTACATTCTTTTTTAGGCAGGCTTTTCAGTCTGCCTTTTCTCTTTTTTAAAATATAACTATGTTTCAAGATAATCCTTTACTCGCACAGCTTAAACAACAAATCCACGACAGCAAAGAGCACGTTGAGGGCGTGGTAAAAAGTACAGATAAAGCCTATGGTTTTTTAGAGTGCGATAAGAAAACCTATTTCATCGCACCGCCTTCAATGAAAAAGGTGATGCACGGCGACAAAATCAAAGCCACTATTGAAAAGCAAGGCGACAAAGAACAAGCCGAGCCAGAAGCTTTAATTGAACCAATGCTGGCACGTTTCATTGCAAAAGTGCGGTTCAATAAAGACAAGAAATTACAAGTTTTGGTGGATCACCCAAGCATTAACCAACCCATTGGCGCACAACAAGCTAAATCCGTAAAAGAAGAATTACAAGAGGGCGATTGGGTGATTGCTAATTTAAAAACGCACCCATTACGCGATGATCGATTTTTCTATGCCACGATTAATCAATTTATTTGCCGAGCTGACGATGAATTTGCCCCTTGGTGGGTAACAT
Source organism: Haemophilus haemolyticus (assembly GCF_003493685.1). Taxonomy (GTDB): domain Bacteria; phylum Pseudomonadota; class Gammaproteobacteria; order Enterobacterales; family Pasteurellaceae; genus Haemophilus; species Haemophilus haemolyticus_O. The sequence continues at coordinate 6,365 of NZ_QQJW01000008.1, forward strand.
TGGCACGTCATGACCAATCTCGTTATCCTGTGCAAGGCGCTGAAAGTTATGAAATGTTAGATCAACAAACTCGTGAAGATCTGACCGCACTTCATTTTGTGACCATCGACTCTGAAAGCACAATGGATATGGACGATGCCTTATATATCGAGCCTATTGAACAAAATGGTGAACAAACAGGTTGGAAATTAGTTGTAGCGATTGCCGATCCAACCGCTTATATCGCGTTAGATTCTCAAATTGAAAAAGATGCGAAACAGCGTTGTTTCACCAATTATTTGCCAGGCTTTAACATCCCAATGTTGCCACGCGAATTATCTGATGAATTATGTTCGTTAATCGCAAATGAAACGCGTCCAGTCCTTGTTTGTTATATCGAAACGGATCTTGAAGGCAATATCACAGCTAAACCGTATTTTGTTTCGGCTTATGTTCAATCTAAAGCGAAATTGGCTTACAATAAAGTGTCGGATTATTTAGAACAGGCAGATAACGCATGGCAGCCCGAAACATCAGAAATTGCACAACAAATTAATTGGTTACATCAATTTACTAGAGCACGCATTCAATGGCGTAAGACTCATTCTTTGTTATTTAAAGAAAAACCGGATTATTCTTTTGTGCTCACTGAAAATGGCAAAGTGGCAGAAATCAAAGCGGAATATCGTCGTATAGCCAATCAAATTGTCGAAGAATCGATGATTATTGCTAACATTTGTGCCGCACAATTCTTAGCAGAGCAGGCACAAACAGGGATTTTCAATACCCATAGCGGTTTTGATAAAAAATTCTTAGAGAATGCGCACAATTTCTTAATGGCAAATTTAGCCAATGAACAAAATCAAGCTGAACTTGCTGAGCGTTATTCGGTAGAAAATTTGGCGACATTAAACGGTTATTGCCAAATGCGCCATGATATTGAACTGATAGAAGGCGACTATTTAGAATTCCGTTTGCGTCGTTATTTAACTTTCGCCGAATTTAAATCGGAATTAGCACCGCACTTTGGTCTTGGTTTAGAAGGGTATGCGACATGGACATCACCAATTCGTAAATATTCTGATATGGTGAACCATCGTTTAATTAAAGCAGTATTGACACAAAAAGCTTGTAATAAGCCACAAGATGAGGTGCTTGCCCGTTTACAAGAGGCTCGTCGCCAAAATCGCTTAGTTGAGCGTGATATTGCAGATTGGTTATATTGCCGTTATCTTGTCGATAAAGTTGAATCAAATGCCGAATTTGAGGCGGAAGTGCAAGATGTGATGCGTGGTGGATTACGCGTGCAATTATTAGAAAATGGGGCATCCATGTTCGTACCAGCTTCTACATTGCATCCGAATAAAGATGAAATGCAAGTGAATGCTGATGAATTAGCACTGTATATTCAAGGGGAACGCCGTTACAAAATTGGGGATTTAGTGAAAGTAAAACTCACCGAGGTTCGAGAAGAAACTCGCAGTATTATTGGTCAATTAATCATTTAATGACCACTTTCCTTTTAACACTATAAATACCGCTCGTTACACAACGGGCGGTATTTTTTATAGCGCCGAAGTTGTGACAATATTTTGTACGTTGATAGTATCAAATAAAAGGATTCTTGGGATAGATTAAAGATGAGCAATATCGATATAAGGTATTAATATGATATCCCCACTTTAAAAAGCGGGGATAAAATGAATGTTTAGGCTAAATTACATTTTAGGAATTTCTACGCCCGATGAAAGCACGTCTTGAATATCAGATTTTAAGACATCTGCTTTTGGTCCATAAATCGCTTGGATACCATAGCCTTTCACGATAAAGCCCATTGCACCTGCTTGTTTCCAACTTGCTTCATCACCCACTAACTCTGGATTATGTACGGTGATACGTAAACGTGTCATACAAGCATCAACATCTGCAATATTATTACGTCCACCAAGTAAGTTGATGATTTGAATAACTTGCGCGCTAGCATCCGCAACTTTTGGCTCATTGCTAGAAGCTTCATCTGAACCTTTCGCATCATAGTTACCATTACGGCCTGCTGTCGCGAGATTAAATTTCTTAATCATAAAGTTCGCGATAAAGAACATAGCCACTGCAAAGAGGATAGATACCCAAATAAAGTTGATCACATCCATACCGATACCGGCTTTAATCGCCATTGGTGTACGGGTTAAGAACTCAATGTTACCGAATGAATGCACACGTAAGTCAACAATATCTGCCATGGCGAAAGCACAACCTTGTACTAACGCATAAACAATATAAAGCGGTAAGGCGACAAACATAAACATGTATTCAATTGGTTCAGTCACACCAGTTAAGAACACCGCAAGTGCTGATGAAAGGAAAATACCTTTATAGAGTTTTTTCTTATCTTCATCCACATTGATATACATTGCGAGAGTCAAACCCATTAAGATACCGGTTGAACCAATCATTTGTCCTACTTTGAAGCGAGCAGGTGTCACAGTTGAAAGAAGTTCGTTATATTGCGTTAAATTACCTGCATCTTTAAGGTTAATTAAGTCAGAAATCCATGCAAGCCATAGTGGGTCTTGACCAAATACTTGTTTACCTTGTTGTACACCTGTTAAGAATTCATAAGTACCACCTAATGAAGTGTAGTTCATTGGGATAGTTAACATATGGTGTAAACCAAATGGAAGTAATAGACGCTCTAAGGTACCATAAATAAATGGTGCTAAAATTGGCGCTGAGTTTTGTGAGTTAGCAATCCATTGACCGAAATGATTAATTCCTGTCTGAACTAAAGGCCAGAATAATGATAGGAAGATCGCTACTAATACAGAACGATAAATAACAACGAAAGGAACGAAGCGTTTACCATTAAAGAACGTTAGTACTTCAGGTAATTTACGGAAATTGTAGTAACGGTTAAAAGTTGTTGCACCCACAAAACCAGCGATAATACCAACGAACACCCCCATATTTAACGCAGGTTGCCCAAGCACATTCACAAAGTAATTTGCCACAGGAATTTCACCGGCCAATACTGTACTTACATGTGCATTTGGATCCGCTAGCATTTCAAGTTTCACACCGAAAAAGTTACCGGTAATTAAGTTAATTAAAATGAAAGCCAGGCCTGCTGCAAATGCCCCACCCGCACGCTCATTTGCCCAGCTACCACCAATCGCTAAAGCAAATAATAAATGAAGGTTACCAATAATCCCCCAACCAATTTGGGCGATAATGTTTCCGACAAGCGCTAGCCATTTCGCATCGCTAATCAAAGGCAGTGAGTTACCAATACTCACCATTAAACCCGCTGCTGGCATCACAGCAATCACAACCATTAGGCACTTACCGAATTTTTGCCAAAATTCAAAACTGAGCATTTTTTTCATATTGATTCTCCTACAAGATGAGAGCTACTTCTACGCCAAAATGGTCGGAAACAATCGGTTTATTTTTACCATTAAAAATAACCTGACTGGATAAAACCCGTTTTGCTTGGTTTAAAAAAATATAATCTAATCGCTTTTCTTCACTATGGCCTTTCCAACCGTCAATCGCTTTCTCCACAGTGATACCGCTATCCTTTTGCTCTGCCATTTCAAATGTATCGAATAAGCCTAAGGATTTAATCTGCTGGTAAGCTTGCTGATCGCTTATTGCATCGGTATTGAAATCCCCCATCAGGATTTTAAGATTCGCACTTTGACTTCGCTCTACAATATAACGAATATTATCAAGTTGGTTTTCACCATCACAATTTGGCAAATTGATATGGCAAGAATAACATTCAATTAACTGGCCTTGATATTCTACCGTCAAGCCAATGATTTTACGCGAGAGAATCGAGTCAAGATGTTGATGTTGGCTACAATAAAACGCATCAACATCATAAACGGGCAAGCGCGTTAAAAACGCAATGCCCTCATCATATTTATCGTAACCAATATGCGAATTGCTCCAAAAAAGCGAGTATTTCTGTGCAACGCGTTGATTGATTTTATTTAACAGAATGACACCATAGTTATCTTGCTTTAACGTTGGCGAAATAGTAGGAGACGACATCAATTGATTAACCTCTTGTAAGGCAATGATGTCATAACCCTTTGCCACAATAGTCTCAGCAAGAATCTCTATTTTTTCCGCTTGGTTAGCTTCTAACCAAGCGTGTACATTCAGGGTAAGTAGTTTCATTGCCTCCCCCCTTAGCCCTCACAATGCCAAATGTCTGCATTATATTGAGCGATAGTACGGTCAGATGAGAAGAAGCCCGCTTTTGCGATATTGTGCACCACTTTCTCATTCCAACTATCTTGATCTTCATAATCAGCTAAGATTTGTTCTTTCGTTTCGACATAAGCATTAAAGTCAATTAACGTCATAAACCAGTCTTTATTCAATAATTCGTTATACAGACGTTCTAAACGTGTTTTATTGCCTAATTTCACTACGGCAGGATTCAGAATAAAATCGACCGCTCTTTTAATCTCTTTGTCGTTTTCATAATACGCTTTTGAAATATAACCTGCTGTTTCATAAAGTTTAATAATGCTTTCTGAATCTTTACCGAATGTATAGATATTTTCAGCACCGGCTAATTCTGCAATTTCAACATTAGCACCGTCCATTGTGCCTAAGGTTAACGCGCCATTCAGCATAAATTTCATATTACCAGTACCGGAAGCTTCTTTAGAGGCAAGTGAAATTTGTTCTGAAATATCAGTTGCAGGAATCAGTTTTTCCGCCACGCTCACATTATAGTTTTCCACTAAATGCACGTTTAAATACTTATTCACTTTAGGATCATTATTGATTAACTCAGATAAGCAAAGAATTAAATGAATAATATCCTGTGCAATCACATAAGCAGGTGCCGCTTTTCCGCCGAAAATCACCGTAATTTTACGTTTTGGTAATTTACCTGCTTTAATTTCTAAGTATTTATGAATCACGTAAAGCGCATTCATTTGTTGGCGTTTATATTCATGGAAACGCTTAATTTGCGTATCAATGATTGAATTTTCATCTAAATCAATGCCTTTATTTTCTTTAAGGTACGCTTTTAATGCCAATTTGTTTTCAAACTTAATTTTCGCTAATTGTTGGTGAACCTTTTTATCATCTTTAAAGGCTAATAATTTTTCTAATTTCGTTGCGTCATACAAATACTCATCACCAATCAATTCTTTAATGTAAGTCGCTAATGCTTGGTTAGAAAACTCTAACCAACGACGGAAGGTAATGCCGTTTGTCTTATTATTGAATTTTTCAGGATATAACGCATAGAACGCTTTAAGCTCTGATTTTTTCAAAATCTCTGTATGTAATGCCGCCACACCATTCACAGAATTTGAAAAGTGGATGTCCATATGCGCCATATGCACACGTTTTTGTTTATCAATAATTTGTACGGCAGGATCTTTATACTCGGCACGCACTAATTTATCTAATTTTTTAATGATCACTACTAAATGCGGCACCACTTCATCTAGATAATCTAACGGCCATTTTTCTAGCGCTTCAGCCAAAATCGTATGGTTGGTATAGCCCACCATATTACGTACAATTTCAACCGCTTCTGCAAATTTAATCTGATGTTTTTCCGTTAATAAGCGAATTAATTCAGGAATCACCATTGAAGGGTGAGTATCATTGATCTGAACATACGCATAATCGGCTAAATCATGTAAATTGCTGCCACGAGCAATCGCTTCATCAATCAATAACTGTGCCGCATTTGATACCATAAAGTATTGTTGATAAATACGCAGTAATTCTCCATTTTTATCTGAATCATCTGGATAAAGGAATAATGTTAGATTTTCTTCAATCGCAGTTTTATCAAACTCGATACCTTTTTTAATCAGTTTAGGATTCACTGATTTAATATCAAATAAATTGAGATAGTTTTTCGTTTCCTTCTTATAACCTAAAATATCAATGCGATCTAGTTTAGAGGTTAATGTAAATTTCTTAAATGGAACTTCATAGCTAATATCTGTTGGAATTAACCAAGAGTTGTCCTCAATCCAATCATTAGGTTCTGTATGTTGTTCATTCTTTTTGAAGACTTGTTTGAACAAACCATAATGATAATTTAAACCTACCCCTTCAGCATTTAAACCAAGGGTAGACATTGAATCAATAAAACAAGAAGCCAAACGCCCTAAACCACCATTTCCTAAAGACGGTTCAGGCTCAATATCTTCAATATGGCTTAATGATTTACCCGCACTTTCTAATTCTCCTTTAATATCTTGATACACACCTAGGTTAATCAAGTTATTAGAAAGTAATTTACCGATTAAAAACTCTGCTGAGATATAGTAAACCTTACGTTTACCCGTGTTTTTAGGTTTATCTGCAGAAAGTGCTTTTACGTAATTTAATAATTGAATATAAGTTTCTTTATCACTTAATTGCTCAAGCGATTTATTGGTTTCGTTTTTTACAAATGTACTAAATTTAATCATTGGGTTTTCCTGATTAGCACGTTGATATAACGTGGTCATTTTTGCTAAAAAGTCTTTTTTATCTTGTGTTAAATCTGATTGCTGCATTCTCCATTGCCAGTTTCTACCAATTGTTGAAGGAACATTCATTCTTGAACTAGCAGGCAAATCTAAAACATCTTGCATTGTGGCAATCGCTGTATTGCTGACCGTTGCAAAGAGCTGACGAATCATTGCTTGGCAAATCGACTCATCATTATGACGGTGCGTATAATCATTGATATATTGTTGCTGTTGGGCGGTAAGACCGTTATACCAACCATTGGTCACATCATTATCATGCGTGCCTGTATAAGCAATAGAATGCGGTATGCAATAATGCGGGCTATCTAAGCTTTTTCCACTGACATCTTCAAAGCCAAATTGCAAAATCTTCATGCCTGGATAATTACAATCTGTAAGTAGCTTTCTGGCTTTTTCATCAATATTACCTAAATCTTCAGCAATAATTGGTAAATCACCTAGTTGTTCTTTAACCACTTTGAATAAGTCATAACCCGGACCAGGCTGCCAACTACCGTATTTAGCAATATCAGCTTTTCCATCTACTTGCCAATAATCGGAGAAACCTTTGAAATGATCGATACGAAGTACATCATAAATCTTGAAGCTTTCTTCAATACGGTGAATCCACCAAGTATAGCCTTGTTTTTTATGCTCTTCCCAATCGTAAAGCGGGTTGCCCCAAAGCTGCCCCGTTGCACTGAATTGATCGGCTGGAACCCCCGCAACAAAAAGCGGATTACGTTCTTTATCTAATTGGAAGAGTTCTGGTTTTGTCCAAACTTCTACGCTATCTGCCGCCACATAAATCGGCATATCACCGATGATCTTAATGCCCCTTTGATTCGCGTAATCTTTTAACTCACTCCATTGTTTGAAGAAGAAATATTGCGTTACTTTAAAGTACTGAATTTGATCCGCTAACATAGTGCGATATTTTTCTAATGTTTTTGGATCACGCGCTACCGCTTTTTTATCATCCCATTTTTGCAATGCTTGATTGCCAAAATGCTCTTTAATTGCCATAAACTCAGCAAAATCGTCTAGCCACAAGCGGTTGTTTTTCTCAAAATTCTTGAAATCTGCTTGGAATGCTTGATTCGCTAAAAAATTTTTCACGGCTGTTTCTAAAATCGGGCGGCGCGCATAGAAGACGCGTTCATAATCCACGTTAGTTGGATCATCACCAAAATTGACCGATGCATAATCCGCTTCTTTCAACAAGCCCATTTGGGTTAATAAGTCAAAATCAATAAGGTGAGTATTGCCTGCAATCGCAGAGAAAGATTGATAAGGAGAATCACCATAACTGGTAGTGGTAAGTGGAAGAATTTGCCAATAAGTTTGTTTGGTTTCAACTAAAAAATCGACAAACTCATAAGCTGATTGCCCAAAACTACCAATACCGAATGCATTTGGTAGCGAGGTAATGTGCATGAGAACACCACTTGAACGAGTAAGCATAATATTTCCTCTAGGAAGTCATGATTTTGGCTCATTCTAACCTAAACATATTTTAACGCAATAGCTTTTACGTAAAAGTTTAAAACATTTTCGTAAAAGATTGACATTAATCACATTTTATACGTATAACATTTTGAATTTTATGATATGCTATACCTATACCTATACCTATACCTATACCTATACCTATACCTATACCTATACCTATACCTATACCTATACCTATACCTATACCTATACCTATACCTATACCTATGGAACGAATGGTAGATAAAAGGATTAAAAATGAGCAAGTACAAGAAGGTTTATAACGATATAAAAACCCAAATTAACAGTGGTAATCTAGCGCCATTGCAAGAACTTCCGAGTGAAAATGAACTCATGCAAAGCTACGGTTTTTCCAAAGATACTATTCGAAAAGCGCTTTCTCTACTTGAAATTGATGGCTATATTCAAAAACAACAAGGCCGAAATTCGATTGTTTTAGAGCATGACTTATCTAAGCCACAAATGCTTTCTGAAATTAAAACCGTTAGCGAATTAAACAGTGCCTCAACACACCAAGTAAAAACGACATTAACCAGCTTGTATATTGTGCAAGGCGAAGAAGAATTGATGGATATCTTTAATGTCAATGATCAGATCGATTTCTACCGCATTGCTCGTCTCCGTGAAATTGATGGTGAAGCGGTTGAGCATGAAGTATCTTATTTTGATCGCCGCATCGTGCCTTTTATTAGCCGAGAAATCGCTGAGCACTCTATTTATCACTACTTGGAAAACGAATTAAAATTAAAAATTAGCCACTCACAACGAAAAATTGTCTTTCGCTATGCAAACGAAGAAGAAAAAAACGCGATAAATCTAGGTGAGTATGACATGGTTGTGAATGTGACGAGTACCACTTATTTGGCTGATGGGAGACCATTTCAATATGGGAGTATTAGTTATCGACCAGATAAGATTGCATTTACATCAACAGCAAAACGGCATGTCTAGTTTTTGTAAATGATAAATTGTGATTAAAAAATTCATAAAAAAGTGCGGTCATTTTGATCTGCACCCCAAAAGTTGGACTAACCAAACCAACAATTGAGGTGCAGATTTTTTATGGGTAAACACTACACAATCGAATTTAAATTACAGGCTCTCCAACCTATTTTGAATGGGAAAATGAGTATTAGAGAAGCTGCGCGTTTTTACAATATTCCTTCCAACGCCTTAGTCGGGACATGGTTGAAACGGTTTGAAAAAGTGGCATAAAAGGACTGATTCCCCATAAACCATCAGGACGACCGCCGATGAAACCCAAATATGCAAAAATGCCACCGCCACCTAAAACTGAAGAAGAGCGTTTACGTTTGAGAATTTTACAGCTTGAAGCGGAGGTAGCCTACCTAAAGGAGTTGAGAAGGCTCAGACTTCAGGACGAAGCCGAGCAACAGAAATTATCCAAAGGTTAAGAACACGCTATCCGTTAAAATGGCTTTTAGGCTTTGCACAGTTAGCGCGTAGTACGTTTTTTGCTAAACTTCAGATTAAACCGGATAAGGATGAGTTGTTGAAAAAGATCATTCAACGCATCAAAGCCAATCATCCTGATTATGGTTATCGACGTGTTCATGCCTGCTTGCCAGGCGTGAATCATAAAAAAGTCCAACGCTTAATGCAGACACTTGGGCTTCAAATGCGGTCAAGAAAAAGCAAGAAATTTACCACCTATCGAGGCACGATAGGGGTGATAGCACCGAATCATCTTGAACACGATTTTAGTGCAACGGCCCCGAAACAAAAATGGGTAACTGATATCACCGAGTTTAAAGCGAAAGATGGGAGTAAAGTCTATTTATCCCCTATTTTAGACTTATTTAACAATGAGATAGTCTCCTATAATCTCAGCTATTCCCCAAACTGGGCACAAGTAGAGGACATGTTAATACAAGCCGTCAAAGGATTAAATAAAGCTTGTGGTGTCATTTTACATTCAGATCAAGGCTGGCAATATCAAATGGTAGCTTATCGTCGAATCTTGGCTGAACATGGCATCATTCAAAGTATGTCGAGAAAAGGGAATTGCTTGGACAACACCGCAATGGAAAGTTTCTTTGGACGATTAAAAACGGAATGTTTTTATGGTCGGGAATTTAACAGTAGAGAGGAGATAGTTGATGCCGTCAGGGATTATTTGGATTACTATAACCACCGACGGATTCAACTAAAATTAAAAGGACTGAGTCCGATACAATATCGAAAACAATCCTTTAAATGACAGTCTAACTTTTTGGGGTCAGATCAACTTACGGAAGTGAAAGAGGTAACTCGCAGTATTGTCGGCGAAATCGTTCAATAACATTCTTCTTTAAACCGATTTTCAGTGATTGAAAATCGGTTTTTCTTTTTAAAAACTTTCTTAGTTTACACCGCACTTTTTATCCAAAAGTTATGAAGTGTAATTAAGCATAAAGCATACCAAATTATTCAGTTTGCAATGCTTTTTTTGTTCTGAAAAATTGATGTATGTCAATTTTAATGGTACAAGCACTTATAATTATCTTGAGTTAGGCAACCGTTTACTCTATGCTCTTGACAATTTATTTCAACCTTAGGAGTATCCAATGATTCAAGTAATCGTTGCAGCTCACGGCAAGCTTGCTGCTGAGTTGGTCAATTCTTCTGAAATGGTGTTCGGTGAGGTGGAAGGACTCCACGGTGTAACATTCGTTCCAGGAGAAGGGCAAGACACCTTGGTGGAAAAGTATGAGGCTATTATTGCTGAATGCTCGCCATCAGATAGCGTGTTATTTTTGGTAGATTTATTTGGTGGAAGTCCGTATAACGCGGCAGCCCGAGTAGCGGCAAAACGTCCTCAAGATGATATTATCACTGGCGTAAGTTTACCAATGTTATTGGAAGTATTAGATGCCAAGGATGATGCAAAATCAGCGGAAGCACTTGCTGATGTCGCCAAGGAAGTTGGCGTAATGGCAGTGAAAAGTTATCGGAAACCAGATGACATTGCCTCTTTCGCTCAACCTGAAACTCCAAAAGAGGAAGCAAAAGAAGAACAAGAAAGCGAAGAAGATAATACTCAATACGATCCTAATGGACGTATGAGTGTCAACTTACTGCGTATTGATGATCGTTTAATTCATGGTCAAGTCGCTACTTCTTGGGCAAAAGCAGTGAAATGCGAAGCCATTTTTGCTATTAGTGATGAAGTGGCAAATGATGAATTGCGTAAGGAATTACTTCTTCAAATTGCTCCTCCACACTTGAAAGCCTATGTCATTCCTGTGGATAAAGCCATTAAGGTTTACAACAATCCAAAATATGCGAGTCGTAATATTTTAATGCTTGTGACCAAGCCTGAAGATGCTGTGCGTTTAATCGAAGGTGGTTTGCGTATTGATACCATTAACGTGGGCGGAATGACGCATAAAGAAGGCAATAAACAGCTTTCTGATGCAGTCACAGTGAATCCATCTAATGTCGCTGCATTCAAAAAATTACTTGATATGGGCGTGAAACTTTCCCTTCAAAAAGTGGCAGCGAATAAGCCTGTTGAACTTACTCGCGAAAAACTTGATTCAATTAAATTCTAGGAGCGCATTTTATGTCAACAATGGAACTCATTTTAGTCGTGCTTGTCGCGGCAATTTGCGGTATGGGGAGCGTATTAGATGAACGTCAAACCCATCGCCCACTTTTTGCTTGTACGATGATTGGCTTGGTATTAGGCGATCTTGAAACCGGTATTATCCTTGGCGGTACATTAGAAATGATCGCGCTAGGTTGGATGAACGTTGGGGCTGCTATGGCGCCAGATGCGGCACTTGCTAGTGTGATCTCCGCGATTCTTGTTATTAAAGGCGGTCAATCTGTGGGGACGGCGATTGCTATCGCGGTGCCAGTTGCAGCAGCAGGTCAAGTACTTACTATTTTCGTACGTACACTAACAATCTTCTTACAACATAAAGCGGATAAATTTGCCGAACAAGCTAATTTCCGTGGGATTGAACTTTGCCATTTTGCAGGGCTTTCTTTACAAGCGTTGCGTGTTGCAATTCCAGCATTAGCAGTTGGTTTAGTTGCAGGTACGGATGCCGTAACGAGCGCATTAGATGCAATTCCTGAAGTAATTACTCGTGGTTTACAAATTGCGGGTGGATTTATCGTCGTAGTGGGGTATGCAATGGTGATTAATATGATGCGCGCAGGTGCATTAATGCCATTCTTCTTCCTTGGTTTTGTTATTGCTTCCTTTACTAATTACAACTTAGTTGGATTGGGTATTCTTGGTACTTGTTTAGCCATGCTTTATATCCAATTAAACCCGCGTTTTAACCAAGTCGCGATGCCAGTGGCAAGTAAAAGAAAACTTGCTGATAACGAATTAGAAGGTCTATAAGGAGCGTATCATGTCAGAACAAAAAGTAACTCTTACCAAGGGTGATATTTTAAGTACTTATTTCCGTTCAACGTTCCTTTTAGGTTCATTTAACTTTGAACGTATGCAATCAATGGGATTTTGTGTTTCGATGATCCCAACAATCAAACGCCTATATAGCAAAAAAGAAGATCAAGCTGCAGCACTTAAACGCCATCTTGAATTTTTTAATACTCAACCTTGGGTTGGGTCAGCAATTATGGGTGTGACTGCCGCAATGGAACAAGAGCGTGCGAATGGCGCAAAAGATGTGGATGATGCGGCAATTAGCGGTGTAAAAGTCGGACTTATGGGGCCATTAGCTGGTGTAGGCGATCCTATTTTCTGGGGAACTTTACGCCCAGTTTTAGCCGCACTGGGTGCTGGAATTGCCTTAACAGGTAGCATTTTAGGTCCATTATTGTTTTTTATCTTAATCAATGTGATCCGTGCTGTGACTCGTTGGTATGGTTTCAAATATGGTTATGAAAAAGGCACAGAAATCGTCTCTGATATGGGGGGGGGACGTTTGCAAAAAATCACTCAAGGGGCTTCTATTCTTGGTCTCTTTGTCATGGGCTCACTTGTTTCCAAATGGACAAGTATTAATGTCCCATTAGAACTTACACGCTATAAAAACCAATTAGGTGAAGAAGTTGTAGTCACCTTGCAAGGCGTATTAAATGACCTACTTCCAGGTTTATTAGCCTTATTACTGACTTTCTTATGTATGTATTTATTACGTAAAAAAGTGAATGCAATGGTTATTATCTTTGGTTTATTTGGTGTAGGGATTTTAGGTTACTGGGCCGGTATTCTTGCATAATCCTTGCGAAAGTTAATAATAAGGGCGATGATAACGCCCTTATTTTTTATGGTGAATTTGAATGAAATTATCTGAACTTATCCAAGCACCACCCAGTGAAACTTATATAAAAAATAGCTCTCGACTTGTTTCAGGTTTATTTGTTATAGGTGGGGTGCTTTATTATCCAACAAATGGCTATGGCACTGTCATTGCATTGACATTAGCACTAATTGTTTTAGTTGGGCAAAAGATGTTGCTTACCCAAGCAAATAAGGATTTTGCTGATATGTATCAAGCACAGGCTTTATTTGAAAAAACGCAAAACTATGATTATTTACGTTTTATTATGGCGCGTTCAGAGCAGATGCTAAAGGATAATAAAGTGCTTTCTGACAAAGCGAAAAATGAAATCCATAAGCTACAAGCATTTTCTCAAGGTGAATTAGAAAAGATGGGTGAATAAAAAATGGCTACATGAAGTAGCCATTTTTATAAGCGGAAAAGTACGGTCAGTTTTCACCGGCACTTTTATCTTATTTCTTGCCTAATTGTGGCAATACTGAATCTTTAATTGCGCTTAATAAACCTGTTTGAGCATAGATGCCAAGTTTACCTCGGGTATCAGATACATCTAAATTGCGCATTGTTAATTGACCGATACGATCAATTGGATCAAATGGTGCATCTTCCACTTTTTCCATACTTAAACGCTCTGCTTCGTAGGTTAAGTTTGGTGATTCGGTATTTAAGATAGTGAAGTCGTTACCACGACGAAGCTCAAGCGTTACCGTACCCGTAATTGCTTTTGCCACCCAACGTTGTGCTGTTTCACGCAGCATTAATGCTTGCGGATCAAACCAACGACCTTGATATAACAAACGGCCTAAACGGATACCATTAATACGATATTGTTCGATGGTATCTTCATTGTGAATACCGGTTACTAAGCGTTCGTAAGCTATATGCAATAATGCCATCCCTGGTGCTTCATAAATACCACGAGATTTTGCTTCAATTATACGGTTTTCGATTTGGTCTGACATCCCTAAACCATGACGACCACCAATACGATTTGCTTCTAGAATAATATCAACTGCATTATCAAAACGTTTACCATTTAATGCGACAGGGACACCTTCTTCAAAAGTAACGGTGACTGTTTCTGGTTTAATTTCTACCTTCTCATCCCAAAATGCTACACCCATAATTGGTTTAACAATTTTCATGCCTGTGCTTAATTGCTCTAAGTCTTTTGCCTCATGGGTTGCACCCAGCATATTGGAATCGGTCGAGTAGGCTTTTTCAACGGACATTTTGTAGTCAAAACCATGTTCGATAAGGAATTGAGACATTTCAAAGCGGCCACCAAGTTCTTCAATAAATTGAGCATCTAACCAAGGTTTATAGATTTTTAAATTCGGGTTTGTTAATAAACCATAACGATAGAAACGTTCGATGTCATTCCCTTTGAATGTAGATCCATCTCCCCAAATATTCACATCGTCTTCTTTCATTGCCGCAACGAGCATTGTGCCAGTTACGGCGCGACCAAGTGGTGTTGTATTGAAGTAAGGAATTCCGCCTGTAGAAATATGGAATGCACCGCATTGAATTGCAGCAATTCCTTCGTGAGCAAGCTGAGAGCGACAATCAATTAAGCGAGCATTTTCTGCACCATACGCCATTGCTTTTTTAGGGATTGCGCTGTAATCATCTTCATCAGGTTGACCTAAATTAGCGGTGTATGCATAAGGCACAGCGCCTTTTTGACGCATCCAAAGTAATGCCGCACTGGTGTCTAATCCGCCAGAGAACGCGATACCGACTTTTTGCCCTTCAGGTAAATGTTGTAGAATTGTATTTGACATATCTTTTCCTTATTTATAATTCAGACTGAATAATTAATCATTTTATTTGAATAAAAAGTCATTTAAATATAACTGCAGTTTTTATGTTTGTCTAGCCTTTTATGTATTAAGACTAAAAATCTTTAGTTGTCATCATGCATAAAAATCCCCGCTGTAAATAGCAGGGATTTTGATCTCTATTTTGTTAATAAATCCAGAGCTTCCTGATATTTATCAACAGTTTTCTGAATAATATTTTCTGGCACTTTCGGTGCAGGCGCTTGTTTATTCCAGCCGCTATTTTCTAACCAATCGCGTACAAATTGTTTATCGAATGATGGAGGATTAATCCCTTCTTGATAAGTATCGATAGACCAAAAACGGCTAGAGTCTGGTGTTAATACTTCATCCATTAAGGTGAGCGTGCCATTTTCATCTAAACCAAATTCAAATTTTGTGTCGCAAATAATAATACCTTTAGTCAGTGCATATTCTGCAGCTGCAGTATAAAGTGCGATAGCTTTTTCTTTTACTTGTGCGGCTAAATCAGCCCCGATGAGTTTTTCACATTCTGCATAGCTGATATTTATATCGTGATTGCCAACAGCTTCTTTACTTGATGGGGTGAAAATAGGTTCTGGTAATTTACTTGCTTCAACTAAGCCTTCAGGTAATTTTAATCCGCAGATGGTTCCAGTTTGTTTGTAATCTTTTAAACCACTGCCAGTTAAATAGCCACGCACGATAGATTCAATTTTAATGGGATTCAAACGTTTACACACTACAGCGCGATCTTTGATTAAATCAGCTTCTTCTTTTGGCAACACATCATAAACACTTTCACCAGTGAAATGATTCGGCATAATATGAGCAAGTTTGTTAAACCAAAAGTTGGAAATTTGAGTCAGGATTTCTCCTTTTCGTGGAATAGGATCATCTAAAATAACATCAAACGCAGATAAGCGGTCAGAGGCAACCATTAGCATGCGTTTATCATCGATTTCATAGAGATCTCGTACTTTACCTGAATAGATTTTTTTTAGACTTAAAATGGGGAGTTGTTGTGTCATCGTTTTGCACCTGTATGAAAGTAAAAACTGGCGCGTATTGTACCGCACTTTTAAAGCAAACGTTTGCTATTTTTTTAAAGAAATAAAAAAAATCCCCTGAAATTTCAGGGGAAGAGTAGTTTTTTCGCTTCAAAATATTTGATTATTATTAGAAATATACCGCGATTAATTATTGAGCGGGTGGATTTGGGTTATCCAATACATCCCAGACACTTTCTTGTCGAGGGGCGATTTCGGTTTCAGCTGATGGAGTAGCCGGCGATGGAGAAGCCGTTGATGTTCCTCCGCAGAAATTCTGCCCATTATTCACCCAAACTGGGATCACTTGATTGCTGTCACAATCCCAGCTACCATGTTGGGTAATACCAACCCATTTCATATTCGCAGGTTTATTTAGCTTCAATTTCTCAATATAAGTATGGCTTAAATAATCTTTATAAATCTGTAATGCGCCTGATGCACCAGTAAGTTTTGTTTCGCCATTATCATCGCGACCAAGCCAAACTGTGCTGATATTTTTTCCATCGATCCCCACAAACCAAGTATCACGCGCATCATTTGTTGTCCCTGTTTTACCGGCTAAACGTAAATCCGCATAATCATTTTGCAAGCTACGAGCTGTACCCCGTTCAACAGTTTGTTGCATTGCAAATAACGTTTGGAATGCCGCTTCTTGTGGGACCACTTGTTTTGCGGTTTTATCATGTTGATAAATGATATTTCCTTGACGATCCGCAATGGTATCGACGGTTGTGAGTTCAATCCGCCCACCTTGATTCGCAATAGTTTGATAAAGTTTCGTTACATCATAAGGTGAGATGGTATAAGCCCCGAGTAACATAGCGGGCACTTTTGGAATTTCCACATTATCCCATCCCATCGCTTTTTGTGTATCAATGACTTTGCTCAAGCCGACTTTCATCCCAATATTCACAGTCGGAATATTTAAAGAACGTGCTAAGGCATCCATTAACATCACTGAACCACTATATTTTTTGTCATAGTTGCGCGGCTGCCACGGCGGGCTACCTTTGACATTAATCGTAATTGGTTGGTTATTAATTGGGGTATTCAAACGGAACTGTTCTGGATTCGAAAGTGCGGTCAAATAAATTGATGGTTTTACTAAAGAACCAATCTGACGTTTTGCCATTAATGCACGATTAAAGCCTGCATATTGCGTTTGCAAACCGCCCACTACCGCACGAATTTCACCCACGCGGTAATCCGCAACAATCATGGCACCTTCTAAATATGGATTTTTCGTTTTCAGTTGTAGTTGTGAAACGGTATTCACCACTGCATTTTCTGCTTGAGCTTGTTGTTTTAAATCCATTGTGGAAAAAATACGTGCGCCAAGTAAGCTCGACATTTTATGTTCGCCAAGCTCACGGCGTAAATCTGCTTGTAAAGTTTGAATAAACGCAGGGTATTTACGCGAGATTTGTCCTTTTTGTTGAATACCTAAAGGTCGTTGGCTTAATAATTGGTAAAGTTCATCACCGATCATTTTATGTTCAAGCATGAGCTTTAAAACAACATTACGACGTTCTAAGGCATTTTGAGGATTACGCCAAGGATTATAAAGTGAAGGACCTTTGACCATCCCGACTAAAAGTGCAATTTGATCTAAGCTAATTTCACGAATTGAACGACCAAAATAGAATTGGCTAGCTAATTCAAAACCATGAATTTGCGTATCGCCATTTTGTCCGAGATAAATTTCATTGAGATAGGTTTCGAGAATACGATTTTTATCATAACGCCAATCTAACACCAATGACATCAAGGCTTCGTTCGCTTTACGGGTAATCGTACGTTCGCTTGATAAAAATAAATTTTTCACGAGTTGTTGAGTGAGTGTACTCCCACCTTGTACCGTTTGCCCCGCACGGATATTGGTAATTAATGCTCGTATAATCCCCACTGGGTTTATACCATAATGATCATAAAAACGGCGATCTTCCGTTAAAATTAAGGCATCAATCAATAAGCGCGGGTAGTTTTGTAAAGGAATTGCAAGGCGATCTTCATTATCAGATTCCAACATTGCAATTAATTTTGGCGCAAGGCGAAACTCATCGATTGCTTTTACGGCAACGAGATCTTCAATTCGATTAAGTTTGTTATCGACAAAACGTAAACGTAAAACTCGTTGTGGTTCTGGTTTATCAGGGAAAGGGAAAGCGCGGCGAAGAACCACAATGGTATCATCTTCCAATTTAAAATCGCCTGGTGCGGCTACCATGGTCGTTTGGCGATATTCGTTATCTAATAAAATTTGAATCACTTCATCAAAAGCGAGATTATCTGAAATTTTCACACTTTCAATGCGGCTATACACTTCAGCAGGCAGGCGCCAAATTTGCCCGTCCATTTTCGAACGGATTTGCCAATCTAAATATCCGCCATAAAATACGGTTAATACTGCACCAGTAAACGCGACTTTTAATAGAAAGTTTCTGAAAGAACAGCGTTTTTTCGGTGTTTTTTCTTCGGGATTTTTTTGAACGTTTTCGGTGGTCATAGTCGGTTAAGAGATAAAATCAACATAAGCTTCGAGGAAATGGATAAAATCTTGCGTGCCACAAAAAGCAATGCTTTCTTCATCATAATAATGAAAATCGTCTTCCAGTATTTCATCTGTTTCAATGGCGAGATTATTCGCTCGTACCATTACTTCATCAGCATCTAAAAACAATGTATATTCTGCGCCGATTAAGATCTCTTCTTGATTTTCAGAGAGTGATTGCGCAGTAGAAAGTGCGGTCAAAATCGCCTTTGGATTTGACCGCACTTCTGTATTGAACCAGTTAGCAAGGGCAATGTGTTCCATCGAACATTTTACGGATACATTGCCTTGATAATGTGTAAATTGAAAATCCATCTTAGATACTAAAGGATGAACCACAGCCACAAGTGCTGGTAGCATTTGGATTATTTACAGTAAAGCGTGAACCTTCTAAACCTTCTGTGTAATCGACGGTACCACCGATTAAATACTGTAAACTCATTGGGTCAATCACAAGTTGAACCCCTGATTTTTCAATCGTTAAATCGCCTTCATTGACTTTTTCATCAAAGGTAAAACCATATTGGAAACCGCTACAACCACCGCCCGTGATATACACGCGTAATTTCAAATTAGTATTTTCTTCTTCGCTGATTAAACTTTTTACTTTATTCGCTGCTGCATCAGTAAATGTCAATGGTACTGCAATGTTATCTGTCATAATTATTTCCCGCTTCCCGAAAATTTGAATTTCGTTATTATCTAATAACCATTTACTCCATTCAAGTGTAATCCAGTTTTTTCCTAGAAATCGTGCTATAATCTGGCAAAAATTTTTTCAAAAAAGGTGAAATAAAATGGCTATTCCAATTAGAACAGAAAAAGAAATTGTAAAACTACGTGAGGCCTGCAAATTGGCTTCGGATGTGCTGGTGATGATTGAACCTTACGTAAAAGCAGGTGTAACTACAGGTGAACTTGATCGAATTTGCCATGAATATATGGTGAATGAACAAAAGGTTATCCCTGCGTGTTTGAATTATCACGGTTTCCCAAAGGCTACCTGTATTTCCATTAACGAAGTTGTCTGTCACGGTATTCCAAGTGACGATAAAGTGCTAAAAAATGGCGATATTGTGAACATTGATGTCACGGTGATTAAAGATGGCTATTTTGGCGATAACTCAAAAATGTATATCGTGGGCAGAGAAACAAATATTCGTAGTAAAAAGTTAGTGGAAGCGGCACAAGAAGCCCTATACGTGGGATTGCGCACAGTAAAACCAGGTATTCGTTTAAATGAAATAGGCAAAGCTGTGCAAAAATATACTGAAAGCCAAACTTTCAGCGTTGTGCGTGAATATTGCGGACATGGTGTCGGTACAGAGTTTCACTGCGAACCTCAAGTATTGCATTATTACGCAGATGATGGCGGTGTGATTTTAAAACCAGGCATGGTGTTTACCATTGAACCAATGATTAACGCAGGCAAAAAAGAAGTGCGCGTGATGGGAGATGGTTGGACAGTAAAAACCAAAGATCGCAGCCATTCAGCACAATACGAACATCAACTTGTTGTCACCGAAACAGGTTGTGAAGTAATGACTATCCGTGATGAAGAAATTGCAGAAGGTCGAATCTCACGGATTATGGTGAATGTGTAATTGACATTAAATTATAAGATTAGGGCGTAGATATACGCCCTTTTTGTTTTTCTTTATAATAAAACGACTTCGCTCTAACAAAAGGCAATTCATATGCTGTTTTCTCCGACACTATCTTCTCCTTTAACGCCAAGTGCGGTCAAAATTGAGCGAGAAAATCTCAAGCAATTTGAGCTAGAGAATTTTTCTCGTTATTCCATTTTTGAGCTTATTGAAAATCGCAGTGATTTTTATGATGCCTTATTGATTCAACTTTGGCAGGAAATGGGATTAAGTGAACAACAGGGGATTTCTTTAATTGCGGTGGGCGGTTATGGACGGCGTGAGATGTTTCCTTTGTCGGATTTAGATTTTTTAATTTTGGTCGAGCAAATACCTAGCTCAGAAATTGAAGAAAAAATTACTCAATTTATCCAATTTTTATGGGATTGTGGCTTTGAGGTGGGAAATAGTGTTCGAACCTTAGAACAATGCGAATCGGAAGGAAAACAAGATATTACGATTGCCACCAATTTATTAGAAGCAAGATTTCTTGCTGGAAATCGACCTCACTTTGATGCGCTAAATGAATTGCTAAAACATGCTGATTTTTGGTCGAAAGAGGATTTTTTTAACGCCAAAGTGCAAGAGCAAATAGAACGTTATCAGCGTTATCACAATACGGCTTATAACCTTGAGCCAGATATTAAGTATAGCCCTGGAGGTTTGCGTGATTTGCATTTGTTGTATTGGGTGGCGTTGCGCCATTCTGGGGCTTTGACCCTTGAGGCCATTTTACAAAGTGGTTTTATTTATCCTCAAGAATATCAGCAACTACAAGAAAGTCGTGCATTTTTATTTAAAGTGCGGTTCGCTTTGCATTTGATTTTGAAACGTTACGATAATCGTCTGTTGTTTGATCGTCAAATTAAAGTCAGTGAATTGTTGGGTTTCCGAGGTGAAGGCAATCAAGCTGTGGAAAAAATGATGAAATGTTTTTTCCAAGCATTGCACCGAATTTCGCTGATTAGTAATTTGCTGATTCAGCATTATCGAGAAAATGTGCTTTCATCAAATCAGGATAGCGCGATTCATCAGTTAGACGATGATTTCCAACTGATTAATCAATGCTTATGTTTGCGTAATAGCCGTGTTTTTCAAGAAAAACCAGAGCGAATTTTAGATCTATTCTTTTATTTAACACAGTACGAACAGGCCAATATTCATTCTGATACCTTGCGTCAATTACAAATTTCCTTAGAGCAATTATCACAAAAATTATGCGAAATTCCTGCTGCTCGGGAAAAATTTCTACGTTTGTTTAATCAACCTAATGCGATTAAGCGTGCGTTTATGCCGATGCACCAATATGGCGTATTAACGGCGTATCTTCCGCAATGGCAAGCCATTGAGGGCTTAATGCAATTTGATTTGTTCCATATTTATACGGTGGATGAGCATACATTGCGCGTGATGTTGAAATTGGAAAGTTTTCTGTCACAGGAAAGTGCGGAAGCGCATCCCATTGCTTATCGAATTTTTAGTCAACTTTCTGACCGTACTTTGCTTTATATTGCTGCGTTGTTCCACGATATTGCAAAAGGGCGGGGTGGCGATCACGCAGAACTTGGCGCAGAAGATGTGGCAGACTTTGCGCAATTACATGGTTTAGATCGTCGAGAAATTGATACTCTTGCTTGGCTCGTAAAATCCCATCTGCTGATGTCAATTACGGCACAACGCCGTGATATTCATGATCCTGAAGTCGTCATGAATTTTGCGGAAGCCGTGCAAAATCAAGTTCGGCTAGATTATCTCACCTGTTTAACGGTGGCGGATATTTGTGCTACCAACAGCAATTTATGGAATAGCTGGAAACGTTCGCTTTTTGCCTCTTTATATGAATTTACTGAACAGCAATTTGCACAAGGCATGAAAGAATTGCTTGATTACTCAGAAAAATCGGAAGAAAACCGAAAACTTGCACAACAAATTTTAACGCAGGATTATTCCGATATTACGCCAATTTCGATTGAGCAATTATGGGCTCGTTGTCCTGAAGACTATTTTGTGCGTAATACGCCAAAACAAATCGCGTGGCATACAAGTTTGTTGGTGGATTTCGCTGAATCATTATTAGTGAAAATTAGTAATCGCTTTTCACTTGGCGGCACGGAAGTGTTTATTTATTGCCAAGATCAACCGCACTTATTTAATAAAGTAGTGAGTACCATTGGCGCAAAAAAATTCAGTATCCATGATGCGCAGATTATTACGACACAAGATGGTTATGTTTTTGATAGCTTTATCATCACAGAACTTAACGGTGAATTGCTTGAATTTGATCGTCGCCGAGAACTAGAGCAAGCTCTAACAGTAGCCCTTCAAAGTGAAAAATTACCCGCACTTTCTATTACGCCGAATCGTCAGCTTCAACATTTTACTGTGCAAACTGACGTGCGTTTTTTACACGAAAATAAAAAAGAGCATACTGAAATGGAACTGGTTGCGTTGGATAAACCAGGTTTATTAGCCCAAGTGAGCCAGATTTTTACTGAGTTAAATCTCAATTTATTGAATGCGAAAATTACTACTGTAGGCGAAAAAGCCGAGGATTTTTTTATTTTGACGAACCAATTGGGGCAAGCACTTGCAAGAGAGGAGAGAGAAATATTAAAACAGGTTCTAGTGAAAGAAATTAACTAATCGTATAGTTTTACGACGATATATTCGTTGTAGAAGATTAGGTTTGATTTTCTACAGAAAAGGACGCTTTTCAGCGTCCTAATTTCAAAATGATTTCGCTACATTTTTAAAGTATCACAAGCCTTTTCATTACCCTTATCACAAGCCTTACGGAACCATTCTTTAGCTTTTGAAAGGTCACGTTTAACACCTTCTCCATTGCGATACATCGTCCCCAAATTAAATTGAGCCTTTGCATAGTCTTGTTCAGCAGCTTTTTGATACCATTTTATGGCTTCAGCATAATCTTGTTTGATACCTTCTCCACGGTAATATGCCCAACCCAAATTATTTTGAGCTTTTGTATTCCCTTGTTCCGCAGCTTTGCGATACCATGCAACAGCTTCTGAATAGTCTTGTTTAACGCCTTTACCATTGTAATACATATTACCTAAATTATTTTGAGCCTTTGCATAGCCCTGTTTAGCAGCTTTTTGATACCATTTTATCGCTTCAGAATAATCTTGTTTGACGCCTCGTCCATTTTCATACATCAACCCCAAATTATTTTGAGCCATTGCTTCCTCTTGTTCAGCAGCTTTTTGATACCATTTTATCGCTTCAATATAATCTTGTTTGACGCCTTTTCCTAATTCATACATCAACCCCAAATTATTTTGAGCCTTTGCATTTCCTTGTATAATGGCTTTTTGATACCATTTTATCGCTTCTGCATAATCTTGTTTGACACCTTCTCCCAGGTAATATGCCCAACCCAAATTATTTTGGGCCATTGGATCCCCTTGTTCGATAGCTTTTTGATACCATTTTATCGCTTCAGTATAATCTTGTTTGACGCCTTCTCCACGGTAATACGCCCAACCTAAATTATTTTGAGCCTTTGCATTCCCTTGTACAATAGCTTTTTGATACCATTTTATCGCTTCAGCATAATCTTGTTTTACGCCTTTTCCTTCGGAATACATCCAACCCAAACTATTTTGAGCCTTTGCATGTCCCTGTGCGGCTAAAGGTTGCAAGTTTGAGGGCGGTTTGATAGTCTCCTTTATTAACAGCTTCAAAGCCTTGTTGAAATTGCTGTTCTGGCGTATCTGCCCAAGCCGTAGATTGAACAGAAAAAATTGAAGTAGCTAACAATGCGCTAGTGAGAAATGTTTGTGTCAGTTTCATATAATAATCTCTAGATTGATTTATAGAAGACGCCAAAATTTTTGTTTGGCAATATATTTTTAGTATCTACTGAATTGTCAAACTAAAAACGAGTCGTCATTATACTTTGAATTTATAACCTAACTGAAACACTTTCTTAATTTTTTAACGTTTAAATAAGGCAACATGTGTAGCTGTTCGTAAGGTTGATATCTTTTTTATTGTACTAAACAAATTATATTTGATGTCCTTATAAATAACTTGGCTGTAGCAGTTAGATTGTAAATTTAAGTATAAAAACAGTGGCGTTGAAGTGAAAAATAGTGGTTCTTGAAAAATATATTTCTAGGTAAATTTGCCTTATGTTATCCTTTGCAAAAAATTTTTAGGATCACATTATGTTGAGTATTTTTGTTACTTTTCTTGGCGCATTTTTAACATTGATTGTGATGCGACCAGTTGCCAATTGGATTGGATTAGTTGATAAGCCAAACTATCGTAAACGTCATCAAGGTGCAATTCCGCTAATCGGTGGCGTGTCGCTTTTTGTTGGAAATCTTTGCTATTACCTGATGGAATGGGATCAGCTTCGATTACCGTATCTCTATTTGTTCAGTATTTTTGTTTTATTGGCGATTGGGATTTTAGATGATCGTTTTGATATTAGCCCTTTCTTGAGAGCAGGGATTCAAGCGATATTGGCGATTTTAATGATCGATCTTGGGAATGTTTATCTAGATCATCTCGGTCAAATTTTAGGGCCTTTCCAGTTAACGCTCGGTTCCATCGGTTTGATTATTACCGTCTTTGCCACTATTGCGATTATTAATGCCTTTAATATGATTGATGGTATTGATGGATTGCTCGGTGGGCTTTCTTGCGTTTCTTTTGCGGCGATTGGTATTTTAATGTATCGAGATGGGCAAATGGATATGGCGCACTGGAGTTTTGCTTTAATCGTATCGATTTTACCTTATTTGATGCTCAATCTAGGCATTCCATTTGGGGCTAAATATAAGGTGTTTATGGGCGATGCGGGGAGTACATTAATTGGCTTTACCATTATTTGGATTTTGTTATTGAGTACGCAAGGAAAAGGGCATCCTATGAATCCAGTCACCGCACTTTGGATTATTGCGATTCCTTTGATTGATATGGTTGCGATTATTTATCGCCGTGTACGTAAAGGTAAAAGCCCATTCCGCCCAGATCGTTTACACGTTCATCATTTAATGGTGAGAGCGGGTTTGACATCAAGACAAGCCTTTTTATTGATTACTTTTGTTTCGGCAGTTTGTGCAACTATCGGTATTTTAGGGGAAGTTTATTATGTGAATGAGTGGGCGATGTTTGTCGGCTTTTTCATTTTATTTTTCCTTTATGTATATTCAATTACGCGTGCATGGCGAATTACTCGTTGGGTAAGAAGAATGAAACGTCGTGCCAAACGGTTGAAGAAAGCATAAAAAATAAAGGCTTGTGTTATTAAACCACAAGCCTTTATTTTTGAGAAAATTCACCGCACTTTAGAGTTTGGGCGATATGTTTTGTAGATAGAAAAAATCCCCAGCCTTTGGCTAGGGATTGAAATTTGGAGCGGGAAACGAGGCTCGAACTCGCGACCCCGACCTTGGCAAGGTCGTGCTCTACCAACTGAGCTATTCCCGCAATAATGCTTTTATAATGTGAAATTGGAGCGGGAAACGAGGCTCGAACTCGCGACCCCAACCTTGGCAAGGTTGTGCTCTACCAACTGAGCTATTCCCGCAGTTCACATCAGTGAATGAGGTCGCATTATACAAATATTTTTAGGGCTTGCAAGGGCAATTTCATAAAAAGAAATTTTTTGTTGAAGTTTTCGTCAATCTAATTTCATGAAATATTCGCGATAATAAGCCAGCTCTTTAATAGATTCTCGAATGTCATCTAGCGCCAAATGCGTATTCTCTTTTTTGAAGCCGTCTAAAATTTCAGGTTTCCAACGTGCCGCAAGTTCTTTTAATGTGCTTACGTCTAAATGGCGATAATGAAAATAATCGGCTAAATCAGGCATATATTTCACTAAGAAGCGTTTATCTTGGGCAATACTATTACCGCAAATTGGCGACGCACCTTTTGGCACCCATTTTTTTAAAAAGTCTAAGGTTTGTAATTCTGCTGCACGTTCGGTAAGTTTGCTGGCTTTTACGCGTTCAATTAAGCCATTTTCACTATGTGTTTTTTGACACCACTCATTCATTTTATTGAGTAATTCATCTGATTGATGAACCGCTAATACTGGACCCTCTGCCAAAATATTTAAATTTTTATCTGTCACAATAGTGGCAATTTCAATAATACGTTCTTTTTCCGGATCTAAACCGGTCATTTCTAAATCAATCCAAATAAGATTTTGTTTATCGAATGGCATAATATCAGGTATCCTATGCAAAATTTTCTTCATTTTACCAAAAACAAGGGAAAAAACGACCGCACTTTTATGGCTAAACGTAAATTAACTCAAAACCAAACTCGAAGAATTCAATCGAATAATGCGAAAACATTGCATCGCCATAAGAAAAAAGACATTGAATGGTCAGATGAAATACTGGGCGAATCACAAGAAGGCGTTGTGGTCACACGTTATTCTATTCACGCAGATGTTGAAAATGAACAAGGCGAAATTTATCGTTGTAATTTGCGCCGTACATTGTCGAGTTTGGTGGTGGGAGATAAAGTCGTTTGGCGTAAAGGCAATGAACAATTGCAAGGTGTGAGTGGCGTGATTGAGGCGATTCACCCTCGAGAAAATGAAATTTCCCGCCCAGATTATTACGATGGTTTGAAACCCATTGCAGCGAATATTGATCGTATTATTATTGTATCAGCGGTGTTGCCAACGCTTTCCTTAAATATTATCGATCGTTATCTTGTTGTGTGTGAAATTGCGGGAATTACGCCTCTCATTGTTTTGAATAAAGTGGATTTATTGGCGCAAGAACAGCGTCAAGAAATTGAAGAACAACTTAAAATTTACCAAGATATTGGCTATGAAATTTTAATGATTTCAGCAAAGAGCGGTGAAAATATGGAAAAATTGACCGCACTTTTGGCACAAGGCACCGCGATTTTTGTTGGGCAATCTGGCGTTGGTAAATCGAGTTTAATTAATCACATTTTGCCTAGCGTAAATGCTCAAGTAGGGGATGTGAGTGAAACATCAGGCTTAGGACAGCATACCACGACCTCATCGCGTCTGTATCATTTGCCACAAGGCGGTAATTTAATTGATTCACCGGGAATTAGAGAATTTGGGCTTTGGCATTTAGATGCGGAGCAAATCACAAAAGGCTATCGAGAATTTCAATATGTTTTGGGCACCTGTAAATTCCGTGATTGTAAACATTTGAGCGATCCAGGGTGTGCGTTACGTGAAGCCGTCGAGCAAGGCAAGATTTCGCCTGTTCGTTATGATAATTATCATCGATTAATTGAAAGTTTAAGTGAAACAAAATCACAACGTCATTTTTCAGCAGTTTAACGATTGCGCAAGCTGGATGATAAATAAACAAATCCTGCGTTTTTTTATGATCTAATTCAATTTTTTTAGTGTTTATTCTTGATTATTCGCTTTTGAACAAGGATACTAAGGCGGATTTTATCTTTGTATTTTTTTTAACTATTATTTAGTAGAGGTAGCATTATGTACTCAAAAGATGTTGAAATCACTGCGCCAAACGGCTTACACACTCGTCCTGCAGCACAATTTGTGAAAGAAGCGAAAGCATTTTCTTCTGATATCACAGTAACATCTGCTGGTAAGAGCGCAAGTGCAAAAAGTTTGTTTAAGCTACAAACGCTAGGTTTAACACAGGGTACGGTGATCACCATTTCTGCTGAAGGCGAAGATGAGCAGCAGGCAGTTGAGCATTTAGTCGCTTTGATTCCAACTTTAGAATAATTCTTACTTAGCCATAAAATTGTGAAATTTTATGGCTATTGTTTATCTATTCCTTTTTAATTATTTCGGAAGGTATCTATGATTTCTGGTATTCTCGCATCACCTGGTATTGCCTTTGGTAAGGCACTTGTTCTTAAAGAAGAAAAGATTGTTCTTGATACACAAAAAATTACTGATGATCAAATTGACGCAGAAGTCGCTCGATTTTACGAAGGACGTAGCGCGGCGGTGGAACAACTTAATTCAATCAGAGAGCGTGCATTAATTTCTTTAGGCGAAGAAAAAGCTGCAATCTTTGAAGGTCACTTGATGATTCTTGAGGATGAAGAATTAGAAGAAGAAATTCTTGATTATCTTCGTTCAAATAAAGTTAATGCCGCAGTTGCAGCGAGCAAAATTATTGATCAACAAGTCACAATGTTGTCGGAGATCGATGATGAATATTTGAAAGAGCGTGCTGGCGATATTCGTGATATTGGTAACCGTTTAATTAAAAATATTTTGGGTATGTACATAGTAGATCTTGGCGATATTCAAGAAGAATCAATTCTTGTTGCTTATGATCTGACTCCATCAGAAACTGCCCAACTTAATCTTGAAAAAGTATTAGGGGTTGTCACTGATATTGGTGGTAGAACGTCTCATACTTCTATTATGGCGCGTTCTTTAGAATTACCAGCGATTGTAGGCACAAATAATGTGACCGAATTAGTCAATACAGGTGATTACTTAATTTTAGATGCGATAAATAATCAAGTTTATATCAATCCAACACAATCTCAGATTGATGAATTAAAAACACTTGAAGCTAAAATTTCTCAGGAAAAAGCCGAGTTAGCTAAATTAAAAGATCTTCCCGCAATCACCTTGGATGGACATAAAGTTGATGTGGTCGCGAATATCGGGACAATCCGTGATTGTGAAGGGGCAGATCGTAATGGTGCAGAAGGTATCGGTTTATACCGAACTGAATTCTTATTTATGGATCGTGAACAGCTTCCGACGGAAGAAGAACAATTCATCGCCTACAAAGAAGTTGTAGAAGCAATGAACGGGCGTTTAACCGTGCTTCGTACTATGGATATTGGTGGTGATAAAGAGCTTCCATATTTAGATTTACCAAAAGAAATGAATCCATTCTTGGGATGGCGTGCGATTCGCATTGCCTTAGATCGTCGTGAAATTTTAAATGCACAATTACGCGCGGTGTTGCGTGCTTCAGCGTTTGGTAAATTGGCGGTGATGTTCCCGATGATTATTTCTGTAGAAGAAATTCGAGAATTAAAAGCGGTTATTGAAACATTAAAAGCAGAATTACGTGCAGAAGGCAAAGCTTTTGATGAGCATATCCAAGTGGGTGTAATGGTTGAAACACCGTCCGCTGCTGTAAATGCAAAATTCTTAGCAAAAGAAGTAGATTTCTTCAGTATCGGTACTAACGATTTAACCCAATATACTTTGGCGGTGGATCGAGGCAATGAGTTAATTTCTCATCTTTACAATCCGATGCAGCCATCTGTGCTTAGTTTAATTAAACAAGTGATTGATGCTTCTCACGCAGAGGGTAAATGGACGGGAATGTGCGGTGAATTAGCCGGTGATGAACGTGCAACCTTATTGTTACTTGGTATGGGATTAGATGAATTTAGTATGAGTGCTATTTCCGTACCTCGAATTAAAAAATTAATCCGTAATGTGAATTTCCAAGATGCAAAAGCCCTTGCTAATGCCGCATTACAAAAACCGACCGCTTCGGAAATTGAGCAGTTAATCGAAGAATTTTTGGCGGAAAATGCATTAAATTAAACAAAATTGTTTGATTTTACGTTAAAATAACAGCCATCTATGAATTGATAGGAGATTAAAATGGGCTTATTTGACAAGTTATTCGGTTCAAAAGAAAACAAATCTGTGGAAGTTGAAATTTATGCGCCTATCTCTGGTGAGATTGTAAATATTGAAGATGTTCCCGATGTAGTTTTCTCTGAAAAAATCGTGGGTGATGGTGTTGCTATTCGTCCTACCGGTAACAAAATCGTTGCGCCAGTGGATGGTGTGATTGGTAAAATTTTTGAAACCAACCATGCTTTCTCAATGGAATCAAAAGAAGGGGTAGAATTATTTGTACACTTTGGTATTGATACCGTTGAGCTGAAAGGTGAAGGCTTTACTCGTATTGCGCAAGAAGGTCAATCGGTTAAGCGTGGTGATACCGTGATTGAATTTGATCTTCCTTTATTAGAATCAAAAGCAAAATCTGTATTAACACCAATCGTGATTTCAAATATGGATGAAATTTCTTGCATCGTGAAAAAATCAGGTGAAGTGGTCGCTGGAGAGTCAGTGGTATTAGCCTTAAAAAAATAATTTGTTTACGATAAAAAAGTCCGCCTTTGTGCGGATTTTTTATTTATTTTAGTTACCTAGGGTAATCTAAGTGCTACCCCGTTGGGGTAGTTTAAGGTTCTTCAAAGAGGAACTACTATAACTAACCGTGGGTATACTTACCCACGGTTACGCTAGTTAAAATGGAAATAAGCAATGATCTATAAACTTACTGGCTCTCTCCAAAACTATGTTTGGGGCGGCAATCAATATATTCCTCAATTGGTGAATATTCCTGCGGAAGAAAATCAATATTACGCTGAATGGTGGTTAGGCACTCATAATTCTGCGCCTTCAACCATTGAAGTCGATGGTAAACATGTATTACTTACTGAATTTTTACATAAAAATCCTACCGCACTTGGCGCACAAAGCCGAGCAAGTTTTGGTGATGAATTACCCTATTTATTAAAAATTCTTGATGTCGCCCAACCTCTTTCTATTCAACTTCATCCAACAAAAACGCAAGCTGAAATAGGATTTGCGAAAGAAAATGCGAAAGGCATTGAGTTAAAAGCATCAACACGTACTTATAAAGATAACAATCATAAACCTGAAATGATGATTGCTTTATCTGATTTCTGGTTGTTGCATGGTTTTAAAAATAAATCGGATATTATCGAAACTTTAGAGGCACGATCATCTTTAGTCCCGCTTGCAAAAAAATTGCATGAACAAGATTTACACGCTTTCTATGCCGATATTATGCAAGCAGAACAAGCTCAATTACACCAATGGCTTGCTCCAATTCTATTAGAGAATCAAGCAGCTTATGAGGCTAATAAGCTGGATTTAACTAATCCAGATTATTGGGTACTTTACGCCATTGATGCGATGAATATTTCTTTAGATAAATTAGATGCTGGTTTAATCTGCTTCTATTTGTTTAATATTGTTCATCTCAAAAAAGGTGAGGGAATTTACCAAGATGCTGGCATTCCGCACGCTTATTTACGTGGGCAAAATATTGAACTGATGGCTTGTTCAGATAATGTAATTCGTGGTGGTTTAACGCCTAAATATGTCGATATTCCTGAATTGCTTAAAATTGTAGATTGTCGTGAAGTAGAGCCTAAAATTATCCCGTCAGCACCTCAAGACGCGCGTATATTTACTTATGCTACGCCTGCGCAAGATTTCGCTTTGCAAAATATTCAATATGAATGTGGTGAAACTCATCATTTAAAAGCACAAAGTGTGAGTATTTTATTGGTGATGAATGGCCAATTAAATTTACGCTCAGAAACGACCGCACTTTCTTTGAAACAAGGCGAGGCAGCTTTCATTACTGCAGGTGCGGCTTATGAAGTGGAAGGCTTAATTGAAGGCTATGCAGTGGTAGCAAAATTGCCTTAATTTTATACAAAATAGGCTATAAAAGTGCGGGGGGATTTGATAGACTTTTTATTCAATCTATCCAATAAAGGAGAAAAATATGCTTGATGGATTCGCTATTTCCACATTGATTTTTGTGATATTAGTCGCATTAATTTTGTTTTCTACAGTGAAAACCGTACCACAAGGCTATAACTGGACAATCGAACGTTTTGGTCGTTACACAAGAACATTAATGCCTGGGCTAAATTTAGTGGTGCCTTTTGTTGATCGTATTGGTCGTAAAATTAATATGATGGAACAAGTTTTAGATATTCCTTCCCAAGAAGTGATTTCTAAAGATAACGCTAATGTTTCTATTGATGCGGTTTGTTTTGTGCAAGTGATTGATGCCCGAAGTGCGGCTTATGAAGTGAACCATTTGGAACAAGCTATCATTAATTTAACCATGACAAATATTCGAACTGTACTTGGCTCGATGGAGCTTGATGAAATGCTTTCCCAACGTGATTCTATTAATAGTCGATTATTGGCTATTGTGGATGAAGCGACAAATCCATGGGGGATTAAAGTAACCCGTATTGAAATTCGTGATGTTCGTCCGCCTCGTGAATTGATTGATTCTATGAATGCTCAAATGAAAGCGGAACGCAATAAACGTGCTGAAGTATTAGAGGCTGAAGGGATTCGCCAAGCTCAGATTCTTCGTGCTGAAGGTGAAAAACAAGCTCGAATTTTAAAAGCGGAAGGGGAGCGACAAGAAGCCTTTTTACAAGCTGAAGCCCGAGAACGAGCCGCAGAAGCAGAAGCAAAAGCAACGCAAATGGTATCAGAAGCAATTACCAGTGGTGATACCAAAGCGATTAACTACTTTATTGCACAAAAATACACGGAAGCATTGAAAGAAATCGGTAGTTCAGGCAACAGTAAAGTCGTGCTTATGCCATTAGAAGCAGGCAATTTAATTGGTTCTGTTGCAGGTATTGCTGAGTTATTAAAGGGCGATAAAAAATCTTAATTGAGCATAAAGTGCGGTGATTTTTTTAATCGTTTATCACCGCGCTTTTGTAATAAAAAGCCCTTACAACAAATAGGAGAATCTATGGCGGACTGGTTAATAAATTGGACACTTTGGCACTGGCTGATTTTAGGCTTTAGTTTGCTTATTGGTGAAGTGCTTACACCTGGGATATTTTTGCTATGGTGGGGATTGGCTGCTTTAGTGACGGCATTTGTACAATTTCTTTTTCTAAGCCTTTCCCTTGCCTCACTTGCTATTTTTTATGCGCTATTAGCTTGTATACTTTCTGTGATTTGGTGGAAATATCAACATGGTAAAGATCGCCATGATCAATCTCATTCAACATTAAATCAACGTGATCATGCCTTACTTGGTAAGCAGGGCATTGTTCAAGATTTTGGCGAAAATGGAATTGGTCGAGGTGCTTTTGGTGATACAACTTGGCGTATTCAAGGCGATAATCTCACGGTTGGCGCATTGATTGAAGTTGAACGTGTGGATGGCATTACGCTAATTGTAAAAAATATTTCTAATTAGTTTAGGATTTTTATTAATAACAAAAAGACAGGCATCAAGCCTGTCTTTTTGTGTATGATCAAAATGATCTTCCAAAATTTACCGAACTTTGGGATTAACCTAGTGTCGCTAAAATAATTTGCTCTTGATCAATATGAATCCAAACCTGTTGCCCTATTTGCCATTGATTTGGCTGGTTGACAGTGGCACAAAATTCAATGTCGCTGTCAGCAAATTGAAGGATGGCTTCTTCTTCATTTAGTGATTTGATATTTACAGGGAACTGATTCGGTTGATTTCCTAATGGTTGTTCACTGATTTTTACCCAAGGGGCTTTGAACATCAGCATCACTTCTTTTTCCGTGATGAGTTTCAAACGAGCTGAGCTTTTTGTGGTAATAGAAACTTGCAACGGTGTTGGTAATCCTTGCACATTCACATCCACAACACAACGGGCGTCAATAATTCTCTGTTGTGCCACTCGCCCAAAAAATTGATTGCGTGCGCTACTTTGTAAAGAAAAACGTGCGGTTGCCGTGAGTAAACTATCTAACGGCACAGATTCATCTTGTAGGATATGAAAAGCGTGTTCTTGCGTACGTTCTAATAAATCATAAAGCTGTAGCAAACGCTCGGCATAAGTGGTAAGCACCGTGCCTCCGCCATTTTTTCCACCTGTATTTCGTTCCAGCAATGGGCGAGGGCTGATTTTATTCATCGCTTCTAAATGATCCCACGCACTTTTATAACTCACTTTTGCGTTTTTAGCGGCCTGATTAATCGAACCGCATTGTTGAATTTCTTTGAGTAAACGAACTCGTTTTGGATCGATAAAAAGTGCTTGTTGAAGTTTAATGGTGAGTAAAATTTCGGTGTTTTTCATTTTGCTGTCCTTAAGTAATCCTAAGTGGTAAGCCTAAGCGTTATATATTTTACTAAATAATTTTTCTTTTGCTATATGATTGTTATTTATTTCAATATATAATTAAGTAAATAACGTTCTATCATAGGAGATGATTCATGAAAAAATTAACTAAAATTTCAACCGCACTTTTAATCGCAGGATTAGGCTTTTCTTTTGCGGCATCCGCTAAAGTGACTGTATTTGCAGCTGCTTCAATGACGGATGCTTTACAACAAGTTGCAAAAGATTACGCAAAACAAAATCCGAAAAATGAAGTAGTGTTTTCTTTCGCTTCTTCTTCAACTTTAGCAAAACAAGTTGAAGAAGGCGCGCCAGCGGATATTTTTGTATCTGCAAGCAATAAATGGATGAAATATCTTTCTGAAAAAGATTTAACCGTAAAAGAAACCGAAAAAGTTTTAGTGGGTAATGATTTAGTCTTAATCGCACCAGCAAAAAGTGCGGTAAATTCTGTGGATATTGCAAAAGGTGAATGGATCAATGCATTAAAAGATAGCTATTTATCTGTTGGCGATCCTGCGCACGTACCTGCTGGCCAATATGCAGAAGAAGCATTAACCAAATTAAATTTATGGGATAAAGTGCAAGATCGTTTAGCGCGTGCTAAAGATGTGCGTGGTGCATTGGCTTTAGTTGAACGTGCAGAAGCACCTTACGGTATTGTGTACAGCACTGACTCAAAAGTGAGCCAACAAGTTAAAACGGTTGCGGTTTTCCCAGCGGATAGTCATAAACCAGTTGTTTATCCTGTTTCTATTGTAAAAGGTCACGATAATACGGATTCTCGTGACTTCTTGAAATATTTAGAATCAGATGCTGCGAAGAAAGTGCTTGTAGGGTATGGTTTCTCTGCAAAATAAGATAGAATCTTAATAGTCATGAAGGGCGGATATTTCTTCCCTTTGTTATTATATCTCTCGTAAATGTGGGATTTTTCCCATTAATCAGGCATTTAAACAGAGGCTATTCATTTTGCTGACCCAATTTTTTTCATTTTTCAATTTGACGCCAATGGAAATCTCAGCGATTAATTTAAGCCTGAGTGTCGCCGTCAGTTCTATGCTTTGGAGTTTGCCGTTAGCCATTTTTGTTGCGTGGCTTTTAGCGCGCAAAAACTTCTATGGCAAATCCCTGATTACTGGCGTGATTCATTTGCCTTTAGTGTTGCCACCTGTGGTTATCGGTTATCTATTACTTGTGGCAATGGGGCGCAATGGTTTCATTGGCAAGTATTTATATCAGTGGTTTGGCTTATCTTTTGGTTTTAGTTGGAAGGGTGCGGTGCTTTCCTCTGCAGTGGTTGCCTTTCCATTGGTTGTTCGTGCGATTCGACTTTCTTTAGAAAATATTGATATTAAATTGGAGCAAGCTGCGCAAACACTCGGTGCCTCCGCTTGGCGTGTATTTTTTACAATAACCTTGCCGCTTTCTTTACCAGGAGTTTTAGCTGGGATGGTTCTTGGTTTTGCTCGATCATTAGGGGAATTTGGGGCGACTATAACCTTTGTGTCGAACATTGCAGGCGAAACTCAAACGATTCCACTTGCGATGTATTCTTTTATTCAAACACCAGGAGCAGAAGAACAAACTGCTCGCTTATGTTTATTTGCTATCATTCTTTCATTGATTTCTTTGCTATTGTCAGAGTGGTTGAGCAAGCGAATGCAGAAAAAATTAGGACAAGGAAATGTTGCAGATTAATGTGAAAAAACAGCTCGGGCAACTTGCCTTGCAAGCGAATATACAAGTGCCAGATCAAGGTGTAACCGCTATTTTCGGTTTGTCTGGCTCAGGCAAAACATCGTTGATTAATCTCGTGAGTGGCTTGATACAACCAGACGAAGGATTCATCCGTTTAAATGACCGCACTTTAGTGGATATGGAAACCCAAGAATCGTTACCGACCCACTTGCGTAAAATTGGCTATGTATTCCAAGATGCGCGCTTATTTCCTCACTATACTGTAAAAGGAAATTTGCGATATGGCATGAAAAATGTCTCGCAAGATGATTTTAATTATATTGTCGATCTTCTCGGGATTACTCACTTATTAAAGCGTTATCCGCTCACGCTTTCTGGTGGTGAGAAGCAGCGTGTAGCAATCGGTCGAGCATTGTTGGCTGAGCCCGACATTTTACTGATGGACGAACCACTTTCTGCCCTTGATGTTCCCCGTAAACGCGAGCTAATGCAATATTTGGAACGTCTTTCTAAAGAAATTAATATTCCGATTTTATATGTTACACATAGCTTGGATGAACTGTTGCGTTTAGCTGATCGTGTTGTGCTGATGGAAAATGGCATTGTGAAAGCCTATGACAGCGTAGAAAAAATTTGGAATAGTCCTATTTTTGCTCCTTGGAAAGGGGAAAGCGAACAGAGTAGTGTACTTTCCTTTCCCGTTCATTTGCATAATCCACCTTATAAAATGACCGCACTTTCCTTAGGCGAACAAGCGCTTTGGATTCATCAAGTGCTTGCGAATGTAGGCGAGCGAGTGCGAGTTTGTATTTATAGTTCAGATGTTTCTATTACACTGCAAAATCCAGAACAAACAAGTATTCGTAATATTTTACGTGGCCAAGTTGCACAAATTGAGATACAAGATTCTCGAGTGGATATTGCAGTGCTGGTGGATGGACATAAGATTTGGGCAAGTATCAGTAAATGGGCGCAAAATGAACTGCGTTTTTCTATTGGGCAGGATGTTTATGTTCAAATTAAAGCGGTGTCGGTGATGTAGTAAAAATGACCGCACTTTGTTTTTCTCCAAGTGCGGTTTTTTATTAAATAAATATTCTATTTTAATAAAGTTCATCCTAACCTTCTCTTTATCAAGATTTATTTTAGAAAATTATATAAAGAAAAATATTTGATTGTTCACCGCACTTTTAAACAAATCTTCACTAATTTGAAATAATAGATACATTTTGTTATTATGTATTAGCTTTTAGGAAACAAACCTTCAATTCCTACTGAACGTTTCCTTCAAAATCGCACTTCTATGTGCTGTCATTTGTAGTGGTTCCATTACACACTTTTGCTTTTAGGCAACATTTATAAAATCTAATTTTTAATTTACTCACTTAATTTTTAAGGAGAAAAGTTTGTTTTTATTTCAATTTATGAAAAATCGAACGTCATTTAATCCTTTGGTAATTGGCGTTACATTATTTTTTGTGTTGTTACTTATGGCGATGATTTTAATTGCCCCAGCACAAACTCAAGCATTATTGAATCAAGCTAAAACCAGCATTTTTGCCAATTTTAGTTGGTTTTATGTACTCACTTTTTCAGTGTTTTTAGGATTTTTATTAATTTTATCAGTAAGTAGTCTTGGCAATATAAAACTAGGGCAGGATGAAGAAGAACCTGAATTTAGTTTCTTATCTTGGCTTGCGATGTTATTTGCCGCTGGAATGGGGGTGGGGTTGATGTTTTTTGGCGTAGCAGAACCATTAACCCATTATCTTTCTGACATTACAGCAGGTTCTGCAGAACATAAGCAACAAGAGGCTTTACTTCACACTCTGTTCCATTGGGGCATTCACGCTTGGGCAGTATATGGCACCATTGCTTTAGCATTAGCTTATTTTGGGTTTCGTTATAAATTACCTTTAGCATTGCGCTCTTGTTTTTATCCTTTATTAAAAGATCGTATTAATGGAAAAATTGGCGATGCGATTGATGTTATGGCGTTACTTGCCACATTATTTGGGATTATTACCACATTAGGTTTCGGTTCATCACAGCTTGGTGCAGGGCTTGAACAAATAGGTTGGATAAGCCAGAACAGCTTTGCTTTACAAGTTGGCGTTATTGTTGTGGTGATGTGTTTAGCGGTGTTTTCTGCTATTTCTGGTGTTGGAAAAGGCGTGAAAATATTAAGTGAAATTAACTTAACTTTAGCATTTTGTTTACTTCTTTTTGTTTTAATTGCAGGCCCTACGTTATACCTTTTATCTGCATTTAGCGACAATATGGGGAATTATTTCAGCAATTTAGTGCAACTCAGTTTTAAAACCTATGCTTATGAACAAGAACATACTAGCTGGTTTAGTGGATGGACTGTGCTTTATTGGGCTTGGTGGTGTTCTTGGGCTCCGTTTGTGGGGCTATTTATTGCCCGTATTTCTAAAGGACGAACTATCCGTGAATTTATTTTTGGCGTATTAGTTATTCCAAGTTTATTTGGTATTTTATGGTTTACTGTTTTTGGTAATACAGCAGTATGGCTAAATGATGGCATTGCTGCGGGCGGGCTTGGCGAATTTATTTCTTCTCCAGAAATTTTATTATTTAAATTTTTAAATTATCTGCCTTTGCCAACAGTAACAGGCTTTGTGAGTTTATTAGTGATTTCATTGTTTTTTATCACTTCAGCGGATTCAGGCATTTATGTGTTAAATAACATTGCATCTCGTGATAAAAGTTTAGCTTCGCCTGCGTGGCAAGCGATAATGTGGGGCACTTTGATGTCAGTTGTTGCAATTGTGCTTATGCAGTCTGGTGGACTTGCTAATTTGCAAACAATGACATTAATTGTTGCCTTGCCTTTTGCTTTATTGATGTTGGTAATGTGTTTTAGTTTATGGAAAGGCTTAATTGCGGATAAAAAATATTTTTCTACTAAAGTCAATCCAACTAGCATTTTCTGGAGCGGCGATAAATGGAAATCACATTTAGAGCAAATGATGAACCAAACGCAAGAGAAAGATATTTTACGTTTTCTTAAAAATACGGCGTTACCCGCTATGCGAGAATTACGTCAAGAATTAAGAGGAAAATATAATTTAAGTGTAGAAATCAATACATTATTTGAACAAGAAGAGCCAGCTTTGGAATTGGTAATTCATAAAGAATCAATGCGAGATTTTATGTATGGTATTAAATCTGTTGGGCGAGAAGTGTCAGAGCAATTAATTAACGATGAAAATTTACCGCACATTCAGCATAGCACTACTTATGAACCTTACACTTATTTTTTTGATGGACGAGTCGGTTACGATGTTCAATATATGGATCAAGATGAATTGATTGCAGATATGTTGAAACAATATGAACGTTATCTAAGTTTGCTTGATGATGTGGGGCAAGAGTTAATGGCACATGAGCAAACCGAACTAGCAGAGTAATCGATTTAAAGGTGCAACGTGTGCCAGTTTTGTGGTTATTTAACCTGATTAATCAAAAATTGGGTTAATAGCGAAACAGGGCGGCCAGTTGCGCCTTTATTTGCGCCTTGTAGCCAAGCTGTACCTGCAATGTCTAAATGTGCCCAGCGATATTTTTTCGTGAAGTTAGACAAAAATGCGCCAGCAGTAATTGCGCCACCCCAGCGTCCGCCAATGTTGGCAAGATCGGCGAAAGGTGATTTCAGTTGCTCTTGATATTCTTCGCTTAATGGTAAACGCCAGGCTTTGTCAGTGGTTTCTGTTGCGGCTTGGAGTAGTGCATTGGCAAGATCGTTATCTGTAGAAACTAAGCCACTGTTGTGTTGACCAAGGGCAACTACACAAGCCCCCGTCAAGGTTGCAACATCAATCACAAGCTCCGGTTCAAAACGTTCAACATAAGTAAGTGCATCACAAAGGACTAAGCGACCTTCCGCATCGGTGTTGAGCACTTCTACGGTTAAACCGTTCATGGTAGTGAGAATATCGCCTGGGCGATAAGCATTGCCATCAGGCAGATTTTCACAACCAGTTAAAACACCAATAACGTTTAATGGCAAATTCAACTCTGCAATAGCTTTCATAGTGCCGAAGACAGAGGCTGCACCACACATGTCATATTTCATTTCATCCATGTCAGCGGCAGGTTTAAGTGAAATACCGCCTGCATCAAAGGTTAATCCTTTGCCTACAAGTACAATGGGTTTGGCGTCTTTATCTGGTGCATTATTGAATGTCAAAATAGACATATAAGCACGGTTTTCAGAGCCTTTTGAGACGGCAAGATAAGCATTCATTCCAAGTTTTGACATTTCTTCTTCATCCACAACTTTCAAAGAAAGTGCGGTAGAATTTTCTGCTAAATTTTTTGCTTGCTCAGCAAGATAAGCTGGATTACAAATATTTGGTGGCATATTTGCGATGTTGCGTGCTGCTTTTATACCTGAGCTAATCGCATTGGCATGAGCAATGGCTTGTTGTGCTTGATCACAATCCGTATTAAAGATGAAGGATTCTAAAACAGAGGCTTCCGCTTTTTGAGATTTGAAATGATCAAATTGATAATTGGTGTGTTCAATTGTTTCAATGGCAAAGCGAATATTCCAGTAAAGATCACGATCTTTTAATTCAATTTCAGTTAAATAAGAAACGACTTCACGTGTGTTGGTTTCTTTTAAGTTTTTTAATACAGCTTGGATGATTTGTTTATATTGACGCTCCGTGAGTTCTCCTTTTTTGCCACAGCCAACGATTAATACGCGTTTAGCAGTCAGACCTTGAAGATCACGAAGTAAAACAGTTTGGGCTAATTTGCCAGTTAGCTCACCTGATTTCAGTAAATCGTTTAAATAGCCTTGGGTTAATTGATCGATTTCATGGAAACTTTTTGAAAATTCATTGTTCTCATATACGCCTAAAACAATGCAATCACCGGCTTGAGAAAGTGCGGTGTTTTTTGCTTGATATTTCATTTGATGTCCTTAAATTTCTGTTTAATTCAGCGAAAATAAGGTATCATACGCGACCGATTTTATCCAGTTTTCCCCCGTTTTAGATTTAGAAAAACAAACGAAATAAGATGATTTTAATTCGATATTTAACGAAAGAAGTATTTAAGAGCCAAGTCGCCATTTTGTTCATTTTATTGCTGATATTTTTCTCTCAGCAGTTAGTACGCGTACTTGGATCTGCGGCTAATGGTAAAGTGCCAGCTGACTTGGTATTTTCCTTGCTTGGGCTAGGCATGCCTGCTATGGCGCAATTAATGTTGCCATTATGTTTGTTTATTGCGATTTTACTGACTTTTGGTCGTCTTTACGCTGAAAGTGAAATAACGGTGATGCGTGCTTGTGGTGTCGGGCAGCGTGTTTTAGTGCGTGTGGCGTTAATGCTTTCATTGATTACTGCGGGACTTGCTGCTTATAACGTCTTGTGGCTTTCGCCTTGGTCAATTCAAAAACAAGCTGCAATTGTGGAAGATGCGAAAGCGAATCCAACAATGGGGGCGCTTGCTTCTGGTCAGTTTATAGCAACGAATAACAACAATTTTGTTTTATTTATTGATAGTATCAAGAGAAATCAAATTAATGACGTGTATTTGTTCCAAACGGCACCAAAAGGACAAACGAAACCGTCAGTTGTGACTGCTGAAAAAGGCGAATTAAAAGCGCTGCCAAATGGCGATCAAATTCTGAATTTACAAAATACGCAACGAGTTGAAGGCACGTCTGTTTTGCCTGATTTCCGCATTACGCATTTTGATGAATATCAAGCCTATTTAGGTCATCAGGAAACAGAAAATACGAATGGTGAAGTAGCGGAATTAACGTTGTTTCAACTTATCGCTTTAGACTCTCCTTCTGCGAAATCAGAATTGCATTGGCGTATAACATTGATCCTAGCTGTTCCACTAATGGCGTTAATTGCTGTTCCGTTAAGTCGTGTAAATCCGCGACAAGGTAGATTTGCCAAAATTTTACCCGCACTTTTACTCTATTTAATTTATTTTTTATTACAAAGTTCTTTTAAATCTGCGGGGGCAGCAGGAAAATTAGAGGCTGCTATTTTTATGCCTCTTGTTAATATTGGCTTTTTGTTGCTTGGTATCGTGTTAAACGGTTGGGATAGCACGGTAATGTATAAATTCCGCCATTTATTCAGTAGAAAAGGATAAGCAAAATGATGAATACCCTCGATCGTTATATTGGAAAAAGTATTCTTGGATCAATTTTTGCTACTTTGCTTACATTGGTTGGACTTTCTGCCATTATCAAATTTGTGGAACAATTTCGTAGTGTGGGTAAAGGTACTTATGATATTTGGCAAGCGGTGGTTTTTACTGGCTTAACCATTCCAAAAGATATCGAAACTTTCTTTCCCATGGCAGCATTGCTTGGTGCGCTAATGGCTTTGGGCAACCTTGCAAGTCGAAGTGAACTCGTTGTGATGCAAGCCGCTGGATTTTCTCGTTTTAAAATTGGTATGGCAGTGATGAAAACCGCATTACCGTTAGTTTTATTAACCATGGTGATTGGTGAGTGGGGGATTCCGCAAACAGAACAGTTCGCACGTGATATGCGTGCTCGAGCGCTTTCTGGTGGTTCAATGCTTTCCATGAAAAATGGGGTTTGGGCAAAAGATGGTAATAATTTTGTTTTTGTTCGACGTGTGACGGATGACGCAAAATTAAACGATATTTATATTTATACTTTTGATCAGAATCGTAATTTGACGGAGTTGAAACATGCTAATCAAGCAAGTTATTCGGA
This sequence comes from Haemophilus haemolyticus, assembly GCF_003493685.1. Classification (GTDB taxonomy): domain Bacteria; phylum Pseudomonadota; class Gammaproteobacteria; order Enterobacterales; family Pasteurellaceae; genus Haemophilus; species Haemophilus haemolyticus_O. The sequence continues at coordinate 49,040 of NZ_QQJW01000008.1, forward strand.
AGATGAAAGTAAATGGACTTTACGTCAAGTGAACCATTCTATGATTAGCAAAGATGAAATCACGACAAGTAATCGCTTATCGGAAAAATGGGAAACAAATTTAACGCCAGATAAATTAGGCGCGGTTTCTTTACGTCCTACATCATTGTCTATTTCAGGTTTGTATAATTACATTTCATTTTTACGTGAAACAGGTCAGGATGTGAGTCGCTTTGAACTCACATTCTGGCGGAAAATTTTTCAACCTGTATCTGTTGGCGTAATGATGTTATTAGCGTTATCTTTTATTTTTGGATCGCTACGCAGTGTGACAGCGGGAGCTAGAATTGTAACGGGCATTTGTTTTGGCTTTTTGTTCTATGTAGTAAATGAAATTTTCGGGCAAATGAGCGTTGTTTATAACATGCCTGCTGTTTTCGGTGCGCTAATGCCAAGTTTGCTATTTATTGTGATGATTTGGTGGCTGCTGAGTCGGAAACGGGATTAATCCAGATTGTTTAAATAATTGTGTGTTCAGAAATGGCACGCAATATTTTTATGTGTTGTTTTCAAATGGAAGAAGTTAAAAAATCAATGAAAATTGGCTTGGTATTAGAAGGTGGGGCGATGCGAGGCATGTACACCTCGGGTGTACTAGATACCTTCTTAGATAAAGATTTTTGGGTTGATGGTATCATTTCTGTTTCCGCAGGTGCATTGTTTGGTGTTAATTATCCTTCTCGGCAAAAAGGGCGTGCAATTCGTTACAACAAGAAATTTATATCAGATAAGCGTTATATCAGTTTTAAAAGTTTGGTGAGCACAGGCAATATCGTGAATAAAGATTTTGCTTTTTATGAAGTACCTTTCAAATATGATGTGTTTGATAATAAAACGTTTAAAGAATCAGATATCGATTTTTATGTGGCTGTAACTAATTTACAAACTGCACAAGCGGAATATGTCAAATTAATAGATCCTTTGGTCCAAATGGAGGTGTTGCGTGCTACTTCCGCTATGCCTTATGTTTCTCGTCCTGTTGAGATAGACGGGATTCCTTATTTGGATGGTGCCATTGCGGATTCTATTCCTGTCGAACAAATGCAGAAGCTAGGATACGATAAAATCATTGTTATTCTTACCCGCACTTTAGATTATAGAAAATCTAAGCCAATGACTTGGATTGCCAAATGGTTTTATCGACGTTATCCACATTTTGCAGATGCCGTAAATCAGCGTTATGCCATGTATAATCGACAAGTTGAAAATGTGATTAAGCTAGCAGAAAAAGGCGATATTTTTGTTATTCGACCTTCTGTTGATTTGAAGATTAAGCGTATTGAAAAAGATCCCAATAAATTGCAGGCAATGTATGAGTTGGGTATAAAAGATATGCAATTACAGTGGAAAAATTTATTGGACTATTTAAATCGATAATAAAAAATGGATTAAACCTTTTACCGTTTAATCCATTTTTTATTTATTGTGGTAACGCGCCGCTTCCCCAAGTTTGCACTTCTTCAGGGCGTTTTATCTGAAGTAAGAAACGTTTGTTTGGCTGCGCCTGTGGTTGAATTTCTTTTTCTGCTGGTGTGGAGAAAGAAATACCACCTTTTAGCAACTGTTGAACACTTCCTGTATTAAATGCCGCACCTTTCCAGCCTAAGGTGAAGTCATAACCTGATGCAATCCAAAACTCTGTATTTTGTCGAACAAGATGACTATATTTCGGCATGATTGCGATATGCACTAAGACGCGATCACCAAGAGTGTTAAGCTCAAATTTTTTCACTATACCTACTTCTACGCCTCGATAAAGAATTGGTGAACTTTCACTTAAATTCATGGCATTACGTGTTTCTAAAATAAATGGTGTACCATTACTAAATTTATTACGTTGTGGTGCTGTTTGAACTAAATTGAATTGTGTTTTTGCTTTACCATTCCCAATTTCAATATCGATATAAGGCTGTAATAAGCTATCAAGGTTATCTATTCCACCTGCTGAAATTTGTGGTGAGATAATCGTAAAGTTAGAACCTTCTTTTGCAATCATATTCATATAATTCGGGTTGATTAACGCTTTTGCAGTGATGCGTTTAGATTTGGTATCAAGCTGAATACTGTCAATTTGCCCCACGTCTAAACCCAAATAGCGCAGACTCATCCCTTTGCTAAGATTGGTTGCATCATCTGCCGTTAAGGTGATTGCAAGTCCGATGGATTTTGCATAACTTTCATTGGCGTAAAGTATTCGATTATTGCCCGAACCACTATTATCAAAGCTAATCGCACCCTTTAAGGAACGTGCAAGTGGCGTTGCTTGAATGCTAATACCTTTAGGTGTGATATCAATTTTAGCCGCACTTTCTACCCAAAAACGGCTTTTATCTGTTAACAAATGTTGATAGGCAGGGTAAATATAAACTTCTACATCAAAGCTATTGGTTTTAGGTTTAATATTTAAAATTTTTCCCACTTCAAATTGACGATATAGTACGAGAGAGCCTTTATCAATGCTTGGTAACGTTTGGGTTTGTAAGGTTATCGTTGGAGTAAGAATATTTCCTATGATGCCATGTTCAGCATTGCTAATATTTTGATAAAGCGGATAGCTATCTTTAGCTTTTCCCTGACCTTGTTTCGTTAGTACTCTTACGCCACCTTGTAACCATTTTTCTGGTGTCGCGGATTCAAAACGCAATCCGTCTAATCCAACGCTGATATCAAAGTTGGTTGCTGCGACAAATTGTGTATTTTCGTGAATTAAATTGCGATATTCGGATGCAATTGCTGCCTTAAATTGTACGCCATTTATATCCACTTTTTGTGAAACAATTTGTCCGATTGGCATGTTGTTATAAAACACATTTTGACCTTCACTTACACCATAATTTTCTGGTGCGGTGAGTGTTAAAACTAATGTATTAGGTGCATTGAGTAATAACTCATTTTCTTTAATGACATCAAATTGATGCTTAGTTTCACCATCTCCAGCAATGACATCAAAATATTCGCTACGAAAGAATTTTTTGGGATCTGCTAAATTACCAAGATCCGTTTTTTTATTGCGAAGTACGATTTTGCTATTCGCTTTAAATAAAGAGGCTTGGTTTGGATCTATCAATAAACTGCCTTCTAAAATTTCATCGTTATTTTCAACCGCACTTATTTTAGAAAGAATCCCGATAGGATTATCTTGAGAATAAACTTCGGTCTGTCCTGCAATGAGACCAGCAGATGCTGGGATATTTACGTTGACTTCAATTCCACGTTTTGCCGCTTTTAAATTGGTATAGAGCGTGAAATGGCTATTTTCATCTGCCTTTGGGCTGTCAGCTGGAGAGTCGAAAGAAACGGCACCTTGTACAACCGCATTTAAACTTTCTACATTTAAATTTAGGCCAGATGGGCTAATGTTAGCGTTAATGCCACTAATGTTCCAAAAACGTGAATCTTTTTTCACAAACTGTGCATAGGCTTTATCAATCACCACATCTATTTCTACTTTATTGTCTTTGTTAATGCGGTAATCGTAAATTTTTCCCACAGGTAATTTTTTAAAATAGACGGACGCTCCGATAGAAATCGAGCCTAAATCATCAGAAATTAAGTGGATCAACAAATCTCCTGGCGAAACTTGCGCAATGGGGCCTTGTTCTTCCGCAATAAATTCGTCTTCTCGATCGCCATCACCTGGTTGAAGAGTGATGTAATTGCCTGATACGAGAGAATCTAAACCTGAAATTCCTGCAAGTGAAACATTTGGTTGAACAAGCCAGAATTTTGTATTTTCACGCAAAATACTTGACGCTTCAGGATTGATATTGGCAACAACTTCCACTTTTTGCATGTTATCTGTGAAATTTACTTTTTTCACCACACCAATTTGTAAACCTTGGTAGCGAACTTGTGTTTTATCCGCAACGATACCGGAACCATTGGTAAAGGTAATCGTGATGCTTGTGCCACGTTCCTTAACAATTTGGAAGAATAAAATTGCTCCAATACATAATGCAATGAAGGGAAGTAACCAAAATGGAGAAATACGACGAGTTTTTCGAACTGCCGCTGTCATTTCTGTATGTTGATCTTTCATTGAAGAACTATTTTTCTCTGTCATAAATTTTCCAAATTAATCGACTATCAAATTGTGAGGTTGAAATCATGCTGCAAAATACGGCAGCGCCGAAGTAAAATGCGCCGGGACCAACGGTAAAATTAATAATTTCACCGCGTGTTACTAGAGACATCATTAAGGCTAATACAAATAAATCGAGCATCGACCAGCGTCCAACGAAATGCACAATATGCAATAAACGTATTTGCCATTTTATAGAGTGCCGCCATTTAAAATGAACACAACTTAGTAAGTAAAGTAAAATTGCAGCTTTACTGATTGGGACAAAAATACTCGCAAAGAATACCACGAAAGCAACAAAATAACTGCCCATGTTCACAAAAGAAATTACACCAGATATTAATGTATCTTCAGAGAGCAAACCTGTTAAATAAATGCCTGATATGGGTAATAAATTTGCTGGAAAAAGCATAATAATCCCAGCAATTAAACTTGCCCAGGTGCGTTGTAACTTAATATTATCTGAAATATGAACAGGCGATAAACAGCGCGGACACCGTGGGTTGTTCCTTTTATCGTAATAAATACCATTTTTTGAAAATGTATAGTTACAAGCATCACATAATTCAATGTTGTTTGCATCATAAGCGGGTTCATTTTCTGGATAAAACTCTTTCCACAATGCTTTAAGGTTTAATTTGATAAAAAGTAGGGTTGTCAAAAGTGCGGTAAAAATAAAGGGAATTAAGTAAACATTAATTTCCAGTGTTGCATATTCACGCACTTTGAACATTGTCACGCCTAGCGCGACTAAATACACATCAAACATCACCCAAGGTTTTATATAACCTAAAAAAAGCAAAATACTACGTGGTTTAATATGCAAAATTTTTGCAATCCAGAGCATGATGACTAAAATTGCAAAGGTAATTGGCATCACGACGGCACAGATAAACACCATAAAAGCAGTATATTCATAGCCTGCCACTGACATTTTCCAAATACCTTCCCAAATAGAAGCATCAATTTTTATACCTAATAAATGAAGACTTAATAGGGGATACCCCAGGGCAAATGGCATCAAAATAAGGATAGATAAAGCAACCATCGCGCAACGATGAACAGACCAGCGTCCACCTGTCGCTAAATGGTGATGACAACGTGGACATTCAGCTTGTTCATCTTTATTTAATATTAAAGGTGTCGTTACACTAGCATCACATTCTTCGCATTTTATAATTTGAAATGATTTTTGTGTGAGGTTTGATTCTTGCACGAAAGATTATCTTTTATTCAATTGTTAAAAACGGCGCATTTTAGCCTTGTTTCAGCTTGAATGTGAAGTGATCTTGACTATTTTTGTGCGAAATTTATTCACTATGTTTTGATTCATTGTAAATTTTGTAAAAAGTGCGATAAACTAAGTCGGTTTATATTTACCTTAGGATAATTAACATGACTGATTCTCAATCTAGCGTTCAGGTAGTTGATGCGCAAGTAAATTCACAAAAATTAACCAATACAAAAGATATTATTGCGTATTTGGCTGAAAAATTCCCACTTTGCTTTATTTTAGAAGGCGAAGCAAAACCATTAAAAATTGGTCTGTTCCAAGATTTAGCGGATGCATTACAAGATGATGAGCGTGTAAGCAAAACTCAGTTGCGTCAGGCTCTTCGTCAATACACATCAAATTGGCGTTATTTACATGGTTGTCGCGAAGGTGCAGTGCGCGTAGATTTACAAGGTAATCCAGCCGGCGTGTTAGAAGCGGAACATGTAGCCCATGCAGCTCAACAGCTTGCAGATGCTAAAGCGCGTGTTGCTGAAAAACGTAAAGCTGAGGCTGCAGCGAAAAAAGCACAACAAAAACAACGCCCACGTAAACCTGCAAATAAAAATACTAAACATTTCAATAAGCCGTCATTAAGTGCGGTTGATTTTTCACAAATTTCTGTTGGTTCTGTGGTGAAAGTGAAAGCTGGTGATCATGCGAAAAAAGCAACAGTAGTGGAAGTTCTAAAAGATTCAGCTCGTGTTGAGCTTGAAAACGGTTTGGTTATGAGCGTAGCTGCAGATCGTTTATTTGCATAATGATTTAATTCTACTCGGGAAAGGTTATGAGATCTAATATTTCAAAAAATGTGATTACTCGCGCATTGTTATCGGCATTGTTAATCGGCTCTGTGCCTGCTTTTGCTGTGCAGCCTAAATTAAAACTGAGCGATATTACTATTCCAACAGCAAGCGACGCGAATCAGTTGGCAACTAAGCGTGCAACGACTCGATTAACCCAATCGCATTATCGAAAAATCTCATTGGATGATGCTTTTTCTGAGAAGATTTTTGATCGTTATATTAAAAATATTGATTTTAGCCATAACACCTTTTTGCAATCTGATGTAGATGAACTTCGTCAAAAATATGGCGCTAAGTTGGATGACCAGTTAAATCAAGGTGATCTTTCTGCTGCTTTTGATATTTATAATGTAATGATGAAGCGTCGTTATGAACGTTATGCTTATGCATTGTCTTTATTAGATAAAGAGCCTGATTTGAATGGACAGGATCAAATTGAAATTGATCGTGAAAAAGCGGCATTTCCGAAAAACGAAGAGGAAGCCAACAAACTTTGGGAAGAACGAGTAAAAAATGACATTATCAATCTTAAATTAAAAGATAAAAAATGGTCTGAAATTAAGTCAAAACTTACCAAACGTTATAATTTGGCAATTCGCCGTTTAACTCAAACAAAGGCAGATGACATTCTTCAAACTTATTTAAATGCATTTGCTCGCGAAATTGATCCACATACCAGCTATCTTGCACCAAGAACCGCAAAAAGTTTTAACGAAAGTATGAATCTTTCTCTTGAGGGGATTGGGGCAACGTTACAATCAGAAGATGATGAAACAAGCATTAAGTCACTTGTTCCTGGCGCACCAGCGGAGAAAAGCAAAAAATTGCATCCAGGAGATAAAATTATTGGTGTGGGCCAAGCAACAGGTGAAATTGAAGATATCGTTGGCTGGCGTTTAGAAGACATTGTTGAGAAAATCAAAGGTAAAAAAGGCACAAAAGTGCGGTTAGAAATTGAGCCGTCTAAAGGTGGAAAATCCCGTATTATTACTTTAGTGCGCGATAAAGTGCGTATTGAAGATCAAGCCGCAAAATTAACCATGGATAAATCTGATGGTAAAAATATTGCGGTAATCAAAGTGCCAAGTTTCTATATTGGTTTAACTGATGATGTTAAAAAATTATTGGTTAAAGCAGAGAAACAAAAAGCCGATGCGTTAATTATTGATTTGCGTGAGAACGGTGGTGGCGCATTAACAGAAGCGGTTGCTTTAAGTGGTTTGTTTATTACTAATGGTCCTGTTGTGCAAGTACGTGATGCTTATCAACGAATTCGTGTACATGAAGATGATGATGCCGAGCAACAATATAAAGGCCCTTTGTTTGTCATGATTAACCGTTACAGTGCTTCTGCATCAGAAATTTTTGCAGCGGCAATGCAGGATTACAATCGCGGTATTGTTATTGGACAAAATACTTACGGTAAAGGTACCGTTCAGCAAAGTCGTCCTTTGAATTTTGTGTATGATTTGGATCAGACACCGTTAGGTTTATTGCAATATACCATCCAAAAATTCTATCGAATTAATGGTGGTTCAACACAATTAAAAGGTGTCGCAGCAGATATTAATTTCCCTGAAATTATCGATGCGAAAGAATACGGTGAAGATAAAGAAGATAATGCATTGCCGTGGGATAAAATTCCATCCGCAACTTATAAAGAAGTTGGCAATGCTCGCAAAGATGTTGATGTATTAAATAAAAAACATCTTGAGCGTATTGCTAAAGATCCTGAATTTGTTGCATTGAATGAAGATTTAAAAATTCGTAATGAGCGCCGTGATCGCAAATTCTTATCGTTGAATTATCAAACACGTAAAGCCGAAAATGATAAGGATGATGCAAGACGTTTAAAAGATATTAATGAACGTTTTAAACGTGAAGGCAAAAAAACGTTAAAGGATATTGATGATTTACCAAAAGATTATGAAGCACCAGATTTCTTCTTAAAAGAAGCTGAAAAAATGGCAGCAGATTTTGTTACGTTGAATTTGAGCGAACAGGATATTGGTAAAGAAATTCAGAAACCAAGAGAAACAGTAGAAGAGAAAAAATGAAATTATTTTAACCGCACTTTGTTTTAGCATTTAAATAAAGTGCGGTTGTTTTTAGGAAATGTTTAAGGAATGGTTATGTTTAAAAGCACTGCAAAGCTCTCAGTATTTGCGTTGTCATTATCAATGATGACATCAGGATGTGCTTTAGCAGATTTTGCAAAAAATGGGCAATCGGAGAAACTTCATGGCGTTGATGTTTCGCATTTATCTCCAGAAGAAAAACAAAAGCTTGGAGAAGAAATTAAATTTGATCAATCTCGTCTAGCACAAGAAAAGCAAGAGATTTTAGAAATGTCGCTAACCCATGAAATAGGCGATCATGCTTTACAGTTTAAGCCTTTGTTAGCTCGTTTATATGCAGAACGTAAATATACGCCATTATGGAAAGATAATACTGCGGCTCGCCAATTATTACAGGATTATGCTGCGATGGTGGCTAGCGGTATTTCTAAACGTTCAGCAAAATCCTTAGAATCCTTTGAATTGATCGAGCAACAAGGCGGGTTAGCTTATGATGTTTTATTGAGCGATATATTGCTAGATTATTTGTATTATACTCAAAATGTAGGTGTGCAAGCTCAACGTTGGCTTTATTCATCTAGCGCTTATCAAGTTCAACAACCTGCAGATGAACATATTCAACGTTGGTTAAGTGCGGTAGAAAATGGCCAACTTTTAGGTTTTGTACAAAGTTTATCGGGCGATAATCACTTATATCATCAAACTGTTAAAGCGTTATCATCAATGGTATCTGCATCAGGCTTGTCAGAAGTTGGGCAGAAACTTGCAATTAATGCACAGCGTTTGCGAGTAATTCCTGATTTTCATAATGGTATCTTTGTAAATATTCCAAGCTATAAATTACAGTATTATCGTGATGGTGAGCTGATTTTAGAATCTCGGGTAATTGTTGGAAAAAATTCGCGCAGAACACCAGTAATGTATAGTAAATTAAGTAATGTGGTTGTGAATCCGCCTTGGAATGCGCCAACTCGTTTAATCAATGAAGATTTATTGCCAAAAATGAAAGCGGATCCAAATTATATTGCGGAGCATAATTATTCAATTTTAGATAGTCAGGGAAATGTCGTTGACCCAGCTTCTATTGATTGGGAATCTATTAGTAATAAATTCCCTTATCGTGTTCGACAAGCTGCTGGCGATAGTGCATTGGGTAATTATAAATTTAATATGCCAAGCTCAGATGCCATTTATTTGCATGATACGCCGAATCATGGACTGTTTAGCCGTAAAGATCGCGCATTAAGTTCTGGTTGTGTACGTGTTGAAAAGTCCGATCAACTTGCTAGTATTTTATTAAAAGAAGTCGGTTGGTCTGATGAACGTCGAAAAAATGTTTTAGAAAGTAAAAAAACTGTTTCTGCCCCAATTCGTTCAGAAAACCCAGTATTTATATACTATGTGACATCTTGGGTTGAGAACGGAAATATTCAGGCATTGCCAGATATTTATAAATATGATGGATTGATGAATTTCAGTGAAATTAATTGGAATGTGGTCAAAAAATATCTCTAATAATCCATCAAAAAATAGAAAGGAGAGATGATGAACAAGGTTGATAAACAGAAACGTAAATGGCTATCGCTCGGTGGCATTGTTTTAGGCGCATCAGTTTTACCAAATTCTGTCTTAGCAATGGTTTCAACACCTAAGCCTCGTATTTTGACTTTCCGTAACATTAATACGGGAGAGCGATTAAGTGGTGAGTTTTCTGCTCAAAAAGGTTTCGCAAGTGCCACATTAAAAAAATTGGACCATTTTATGCGCGATAAACGAACAAACCAAGTTCATAGAATGGATCCAAATTTATTCCACAAGTTTTATAACATTCAAAGCAATTTGGGAATTCGCAATGCTGAAATTGAAGTGATTTGTGGCTATCGTTCTGCCGCAACTAATGCAATGCGTCATCGCCAAAGTAAGGGCGTGGCAAGCAATAGCTATCATATTAAAGGAAAAGCTATTGACTTCCGTATTGCGGGTGTACCTTTGATTAAAGTGAAATCTTCTGCAGAAAGTCTTCGAAACGGTGGAGTGGGTTATTATCCAACAAGCAATTTTATTCACGTAGATACAGGTCCTGTAAGAACTTGGAAAGGCGTGTAAAACAAATTTAAAATTAACCGCACTTTTGTGCGGTTTTTCATTGGAAAATACTATGCTATTTGACAGTCATCTTCATTTAGATCAACTCTCTGATGAGAATATTCAGAAAACACTTGGTGATTCGAAGATTACAGGTATGCTTGCGGTAAGTACGAATCTAAAAAGTGCTAAAAAGCTATTGAATTTAAAACAGACTTACCCAAAGAAACTTTATATTGCAGCTGGTTTTCATCCTGAACAGCAATTACCTAGTTTAGAAGAACAAAAAGAATTATTTCAATGGATTGATGAACATCATTCATCGATTTCTGCGATTGGCGAGGTGGGGTTGCCACATTATTCTAAACGTGAAAATCCAAATTTGGATTACGCACCTTACATTGAATTACTGGAACGATTTATTCTGATAGCGAAAAGATGGGATTTTCCGTTAAATTTACATATTGTGCATAATGATGTGGATATTGCCCTTGAATTATTGCAGAAACATAATATTCAACGTGTCCATTTTCATTGGTTTAAGACAAATGAAAAATCTTTTCAGAAATTTTTATCTACACCATATTTTGCGAGCCTAACGCCTGATATTTTATGGAATACTAAAACGCAATATGTTGCTCAACATTTGTCGTTAAACCGTTTGATGATTGAAACTGATAGTCCTTGGTCACATGAAGGATTTGATAGTGCGGTAGTTTCTGAGCAATTATTCGCAGTAGTGAAGAAAGTAGCTGAATTAAAATCTTTGCCATTACATTATGTTCAAGAGCAGATGCTTTGGAATACTCAACAATTTTATCGATTATAAGGAGCAAAAATGAATATCGAAATTATCCCAGTCACCGCATTTCAACAAAATTGTTCTTTGATTTGGGATGACGACAAAAATGCAGCAATCATTGATCCGGGCGGCGAAGCCGAACGCCTAATTCAGCGTATTGAAGAACTGGATTTAAATCTTAAAGTGATTTTGCTTACCCATGGTCATTTAGATCATGTTGGCGCAGCCATGCAGTTGAAACAACATTTTGGCGTTGAAATTTGGGGTTCTCATGAAGAAGATAAATTTTTATTTGAGAGTTTGCCAGAACAAGCTCAACGTTTTGGTTTGCCAAATATTGAGTCCTTTTTACCTGATCGTTGGTTTAATCAGGAAGGTGAAATTTTAAAATTAGATGGCTTTAATTTCGAGATTTTACATTTACCGGGGCATACGCCAGGGCATATTGGTTTTATTGAACATGAGAAAAAAGTGGCATTTACAGGCGATGTATTATTTCAAGGTGGAATTGGTCGTACCGATTTCCCTCGTGGCGACTATGAAACATTGATTTCTTCAATTCGAACAAAATTATTACCGTTGAATGATGATCTGATTATTATTGCTGGGCATGGGCCTTATACAACCATTGCTCGAGAAAAACAGACAAACCCATTTTTAAATCGTTAAAAGTGCGGTGAATTTTTGTTAAGTTTTTTAATTTTGCTATAATGCAAGTATTTTTTCGTATTGAGAGCAAACAAAATGTTAAAACGATTATATATTCATAATTATAAGGCATTTCAAAACTTTGAAATAAAATTTGATGATTTGGATTCAATGCTTTGTTTAGGCAAGAATGGCGCGGGTAAATCATCATTAGTTGAAGTTTTCCATATTTTTCAAAAAATAGGAGAAGGAAAATCACAATTATCCGATTTGATTGATAAAAGCTGTTTTAATTTTATAAATAATGATTTACCTATGCAGTTAGAGCTTGAGGTCGAGCTACAAAATGAGCAGATTAAATATCTTCTTTTGCTTGATTTTCCAAATGATTTTAATGCGTGTAGGGTTATTAAAGAACGGCTTACTGTTAATGATATACATATATTAGATAGAGAGAATGGTGAGGTTAGTTATAAAACTAAAAATAATCAAGAAATTGCTGATTTCTTTTTAGACTGGCATATATTTGCATTACCTATTTTTAAACCACGAAAACAAGAACTAATATCTATTCAAAATTTTAAAAATTGGTTGGCAAATATTATCGTAATATCTCCTATTCCTGCATTGATGGCAAACTATCAAAATGAGCAATTAGCGTTAAAACCTAATTATTTTTCTGATAATCTAAATTCTTGGATTACGAAATTATTTTCAGAAAAACCTAGAAGCTATCAATATATTTATGAATACTTAAATTTAGTATTTCCTGATCTGGAAGAAATAGATAATAGTGAGGAACAGTTAAGTTTTAAGTTTAAGAGCAATGGCGAAGGCTATCTTAAACTTTCTCAATTATCTTATGGGGAACGAATTTTTGTGTTATGGGCTGCGATTTTGGCTAGCGTTAAACTAGGGTTGATTTCAGTTTGTGTATGGGATGAGCCAGAAAATTATATTTCTTTATTAGAAATTCAGTTTTATTTTAATACTTTAAAACAAAACTTTGATAATAAGGCTTTATTTATTGCCACAAGTCATAACCCAGAAACAATACGGATGTTTCCAACAGATGATATTTTTATATTATCAAGAAAAAATCATTTTGAACCTGTTAGATTACAATTCATTTCTGAGCTAGGTGTTAAAAATGATATTGTAGATCTTATTAAGGCAGGCTTAGTTGAATTATGAGTGTTAATCGCTATCAAGATTATTTAATTGTCCTTTTTGAAGATAATGCTTATAAGGATATTTTTCTTGGCTTTTCATTTTCTAAAAATAAACAAATATTATTAAAGCCTGTTTGTCAAGGGTTTAGTGATGTCTTCTTGCAACTCACTGATAAAGACAGTTTAATATTAAAGGAATTAAATAAGTATCACCACGCTTATGTTTTAGCTTGTATTGATGCAGATCTTGATAGCCAAAATGAAAGTAAAATAGAAAAATTAAAAAAATCTTTATTTACAGAATATAAAGAGCGTATCTTCATTTTGGGCTCTAAATACGAAGCTGAGCACATTAAGCGTTTTATTATTCAACAAGGAAAATGGAAGAAAGTGGGAGAAATGCTTGAAAATGATTGTAAAAATGAACATTGCCAATTATGGAAGAATGAAATGCTCCAACATAACGGAAATGAAATTGAAAGATTTAGAAAAATTTTTCATTCATTTTTAAAATAATTCTATTTTTCTCGTGCTTTAATGTTTAATTATAGCTATTTTTTATTTATCAGATCGTTCCGTAAAAATCTTGATGGTTGATAAAGCTGATTTTTCTTGGCTCTTTTTTATAGGATAAAAGGAAAGAGTTTGAATTATATCACAAATCTGTAACAATTTCTGATAATAGGCTTATTTCCTTTTCAATCCTATGTATAATGCATAAAAAATGGAGCGAAAAATATTGTTCCAAATAATCATAATAAAGAGGTAATTATGCAGCAAAACAAGGCATTTGATGATTGGTTAGCCAGCACAGCATTAGGCGGTGCAAATCAATCTTATATAGAAGAGCTTTATGAAAGCTATTTGAGTGATCCGCAGTCGGTGGAGGAAAGCTGGCGAGCTACTTTTGATTCTTTACCAAAAACCACCGCACTTGAACAGCCTCATACACCAGTACGAGATTATTTTCGTCGTTTAGCGAGAGAAAATCATAATGAAGCGGTGACAGTGATAGATCCTGCTGCTGGTGCAAAATTGGTGAAAGTTCTACAATTTATCAATGCCTATCGTTTTCGTGGCCATTTAGAGGCTAATCTCGATCCCCTCAATTATTATCGTTGGAAAGTATCTTCCGTCCCTGAACTAGATTATCGTCATCACGGTTTTACTGAACAAGATCTCAACGAAACCTTCAATATTAACCATTACGTTTATAAACGAGATACCATTAAACTTGGCGAATTGGCTCAAATGTTGAAAGAGACCTATTGTGGCTCAATTGGCTTAGAGTTTATGCATGTGCAAGATATGGCACAGAAAACTTGGCTTCAGAGCAAAATGGAAAGCGTGTTAGATAAACCACTTTTTACATCTGAAGAACGTGTTAATTTTCTTCGTGAACTTACCGCGGCAGACGGTTTAGAACGTTATCTCGGTGCAAAATTCCCGGGGGCGAAACGATTTTCTTTAGAAGGAAGTGACGCGTTTATTCCATTGATGAAAGAAATTATCCGTCATGCCAGTCGCCAAGGCGTAAATGATGTGGTAATGGGAATGGCACACCGTGGGCGTTTGAATATGCTCGTGAATGTATTAGGTAAAAAGCCTGAGGATTTATTTGATGAATTTGCGGGTAAACATTCGAGTGAACGTACGGGAGATGTGAAATATCATCAAGGTTTTTCTTCTGATTTCGCAGTGGATGATAAGCGAGTGCACTTAACTTTGGCATTTAATCCGTCTCATTTGGAAATTGTAAGTCCTGTTGTGATTGGCTCCGTGCGTTCTCGTCAAACGCGCATTAATGATACGGAACGCAGCCAAGTGTTGGCGATTACTGTTCATGGAGATTCCGCCGTGGCAGGGCAGGGGGTTGTTCAAGAAACATTGAATATGTCAAATGCCCGTGGTTATAGTGTGGGCGGTACTATTCGCATCGTGATTAATAACCAAATTGGTTTTACGACATCCAATCCTAATGATACGCGCTCTACAGAATATTGCACCGATATTGCGAAAATGATTCAAGCGCCGATTATTCACGTTAATGGTGATGATCCTGAAGCGGTGGCATTTGCTGCACGTATGGCGGTGGAATATCGCAATTTATTTAAACGAGATATTTTCATCGATTTAATTTCTTATCGTCGTCATGGGCATAACGAAGCTGATGAACCATTAGCCACTCAGCCAATGATGTATAGCATCATCAAAAAACATCCTACCCCTCGTAAAGTTTATGCAGATCGCTTAGTTTCAGAAGGCGTGATGACTGAAGAACAAGTTACTGAGATGGCGAATGATTATCGCGATGCGCTAGATAATGGTGATCGAGTCGTATCAGAATGGCGAGAAATGGATACGGCAAAAATGGATTGGTTGCAATATCTCAACTATGATTGGACTGCGCCGTATGAAAGTAAATTTTCACAGGAACGTTTTTTAACCCTTGCTAAACGTGTGTGTGAATATCCAGAAAGTTTACGTGCGCATCCTCGTGTAGAAAAAATCTATAATGATCGTAAAGCAATGTATCAAGGCGAAAAATTGCTCGACTGGGGTATGGCTGAAACCATGGCTTATGCAACCTTGCTTGATGAAGGTGTTAATGTCCGTTTATCAGGTGAAGATGCGGGGCGGGGAACCTTTTTCCATCGTCATGCCGTTGTGCATAATCAAAATGATGGTACGGGGTATGTACCATTAACACATTTGCATGCTAATCAAGGTCGTTTTGAAGTATGGGATTCTGTACTTTCAGAAGAGTCTGTACTTGCTTTTGAATATGGCTATGCAACAACAGATCCAAAAACGTTAACCATTTGGGAAGCGCAATTTGGCGATTTCGCTAATGGTGCACAAATTGTTATCGACCAATTTATTAGCTCCGGTGAACAAAAATGGGGCAGAATGTGTGGTTTAGTTATGTTATTGCCTCATGGCTATGAGGGACAAGGCCCTGAACATTCTTCTGCTCGCCTTGAACGTTATTTGCAACTTTGTGCTGAACAAAATATGCAAGTCTGCGTGCCGTCAACTCCAGCACAGGTTTATCACATGTTGCGCCGTCAATCTTTACGTAAAATGCGCCGTCCATTGATTGCCATTTCTCCAAAATCATTGTTACGCCATCCATTGGCTGTATCCAGTTTAGATGAGTTGATTAATGGGGCTTTCCAAACGGTAATTGGAGAAATTGATGAGCTTGAGCCTAAAGATGTAAAACGTGTGGTAATGTGTTCAGGTAAAGTTTATTACGATTTACTTGAACAACGTCGTGCTAATAATCAGAAGAATGTGGCGATCATCCGCATTGAGCAGCTTTATCCATTCCCGCATGAGGATGTGAGGAAAGCGCTTGAGCCTTATGCACATGTCTCGGATTATGTATGGTGCCAAGAAGAACCACTTAACCAAGGGGCTTGGTATTGCAGCAAACATAATTTTGAATCAGCAATTCCAGAATCCGTTAAACTCAAATATGCAGGTCGTCCAGCTTCAGCTTCGCCTGCTGTGGGTTATATGTCGCTTCACACTAAACAGCAAAAACAGTTAGTAGAAGATGCGTTAACCCTATAAAGTGCGGTTAAAAATTAAGATATTTTTATAAATGTATAGGTGCACTTGTTGCATCATGGATAAAAGTAAAAGCGTAATTCAGTGCAATAAGTTGCACTTTGAGAGATAAGGAAAAATAAAATGACCATTGAAATTCTTGTTCCAGACCTACCTGAATCAGTTGCGGATGCAACCGTTGCTACTTGGCATAAAAAAGTAGGTGATATTGTTAAACGTGATGAAGTTATCGTAGAAATTGAAACGGATAAAGTTGTACTAGAAGTGCCCGCACTTTCTGATGGCGTGTTGGCAGAAATTGTTCAAGCTGAAGGTGAAACTGTAGTCAGTAAGCAGTTGCTGGGCAAAATTTCCACGGCTCAAGAAGGGGATATGAGTTCAGCGACATTAAAAGCAGCGAATGAACCCACACCGTCTGATCGTCAAAATGCAGCGATTGAAAATAGTCATAATCATAATGCGGATCAGGGCCCTGCGATTCGTCGTTTATTAGCAGAACATGATTTACAAGCAGATCAAATTCAAGGTTCGGGCGTGGGTGGCCGTTTAACGCGTGAAGATATTGAACGTGAAATCGCAAAACGACAAGCACTGCAAGCGAAACAAGAAGCTGCCACTGAGCAAAATACAATTAGTACGGTGGCTTATAGCGCACGTTCTGAAAAACGTGTGCCAATGACCCGTTTGCGTAAACGTATTGCTGAACGTTTACTTGAAGCCAAAAACAGTACGGCGATGCTAACAACTTTCAATGAAGTGGATATGCAGCCGATAATGACTCTACGTAAAACCTATGGCGAAAAATTTGAAAAACAGCATGGGGTTCGTTTAGGATTTATGTCTTTCTACATAAAAGCAGTTGTGGAAGCATTAAAACGTTATCCTGAAGTTAATGCTTCTATTGATGGGGATGATGTTGTTTACCATAACTATTTTGATATCAGTATTGCGGTTTCGACTCCTCGTGGATTAGTCACACCAGTGCTTCGCGACTGCGATAAGCTCAGCATGGCAGAGATCGAAAAACAAATTAAAGTATTAGCCGAAAAAGGTCGTGATGGTAAATTGACAGTAGAAGATCTCACTGGAGGCAATTTTACCATTACAAATGGTGGCGTGTTTGGCTCTCTTATGTCCACTCCAATCATTAATCCGCCACAAAGTGCGATTTTAGGAATGCATGCTATTAAAGAACGCCCGATTGCGCTTAATGGTCAAGTGGTGATTCGCCCGATGATGTATCTTGCTTTATCTTACGATCATCGTTTAATTGACGGTCGTGAATCTGTTGGTTTCTTGGTAACGATTAAAGAATTATTGGAAGATCCAACAAGATTGTTATTAGAAATCTAAGAAATAAAAGGCTTTCTGTGTTAGAAAGCCTTTTAAAATGAACAAAAAATTAACCGCACTTTAAATATTTAAGAGAATATTTCAAAGTGCGGTTATTTTCTGATGTGTTTTTAATTAGAGATCGAAATCGCCAAAATCATTCGTATCAACTTTTGAGTTAATTTGACCAACAAGGTAAGAACTCACTTCCACTTCTTGTGGCGCCACTTGTACGTTGTCAGAAACAAGCCATGCGTTAATCCATGGAATTGGATTAGAACGTGCACCAAATGGCAATGGAAGACCAACTGCTTGCATACGGATATTGGTGATGTATTCCACGTATTGCACCAAAATATCTTTGTTTAAACCAATCATTGAACCGTCTTTAAACAAGTAATCAGCCCAGTCTTTTTCTTGTTCCGCAGCAGCTAAGAATAGATCATAGGCTTCTTGTTTACATTCTTCAGCAATTTCTGCCATTTCAGGATCGTCTTGACCTGCTGCCATGATATTTAAAATGTGCTGCGTACCAGTTAAGTGTAAGGCTTCATCACGAGCGATAAATTTAATAATTTTCGCATTACCTTCCATTAATTGACGTTCCGCAAAGGCAAAGGAGCAAGCGAAAGATACGTAGAAACGAATTGCTTCAAGTGCGTTCACACTCATCAAGCAAAGATAAAGTTGTTTTTTCAAATTACGTAATGTGACAACACATTCTTTGCCATCTACAGTGTAAGTGCCTTCGCCGTATAGGCTATAAAGTTGGCTGTCGCGAATTAAATCATCGTAGTAAGAAGAAATGTCACGTGCACGTTTGATAATTTCTTCGTTGGTCACGATGTCATCAAATACGATAGATGGATCGTTCACAATATTACGAATAATGTGTGTATAAGAACGGGAGTGAATGGTTTCAGAGAATGTCCACGTCTCGATCCAAGTTTCTAATTCAGGAATAGACACTAAAGGCAATAATGCCACGTTAGGGCTACGGCCTTGAATAGAATCTAATAAGGTTTGATATTTTAAGTTACTGATGAAAATGTGTTTTTCATGCTCAGGTAACGCAGCATAATCAATACGGTCTTGAGACACATCCACTTCTTCTGGACGCCAGAAGAAAGAAAGTTGTTTTTCAATGAGCTTTTCAAAGGTCTCATATTTTTGTTGATCGTAACGCGCAACATTAACGTTTTGACCAAAGAACATTGGTTCTTTTAATTGATCGTTTTTGGTTTGTGAGAATGTAGTATATGCCATTTGCCTATTCCTCAGTAGTTGTATTTTTGGATTCAAACTCATTTAAAATCATACGAATTAAAGGAAGTGGGGCTCTTCCTCTTAATTCTCCAATGATATCTTCTCGAGATGCACCGAATGCTAATTTATGTTCAATAATTCTTCTGATTTCTCTAGCGGGCAATCTAGGTTCCTCTTGGGCAAGTTCTAATCTTCTAATTCGATTATTTAATAACCGAGTATTTTCTAGAATTTCTCCTAGTAAATCATCTTTTGCTCTAGGTTTAGCGGCAGGAATATCTTTTGTATTTTTAAGTATATCTTTAAATTTTTTATCAAATTGAACCCAATAGGTATCAAAAACTTGTTCAAGAACTCTAGGATCAAGACCATTTACACCTAATGCTGTATTTAATGTTCTAACTAAATTAAACATGCTCTCTTTTGTCGGAAAAGTATGATTAAATTGTGCTAGAGGATCTTCTACATCTTTGGGTTCTAAATCAATAAGTAGTGTACATACTCTAGATGTAGATAGTCCTTTCGCTAGAGCTCCTGCTTCAAATAAAATCCAAGGTCTTACTCTGTTTTCTTGTGTGAGGCATATAATTCCTACACTAGTATCTTTTAATTGATCGTTTATTTCGCTAAACCAAAGGGAGCCACGATCTAAATCTCTAGTTGATACCCAAGGTCGAGCAGCTTGTATTACGCAGCATAACCATTCATTTAATAGTTCTGCAACTGCCTTACTTCGTTCACCAGACCAGCTTAAAAAAACTTTCATAATCCTCTCCTTGATTATTAAATCTTACAAGCACCGCCTGCACAGCCATCATCAAGATCTTCTTGAGCATCTTCAGCGCCATCGCGGGTGTTTTGGTAGTAAAGGGTTTTTAAGCCGTATTTGTAAGCGGTTAAAAGATCTTTTAACAACACTTTCATTGGTACTTTACCGTCTTCAAAACGTTTTGGATCATAGTTGGTGTTGGCGGAGATCGCTTGGTCTACGAATTTTTGCATAATACCGACTAAATGTAAGTAGCCATCATTGCTTGGGATATCCCAAAGTAATTCGTAGTTGTCGCTTAAGTTTTCGTATTCCGGTACAACTTGTTTTAGGATACCATCTTTTGAGGCTTTAATACTTACATGACCACGTGGTGGCTCAATACCATTAGTCGCATTTGAAATTTGCGATGATGTTTCTGATGGCATTAAAGCGGTTAATGTTGAGTTACGTAAACCAAATTCTTGAATATCTTTACGCAAGCTTTCCCAATCATAATGTAGAGGCTCTTGTGTTAAGGCATCTAAATCTTTCTTATAGGTATCAATAGGTAAAATGCCTTTTGCATAAGTGGTTTCATTGAAGTATTCGCAAGCACCTTGCTCTTTTGCTAAGTTCATAGAGGCTTTCAATAAATAATATTGAATGGCTTCAAAAGTGCGGTGAGTTAAATCATTAGCTGAACCATCAGAATAACGAACACCATTTTTCGCAAGGTAATAAGCATAGTTAATGACACCGATACCTAATGCTCGACGAGCAAGTGAACTACGTTTTGCCGCCACAACAGGGTAATCTTGATAATCTAATAATGCATCAAGTGAACGAACAGCAAGATCAGCAAGTTCTTCTAATTCATCTAAGCTTTCAATCTTACCTAAATTAAATGCGGAAAGCGTACAAAGTGCGATTTCTCCATTTTCATCATTAATGTGCTCAAGTGGCTTCGTAGGTAACGCGATCTCTAAACATAAGTTAGATTGGCGAACTGGTGCCACTTGTGGATCAAATGGAGAGTGAGTATTACAGTGGTCTACGTTTTGAATGTAGATACGACCTGTTGATGCACGTTCTTGCATTAATAAAGAGAAAATCTCAACAGCTTTGACAGTGCGTTTGCGGATAGTTGGATCTTGTTCGTATTTTACGTAGAGTTCTTCAAATTTATCTTGATCCGCAAAGAATGCTTCATAAAGCCCAGGTACATCAGATGGACTAAATAAAGTAATCTCACCACCTTTAATTAAACGTTGATACATTAATTTGTTTAGCTGGACGCCATAATCCATATGACGAACGCGGTTGTCTTCTACACCACGGTTATTTTTTAACACGAGTAAGCTTTCTGCTTCTAAGTGCCAAATAGGGTAATAAAGTGTCGCCGCACCGCCACGAACGCCACCTTGTGAGCAAGATTTCACCGCAGTTTGGAAATATTTATAGAATGGAATACAACCTGTATGGAATGCTTCACCGCCACGAATCTCACTGCCTAATGCACGAATTGCACCTGCATTAATACCAATTCCCGCGCGTTGTGAAACATATTTCACAATAGCTGATGCCGTTGCATTGATTGAATCTAAGCTATCATCACATTCAATTAATACGCAAGAGCTGAACTGGCGAGTAGGTGTGCGAACTCCTGCCATAATTGGCGTTGGTAAGGATATTTTGAAGGTGGATGTTGCATCGTAGAAACGTTTTATATAATCCAAACGCGTTTCTTTTGGATATTTAGAGAATAAACTCGCTGCAACGAGTAAATAGAGGAATTGTGCTGATTCGTAGATTTCTCCCGTCACACGGTTTTGAACTAAATACTTACCTTCTAATTGTTTCACGGCAGCATAAGAGAACGTCATATCACGCCAATGGTCGATGAATCCATCCATTGTGTCCCATTCTTCACGGGTATAATCATCCAATAACGCATGATCATATTTGCCCATACGTACTAGTTTTTTGACGTGATCGTATAAACGAGGGGGATCGAAATGACCGTAGGCTTTCTTACGTAAATGGAAAATCGCTAAGCGAGCAGCTAAAAATTGATAATCAGGCGTATCTTTGCTGATTAAATCTGCGGCTGCTTTAATAATGGTTTCGTGAATGTCTGAAGTACGAATGCCTTCGTAAAATTGAATGTGTGAGCGAAGCTCAACTTGGGAAACAGATACATTGTCTAGACCTTCTGCTGCCCATGTAATAACACGGTGGATTTTATCAAGATTGATTTGTTCCTGCGTGCCATCACGCTTGGTTACCATTAAGCTTTTATTCATTGTACGACCCTTGTTATTATAACGATGTTAAACACAATATATAGTGTTTGTAATGAAATCACGCACAAGGTAATGTGTTTTTTGCTTGAGATCAAGCAATAAATTTTTTGCTTGAATTATTGACAATAGGTAACTTATTTAAAAATAAACGGTTTTTTCGAAGAGCAAAAAAATCAAATTTTTTACTTGTAAAAATGAGAAAAGTGCGGTTGAAATTCGTTGAATTTTTACCGCACTTTGAAGATTAGTTGAGATATTTGAAAACTTTAATTACTTTTTGCACGCCACTGATTTTACTTGCAATATCTGCAGCTGCATCAGCTTGAGCGTGTGTCAGGGTTCCAAGTAGGAAAACTTCTCCATTTTCGCTAATAACTTTAACATCGGTTGCTTTAACTCGATCATCGACTAACATTTTTGATTTGACTTGCGTAGTAATCCAACTGTCTCTGCTGATTTGTGCAAAAGAGATTTTCGGGCCAACAGTCAGCTCGTTATAAATGTCATTGACACCTTCAACACCTTTTGCAAGAGCTGTAGCAGTTTCCTTTACGCCACTATTAGGAACTTGACCGATTAAAAGCACTCGACCATTGTAAGATACGGCATTTACACGGCCTTCAGCCTTAATTTGGGCATCTTTTTCTACAGCATTTTCTACTTTAAATTCTAGGGTTTCATCATCAATTTGTGTCCCCGTGGTTCGAGGATCGGTACCTACTTTAGCTGCTACAGCGCCACCTCCAATCACAGCGGCAACACATCCTTGTAAAAAGATTGTTGTTCCAAGTACGATAGCCAGTTTTTTTAATGGGGATAATTTCATATTAACTCCTTTTGAGATTGAACTACTGGTAGTTTGAAAGTAATTTATTTTTCTGTCAAGCACTTGGGAATAAAGTATGATCAACCAATTCACAAAGTGCATTAATCACAAAAAGATGATTTTCTAAAATGCGACTTTCTTTGCTGGCTGGGATTGATATTTCTAAATCCTTATCTGCTAAAATTCCTTGAATGGCATCGTTATTAGAGCCTGTGAGTGCAATGACATTAACTTCTTTATTTACTGCATGAGAAATAGTATTTAGCACGATCTTCTCTGTTCCCAAAGGCGCAAAAGCGATAAGTAAGTCGCCTGGTTTGGCAACGGCATTAAATTGGTGACAATACAATTCTTCAGGCGAGTGTTCAAAAACAAGAGAAGAACCCACCGCACTTTCTAAACTTAAGAGCACAGAGGGAAAACTAGGTCTTGCTAAATCGTATCGATTAAGCAAGTTAGATACGAGAAACTGTGCATTAGCATAAGAACGCGAGACGCCACAAGCGATCACTTTATTGCCGCCTAGCAAACATTGCATCACCATTTGGGTGGCGTTAGCAATATTTTCCGAAAGCATGCTAGACGCAGCAATTTGAATTTGAATACTTTCGCTATAAATATCTTTTACTTTTTGTAACATCATAAAAAGCCGTTAATCGAGAAAATTAGGAATCCATTGAATATCTTGGGGCGTTTTGCCAAAGGCGATTAAATCAAAGCGGCAATTAGCATCTTCTAAGCTCATATTTTGTTTTGCAAGCCATAAATTTGCCGAATCTAACCATTTTTGTTGTTTTTTCCAATCTACGCTTTCTACTGCTGAGCCAAAGGCATGATTAGAACGTTGGCGAACTTCAACAAAAACGATGGTTCCTTTGTCATTCATTATTAGATCAAGTTCACCACATTTGAAATTTTGATTAGCAGCGATAAATGTTAAGCCTTTTGATTCTAAAAAAAGGCGAGCTTGATGCTCAAAGCTCGCCCCTTGTTGACGTTTTAAAGAAAACATTAGTTTGCAACTGGTACAATTGCACCATTTTGATATTGATACCAAGTCATATCGCGTTCAACATTACAGTTGGTATCAGCACTTAAAATCCCTGTTAAGCCACTCAAACGATAGCCTGGCACTTGGCGTAATTCATTAAATTGATTAATGAGTAACCAAGCATCCGCACCCATTGCATATAAACGCATTAATTGATATTCACCGCCAGTTGTTTTGGCTAGTTTTTGATATTGTGGTGAATTGGTGTCTTTAAAAAATGGAATATCACTAAACTGTACACCGTTCATCTGTGTGATAAAGTCCGTGTTAGTGTTTGTTGCATTTGCGCTTGCTCGTGAGCTGGCATAAATCGCTAAATTAGGCGCGATATTTGTTAAATAACCTTTCATTTCTGCCAGCTCAGTTGGACTTGCTACGACATAAAGTGCGGTTGTATTTGAGTTATTTTCTTGAACGAAGTAGGTTACATCCGCAGGCAAATTGTAGTAACGGATATTCGCATCAGTACCTGCTAATTGTTGCCAACGTACATTAAAGGTATTGCCTACGCGTTGCCCTAAATCATTTTGTGGCATTGCGACAAGTGGATTACGCACGCCATCGTTCCACATTTTATTGGCAGCAGATTCAGCTTCATCTTCTGGCGAAAGTCCGTAATAACAAAGTTGAGGAATCGCACGAGAATTTGGTGTGACATTTAATGCAAGCACATCTATACCTTGAATTTGAGCAGGATCTGCTAAAATCACATCAAGATTTTGTTTTAGTAATGGACCCACTAACGTTTTAATCCCCGCTTGTTTTGCTTGCGCAATGATATCTTGTACAGAATTCATTGAGGTATCAAACACTTGCACTGGAATGGTTGAGTTACCTTTCGCGTCGTTGAAACCCGATTGAATGGTTGTACCAAGAATTTGTCCGTCACCACTTAATGGCAATAGTAAACCAATTTGTGACACATTCGTTTGTTGGAAATTAAGCAATGTAAGCAATTCTTTTGGGAATAACGTTGCGGCTGCATGATTTGGGTAAGCATTTTTCCAACTTTGCAATGCTTGGCTTAATTGAACTGGTTGACGAATATAATCATTGTAGGTTTTGATTAACGTTAACCAACCGCCTAAAGCTGCGTTGCCTTCATCTGAAGCATTATTGATTACACCAGTATTTGCTGAACGTAACAATGCCCAAGTTTTATCAACATTATCTTGGCGACGTTGTACATCCGTTAAATTCTCATCAATTTTTACCCGCGCTTTTACGGCTTCAATGATGTCTTTACGATTTTCAGCAACAATAGCTAAGGTTTCGTAATAACGAGATTTTTGTGACGGGCTTAATTTATTTAAATCCAATGCACGTAATTGATTTTGCGCGACGTCATTAGCATTTTTTGCAGCAGAAATTCTCGCTTCAATTAATGTACGATCTAATTTTTGCGCATCATTTAATTCACCTAATTCACTTAATAAAGCTTCTGATTGTTCAACTTTATTTTCACTGATTAACACGCGAGCCGCGAGCAATTTATAGGTTTGTTGATCTTCGAGTTCTTGTGCTTGTCCTAATTTATTCATATAAAATTCAGAACTAGCATTCGCATCTTGTTGTAAAGTTTGCGTAAAACTGCTGCCAAGTAGATTTGAACAGCCAGCTAAGGCCATTGACAATAAAATTGGCATTAAACGTTTTTTA
Organism: Haemophilus haemolyticus; assembly: GCF_003493685.1. Taxonomy (GTDB): domain Bacteria; phylum Pseudomonadota; class Gammaproteobacteria; order Enterobacterales; family Pasteurellaceae; genus Haemophilus; species Haemophilus haemolyticus_O. Next base: position 74,788 of record NZ_QQJW01000008.1, read on the forward strand.
AAACGTCCGCCTTGTAATAGAATAGACATTCTTGCTCCATCATTAACAGACAATAGTTGTGGCAGATCTTACTTATCTCATAACTTAAAAGCAAACAAAAATGACTGATTTAACCGGAATTTTATACATTGTTGCCACGCCGATTGGCAATTTACAGGATATTACCCAGCGTGCTTTAGATACTTTTGCTCAAGTGGATTTAATTGCAGCAGAAGATACCCGTCATAGTGGCCTTTTATTAAGTCATTACGGTATCAAAAAGCCCTTTTTTGCTTTGCATGATCACAATGAACAAGAAAAAGCCCATATTTTGGTGGAAAAACTTAAACAAGGTAGCAATATTGCTTTGATTTCTGATGCGGGGACGCCATTAATTAGTGATCCTGGTTTTCATTTAGTACGCCAATGTCGTGAGGCTGGCATTTGTGTGGTTCCTTTGCCCGGGGCATGTGCGGCAATTACCGCACTTTGCGCATCGGGGATTGCTTCTGATAGATTTTGTTTTGAGGGTTTTTTACCTGCGAAAAGTAAAGCCCGCAAAGATAAATTAGAAAATATCGCAGAAGAAGACCGCACTTTGATTTTTTATGAATCCACTCACCGTATTTTAGATACGATAGAAGATATGCAATTGGTGTTAGGGGAAGAACGATATATTGTGTTAGCCCGCGAAATTACTAAAACTTGGGAAACGATTACGGGTAATACGATTAAAAATTTACGAGAATGGCTTTCAGAAGATCCAAATCGTACAAAAGGCGAGATGGTTTTGATTGTGGAAGGCAAACCAAAATCTGACAATAACGATAAAATCTCTCCACAAGCGGTGAAGGCACTTGAATTAATTGCAGAAGAATTACCGCTAAAAAAAGCGGCGGCTATTGTTGCTGAGTTGTATGGTTATAAGAAGAATGCTTTGTACCAATTTGGATTAGCGCATTTGGAAAAATAACCTCAAAATTAACCGCACTTTATTCATCTGATGTTAATCTGTGCTGTTGCACCAAACGGACACAAGTTCTTACAAGATATTTACTTTTAGACTGGAAAAAATATGTTAAACCAAGTTTCAAATACATTACTGACACCAAGTAATCTTTCAACTAAAGCATTGCTCAATATTTTCGATATGATGTCGCATCGTAATATTGACTATGCTGATTTGTATTTTCAACTTAGCCAAGATGAAAGTTGGGTATTAGAAGATGGCATTATAAAAGAAGGCGGTTTTCATATCGATCGTGGTGTTGGCGTGCGGGCAGTTTCTGGTGAGAAAACAGGCTTTGCTTATTCTGATCAAATTAATCTTGCTTCTTTGCAGCAATGTGCGGAGGCGGTAAAGGGGATTGCGCAAGTAAAACAGGGAAATTTGATTTCGCCATCCGCTTTTAATGTTGTAAATCCTATTGCTCGTTATGCAGCGATTAATCCTTTGGAAAGTTTGACTAAAGAGAAAAAAATTGAGCTATTACATTTAGTTGATCGTACAGCACGCGCGGAAGACCATCGAGTAACCCGCGTATCAGCAAGTCTTAGTTCCGTTTATGAGGAAATATTAGTCATGGCGACGGATGGTACGTTAGCTGCAGATATTCGTCCTTTAGTTCGCTTATCTATTTCCGTTTTAGTTGAAGAAAATGGCAAACGTGAGCGAGGCAGTTGTGGTTCAGGTGGGCGTTTCGGTTTAGATTGGTTCTTTGAAGTGATTGATGGCGATATTAGAGCAGTACGATTTGCTAAAGAAGCGGTTCGTCAAGCTTTAGTAAACCTTAGTGCAGTTGCAGCACCTGCAGGATTAATGCCAGTTGTATTAGGTGCGGGTTGGCCAGGTGTGTTGTTACATGAGGCTGTTGGGCACGGTTTAGAAGGGGATTTTAACCGTAAAGAAAGTTCACTTTTCACAGGTAAGATTGGTGAGCAAGTGACTTCACCGTTATGTACGATTGTGGATGATGGCACGATTGAAAATCGTCGAGGATCATTGACTATTGATGATGAAGGTGTGCCAAGCCAGTGCAATGTACTCATCAAAGACGGGATTTTGCAAGGTTATATGCAAGATAAAATGAATGCCCGTTTGATGGGCGTAGCACCTACGGGGAATGGTCGTCGCGAGTCTTATGCTCATTTACCAATGCCTAGAATGACTAACACCTATATGCTTGCGGGCCAAAGTCAGTTTGATGATTTGATTGCTTCTGTAGAACAGGGCATTTATGCACCGCACTTTGGTGGCGGTCAAGTGGATATTACGTCTGGTAAATTTGTATTTTCTACTTCAGAAGCTTATTTAATTGAAAAAGGAAAAATCACGAAACCTGTGAAGGGAGCAACTTTAATTGGCAGTGGTATTGAGGTGATGCAAAAGATTTCTATGGTTGCAGATAAATCAGAACTTGATTTAGGTATCGGAGTTTGTGGTAAAGAGGGACAAAGCGTGCCGGTTGGTGTTGGACAGCCCGCACTAAAAATTGATGAAATTACCGTCGGTGGTACAAATTAAACCAAAATTGTGCAAAAGATCACAAAAATTCCATTAGAATTGGATTTTTACTGGCAATTTTATTCAAATTTTGATAGCCTCTACAAAATTTTATTTCTTTTAATTATTTGAAATTATGCTGAAAAGAATTTTAGTTATTATCGGTTTAGCGACCCTCGCAACCGCTTGTTCTAATGGTCCACGAACGGTAAATCATCAGGTTATTTCAGAAAGTGATGATGCCCAATTAACTGGTTTGATTAGTAATTTAGAAAAAGGTAATCGAACAGGCGTTTTTCACAAAGTGAGAACAAACCGCTCCTCGGCTTTGATGGGCGATAAGGCTCTCGCTAGTGTTTATAATGAATGGGTTGGCACTCGCTATCGTATGGGAGGTACAACTAAACGTGGTATTGATTGTTCTGCATTTATGCAAACAACTTTTTCTGAAGTTTTTGGTATTGAATTGCCTCGTTCTACGGCTGAACAGCGTCATTTAGGTAGAAAAATTAATAAATCAGAACTTAAAAAAGGCGATTTAGTTTTCTTCCGTAAAAATAATCACGTTGGTGTTTATATTGGTAATAACCAATTTATGCACGCAAGTACAGGTCAAGGTGTGACGATAAGTTCCCTTGATGAAGAATATTGGGCTAGAACTTACACTCAATCGCGTCGCATTATGTAATGAAAAAGAAAACCGAACATTAAGTTCGGTTTTTTTGATCGGTTTATTGATAAAAATTCCCTCTTTTAGTCGAGGGGATTTTTATTATTCTTTAAATTCTTCCATCATCTCTTGCGCTTTTTTCACCATATCTTGTGAACCCACAAATAATGGAACACGTTCATGAAGTGCGGTTGGTTCGATATCTAAAATTCGGCGATAACCATCTGTTGCGACACCACCAGCTTGCTCCGCTAAAAATGCAATTGGATTGCCTTCATATAATAAACGGAGCTTTCCATTTGGATAGTTGGTTGCACTTGGGTAAATATAAATACCGCCTTTTAATAAATTGCGGTGGAAGTCTGCTACAAGTGAACCAATATAGCGAGAGGCGTAAGGGCGATTGGTTGCTTTATCTTCTTCTTGGCAATATTTAATATATTTTTTCACACCTTGCGGGAATTTAAGGTATTGTCCTTCATTGATGGAATAAATACGCCCCGTTTTTGGCATTTGCATGTTTTCGTGAGAAAGACAGAATGTACCGATTGATGGATCATAAGTAAACCCATTTACTCCGTTACCAGTGGTATATACCAACATAGTTGATGAACCATAAACAATATAACCCGCGGCAACTTGTTTATTCCCTGGTTGTAAGAAATCTTCTAAGGTGACAGGTGTGCCAATTGGAGATACGCGACGATAAATGGAGAAAATTGTACCGACGGATACGTTTACATCAATATTTGAAGAACCATCAAGGGGATCCGTTAAAATAATGTATTTTGCATTGCGTCCACGTTCTGTATCAAACGCGATAAAACTTTCTTCTTCTTCAGAGGCAAACCCAGCCACTTCTTCACGCGCCATTAATGCCGCTTTCATCGTGTTATGGGCGAATAAATCAAGTTTCATTTGACTTTCGCCTTGTACGTTCTCAACACCAGATTGGCCGAGAATATTTGTTAAGCCTGCTTTATTAATATCTCGGTGAATAATTTTCGCTAAAAGACGAATTGACGACAAAATACCACTCAATTCCCCTTTTGCATTTGGGTATTCTGCTTGGCGTTCAACGATAAATTCACTCAATGTTTTCATAATTTTCCTTTTAGTTTTTCATAATGCGTAAGTCAATTATAGGGAGTTTGGAGTGTAAACTCTAATAGCAGATTATCAGAATGGGATCTTTATCACAAAAATTTCACATTTATTGCTGTAATTTTTAGAAACTATCATTTATTTGTTAATTAATTCTGGAGCGATTTTGTGAATTTGCGCTCCAAATAAACTTGAGCTACCATAACCGCACTTTATTAAGCCAAAAGGTAAAAAATGAAAATCGCATTAGGCATTGAGTATAACGGGCAAAATTATTATGGTTGGCAGAGACAAGAAAAAGTCCGTAGCGTACAAGAAGAATTAGAAAAGGCACTTTCTTGTATTGCGAATGAAAAAATTGAAATATTTTGTGCTGGCAGAACGGATTCTGGTGTGAGTGGAACGGGGCAGGTTGTTCATTTTGAAACCAATGCGGTTCGCCCAGAGAAGGCTTGGGCTTTTGGCACTAATGCTCATTTACCCGATGACATTGCGGTGGCTTGGGCAAAACAAGTAGATGATGAATTTCATGCGAGATTTTCCGCAATAGCACGCCGTTACCGCTATATTCTTTATTGTAATAAATTACGCTCTGCGATTTTAGCGGGAGGAATGACCCATTGCCATTTAGATTTAGATGCTGAAAAAATGCATCAGGCAGGGCAATGTTTATTAGGGGAACATGATTTTTCCTCTTTCCGTGCTGCACAATGCCAGTCTCATACGCCTTGGCGTAATGTGCATCATTTGAATGTGTCTCGTATCGGAAAATATATTATTGTTGATATTCAGGCGAATGCTTTTGTGCATCATATGGTGCGCAATATCGTGGGAAGTTTGATTGAGGTTGGCGCTGGAAATCAGCCGATTGAATGGATGCAATGGCTACTTGAGCAGAAAAATCGTCAGCTTGCCGCACCAACAGCAAAACCCGATGGATTGTATTTGGTTGATGTGATTTATCCGCAGAAGTTTGATATTCCTAAACGCCCAATTGGTCCTTTATTTTTAGAGGATGGTTTATTAAATCGTACTTTGAAGTAAAGCGTAATTTCATGTTTTAAATAATCATATCTGAAAATATTCTTCATAAAAAAAGACCGTACTTTAAAAGTGCGGTCAATCTTAAGTGAATTTTATATTAATTTTGATATTCCATAATTCACTAAAAATCCACCAATCACTAGCCATAAATAAATCAGAGTTCCTAAAACAAGCGGTTTTAATCCTGCTTTCTTGATTGCGCTTGCTTGCGTCGTTAATCCAAGGGCAGCCATCGCTGAAATTAATAAGAAAGAATCGATTTCAACGAATAATTTCACAAGTTCTTTTGGTAATAAATCAAAAGAATTAAAAATGGCAACGCCAATAAAAAGTACAGCAAACCAAGGAATTGTAATTTTGTGTGACGTATTTTCTGATACTGTATCACTATGTGTTAATAACCAAGAAAGCATTAATAAAAATGGTGCGAGCATCATTACTCGGATCATTTTGGTAATGACGGCGGTATTTGCTACGATAGGATCAATATTTCCCCCGATCGCATAAACTTGAGCCACTTCATGCACGCTAGAGCCAACATAAATGCCGAATTGATGAGCGTTAATTAAATCTTGTGACCAGGTGTAGAAAAATGGATAAGTAAAAATAGAAAGCGTCCCGAAAATGACCACTACGGCAATCGCCACTGAAACTTTATGAGATTCTGCTTTGGTAACAGGCTCTGCCGCCATAACCGCTGCTGCACCACAAATGCTGCAACCTGCTCCAGTGAGATAAACCAATTGTTTATCCATTTTTAGATAACGAATGCCCAAAAGTGCGGTAAGAAAAAAGGTTGAAATTAGCATAATCGCATCAGTGAGGACAGCATTTAATCCAACATCGGCGATATCGCCAAAGGTGAGGCGAAAACCATACAGCACAATGCCGGTGCGAAGAAGAGGACCTTTCGCAAATAATACACCTTTTTCCACTTGTGCAGAAAATTGAGGATAAATGGTATTGCCGATTGCCATTCCCAGCAAAATGGCAATAATTAAGGCACTGATATGATAGCGATGAGAAAAATCGGTACTTCCTAAGTAGCTAGCAAGTACAGCGATAACCGCGATAAATATAAGTCCGAAATAAAAGGGACGAGTATTCATTTTTTATTTCCTTAGTTAGTATGAGTTTTCTTTACCCAGGCACTTTCATCCAAAATTTTTCCAAAATAACTTTCCACTAAACGCCCAGTTACATCTGTTTGAGGATCGGTAAATAGCGTTTTAGGCGTACCGCTCTTTATCATTTTCCCTTTATCCATCACGATGACTGTGTCTGCGATATGTTTAATCACACCGAGGTCTTGGCCTACATAAATGTAAGAGATACCTAAACGTTGCTGCAAATCAAGGGTTAAATTTAGTAGTTGAATACGCACTGAAGCATCCAGATTGCCAAGTGCATCATCTATAATAATTATTTCAGGTTCTAAAATCAGCGCGCGTGCCAAAGCGACACGCTGTTTTTGGCTGATCGAAAGATTTTTGATTTTTAGATTAGTGTAATCAGGGTAAAGCCCTACAAGTAACAGTGTTTCAAAGATTTTTTGATTGCGACGTTCTTCATCCCAATCTGTTGCTAAACGTAGCGGCGCATCTAATGCCTCACCGATGTTTAAGCGAGGATTAAACGCTGAATTCGCATCTTGGAACACCATTCGAATATGTTGCGCGCGGTATTGAAAATCCTCGAATTGCAATTCATGATCGTTAAATAAAATTCTGCCAGAAGTGGGCTGAGTAATGCCCGCGATCATTTTTACTAACGTTGATTTCCCCGAACCATTTTTGCCGATAATTGCTAAGGTTTGTTGGCGCTCAAGAGAAAAACTTACATTTTCTACCGCATTAAAGTCACTCGTACCAAATAAACGCTTGCGACCTTTGAAGGTTTTCGTTAAATCTTCTACTTGTAATAACGGCATTATTCATTTCCTTTGCTTGCAAGTGTTAATGGTGTACTCGTAGCTTTTTCTTTGAAGGTTTTCTCGCGTAAATTAATTGGATAATGGCAAGAAAATTCATGTTGTTTTATTTTGAATCGAGTTGGTTTTTCAATACATTTTTTCTGTGCAAAAGGGCAACGAGGACCAAGACGGCAACCAATAGGCATTTGTTCTAAAATTGGTACGGTACCTTCTAAGGTGCTTAGTTTGCTTTTAAATCCTAAGGGCTGCGTAAAATCTGGCACGGCATAAATCAATGCTTGCGTGTAAGGATGATGAGGACTTTCAAGCAACATTTGTGTTGGACCCGATTCCGTATTTTGCCCGCAATAGAGTACAGAAATCTGATCGCACCATTCACTAATACTTCTGATGTCATTGCTAGCCAATAAAACGGTTGTACCTTGGTTTTTGTTCATACTCGAAAGTAATCGAAATACCTGTAATGCTGTTGTTGCTTCTAATGCATTAGTCGGTTCATCGGCAATGAGCAAGCGGGGCTGGTTTGCCACTGCGATAGCAATCATGACTTTTTGTCCTTCACCTTCCGTTAATTCATTAGGATAGCTTGCCATGATATCTTTGTGTTCTTTTATTCCTACACGATGCAATAATTCAATGGCACGGCGTTTTTTCCAACCAAACCATTGCCACCATTTTCCTTTAAATGTCCAATTCGGGATATTTTGGATTAATTGTTTACCAATTTTCCGACTTGGATCAAGACAAGAAAGGGGATCTTGGAAAATCATGGATATTTCTTTACCCACTAACTTTCGACGTTTATTAGGACTGAGTTTTAGTAACTCTACATCATGAAAACGAAAGCGATCTGCGGTAATAATCCAGTTTTCTTTGATGGCATTACAAATTACTTTGGCGATTAAACTTTTACCAGAACCTGATTCGCCAACAAGCCCACAAATTTCTCCTTCATTAATCGATAAGTTTACGCCGTCCACAATCTTAACGAGGCCGTTTGAGGTTTGTATTTCGATATTTAGGTTACGGATGTCTAGTAGTGCCATAAATTATTCGTAATATTGGTTGATAGCTTTAGTTAAGCCATTGCTAAAAATAATGCTTAATAAAATGGTAAAAATAATTGCAAAGCCAGGGAGTAATACCGTCCAAGGTGCAAGATAGAGGAGTTCTAAAGAATCTCGAATCATTGCGCCCCATTCTGGGGTTGGTCGCTGTGCGCCAAGGGAAATAAAACTCAAGGCGCTAATATCCAATATGGCGACAACAAATGCGCGAGCAATTTCTTGAACATAGATTACGGTGATATTAGGCAAAATGGTACTTTTTAATAACTCCCAGTTGGAAATGCCTTCAAGTTTTAACATCAGCACGTAATCTTTTTTCAATTCTTGTTGAATGGCTCGATAAATTGCATGGATGAAATAGGGCAATATCGCTAAAAGTGTTGCGAACATTGCGTTCAATAAACTCGGCTCCATCAGAGTGGAAATCACGATGGCAATGAGCAAAATAGGGAGCGATAAAAAGGCATCGAAAATATGGCCGACAAAACGCGCTTTTAAGCCTTTCAGCATACCGGCAACAATGCCTAATGTTCCACCAATTAAGGCAACTGCAAGTACGACTAGCAATGATGATCCAATCGTGTAACTTGTGCCCATAATTAATCGGCTTAGCACATCACGGCCTAAATCATCAGTACCAAAGAAAAAGGCGATTTGGCCTTTTTCTACCCAAGATGGCGGCATTAATTCTTGCCCGACAAACTGCATATTATGAGCATAAGGCGCGATCCAACCGCTGAAAAGTGCGGTTAGAATTAACAACGTTAATAAATAAAAGCTGAACAACGCAACGGTATTTTTGCGAAATAGTAGCCATATTTGGAATATTGAGGTATTTTCTCGAAATTCTTCAGGTTCTTTATCTTGCATACCAACCTTTCTTTTTAAATGGATCGAGCACGAAAGTAAGCGCTTTAATGAAAGTGTCGATCAAAATAATGCAAACGCCAATAACAACTACACCCGCAGAAATACTATTGTAATCTTGTTGCGTTACGGCATCGATCAGCCAGCGACCAATTCCAGGCCAACCCAAAGCGGTTTCTACCAACATACATTGAGTTAATACTAGGGTAAACACGCGAGGTACTTGTGGAACAAGCAGAGGAAACGTATTACGGAATACATATTGATGGAGAATTTTCCATTTTGACCAACCCCGTGTTGTGGCAACTTTGGCAAAATTTTGGTTCAAAACATATTCTGCTCGTTGTTGAATAATTCGGATAATTTCCATTGTTGGCAAAATGCAAAGCACCAGTGTCGGTAAGGCTAAATGTTGCAAAACATTTTGTACAATTTTGGTGTGATAAGGCACATCTATAAACCAAACATCAATGACAGGGAAACCAGTAATCGGTTTTATTTCATAGAGTAAATTGTATTGCCCTATAGATGCAATTTCCCAATGATTTACCGCTGCGACATAAAGTAAAATCGGCGCGAGCCAAAATATCGGGATCGATAAACCAACATAAGATAAGCTTTTTAAACTTTTTGCAAAAATATGCTGAGAATTTACCGCACTTATAATGCCAAGCGGCACGCCGAGAATGAATGCCAATAAAAGTGCGGTAAAACAAAGCTCTAATGTGGGTGGAAGCACCGTTAGAATCAAATCTATCAGAGATTTTCCACCGTTATAAGTAATCCCAAAATCACCATGTAATAAGGTGCTTAAATAATTAAAATAACTGGTGTAAATATTGTGCGTGACGAGATCTGCATTAAGCGGATCTCGCAATAAAATCACAAAACTTAGCAAAGATAACACAAGCAAAAGCAAGGTTACCCAAAGGGTATGGCGAACAACAGACCACAACATTAGGGTTTCTCCTTGTGTAAGCGTAAGTCCGAAAAGTTAAGGCTACCGAACGGTGTCATTTCCACGCCTTTTACTTGGCTATTTGCCACCAAAATGCGTTTTACATTCGCAATAGGGATAATCGGCAATTCATGTAGAATCAGTTCTTGAGCATCATTATAAGCACGCGCCCGTTCAGATAAATTAGAGGTGGCAATCGCACGATCCATTAAATTATTAAATTCTTCGTTACACCAGTTAGATAAATTTGTGATTTCATTTTGCGTATTACAGCTCAAAATAGGGCGCATAAATCCGTCAGGATCAAGATTTCCTGCTAACCATCCCGCTAAAATTAAATCGTAATTTTCTGATTTATTACGAAGTTGCTCACTCAAAAATGTGCGTGTCACTGTCCGCACTTTTACTTTCACGCCGACTTGATCCAAATCGGATTTAATCATTTCCGCCATTTTAAAAGGGGCTGGGTTATACATTTGTTCTTCATTAATCACCCATAAATTGAGCGAAAGATGTTTATTTTCTAATTTTTTCTTCGCGACTTTTGGACTGTAATCAAAATCAAATTCTGGCGTGTTTACGCTAGAAGCCCAAGATACTTCAGGAATAATGTTATTCGCTACTGTCGCAGTATTGTGATAGATGTTGTGAATAATACGTGCTCGGTTCAAACTTTGTGAGATAGCTTCTCGAATGGTGCGATCCTGCATCAATGGTTTTTCAAAATTGAAAGCAAGATATGCCAAATTCATTCCGTCAGTGGATTGCATATAGTAGTGCTTATCATTGCTCTTTAATAAGCCAATTTGGCTCACTTCAGGATAAGACGCTATTTGACATTCATTATTGAAAAATTTGACGAGTCGCCCGTTTCTATCAGTAGATAAATCCACGATAATATTTTCAATTTTTGCTTCTTTTTTCCAATAGTTTTCGTTACGCACTAAGCGGACATATTGGTTATACACATAATCCTTTACTTGATAAGGTCCAGTGCCCACGGGGTGAGTATCTAATTGAGTGAGATTATCGTCAGTGCTTAATTGATAGGCATATTCTTGTGAAAAAATAATGGCATATTGGCTGGCAAGATGCGACAAGATCGATGAATCAGGCTCAAATAATTCAATTTTCACTTGGTAAGGCGAAAGTGCGGTCACTGATTTAATTTTTTCATTAAGCTTAATGCTATCAAAATAAGGAAAGCGAACTTTTCTTGCTTGCTCGTGAAACACTTTATATTGTGGGTTTTTATAGGTAATTGCTGTTTCTGCTAAGGTGGGCAAGTAAGTATCATGACCCAACACACGATTGATTGAAAATATTACATCTTCCGCATTAAAATCACGAGTTGGGGTAAACCAAGGCGTATGATGAAATTTCACCCCACGGCGTAAATTAATTAAAATTTCTTTGTTATCTGGTGAAATTGAATAGGATTGCGCGAGCACGGGCGTCACATTCGCACTATGGTTTTTTATTTCAAAAAGTTTGTTATAAATTTGCTCTGTGACGACATTCATACTGGTGCCAGCATCCGCAGTTTGTGGATTAAAAGAAAATCCGGAGGCATTAGTACAATAAGTTAGTCCGTTTTCTGTTAGGTGTTCTGGTACGCGCGGAGCCGCTTGAAGTTGAGAGTTCAAGCCAATACCAAATAGAAAACAGAAAAACGTAAGATTTTTGCGTAACATAACAAATGCATTGTGATAAATTATGTGCCAAATTGTAAGGCATATTAGTAAAAATGGCTAGGATATTGAATGTTTAATAGGGTTCAAAACGAAATCAATCAAATTATTAATCGTGGTTTTGACCGCACTTTGCGCTTGGCGGTAACAGGGTTAAGTCGGAGTGGAAAAACGGCGTTTATTACAAGTTTAATTAATCAACTTCTCTCTATTAATCAACATTCATCACAGCATTTGCCCTTGTTTGAAGCGGCTAGAAATGGTGCAATCTTGGCGGTGAAACGCGTATCCCAACAAGATCTCAGCGTGCCACGTTTTGATTATGAACGTAATTTAAATGATTTGTCACAAAATCCGCCTCAGTGGTTTCAATCTACTCGTGGCGTGAGTGAAACGCGTTTAGCAATTCGTTTTCAACGTCAATCTGGCTTGCTACGCCATTTGAAAGAACGAGGCACGCTTTATCTGGATATTTTTGATTATCCAGGGGAGTGGCTGCTCGATTTGCCGTTGTTAAATCTAGATTTTCAACAATGGTCACAAGAGCAAATCAAGGTTACAACTGGCATTCGAGAAGAATTGGCGCAGAATTGGTTTTCCATGTTGCAGGATTTGGATTTAAGTGCGGTCGCAAATGAAGATGTTTTGGCCAAGATAGCGAAAAGTTATACGGATTATTTACACCAATGTAAGTCGCAAGGTATGCAATTTATTCAGCCTGGGCGATTTGTGTTGCCGAGTGATTTAGAGGGCGCGCCCGCATTACAATTTTTCCCATTGATTCATCTTTCGGAAGAACAGTGGAAAACCTTGAAAAAAACAGCTGAATCGAATAGCTATTTTGCCGTGCTGACAACACGTTATAATTATTATCGCAATAAAATTGTGAAAGGTTTTTACAAAAATTATTTTTCTACCTTTGATCGCCAAGTGATTTTGGCGGATTGTTTAACGCCTTTAAATCACAGTCAGCAAGCCTTTTTAGATATGCAAATGGGCTTAAATCAGTTATTTAATAATTTCCATTATGGCAGCAGAAATTTTCTTCATCGTTTGTTTTCTCCGCGAATTGATCGATTAATGTTTGTTGCGACGAAAGCGGATCATATTACTCGTGATCAAATTCCTAATTTAGTGAGTTTAATGCGCCAAATTGTGCAAGAGGGGGGGCGACATGTGGAATTTGAAGGAATCGATACTGAATATACCGCCATTGCGGCTGTTCGTACCACAACGCAAGTGATTGTGAATCAGCAAGGAAAAGAAATAAAAGCAATTCAAGGGATTCGTTCTATTGATAAACAACCGATTACGCTTTATCCAGGAACGGTGCCGAGTAAATTACCAAGAACAGAATTTTGGCAAAAACAACCGTACTTTGATTTCGATAGTTTTGAACCTCAGCCTTTAGAACAAGGCGAAACTATTCCTCATTTGAGAATGGATGCAGTTTTACAATTTTTATTAAGTGATCGATTTGAATAAAAAGTGCGGAAAATTTTCCGCACTTTTTTCATCCTTCTAGCCCGTATTGCGCATCCCAGCTGCGATACCTGTGATGGTAATCATTAATGCTTGTTCCACATCGGGATTGACTTGCTCTGGATTTTCACGGAAACGGTGAAGCAATTCTACTTGCAGTAGATTGAGTGGATCCGTGTAGATATTACGCAATGCGATTGAATCTGCAATCCAAGGTAAATCAGACATCAATTCACTTTGGTGAGAAAGTGAAAGGACGGTTTGAATATCATCTTCAAGTTGCTTACGTAAATTTTCGCCTAAATACCAAAGTTCTTTTTTCACTAATCGTTGATCATATTGTTGGGAAAGCCAAGCATCTGATTTACTAAATACCATTTCCAACATTCCGATTCGCGTTGAAAAGAACGGCCAGTTTTCGCACATTTCATGAATAATATCGCCTTTGCCTTGTTCAATAATTTGACGAATAGCTGCACCAGCCCCTAACCAAGCGGGCAGCATTAAACGGTTTTGCATCCACGCAAAAATCCAAGGAATGGCGCGTAAACTTTCCACGCCGCCATTTGGATTACGTTTTGCAGGGCGAGAGCCAAGCGGCAGTTTGGAGAGTTCCTGTTCTGGTGTCGCACTACGGAAATAAGGAACAAAATCTTTATCACCACGAACCACGCCACGATAAATATCGCAAGAAATCGTGGAAAGCTCGTCCATTATAGTGCGCCATTCTGGTTTCGGTTCTGGTGGTGGTAAAAGATTTGCTTCTAAAATGGCGCTGGCGTAGAGATCAAAGGTTTCTACCGCTACAGCGGGTAAACCCAGTTTGAATCGAATCATTTCGCCTTGTTCTGTTACACGTAAACCATTTTTTAGTGAACGAGGTGGTTGAGAAAGTAATGCCGCATGTGCTGGCGCACCGCCACGACCAATGGTGCCACCACGTCCGTGGAATAAAGTGAGTTCAATGCCAAGTTTTTCAGTTAAATTCACTAAGGCTTCTTGTGCACGGTATTGCGCCCAAGAGGCAGCCATCATTCCTGCATCTTTTGCCGAATCCGAATAGCCAATCATCACCATTTGACGATTATTGATCACGCCACGATACCAACCCACATTGAAAAGTTGAGTCATCACTTTTTCGGCAGCATCTAAATCGTCTAAGGTTTCAAATAGCGGCACAACAGGAATGTGATATGGCACACCCGCTTCTTTTAAGAGTAAATGAACGGCTAAAACATCAGAGACACTGCGTGCCATCGAAATAACATAACACGCAATGACACCTTGTTTTTGTTGAGCAATGACTTTACAAGTATCTAAAATTTCTTGGGTTTCTGGCGATGGTGTCCAGTTTTGCGGAATCAATGGACGGCGTGAGCTTAATTCCCGAATTAAGAAAGCTTGTTTATCGTCTTCTGTCCATTGAGAGTAATCACCTAAACCAATATAGCGCGTGATTTCAGCAATCGCATCGGTGTGGCGAGTGCTTTCTTGGCGAATATCCATTTGAGAAAGTGTCACGCCAAAACAACTAATACGATGCAAAATATTCAACAATGAACCATTTGCAATAATGCGCATACCGCATTGAATTAAAGATTGATAACAATCGTAAAGCGGCTCCCAAAGTTGATTATCTTCTAAAATAATCTCGCTTTCAGATACGCGCGGTGTGCGATCTGATAGGAGATCATCAAAATAAGCTAATGTTGCCGTAAGCTGATTGCGTAAATTTTTCACCACAAAGCGATAGGGTTCTAAATGATCACCGTATTTAGCACGAAATTCATCGCTACATTTCACCATTGAAAGTTCATCGGCTAATTTGCTAATGTCTTGTAAGAATAAATCCGCTGCTTTCCAACGGGCAAAATAAAGCACTTTTTTAGTGATTTGTGCGGTGACAAACGGGTTTCCATCACGGTCGCCACCCATCCAAGAGGAAATGCGTACGGGTTTTAATCCCACCGGCAAATCGTAACCTAAAAATTCACGGGCGGTTTCGTTGAGTTGGCGTAAAAATTCTGGCACAGCTTGCCACAAACTGTTTTCTAACATCGCAAAGCCCCATTTGGCTTCATCAAATGGTGTTGGACGAACAGTACGAATTTCGTTGGTATGCCATGCTTCAGCGATTAAACGAAGTAATAGACGCTCAATAATATTGCGTTCTTTTTCCGTTAAATCATGGTGTTCTAGTTTGCTTAAACATTTGTTGATTTCAATATGCTTATGAATGAGTGAACGACGTGTTGTTTCTGTTGGGTGTGCGGTCAGAACAAGCTCAATTAATAATTTTTCGACGGTTTTATGCACGTCTTCCACTGAAGCATTTTGTTCTTTTAAGCGTTTGAAAAGTTCGCTTAAGGATTGAGAAGAACTTTGTGCAAGAGAATGTTCACGCGAAATTGTTTGATATTGTTCCGCAATGTTTGTGAGGTTTAAAAATTGGCTGAAAGCACGTGCGACAGGAATAATATTTTCATTAGAAATACTACCGAGCGTGTCGAGCAATTCTTGTCTTGCTTTATCATCACCCGCACGAGAATTACGAGACAGTTTACGAATATTTTCGATTAATTCGAGAATATCGGCACCTTGGGCATCGTTGATGGTTTCTCCGAGAAAACGCCCTAACATACTAATGTTATTGCGTAGAGTGCGGTACTCTTGTGTCATAGGAACTCCTAAAAGTAAAAAATAAAATTTGTAAGTTGGTGATAGATATAGCTAAAAACGGAAGATAGGGCAAATGCTATTCAAGGAAACCTTGAAGATAATCAAGAAAAGCTAAAAAATAGATAAAAAAGAACCGCACTTTTTATGGATTGTTTAAAAAGTGCGGTTTATTTTTAATAAGTTTGGGGCTGTACTAGATAACTAGATCTAAATCCCCTTAACTAATTGTTTTAAAATGGAAATTTGAGATTTTATTTCACTGTTGTTAAAACGCCATTCACATTCCTTTAAATATAGCTCAAAATGCT
>NZ_QQJW01000009.1:0-79588 GCF_003493685.1 Haemophilus haemolyticus
ACTCTAAAGCAACTGCGGCTTCAACTGCAGCATCTACTGCAGACAGCAAAGCAGTGGCCGCATCCACGGCCGCATCAACCGCTGACTCTAAAGCAACTGCGGCTTCAACTGCAGCATCTACTGCAGATAGCAAAGCGGTAGCAGCGTCTACAGCAGCTTCAACCGCTGACTCTAAAGCAGAAGCAGCGAAAGAAGCTGTTAATCGTTCAGGTTTAGAAACTGATGGTCAAAATACGAAGATCGGAAGTGGAGCAACCTACGCAGGCGGTTCAAATGCAACTGCAATTGGTGGATCAGCTAAAGCAACTGCGGAAAATACAACTGCAGTGGGTCAAGGATCTGAAGCGACTGAAAAAGGTGCAACAGCAATTGGTCAAGGTGCGAAAGCAACTGCTGAAAACGCTGTAGCAATTGGTTCAGGATCTGTAGCCGATGAAGCTCATACAGTATCTGTAGGTTCACAAGGTAATGAACGTCGTATAACAAATGTTGCTGCTGGTAGACATCCAACCGATGCAGCTAATGTTGGACAAATTAATGCGGCTGAAAACCGAATGAACAATAAACTTGGTAAACTTGATAAGAAACTTCGTGGCGGTATTGCAAGTGCGGTAGCGGTAGCGAATATTCCTCAAGTTACAATCCCTGGAGCAAATATGGTTGCTGTAGGCGCTGGTAACTATAAAGGTCAAAGTGCTATAGCAATAGGTTACTCTAAAGCAAGCGATAATAACCGAGTTATTATTAAAATGAGCGCAGGTGCAAGTACCCAACGTGATTACACATTCGGTGCTGGTATCGGTTACCAGTGGTAATAACTAAATAGTTAATCTAAATTAGTTGATTAACTGAAAAAGAGCGGTATTTTTATCATCTATTTGGTAAAATAACCGCTCTTTTATTATATGGGTGTTAAGAATAAAATATGTCTAAGAAATACAACGTAGGTATTACGTTTAATTTAGAAAGCCAAATTAGAGATATTTGGTCTAATGGCGTTAATCAAAATTTAATTTTTTTATATCAATTATTTGAAGAATTAGATATTGTAAAAAATATTACCTTTGTTTGTTGGGGGCCAGAGGGCATAACAACACCTGATAAAAATTTTATGTTGGAAAATTTAAATCTTAAATTCTCACATATTGATGATGTTATTGAAGATTTAGATCTTTTAATTGAAGGTTCATTATCTATCGAGCCAAACCGAGCTGAGACTATTCATAAAAATGGTGGTAAAGTTATTTGTTATAAAATGGGAAATGACTATATTTATGATATTGAAGCTGTAATACATAATAAATCGGCAACAAGAATATTTAATGGTACTAAGTTTGATGCGAATTGGATTATTCCACAGAATATGAATACGAATTCTGCATATTTTTCAATTATGCATCGTTGTCCATCTCGACAAATCCCGTTTATTTGGTCTTCAGTTTTTTGTGATAAAGGAATTGCTGAATTAGATCGACCATTTGGTTATATAAATAATTTAGATAAGTCTAAAAAATCTCGTCGAATATCTTCTTTTGAACCTAATATATCTATTTTTAAAAATAGTTTTACTGATATTTTAATTGCGGAACAAGCATACAGAGAAAAACCAGATCTTATTGAGCATGTTTATATGTGCAATACATATGACATTAAAGATCACCCTACTTTTTTCAATTTTATTGGAAGAACACATTTGGTCCGAGATGGAGTGATGAGTGTCGAAAAACGATTTGCCATGCCATTATTTTTATCAGAATATACAGATATTGTATTAAGTACTCAATGGGAAAATGGATTAAATTATGCATACAATGATGCTCTTTATGGTGGCTATCCATTGATTCATAATTCTAAATTATTACCTAAAGGCGTAGGATATTATTACGATCAATTTGATGCATTTGAAGGCGCAAGAGTATTAATTGATGTGATTGAAAATCATGATAAATATCACGATGCTTATGTTCAACGTGCGAATGAATATTTAGATTCCTTACACCCACATAACCCTATAAATTTAGCGGTTTATGAACTTGAATTAAAGCGTTTATTTGAATAAAAGAGTAAAAGAATGAGAAAGTATAAGATTGGTATTACATTTAATTTAGAAGGGAAAATAAGAGACATTTGGGCAAATGGCGCAGGACAAAATGTCATATTTCTCTATAATTTATTAAAAAGCTTAGATTGTGTTGAGTCTGTTGTTTTAGTGAGTGATGGGCCGAATAAAATTACTGTACCTGATAAAGGTTTTATGCTTGATGATTTTGATTTATCTTTTGCTTATATTTATGATGTTATTGATGACTTGGACGTCTTAATTGAAGGAACGTTAACTATTGAACCTGATTATGCTAATCGAATTCATCAAAGAGGAGGAAAAACGGTTGTTTATAAAATGGGAAATGATTATATCTATGATATAGAGTCAACCATACATAATAAGTCTCCTATTCATCAATTCAATGGTGCAAAAATTGATACTAATTGGATTATTCCACAAAATATGAATACGAATTCGGATTATTTTTCAATTATGCATGATTGTCCATCTGTTAAAATTCCTTTTATTTGGGAACCTTTATTTTGCCAAGCTGCAATTGCTCAACGACCTGATTTATCTTTTGGTTATTTAAGTAATATAAATAAACATAACCATAACCATAAGCGTAGAATATCCTCATTTGAACCCAATATTTCTATTTTTAAAAATAGTTTTACCGATATTTTAATTGCTGAGCAAGCATATAGAGAAAGACCAGATCTGATTGAGCATGTTTATATGTGCAATACCTATGATAAAAGAGAACATAGTACTTTCCATAATTTTATTGGTAGAACAGATCTAGTAAAAGATGGAGTGATGAGTGTGGAAAATCGCTTTAGAATGACAGATTTCTTATCTATTTATACGGATATTGTCCTCAGCACGCAATGGGAGAATGGATTGAACTATGCTTATAATGAAGCACTTTATGGAGGATATCCGTTAGTACATAATTCTACCTTGCTTCCAAAAGGTATTGGGTATTACTATGATCAATTTGATGCTTTTGATGGTGCAAAAAAATTAATTTATGCGATAGAAAATCATGATAAAAATTATGATGAATATATGCAAAAAGCAAGTGATTATTTGGATTCATTAAACCCTTATAATTCAGTTAATTTAGCGATTTATGAAAGAGAATTAAAACGTTTATTTAAGTGAGAAAGAATGAAAAAATATAAAATAGGTATTACATTTAATTTAGAACATCAAAATAAAGATGTATGGTCTAATGGTGTTCATCAAAATTTGGTTTTCTTATATCAGCTTTTTAATGCATTGGATTGTGTTGAAGATGTTATATTTGTGAGTTGGGGACCAGAAAATATAAGTGATCCTAAAGAATGGAATATTCTATCAGAGCTTAATCTAAAATTTTATCAAATTGATGAAAAGATTAATGAACTAGATATTTTAGTAGAAGGTTCCTTATATATTGAACCGCGTCACGCAGATATTATTCGAAAGAATGGTGGGAAAATTGTTTGCTATAAGATGGGAAATGATTTTATTTATGATGTTGAGGCATTTTTACATAATAAGCTATCACCAAGTAGTTTTAATGGCACTCTGTTTGATTCACATTGGTTTATACCACAAATGTGGAATACAAATTCATCCTATTTTGCAATTATGCAACGTTCAGAACCACGTTTAATTCCCTTTATTTGGTCCCCATTATTCTTAGACAAAGCTATAAAAGATTTATCACAACCATTTGGTTATCTAAATAATAAAAATGATTCTAAAGAAACAAGACGAATCTCATCATTTGAACCAAACATTTCTATATTTAAAAATTGCTTTATAGATATCCTAATTGCAGAACAGGCATTCAGAGAAAGACCAGAACTCATTGAACATGTTTTTATGTGTAATACTTATGATAAGAGAGAGCGACCTGCTTTCCGAGACTTTATTGGACGAACAGACTTATTAAAAAATGGAAAGATCTCAGTAGAAGGGCGTTTTAATATGGCTTATTTCTTATCTAAGTATACTGATATAGTTTTAAGTACTCAGTGGGAAAATGGTTTAAATTATGCTTACAATGAAGCTCTTTATGGAGGCTATCCATTTATTCATAATTCTAAACTTTTGCCTAAAGGTGTAGGATATTATTACGATCAATTTGATGCTTTTGATGGGGCGAAAGTTTTAATTGATGTCATTGAAAATCATGATAAACACCATGATGAATATGTTGCTAGAGCAAATGACTATTTAGCTTCATTGCATCCATATAATCCTGTTAATCTTGCTATTTATGAAAATGAATTAAAGCGTTTGTTTAAATAGGAAAATATAAATGAAAAGAATTATTTTAACCGCATTAGATAACAATAATACTATTTGGTATGAGCAATTCTTACCCTTTATATTAAGTTTACAAAAAACAGATTTCTATACTGAGAAAAAAGGTGATATTGGTGTATTAGATTATGGTCTTTCCCTAGAAAAAAAGCGGTTTTAGAGAAAAATAATATTTTTTGTTTTACCCCTTCTCATTGTTATAGTGAAATGCTTTTAGATAGACATATTTCTGTTGCAGATATTGCAGAAAAATATGCTTATGAGCAAATTGCATTTTATGATGCCGATATTTGGTTTCCCTCACAAACACTAACTATTTTTGATCAGATTATTCATCAAGATAATTTATATTGCGCTTATGATGCTTGGCGTTGTAGTTTTCTAACCGATGTTATTTCAGAAGATAAAATTGATAAATTTAATAAAAAAATTGATGTGTTAGAGGAAAAAAATGGATATGTATGGCAGGTTGGTGTTGTTTTAGGAAGTAAAAAAGCTTTTTTAAATTATAAAGAGTATGTTCAGTATCAGTTAAATACAAATTCATATTTTAATATGAGGTATGGTATTGATACATCATTAATGAATCTCTATTCCTATAATGAAAATAAAGTAAGTTTACTGCCTACTAAATATAATTGTACTCCTGTTTGGGGAGTAAGACATCTTGTAAAAAATAATCAGCATTTTTTTCTCATAGAAAATGAGCAAGTAGAGGGATTTCATATTACAAGGAATCATCGTGAAGATAAATTAATTACGTTTAATGGACTTTATCCTGATGATTTTTATAAGAGGGGAAAAGCTTTCCAAACGGAGGATTATATACTTTATAACATCACTAGAGAAAGTTTAGTGACAAATAATAGTGAAAGCCAGACTAAATTATCACTAGATTATGCAAAAGCTAATGGCCATCTTTTAATAAAATTTGATAGTGGTGATATTTTTCGGAAAGATGCATTATGCATTGAATGTTCAGGAGAGAGTACAATTTCTTTTATAAATCACCAAGACTTTCCAGTAACTCTATACTGGCTTTATAATGAAATTGCTACTTACCCTGAATGTACTCGCGTTTATATTAATTATGACGGTATATTTATACCTAAACGGAATTGTTATTATAAAAATACCATAGAACCAGGTAAAACCATTAGTTTTAATACTCAGGACTTGAATGTTAAAGAACATCGTATTCAGTGGTTTTTTACGGATTTACAGATTATTTAATTTATGGTGGCAAAGTATGAAAAAATACGTACTTTTTGATAAAAAAAACAAAAAGTTAGAAAATTTTTATCAAAACACAATTAAAGATGGTTTTATTGAAATAGAAAATATTCCTGCTGAACTAATAGACTTATTTCCAGATAAGTCTCTCGTTTTTAATTGTTTAAAGTTTCAAGAAACTTTTAATAGAGAAGTAAAAACTAAGGATATTTGTCAGACGTTATCTCATATTCAATGTTGGAAAGCTATTTCAGAAAATCAATTAATTGATGATAATGATATGGTTCTGGTTGCTGAGGCAGATATTGTGCTTGTACCAAATGCGATTGAATTAGCAAATGAATATGCAAAGAAATATTCTTCTTATAATGTAATAAAATTACAGCGTGACTTTCCAACATATAATCAAGAAACTTTATTTAAGAGAGGAGATATTATTGATGCATTAGTTTATGGAAATAAAGAAAACTATAATAATTCTGGCGCATCACTTTATCTTATTCGTAAAAGTATCGCTAGGAAGTTATTTGAATATACAATAAAAGAAAAACCTTATTGGAAAGCAGATTATTTTTCAGATTTTATTTCTTTAGTTGATAACATACGGAATGTTATTCAAGCTGAAAAACTATTAGGGCACACAATAAAAAATAAAAAAATGCCTGAAAACCCTTTGTTTAGTATTATTATTCCTATCTACAATACATCCAGATATTTAGATGAGTGCATTATTTCAGTTCTTAAGCAAAAATTTGATAATTATGAAGTAATTCTAATTGACGATGGTTCAACAGATGATTCTTTTGATATTTGTAACAAATATAGGAAGGAATACGGTAATGTTGTTTTTATTAGCAAATCAAACGAGGGACAATCTATTGCTAGAAATATTGGCATACATCTAGCAAGAGGGAAATATCTCATATTTCTGGATAGCGATGATTATTGGAATAACGACAAAGTATTATCTGACTTAGAAATGATTTATTACGAACATAATCCTGATATTATTATAAACTCCTTAGCTTCTGTTTATCCAGATCAAGTTGCTTATCACAATCCTGAGTATGAAAATATGCAAGGAGATTTTCATAAAGATTTTCAATATTTGTTTAATAAAGAAATTTATCTTGGTTTTCCTGTTACAAAAGTAATAAAAAAAGAAATTATAAAAAATAATAATCTTTATTTTATTCAAGGGAGAACATTTGAAGATATTCCGTGGAGTTTTAATCTAGTAAGACATATTAAAACGTATTCAATCTACCCTACAATATACTATATGTATAGAAGAAATACGGATAACTCTACAACTAAGAACGTTAGTACAACTAATCAACGAAATTTATTTATGAATTTTATTGATGTCTATAAAGAATTAAACTATTTTAAAGAAAATATTCCTAGTCTTTATCCTATAATGCTTAATTATGCATATGATATAGATAAATATATTATGAAATGCTATCAGCTACTTGATATTGAATCTAAGAAAGAAGTCGAGGAATTAATGGAAGAACATAATATTATCTTAAAAAAAATAGAAAGCTGGGAAACTTGCTAGATAACTAAACTAACCTTTCCCCTGTGTAATCATTTTAAATGAAGATTGAAAATTTTATTTTACTGTTATGAAAACGCTATGTTCATTCTGCAAAACACAGTTCAATATGCTTTTTTAGAATACGGTAAATAGTGTCTAAATTTCATTAATATAGTTATAATTTACTGTAATAGTTCTGCCATTGATACTAATTTACTACAGACTCAAATAACTTATATTTATTAACCGTGAGTAAATATATTCACGGTTATAGAGGTTCCCCTATTGAGGAATGTGGAACGTTAAACATTTTGGTTTCACTCGCCTTTTAACACATTAGCTACATTAATACGCAATGCTCGACGTGTTGGAATAATAACAGCCACAAATGCCACTAGTAACGAAAGTACAATCGTAATTGGCAATACAGGCAGTCGCATATCAATATAAGATTTGAATACGGTTATTCCCAATACTTGAGCTAATAAATAACCCAAGCCAAGCCCGATAATAATCGCACAAAATGCGATAATTAAAATTTCAGTGCTGATTTGGCGAATAATGTCTAATTTTCTTGCACCTAGTGTTTTTTGTAAGGCAAATTCTTTGGAACGTTCACCGACAATGGCAATTAAGGTCGTATTCACACATAAGGTTGCAAGCACCAAAATTACAAGGGAAATTAAGCCCATTAAGCCTTTAATTTTTTCTAAAATTTGTCCTTCTGAGGCGGAAACTTTACGGATCGGGCGAGCAGTTAAATCGGGATATTGTTGCATGATTTTTTCGGCAAATTGATCCACTGTATTAGCGCCTTGCTCATTTTGCACATTGAGTAATGCGTTGTTTACTACGCCTTCTTTATCCAACCAATTTTGTGCAAATTCAACATTTACAATAAGCATATTGTCAGTTGCATCACCGGCTTCTACAATTCCTTTAATGTTGAAACTGTGTTTTTCTACGGCATTTTTAGACAGTTGTAGGCTGTCTCCCACTTTAACATGTAATCGTTCAGCAAGGTTTTTCCCAATCATCGCATTGCGATCGTCAAAGTTTACGTTGATTGCTGATCCTGTAATTTGCCAGTAAGGGGCGAGGATTCGCATGGCATCAAAATTTACGCCCATTAGAACAATTTTTTCCAAATCACTGCGTGCGACGCCATAAAGGTAAGGACTGGCTGCGGTGATAAAACCATCGGGTGCTTTTTGTAAAATTGCGTTTAATTCTGCTTGATTCATCATTCCGCCATCGGCTGAACCAATGTAGAAATTTGCTCCGAAAGTACGGAGTTCTTGGCTCATTTTGGTATTGATGTCGAAGTAAACCGCAGCCATTGCAGTGACAATGCTTGCGCCCACTGTCAGTGCGGTGAAAATAATGAATACTCGTTGGAGGCGTAATCGCAACGCGCGGAAAATTAATCGCCAGAACATGCTTTGAGTTTTTGCGTTTTTATGCTCTGCCATAAAGCACCTCGACAGGGTAAAGTTTAGCGATTTTATGTGCAGGGAACCAAGTGCCAATCACAGCAATAAGAATGGAGAGTGCGAGAACACAAGGCACGACGATCCAAGCAAAGTCAAGAGGCGCGCCAAATAGTGCGGCACCGATAAATTTGGCTAATCCCCATCCCGCTAAACAGCCAAATATTCCGCCTACTAATGCACTTAGCACCGCTTCACAGTAGAACAATAAGGTGATTTGCCATTGATAAGCGCCTAGTGCTTTCATTAAGCCAATTTCTTTTGAGCGTTCGATAATTCCTGCGCTCATTAAGGAAGCAATACCCATTGCCGCAGCGATTAATGCCGCGAAGGTAACGACCGCCAATAAGAGTTGGATTTTACCAATGACTACACCTTCAGACGCGGCGACTTGCCAAATTGGGCGAACCATTGCACCAGAGATTGCTTCTTCTAATTGATGGGAAATTGATGAAACATAAGCGGTGCAATACCAACGGTCGTAGGCTTCCGCATCTAAGGCATCCGTATTGGCGCGCGCTTTACGAGAAAGATCATTTTCAGGCACGGTGAGGGCAGATACACGAACGGATTGCACTTTGCCCTCTAAACCCAGCAAATTTTGTACCGCACTTAGAGGTATCACAAGCTGATTATCTTCTGTTCCCCCAGTACTTAAAATGCCTTTAATTTCTACCGCACTTTGTTGGCTTTCGCCGTTATCGTTTGTGTAGCTTAAGCTAAGGTTATCGCCAATTTTCCAACCATTACTTTTGGCAAGTTGTTCGCCAGCAAGTGCAGGGACGATTTCGTCAAAGTTATTGTTTACATCATCAACCCATTCCCCTTCCACTTTCCAATAAGGGCTAATGATTCGTTGTCCTGTGTGGTAATCTTCTTCATCGGGCACGGCAATATTATGATCAAAGAAGGTACCAAGCACATTAATCGTTTTCGGCGCTGAAAGTGCGGTGGAATTTTGTGAAGATTTTGTCACCTGTACATTTGCTGAAAGCAAAGGGGCAAAACCCACGATATTATTTCGCCAGAAAATATCTTTGATGTTGGGAAGTTCTTTTTCATCTAAAAAATCTTGGCTAGATAAGGAAGCGCTATGGCTGAGTTCATCCGGCAATGCCGCATTGCTGGCTGGCTCTACCAGAATATTGGCACCGTAAGATTTCAGCTCTTTCGCCATTTTGTCACCAATATCAATGGAAACTGCAAGCAGCGCAGAGACTAAGCCAGCGGCTAAGAAAATAGTGATAATGGCGAGCAATTTACGTTTGATACCAAATCGCCAAGATTGAAATAACATTCTAGCAAGCATTGTTATTCCCCTTTTGGATTTTCATTTTTGTTAATGCCGAGATAGTTATCGGGATTATCGCGGAATAAATCGAGATTTTTTTCGTTCTCAAAGAAATAAGTATGCCCTTCGTGGCTATATTTATATTCAGTTTTAGTGTTTTTGAGTTTGGCGCCACTAATCGGATCTTGCACTTCAATTTCCACAATCGTACTGAATAGATTTAAGCCATCTTCAAGGCTTTTACGAGAAATCACGATTTCATTTTCAGTTTGTTGCCAATTTTCAATAGGTACAGGGTTACAACCGCCCGGTTTACCGATAGACGGAATAAAGAGATGCACGCCACAACCAACACAGACTACTTGATTACCTTGCATGACATAGCCTTGATCTCCGCAGAGTAGGCAAGCATCGAATACTGCCGCCATACTGACTTTATTCGGTTGGCGATTGATAATGAAAAAGCGTACGGCTTTGCCATCATCTGCAATCCAAACGAAACGGTGAAGTTTACCGTCTTTAAGGGGCTCAAGTGCTAAATGTACTTCATTTTTGTCATTAAGTTGTACAGGAACTGCTTCAGAAAGTTGTGGCGGTTGAGAGGCAACTTTTTCCCAATAAAGTTGGCTTGCAGCAACAAATAAAATACCTAATATGCCCCATAAAATTGTGCGTTTTGATGTTTGTACGAAGGCTAATTTTTTGCGTTTTTCAATAAGATCCTTTTCGGCTTTTGCTTCTCTTAAATGTTTTGAATGTGTTTGAATGGTAAAAATACACAACACAACGAGCATTAACACAACACAAATGATATTGAGCCAATCGGTGATTTCCCCTGATTTTGCCACAAAACTTAACCGCACTTTGGTGAGTTCAATGAGTTGTAATTTCATTAAGGTAAGCAACAGTTCTGCTACAAGAGGAAGAATTAAAGCGATAAAAAGTAAAAAGCTGAGTGCAAAAAGTGCGGTGGATTTACCTTGTGTTTTTTGTTGCTGTTTAAGTAAGAAGTAGAGCCATGCACTTGAAGCTAAACTAAAAATTACGCCAAAAATGACCGCACTTATATTTAAAATAAAGTCAGTGTTAATAACATCTGTGTTGGTGAGAGCAGTGATGTTTGGATCTTTCGCCCAAGTTGCTCCTGCGATAAGCATTAATGCAAATTGCCAGAGTGCTGCAAGGGCTGATGATTTGCTCCATTGGCTGATTGCAAAAAGTAAGAAGATAATTAAGAAGCCGATGGTTAGAATAAGATTGCTGGTTTGTCCATTAGGAATATTTAGTCGTAGGACCACACCCAAAGTCAAGCCAATAAGGCTTAGCCAAATAAGCGTTTTAGGCGAAATATTGCCTTTTTTAATTGCCCAAGATGCACCGAGTAAAAGCGAAATTGGCAAAAGAGATTGCAGAACAAAAATGAAAAAATAAGTCATAGAAAGAGGATTTTTAAATGGTAGGGTGGGCTTTAGCCCACCGTTTTTTCATGTCTGATTGTTAATTGGTGGGCAGAAGCCCACCCTACAGCACTATTATTTTAAACCAGTAAATTTGAATTCATAATTTACATCAAATGGTTTCCACCAACGACCTACGCCAGTTTCTTCATCAGTGTGGCGGTGCATACCAGCTTTTGGTGGCGGATCGATATGATAAGTTAATTTGTAGTTACCCACGCCCATCATTTTGATGTTTGCGCCATAGTGTGGGCCATCGCCAGCAACCATTGGCATGAAGGTACCTTCTTGTTTAGCACCCGTATCGGTATTGACTAAGGTATAGTTGATGGTTAAATAAGGCATCCATTCACCTTCACCAAAACCGTTTTTGTTACCTTTCACTGCGTGAATGTCTGCTTCTAAATGAATATCAGATTTTGCTGCAGGCAAGCCCATGCCGCGAGGTTCCATATCTACTGGTTTTAAGTAAACCGCTGCAATTTCCATGTCATTCATGGTAACCGCTTCACCGATTGGATATTCTTGGAATGCGTAAGCAGAAGTTGCTGCAAACATTCCTGCTAATAAACTTGCGCTAAGAAGTGCTTTTTTCATAGTTTCTCTCCTGAGATGAGTTTTGAGTTAATTTGAAACCGCTTTTTTGCTTTGATATTTCATAACAAACAAAGCAAAAATAGCAGCAAGAATTAAGATTGCTTGTGGTACAAGGGTTTCCACATAAGGATAAACACCTAACCACGAGATTTCTGGTACACCGTTAATTAATGTCGGTTCAAACAGTTTACCTTCAATAAGTTCAAGTACAGATTTGCCAGCGAATACAAATGCCATTAAATACATAAATGAACCGGTAAACATAAAGAATGGTTTTAATGGCAATTTAACCACGGTGTAACGCATTATAAAGTAGCAAATCGCCAGTAAAATCACCCCACAAATAAAGCCGGCAAAAAGATAGGCTAAACTGACCGCACTTTTCGCATCGCCAACTAGGGCATAATAGAACAATACGGTTTCTGCGCCTTCACGATATACAGCAAGGAAACTGGTCAGCCATAAGCCGAATAGAGAACCTGCTGTTAATGCCGTTGAAAGTTTGCCTTCGAGATAGCGTTTCCAGTTTTGTGCTTCGACTTTAGAAAGCAACCAGTAACTCATACTAAACAGCATAAAGACCGCAATAATCATTGTGAAACCTTCAAGCAATTCGCGGTTTTGCCCTGAGTTTTCAAAAATAAGTTGGAAGATGAATGCGGTAACGACGCTTGCCCCTAACGCCACATAAACGGATTGGCGAATAACTGGTAATTTATCATGATGATTATTTTTCACCATATAAGCGACAATAGCGGCAACAATTAATAATGCCTCTAAGCCTTCACGTAAAATAATAAGCAGGCTATATAAGAACATGGACCAATCACTTTGCTCACCACCTTGCAATATTTGAACGGCTTTCGCTAAGTTTTGGCTTAAACCTGCAGCTTGTTCTTGTAATTTGTCGCCATTTCCCGCTTTCATCAGACTGACTAAACGAGTGAAATAACCTTCTAATTCCGCTTTAAAATTGCTATCGCGAGAGCCAACTTTGTTTTCCATGCCAGAACTTTCAAATATATCAAAATAAGTGTCTTGCACCGCAAGCATGGCTTTTTTCGCATCGCCTTGTTCATAAAGGGTAATAGCTTGTTGAATACGTTGGTTGATTTCAGTCGTAATTTTTGCCCAATCTTGCTCTGCAATCTTATCTGAAGTTTGCGCTTGTGATTGTGTCGCTTGAGCGTTTTGTTCATCGCGAGTGGTTGGCAAATTAGGAAGTTGTTCTTCAATATCTTGTAAGAGTTGTGTGCTTTGGTAAGCAATCTCTGTCATTTGATCAGGTTGTTCGCTCAAACGAATCAAATTATAGAATTGTTGATTGATTGCTGCTGAAATTTCAGAAGAGCGGTTAGTTCTAACCGACATTTCCATTTCAGAGTTTTTGTAGCCGTCATATTGAGCTTGTTGGAATGCTTTTTTAGCATTGGCAAAATCACCGCTTTCATAAGCACTAATGGCTTGAGCAATAAAATCATCAATGGTTTTGAAACTTTGTTGCCAATAAGGTTTGATGGCTTGATTATCATAAACGCCGTGTTGACTATCAGCATTGAGTTGATGCCCTTCAACAAGAGAAGGTAAAACTTGCTGTAATTCATTTTTTAAACCGTTGATTTTGGCTTGAACCTCATTCATTGGTTTACCTTCGCCAATCATTTTGCGAATTTCACCAAAAGTGGCTTCCATTTGATAGCTTTTTTGCGCAGAAAAATTAATGCGAATGGGGCCTTCTAAATTTTCAAATACTTCAAAATAGGCCATTTGTACTTCGGTTTTGGCATCATCAATTTTGTTTTCTTTAAGAAGTTGTTCGGTGTGATTCAAGCGTTGAGTAATGTCATCTACCCATTTTTGATAGTTATCGGCAAAGACTGTTTGAGAGAATAAAAATAGTAAAGATATGCTGATATAACGTAAAATGTGCGGCATAGAACTAATAACCTTATAAATGAAATCCATTCGTATTTGAAAGATATATCTAATGATAAAAAATCTCAACTATAAATTTGAATTTTTGCTACTTAGATCAAGTTTTATTTGAAAATTTAAGATTTTTTAATGGCTGTTGTATAATGCAAGCGTTTTCCCATTGCCTTTTTAGGAGATTTTTATGACAGCACAAACTGGTATTTTGCTTGATGGTTGCAAAGCAGGCGTATTTTTAGAAGCAAATATCTCAGATTATTCTCAGATTCCAGCAGCGGCTCGCCAATTCCTTACTCGCTTAGAACAGCTTCAACAAACTTATCCCGATGCACGTTTGGGGGCGGTAGTTGCTTTCGGCGATAAAGCTTGGAAAACCCTTGGTGGGCAGGATGCACCAGAACTTAAACCTTTTGTCACTTTAGGAAAAGGTGATTTAACTGCGCCAAGTACACAAACTGATCTTTTAGTACATATTCAATCGTTACGCCCTGATGTTAATTTTTCTGTTGCACAAGCTGCAGTGAATGCTTTTGTTCAAGCTATTGACGTTCAGCAAGAAATTCATGGTTTCCGTTGGGTGGAGGAACGAGATCTCACTGGTTTTATTGACGGAACTGAAAATCCTAAAGATGCACAACGAGCAGAAGTGGCCTTAATTTCAAATGGCAATGATAAAGATGGGAGCTATGTGTTTACTCAACGTTATGAACATAATCTCGCTAAATGGGAAAAATTAAATACAGCAAAACAAGAAAATGTGTTCGGACGCACCAAAACGGATAGCGTAGAAATGGAAGATAAGGCAGATACTTCTCATGTTGGTCGAACAGATTTGAAAGAGAATGGTAAAGGTTTAAAAATCTTACGTCAGAGTTTACCTTATGGTACTGCGAGCGGTACGCATGGATTATTCTTTATTGCTTACTGTGCAACGCTTTATAACATTGAACAACAGTTACTTAATATGTTTGGTGAAAAAGACGGAAAAACTGACCGCATTTTAGGTTTCACTAAGGCTGTAACGGGCGCTTATTATTACGCACCATCTATTGAGCAGTTGAATAAACTTTAATTTATGAAAAAACTAAATTAAAAAAATTTAGTTTTTTTATGTTTCTTAACTTTTTCTTAAGATTTATTTGTTTTAATACACACATCCAAGCAATGGTGCTTGAAATTAACTGACTTAAAAAGGAAACATTATGAAAAAATTTGCATTAGCAACAATCTTCGCATTAGCAACCACTTCAGCATTTGCTGGTTTTAATGGCAATAATAGTCAAGGTGGTTTTCAACAAGCAGCCCCTGCTGCAATTAGTGTAAAACAAGCTTTATCTGCGGCTGATAATTCAATGATTACTTTGGTGGGGAATATCACTCAGCAAATTGATGACGATGAGTTTTGGTTTACTGATGGGACTGGGCAAATCAAGATTGAAATTAAAAAACGCGTTTGGAATGGTTTAAACGTAGATTCTAAGGATAAAGTGAAAATTTATGGAAAATTGGATAATGAGGTATTTGAGAAAGCGGAGCTTGATGTATTACGTATCGAAAAAGTAGAATAATCATTCTTTCAAAATGGCGGGCATTAGCTCGCTATTTTTGTTTATAAAGTGCGGTCAATTTTTTATGAGAATTTTATTGATAGAAGACGATAATCTAATCGGCAATGGGTTGCAGATTGGTTTAACTAAACTTGGTTTTGCGGTGGATTGGTTTACGGATGGGAAAACAGGAATGGATGCCTTAACTTCTGCGCCTTATGATGCGGTTGTGTTAGATTTAACTTTGCCGAAACTTGATGGATTAGAGGTATTGCAACAATGGCGTTCCAAGTATCAGGATGTTCCCGTATTGATTTTAACTGCCCGTGATACCTTAGATGAACGAGTCAAAGGATTGCAAAGTGGAGCAGATGATTATCTTTGTAAGCCTTTTGCTCTAGCGGAAGTTGCCGCGCGTTTGCAGGCACTTATTCGTCGTCGTTATGGTCATCATCATTCGGTGATTGAGCACGCAGGCGTTAAACTCAATCCAAATCAGCGTTCTGTTTGGCTGAATAATCAACCTATTTCTTTAACAAGCCGTGAATATAAATTGCTTGAATTATTTATGCTGAATAAAGATCGCGTATTGTCTCGCTCATCGATTGAAGAAAAATTATCAAGCTGGGATGAGGAAATTAGCAGCGGGGCATTAGATGTGCATATTTATAATTTACGCCAAAAATTGGGGAAACAATTTATTCGCACGGTACATGGTGTTGGGTATGCTTTAGGACAAATTGAAAAATGAAAAATAGAAGCCTTACGTTGCGTCTTATTTCTGTGCTTTGTTTAACCGCACTTTTTGTTTGGCTGGGTTCTACGCTTGTCGCTTGGTGGCAAGTGCGCCACGATGTGAATAAAGTTTTTGATGCACAACAAGTTCTCTTTGCTGAACGGCTCGCAAATTCAGATTTAAGTACTATTTTGTTGGAATCTAGTACAATGCTAAATAAAAATTCACAGTCGGTATTAAAAAAAAGTTATGACGATGATGCCTTAGCCTTTGCTATTTTTTCTAAAACTGGGAAACTTTTATTCAGTGATGGACGAAATGGAAAAGATTTTATTTTTAATAATAAAATGGGTTTTCATAATTCTCATACTTATGATGATGACGATAACTGGCGAATTTTCTGGCGTACGGCAGCGAATGGGAAATTGATTATCGCAGTAGGGCAAGAATTAGATTATCGTGAAGATTTAATTGAAGAAATGATCTTTGGGCAAATGTGGATTTGGTTTGCCAGTTTGCCTATTTTGATCATTGTTTTAGGATGGTTGATTCATAAAGAACTTCGACCGATTAAACGTTTAAGCCAAGAAGTTCAAACGAGAAAATCTGGTGATGTGTCATTGCTAAATACTGAGGGGCTACCCGTTGAAATTTTACCTTTAGTAAAAAATTTAAATCAATTTTTTGACCGCACTTCGGCTATGCTACAACGTGAACGCCGTTTTACCTCCGATGCAGCCCATGAATTGCGTAGTCCATTGGCGGCACTGCGTATTCAAACTGAAGTAGCTCAACTGGCGGGTGATGATGGGGAATTACGAGAACAAGCACTTTTGCATTTAACCCAAGGGATTGATCGTGCATCGCAGTTAATTGAGCAACTTTTGACGCTTTCAAAACTGGATAATTTACAAGAATTGGAAGAATTACAGCCTATTGATTGGGAAGGCATTATTCAATCGCTGATTGCTGAGCGTTATTTTGTGGCAGAAAAACGTAAAATTACGTTGGCTTTTGAGAAAGAGTCTGAACCAAAGCAGAAACAAGGGCAACCAATTTTAGTTTCATTGATGCTTAGAAATTTACTCGATAATGCCATTAAATATTGTTCTGAAGACACAACCGTTTCAGTGAAAATAGCATCCTCTAAGATTATTGTTGAAGATAATGGTGGTGGCGTTGACCCTGAAGATTTGAAAAAACTTGGTCAGCGTTTTTATCGCCCAGCTGGGCAAAATGAAAAGGGCAGTGGTCTAGGGCTTTCTATTGTCATGCGAATTGCAGAATTACACGGATTAAAAGTGCGGTTAGAAAATGTTATAAAAGAAGGGAAGATAATTGGCTTAAAGGCACAAATATTTTTATAGATATTTCCTTTAAAAAAGAAAACCGAGTTAAGACTCGGTTTTCTTTTTTAGAATAGGTTACTGATAAAGATGACTAAAATAATCACTGGCACAACGAATTTCACATAGTTAAACCATATTTTAGTAAATGTTGAGTCAGGTGTCGGGGAAAGCTCTTTTTTCGCCTCATCTTTTAATACGAAACCAACGAAAATAGCACAACCAAGTGCGGTCAGCATAAATAGAATATTTCCACTGACATAATCATAGAAATCAAAAATGCTTTTGCCGAAAATGGTGACATTTTTCCATAGATTATCGCCTAAAATTGCAGGGATATTGCCTAATAGAAAAATGCCACCAAGGGTTAAGACAATGGCTTTGCCACGGCGCATTCTGAGCTTTTCTTGTAATGCGGTAATGATCACTTCATAAATTGTGATAGAAGTCGTTAGTGCGGCAATTAATAATAAGCCGAAGAAAATAATTGCAAAGAATTTACCCGCCCATAAGTGAGAGAATACGATAGGTAAACTTTGGAATACTAAAGTTGGACCTGCGTTTGGTTCAATCCCAAAGGTGAAAAGTGATGGGAAGATCATAAAGCCAGCAAGTACAGCAATAATTGTATTGGTGAAACCTGTAATAACTGCGGTATGGATTAAGTTTTCTTCTTTATTTAAGTAACTGGAAAGCGTAATTAACACACCAAAACCAAGGCTTAATGCGAAGAATACCTGACCTAAAACGAATATAAATAATTGTGGTGTAATTTTGCTGAAATCTGGTTTTAAATAGAATGTAATTCCTTCCATTGCGCCCGGTAATGTTACGTTGCGAATAACCATTCCAATGAGGAAGATGAATAGCAATGGCATTAAATATTTTACAGAGCGCTCAATTCCACCAATGATCCCTTTAGCTAAAATAATGTAATTCACCACAACAAATAAGAAGGTGTAGAACATAATTTCATAAGGGCTACTGCCGATGTGAAGATCGTAGAAATTTTTGGCAATGTCTTTTGTAATTGGGGTTGAAATGTCTAATGTACCGCTAATTAGGCTGATGATATAGGAAATAACCCAACCACCAAGCACCATATAATACGCCATGATACCGAATGAACCGAGTAAGCCCATGTAGCCAAGGATTTTCCAATATTTGGAAATACCTTTTCCTTTATCCAGAATCTTATCGCCAAAGGCATCAATGGAGTTTACACGTAAGCGACGGCCGATCACGTTTTCAACCAGAATCATCGGAATACCGATTACGATCATTGCGATGCAGAAAAGTAAAACGTAGGCTCCTCCACCATTTTCGCCCACAAGGTAAGGGAAACGCCAAGTTGCACCGAAACCGACAGTTGCACCTGCGACCGTCATGACATAAGTGAGGCGGCTCGACCAAGTTTGTCGCTGTTTATTATTTGTTGTCATTTTTTATCCTATTTTTAATAAAAGTGCGGTAAATAATTAGGGTGTTTTACCGCAAAATTAAAACTCAATTTTTTCTTTATATTCACACAGATCTTCAATAATGCATGAGCCACAACGAGGTTTACGTGCGATACAAGTGTATCGACCGTGTAAAATTAACCAATGGTGAACATCCACTTTAAATTCATCAGGTACGACTTTAAGCAGTTTTTCTTCCACTTTTACAACATCTTTACCTGGTGCAAAATTAGTTCGATTGCATACACGGAAAATATGGGTATCCACCGCAATGGTTGGATGACCAAATGCCGTATTGAGTACAACATTGGCTGTTTTTCTACCCACACCTGCTAATGCTTCTAAGGCTTCGCGATTTTCGGGCACTTCACCGTTGTGCTTTTCAATTAAATCACGGCAGGTTTTGATAATATTTTCTGCTTTGCTATTAAAAAGCCCGATAGTTTTAATATAGCTTTTTAAACCATCTAATCCTAAATCTAAAATCGCTTGAGGCGTGTTTGCAACAGGAAATAGTTTTTCTGTCGCTTTATTCACGCCTTTATCGGTTGCTTGTGCCGATAGAATTACCGCAATTAATAATTCGAAGGGCGAATTATACTGTAATTCTGTGGTCGGGTGGGGATTTTGATCTCTTAATCGGGTTAATATTTCGATTCTTTTTAATTTATTCATCTTATTTATCAATTCGATTTTTTATTGCAAGGAGCAAGCCTAATCCTATAAATGCGCCTGGTGGCAGAATGAAAAGTAAAAAGCTACTGTCTGTATGGTAAATATGGAGCGTTAAAAATTTAGCTTGTTCGCCAAATAGATTTTCGATGCCATCAAAAACCGTACCTTGTCCAATGATTTCACGCAATGCACCAAGTACTGTCAAGCTAAGTGCCATCCCTAATCCCATTGAGAAACCGTCCCAAACTGAATGGAGTAAGCTGTTTTTTGAGGCGAACGCTTCTGCTCGACCAATCACAATACAGTTGGTAACGATGAGTGGAATAAAAATCCCGAGTGATTGATAAAGCGTATAGGTGTAAGCATTCATTAAAAGTTGAACAACAGTTACAGTCGTCGCAATAATCATCACGTAAATAGGAATGCGGATTTCATTCGGAATATATTTACGGAAAAGGGAAATAACCGTATTTGTACAAGTGAGCACAAGCATTGTCGCTAAACCTAAACCAAGTGCATTGGTGGCTGTGCTAGACACCGCTAAAAGCGGACAAAGCCCGAGAAGTTGAACAACCGCTGGATTATTTTTCCAAATTCCTTGAGTAAAGATTTCTTTCCACATGGATTTTTGTTGATTTTCAACCGCACTTTCTATCTGTTCTTCTTCAAGTGCGGTATTTTTTTCAGTTAAATCTGTCATATTATTTCACTTGTGTTGAAAGCTGTTGTAACAAGGCTTGGTTATTTAGCATGATTAATGCTGAGCGTTTAGTTTGATTAACCACTGCGCGAGGTGTAATGGTTGCACCAGAAAATTGATCAAATTTTCCCCCATCTTTTTTTACCGCCCATTCGCTTAAATTATGCTCATTAATCGATTGATGAGTGAAATTTAGAATCCAGTTGGAAATACGAAGTTCAATTTTATCGCCTAAGCCTGGTGTTTCGTGATGTTCGATTACTCGTATGCCTAACACTTCACCTTTCGGATCTAATCCCACAAGCAAGCGAATATCGCCAGAATAGCCATCAGGTGCAGCGGTTTCATAGGCATAGGCAGAAACATTTCCATTTTTTTTCGCAAAATAAATTTTCTGAATGCCCTCCAAATTTTTATCTTGAGGAATAACCGCACTTTCTAGCAAATTATTATTGAAATAATCTTGTGGAATGACCTGTAAAAGCAATTCTCGTTGTTGTGCCGCCATCACCGTGTCAATTTTATCTTTTGTTAGGAAAAAAATACCCGCAGAAATGGCTGTGCAGAGTAGGGCAACAAAGCCTAACAATATCCCGTAACGCGATGTGATTTTTACTGTGCCCATTATTTTTTTCCTTTTGTTGGATAACCAGATACTCGAGGACGTGTGTAATGATCGATAAGTGGAACGCAAATATTACTTAATAAAATGGCGAATGCTACACCGTCTGGATAATTTCCGTGATAGCGAATGAGATAGACAAATAACCCCACTAATGCGCCAAAGATAATTTTCCCGCGTGGTGTAATGGAGGCTGTGACAGGATCTGTCGCAATAAAAAATGCGCCAAACATCATTGCGCCACTAACGAGTTGGCTAATCGCACTTAAATGCGTGAAGCCAGTAAAAGCGGTCGCGGTGGCTAAACAGAAAAAGGTGACAAGCATCGCCACTGGAATTTGCCAGTGAATGGCTCGTTTTAGAATAAGGAAAATTCCGCCCACTAAGAAGGCCACGTTGACTTGCCACCAGCCTTGAGCGAAATCGGTTCCATTACCCATAAAAATCGGCAGTTTGATTAGCTCATAAAAATCATTTAATTGAGTGTGACTTTTATAGAAAATTTTTGCACTATCCAAAGGCGTTGCTTGGGTGATGCCATCAATGTTATGTGTAAGTTGTGAAAGCGTAAATCCATCAGTAGTTAAACCTGAAAATATTAATGAAAATGCATCTGAAAAAGTTGGTGGTTCCTGTAATAAATTAATTGGTGGCATCCAAGTTGTCATTTGTAATGGGAATGAAATTAAAAGAATGACATAGCCAATCATTGCTGGATTAAATGGATTTTGCCCTAAACCACCATAAACCTGTTTACCTAATAAAACTGCACAGAGTGTTCCAATGATGATAACCCAATAAGGTGCATAAGGTGGAATAGCCATCGCCAAAATTAAAGCAGTCAGGGATATGCTGAAATCTGAAAGATAATTTAGCGGTTTTTTACCACGTAATTTTATTGCAATAAATTCCGCAATGATTGCTGTACCAATGGCTAATGAAGATTGAAGCACCACGCCAAATCCAAAATAATAAATTTGCGTGAAAAAAGCTGGCATCATTGCCAACATTACCCAAAGCATAATTCGCGCTGTGAGTTTCCCCGAATGAGTATGAGGAGAGCTAACCATTTTAAACATTATTTTATTCCTGATTATTTTCTAATGTTGCTTGTGTTTTTGCCAATTTCTTTGCTTTTGCTCGAGCAATAGCCGCAGCTACCGCTGCTTTTTTCGGATCGAGTGCGGTTGAATTTTCTTCTGTTTTTTCTACCGCACTTTCTACGTCTTGAGTGCTTGGAACTGATTCTGTGGTTCCATTCGCTTGCGCAAGTTTTTTTGCTTTTGCCCGAGCAATTGCGGCGGCTACAGCGGCTTTTTTCGGATCAAGTGCGGTTGAATTTTCTTCTGTTTTTTCTACCGCACTTTCTAAGGCTTGAGTGCTTGGAACTGATTCTGTTGTTCCTGCTTGCGCAAGTTTTTTCGCTTTTGCACGGGCAATCGCTGCAGCTACCGCTGCTTTTTTCGGATCAAGTGCGGTTGAATTTTCGTCTGTTTTTTCTACCGCACTTTCTACGGTTTGAGCATTTGAGACTGATTCTGTGGTTCCATTAACTTGTGCAAGTTTTTTCGCTTTTGCGCGCGCAATCGCAGCAGCTACCGCCGCTTTTTTCGGATCAAGTGCGGTTGAATTTT
The DNA here is from genome assembly GCF_003493685.1 of Haemophilus haemolyticus. Lineage (GTDB taxonomy): Bacteria > Pseudomonadota > Gammaproteobacteria > Enterobacterales > Pasteurellaceae > Haemophilus > Haemophilus haemolyticus_O. Next base: position 22,627 of record NZ_QQJW01000009.1, read on the forward strand.
CGTCTGTTTTTTCTACTACACTTTCTATGGCTTGAGTGTTTGAGACTGATTCAGCGGTTTGATTTGCTTGTGCAAGTTTTTTCGCTTTTGCTCGAGCAAGTGCGGCTGCAACCGCTGCTTTTTTCGCGTCGATTGGCTGAGTTTGTTGTTCTCGGTTTTCTACTTGAGATTCCGCTTGCTGACGAGCCAGACGACGAGCTTTACGTTGTGCCATTAAATCAGCGTTATCAGGTAAAACTTCCCCTTTTTCTGAGGTAATCGTTTTAACTTGTTTTGATTCTGTTTCATTGGCTTTTTTCGCTTTCAAGCGTTCTAGCGCCGCTTTAACAGGATCTTCACCTTTGGTTTGCGCTAATTCTTCTCGACGTGCTTCTGCTGCACGTTGTGAACGCGCTTTACGCTCTTGTTCTTCACGTTCCATCCGTGCTTGTTTTGCTTCAAAGCGAATTTTGGCTTCATCTGATTTCTTCTGTTTTTCTTTTATTTGCCAAATTTTTGCTTTTTCTTGGCGGAAATACTGAATCAAAGGAATATGGCTTGGGCATACGTAGGCGCAAATACCGCACTCGATACAATCTTTGAGGGCGTATTCTTCCGATTTTTTGTGATCTTCACTACGGGCAAACCAGTAGAGTTGCTGTGGCATCAAGTTGACTGGGCAGGCATCAGAACAGCTAGAACAGCGAATACAAGCTTGTTCAGGCTCTGGTTCTGCATATTCAAAATAGTCTGGTGCAAGCAAGCAGTTGACAATTTTTGTCACTGGTGCATTGAGATTGGAAAGTTCCAATCCCATCATCGGGCCACCTGCAAACACTGGATAACGTTCATCAAATTGATAGCCCGCGTGCGTCAATACTTGAGAAATTGGTGTACCAAGTCGGACCCAATAATTACCTTTTTCAGAAATTTTATCACCTGTAAGGGTGACGACACGTTCAATTAAAGGTTCGTCATTTATAACCGCTCTTTTAATTGCAAAGGCTGTACCAACATTATGCATCAGTACGCCAATACTAGAAGAACGCGCACCACTTGGCACTTCCATTCCTGTAAGCAAATAAATAAGCTGTTTTGCGGCACCCGAAGGATATTTTGTTGGAATCACTCGAACTCTAATGTCATTTGCTCCCTGTAGCACTTTGCTAATTGCCTCTATTGCTTCAGGTTTGTTATCTTCAATGGCAATGACTACGTTTTCAGGTCGTAGGATGTAACGCAAAATACGAATGCCTTCTATGATTTCATCGGCGCGTTCACGCATAAGACGATCATCACAAGTGATATAAGGCTCACATTCTGCACCATTGATAATTAAGAGTTTAACTTTTTTCTCTGCTGATTGAATTTTAGCGGCAGTCGGAAATACTGCACCGCCCAAGCCAGCTATACCAGCTTGATAGATTTTGTTAATGAGTTGTTCTGGCGAGAGTGTTAAAAAATCATCAATAGGATTACGCTCTAGCCATTGATCTAAGCCATCCGCTTGCAAATGAATTGCAGGTTCATCAAGACCAGACGGATGTGCAGCGACATAAGGTTTAATCGATTTAATTGTGCCTGAAGTTGGCGCATGAACGGGTAGCATACGTAAGCCATCACCTTGCGTTAAAGGTTGACCTTTTAATACGTAATCGCCTTCCTTTACTAAAAGGTTACCTATTGTTCCTGCGTGCTGTTTAAGAGGAATGTAAAAATCCGTGACTAAAGGGTGATGACGTAGTGGTTGTGAATTAGATTGTGATTTCATTTCAGGCGGATGAATGCCACCTTTGAAATCCCATAATTTACCGGAATTGAAACGAGATAATACGTCCGCCATTTATTCCCCCACAACCAATTTTTTCTCAGTACCATTTACATTCATTACTGGAATGACTAATTTTGCATCAAACTTCCAATCCCAATTATCGATATTTTTTTTCACGGGAATCATTGATATACAATCTGTAGGGCAGGGAGCAACGCAAAGCTCACAACCTGTACAGAGATCTGGAATAATCGTATGCATGAATTTATTTGTACCAATAATGGCATCAACAGGACAGGCTTGGATACATTTCGTGCAGCCAATACACATATTTTCATCAATAAAAGCGACTTTCTCGATAGGTTCTTCTACGCTATCCATAGCTGGCACATCAACCCCTAAAATCTCTGCAATTTTTACGATGGTAGGTTGACCACCTGGAATACATTTTGTGATTTCATCTCCATTACAAATAGCTTCAGCATAAGGTTTGCAGCCTGGATAACCACATTGTCCGCATTGGCTTTGTGGCAAAATAGAGTCGATTTTTTCCGCAATGGGATCTGCTTCGACTTTGAGTTTAAGTGAAGCAAAGCCTAAAATCGCACCAAAAATTAAAGCGAGTAAAGTGATTACGATGAATAGAAGGGTCATTATTTCTTTCTTGTTCCTGAAAAATACTGAGAGAACCCAATAAATAAAATCAAAATGGTAATAGCCATTAAAAGATAAATCATTTTATTACTTCACTAGTCCTGTGAATCCCATAAATGCGAGAGACATTAAACCAGCGGTGATAAGTGCGATAGATGAACCTTTGAAAGTTAAAGGTACATCGGCTGCGACAAGACGTTCACGGAGTGCAGCAAAAAGCACTAATACAAGTGCAAACCCAAGAGATGCACCAAAACCATAAACGACAGATTCCGTTAAATTATGAGCAAGATTTACATTTAATAATGCGACACCGAGAACTGCACAGTTTGTAGTTATCAAAGGTAAGAAAATTCCAAGTAAACGATATAGTGTTGGGCTAGTTTTATTTATCACCATTTCGGTAAATTGTACAACTACGGCAATAACCAAAATAAATACTAATGTGCGTAAAAAAGTAGCATTTAAAGGAACAAGAATATAATGATCAACTAAATATGCGCAAAGGGAGGCGACGGTTAATACAAACATTGTTGCTAACCCCATCCCCACTGCGGTTTCAATTTTTTTGGATACGCCCATAAAAGGACAAAGTCCTAAAAATTTCACCAATACAAAGTTGTTAATCAGCGCAGTACCGATAATTAATAAAATATAGTGTGTCATTGCTTTCTGCCTTGTGTATAAGTCGGCTATTATCCTCATTTATAGGCGCGATAACAATAGAAAATTTGGGGTAGGAGAAAGAGAAAATTGAGATTTTCACGTTTTGTTAGAGATGAATAAAAAAGTGCAGCTAATCATTTAAATGATTAGCTGCACAATATTTGGATTAACAATACTCAACTTGATTTATGTGAGTAGAGTATTGTCCGAAGTTCTATATCAATTATTTTTGATATAGTTTTACTGGACCTTGAGTACCACCGTTGGATTTGCTACCTTCTTGTAGTTTTAATTCAGAACCAGAAGCAGTGATTTCAACACGACGATTAGGACGTAAACAATCTTTTAACGCTTGTCCATTAACACCCTCACAAGCTTTTACTTGAGGATTTTTACCATAGCCCACAGCAGTAATTAGAGAATTCACACCATCTTCAGCTAAACGAGCTTTAACGGTATTTGCACGACGTTGAGATAGATCCAAGTTGTAAGCATCAGAACCTAAACGATCTGTATAACCAGCAACCTTAACTTCTTTAGCTCCAGTAGATTTTAATTGAGATGCAACATTATCAACAACTTTTTTACCTTGAGCTGTTAAAGTATCCTTATCAAAATCAAATAAGAAATCACCGCTCAAATTAAATGCTGAATTTCCGTTACAACCGTTTGGATACCAAAAGAAACTTTGTGCATTGTGATTTTTGTCAAATAATACTTTGTATTGACAGACTTTGTGAGTGCCATTTTCACGATAATTGAATGCATAATCCCATTCAGATACCCCATATAATCCTTCTGTGAAATGTGGATCTCCGATTAATTGGCGAATTTGATCTTTATTCATTCCAGCTTCAATTGTACGAACATTGTCCCAATTTGGCCAGGTACCAAATTGACTACCATCATGGTTAAAAGTTGCAGAATCAATTTTAGGCCATACTAATTGAGGTACTTGTTCACCATTTACGTCTTTATATTCTGGGGTACCTGCGTTAGTCACTTTACTTAAGTTACCGCAAGCAGCAAGAGTCGCAATAGCAATGCTTGATAATAAAATACGAGATAATTTCATTTGTTTTACCTTTTATTTGTCAGAACACCTAGAAAGGGTATAACTAAACTTTATGAGTTAAATATAACAAAACTATTAAAGTTTTGGGTGCATATACTAATGATAAAAAATTATCTTGTAAATAATAAAATCAGTACCTCCCCCTCTTTTGGTAAGGAAATATAAATTGATTTATTTTTAATGTATAAAATCATTTGCTCGTTTTGTGGCATAACGTTGAACGATATTTACCGCGCTTTCTTCAGCTTGATGACCTAATTTTTTGATCAATGATTTTTTTAATCGATATTTCACACTTAACACATGTTTTTCTTTCATTTTTTCCAAAATTAAATCATCACTGGTTGAAATTTCATCGACTAATTTTAAGTCGATTGCTTGTTGACCAAACCAATGTTCCCCTGTGGCAATTTTATCAATATCTACACAAGGGCGATTCTGTGAGACGAATTGTTTAAATAATTGATGTGTTTCTTCCAACTCTTGTTGAAATTTTTGTTTGCCTTTTTCGGTATTCTCACCTAATACAGTTACTGTGCGTTTAAACTCACCAGCAGTCATCACATCTACATCCACATCGTGTTTTTTCAATAGTCGATGAATATTTGGAATTTGAGCAACTACCCCAATAGAACCAATAACAGCAAAAGGCGCAGATACAATTTTATCTGCTACACAAGCCATCATATAACCGCCACTTGCTGCAACCTTATCTACAGCGATGGTTAATTTTATGCCTTTTTGTTTCAAACGAGACAACTGAGATGCTGCCAATCCATAATCATGAACAATACCGCCCGGGCTTTCTAAACGCAGCAATACTTCATCTTCTGGTTTTGCGACATTTAAAATTGCTGAAATTTCTTCTCGAAGTGCGGTCGTTTCTGATGCTGAAATATCGCCATGAAAATCTAAGACATACACACAGCTTTTCTTTTCGTCATCTAAGGTTTCACCTTTTTTTAATTTCTCTTTACGTTTTTTAACCTTTTGTTTTTCAGCTTTTTTCTCCGCTTTAGCTTGCTGTTTTAGTTCTTCTTCAGAAAGATTAAAATCACGCAAAACACGAACTTGATGATCAAATTCTTCAGATAAGTCTTTAATTTCTAATTCTCCTATTTTAGATTTGTTATGTTGATGATAAGAAATCACCAAACCAACAATAGCAAGAATGAGTAATAAAATTGTTAGAATTTCCAGAATAAAAATTCCATAGCCAGTTAAAATATCGTTTAACATTGTTACTCCTATTGATATTTAATAGATTACATTGTGCTTTTTACTAGTTGTGACTAGGCTAGACATCAATATGATAAAATATTGTGAGTATTTGTGCTATTACAACAAAGGTTTTTAAACCAATTCTCACTTTTTTATTTTCATTTTTCCTGATTTAGCATAGCATAGGCAAGAATTTCATTTATACCAAAGGAGCAATTATGAAATTACGTGCTGTTGTATTAGGTTTTGCAACATTATGTGCTAGCACTGCAACTTTTGCAGGCATGGTTTCTACGTCATCTAACCTTGAACTTTTAGCAATTGATGGTCAAAAAGCCTCTAAATCGCTTGCAAAGGATGCTAAAACCTTTGCTGTGAATGACACTCAAAACCATCAGGTTGTTGTTCGTTTAAGTGAAATTATTGGTTCTGGATCTAGCCAAACCCTTTTTGAATCTAATCCAGTAATTGTGACATTCCAAGGTAGCGCAGAGGATCTTGTTATTTCGGCGCCAGTTATTCGTAGTCGTTCTGAAAGCGATAAATTCAATGAGATGCCAAGCATTAGCGTAAAAACAAAATCAGGTAATGCCATTTCAGCGAAAGTAGATGTGTTAAAACAAGAAGGTTTATTCCCAAGTGCTAATGTGGTGAATGATCTTGCTGAATATAATGCCTCTGGTGCAACTGCATCTGTTTCTGCATTTGCTGCAACCACAGCTGCTAGCCCAATGGTCGCTACTCCAGCAAGCAATGCAAAAGCGAATAAAGGTAAAGTGGTTGTTCAAGGTGAAAACGTTGCAGAGCAACAGCTCCAGTATTGGTTCCAACAAGCTGATAAAGAAACTCAAACACGTTTCTTAAATTGGGCAAAATCCCATAAATAATTACCGCACTTCATACAATAAAAAGTGAGCCTTGTTGCTCACTTTTCTATTTTGATAAGGATTTGAAATGAATATTCGGTTAAATGCCAAAGTAATCGCTGCGATTCCTGTTTTTATTGCCGTAAATATTGCGGCAGTGGGAATATGGGCTTTTGATATTTCTTCGCAATCAATGCCTTTGATTCTCGGCATTATTGCAGGCGGTTTAGTGGATTTGGATAACCGTTTAACTGGACGATTGAAAAACGTATTTTTTACCCTTATTGCCTTTTCTATTTCATCCTTTATTGTGCAGTTACATATCGGTAAGCCCATCCAATATATTGTGTTAATGACGGTGCTAACGTTTATTTTCACCATGATTGGCGCCGTGGGGCAGCGTTATAGCACGATTGCATTTGGTTCATTAGTGGTTGCGCTTTACACCACATTGACTTATATCCCAGAGGGAAATGTATGGTTTATTAACCCTGTAATGATTTTATGCGGTACCTTGCTGTATAGCGTGGTGACTCTGATTGTTTACCTGTTTTTCCCAAATCGCCCCGTGCAAGAAAGTGTCGCTAAAGCGTTTTGTGCGTTGGGAGAATATTTAGATACCAAATCCTGTTTTTTTGATCCTGACGAAGTAGCTGAGATTGAAAAAAAACACCTCAATTTTGCGATGAAAAATGCGAATGTTGTCACGGCATTTAATATTGTTCGCACTGCACTTTTTTATCGTATTAGAGGACAACATCGCCATCCTCGTACCCAGAGAATGTTACGTTACTATTTTGCCGCGCAAGATATTCACGAACGCGCCAATTCTACACATTTTGATTATCAACAAATAACGGAAAAACTAAAAAATACAGATTTGATTTTCCGTGTTCAACGTTTGTTAGAGCTACAAGCACAATCCTGTAAAGAAATCACGGAGAGTTTGCGTGAAAATAAACCTTATCATTTTAATGAACGTGTCGAACGTGCACTTTTAGGCACCTTGCATTCCTTTGAACTGTATCGAACACAACATCTTAATGATCAAGATGAACTGATTGATATTCAAACCTTGTTAGATAATTTACAAAGCATCAACTGGCAACTTCGCCAGTTGGGACAAGAAACGACGGATACCGAACAGTTGGCTCAAATTCATACGGAACAGATCACGGGGTTAAAAAATATAAGTGCGGTGATTTTTAGCCATTTTACTTTTGAGTCACAGTTGTTCCGACATGCGGTACGATTATCTATTGTGGTATTTCTGTGCTGTGCCATTGTTGAGTTTTTCCAATTTAATCTTGGTTATTGGATTTTATTGACCACTGTATTTGTGTGTCAGCCAAACTATTCTGCAACTAAAGTACGTTTACGTCAGCGCATTATTGGCACGATATTAGGCGTAGTGGTGGGGTCACTATTACCTTATTTAAATCCAACCTTAGAATTAAAACTAGGTCTTGTGGTGCTTACAAGTACTTTGTTCTTTTTCTTCCGCAGTAATAATTACAGTTTCTCGACCTTTTTCATCACACTACAAGTATTGCTGAGTTTTGATGTCATGGGATTCGATACGGCAGCCGCATTAATGCCTCGTTTACTCGATACTTTGCTTGGTGCCGCGATTTCATGGTTTGCAGTATCTTACTTATGGCCAGATTGGAAATATTTGCAACTTGATAAAGTGAGTCATCAAGCACTACGCAGTGATGCGGTGTATTTATTGCATATTATTAGCCAATTGCAATTTGGTAAAAGTGATGATCTTAAATATCGCATAGCACGTCGCAATGCACATCAATATGCAGCCGCACTGAGTACAACTCTTTCCAATATGAATAATGAGCCAGTTAAATATAAGGCATATTTACAAAAAGGCTTTGATTTACTCAAACTTAATTATTCTCTATTAAGCTATATTTCAGCACTGGGAGCTTATCGCGACAGAATGAAAAATTTGCAACAGACCGCACAGTTTTTATCTGGTTTTTATCCCGTGGCAAAGAAAATTATCTATACCTTCGAACATATTGAAGAAATACCTGAAGCTATTTTTAACCAACAGCAAGAAAGTATCGAAATACATTTAAAAGAATTAGAAAAACAAGAGATGACCGCAGAAGAACGCGCCGTTTTTAGTTTGCCGTATCAACAATTGAATTTGATTACGCAACTCTTACCGCAGTTCTATGAGTATTTTAGGAAAGAGTCTTGTTAAAGAGTATGGGGGGCGTTATAAAGATAAAAGTGCGGTTGATTTTTGAGAGATTTTAAAACTCCTTGAAAATTTACCGCACTTTATTTTTTATTAGGCAATAATATTGACGAATGAGTTATTACTGCCCCATATTTTTCACTGATTTCAGGAAACCTTGGGCGCTATCAAACACAGAAGATTTTCCCTGTGCCTGTAAAATCATATCGGACATTTCACGGAATGCTCCTTTTCCTCCATTAGTAGAAAGTACATGATCAACAGTATTCTTTACATAAATAGGGGCATCAGCCACAGTAAAAGAAGTTCCACACGCTGCAAAGGCGGGGAGATCTACGCTATCATCGCCAATATAAGCGGTCTGATCGGCAGTGGCGCCTGCTTGTTTCATAAGATCAAAACAAGCGGTTTCTTTTTCAAGTTTGCCAAGAAAGAATAATTTAATACCAAGATCGGCAATGCGACGACGTAAAATAGGGGAGTCGCGACCAGAAAGCACTGCCACTTGAATACCCGCATCCATCAGCATTTTTATGCCTAAACCATCGCGAACATGAAAACTTTTGATGGCTTCACCATTGGCATCATAATGAAGTTGTCCGTCGGTGAGTACGCCGTCTACATCAGTAATGACAAATTTAATCTTTTCTAATTTTTGTTGCATCGGGATTCCTTAGCTTGAAAATTCCACTAAACCCACTACGTGATTTTCATCATTAACAACGACTAGCGAGTGAATTTTTTTCGCTTTCATAAAGTTTTCTGCTTTTGATAAAAATTCGTCTTGATGAATAGTTTTTGGTGAACTTGTCATAAAGTCTTTGGCTGTTTTATTCAGCGTTTCTGCACCATTGGCTGTAAGCGCACGGCGAATATCGCCATCCGTGATAATGCCTTTAAGTTGTTCATTTTCCATCACTAAGGCAACGCCCATTCGCCCTTCATTCATCACGGTCAGACAATCTGTAAAATTGGTGGTCGGTAAAATTGTTGGTAGGCGAGTTTGCATTTGATCTTTCACTTTACATAATAAACGACGACCAAGACTGCCACCTGGATGGAATTTAGCAAAGTCAGCTGGTTGGAAATTGCGTGCCGTAATAAGCGATACGGCAAGTGCATCGCCAAGGGCTAGTGTGACAAGTGCGGATGTTGTTGGTGCGAGATTATTTGGACACACTTCACGCTCAACAGTAATGTCTAAAACATAATCAGCATGGCGTGCAAGCGTGGAATTTTTGTTACTCGTCACAGCAATAATTTTATTACCGAAATTTTTTAAACTTGGAATCAGTTTATTAACATCATCGGTTTCACCGCTATAGGAAATTAACATCACGATATCAATTGGTTTCAACATTCCTAAATCACCGTGGAAGGCTTCCGTCGGATGTAAAAAGAAACTTGGTGTGCCCGTAGAGGCAAAGGTAGCCACCATTTTTTTACCGATTAAACCAGATTTCCCTATCCCGCCGATGACTAATCGTCCTTCGCAAGCAAGGATTAAATCCACGACTTGATTAAAATCCTCGCCTAAACGTTGGCTGAGTTGTAAAAGTGCGTTGCTTTCCACTGAAAGGGAATCCTGTGCAATTTTTAGATAGTTCATTCTTCTTCCTAAAAGAGCGGTTGAAATTGGCGTTATTTTAGCGGAATCATAAAAAAATACGAATGAAAAATTAGCCATTATTGTTTATAAGATTGATGAGCAATATCTAAAAATTGGGGATTTTATTGACCGCACTAGTGATTGCCCCTATACTACGCGCCGAGTTGGTTAGACAATCGCTGGTTTATTGAAGCCCTTAACCGTATTTATACGACCTAGTGGGACAAGTAAACGAGAGGAAAGTCCGAGCTACACAGGGCAGAGTGCCGGATAACGTCCGGGCGGCGTGAGCCGACGACCAGTGCAACAGAGAGCAGACCGCCGTGTAAACGGTAAGGGTGAAAGGGTGCGGTAAGAGCGCACCGTGCCTCCGGTAACGGTTGGCAGCAGGGTAAACTCCACTCGTAGCAAGACCAAATAGGAATCCAATGAGTGGCCCGCTCAGGATTCGGGTAGGTTGCTTGAGCGGCAGAGTAATTTGTCGCCTAGAGGAATGATTGTCCACGACAGAACTCGGCTTATCGACCAACTCAAAATTTTTATAGAAATGACCGCACTTTAGTTTGTTTTTCAGAATAGATTAAAGTGCGGTTATTTTTTAATGAAAATTGAATTATTTTTCGTTTAATACACGTGGAAATAAAATATTATTTTCCAAATGAATATGGTGCATTAAATCATCAATAAATTCATTAATGCCGCTATATAAGGCTTTCCAACTGAAACAAGCATCTGCTGGTGGCGTGCAGTTATTAGTAAGTGATTTGATCACTTCCACGTCTTGCCCTGCTTCATCGTGTTCCATTTCCATTACACGAATTGGCATTGAGGCCATAGCATAATTCCCCATTTTGATCATTGGGAACAAAATTTGTTCTTCTTTCATTAAATGCTGGCTAAGTTCAGCATAAATTTTTTCTAATTGTGCCGCTACGCCGACAGGGCAGTCATCACGATCACCATGTACATTTTCTACTTTCTCCGCCAATGTAATTAATTCAGGGAGTTGTTCACGGTGGCGATTATGAAAACGAGTAATAATGTGATCGATCATCTCTGCATAAGATGCCGAAGTCCAATCTTTATCATTATTTTCTGCTTTACTTTGTTGTAAATCAGTTAAACGTTTTTCAATTTCAGCAAGGTTAAGATTCTTTTGTTGTGCTGCGATTTCTAATAATACAGAACCGCCGCAGCAAAAATCTAAATCATATTCACGAAAAATTTTAGTTGCACCTGGAATTGAAACAGCGAGCTCGCTAAGTTTTTGTTGGGCAAAAGACATAAATCACTCCTATATTGATTAAGTAAAAATAAATCCGATAAAAATAGTAGGATATTTTTCTGATTATGAAAAGTAGAGAGATTTATTTATTGATTAAATTATGATTTAAATCAATAAAAATACCTCATAATAATCAGCTCAAAATTGATGGTTATTCATATAAATAGGATTAATTATCACTAATGAGCTAGCTTTAAATTCATTATGTATTTTTTTATATAATTGATTTTTAAGAATTTAGGAAAATACTGATTTTCATCAATATTATTGATTGTGTTTATGAAGTGAAATCTTTTAGAATGACGACAAATCAAATTTAACGCATAACTCCGAGCTTGTTTAGCCTAAGTTTCATCGAAATACGGCGACAAGCCAATAACGCGGTACGTTATTCAGGGATACGCTGGAAACGGTTTATCCTCTCCATATTTAGAAAGGTGTAAAATGCAATCCATTCCTATTAAAAACGTAGGAGAGTCTCGTTTAGTCGATCCTTTCCAACGCCAATATTACTATCTACGACTGTCGATTACCGATCAGTGTAATTTTCGTTGTACCTATTGTTTACCTGATGGTTATCAACCCGAAGCCAATAAACCGAGTTTCTTAACCTTAAAAGAAATTACAAATCTTGCTCAAGCGTTTGCTGAAATGGGCACTGAAAAAATCCGTTTAACAGGTGGCGAACCGACCTTACGCAAAGATTTTATTCCAATTGTAGAAAGCATTGCGAACATTGATGGCATTCGTCAATTAGCTGTTACCACAAATGGCTATCGTATGGCAAAAGATGTAGCTGATTGGAAAAAAGCAGGGATTACGTCTATTAACGTCAGTGTTGATAGCTTAGATCCAAAAATGTTCCATCAAATTACAGGTATCAATAAATTTGATGACGTGATGCGTGGTATCGATCGTGCATTTGAAGTGGGTTACAACAAAGTCAAAGTCAATTCAGTTTTGATGAAAAATTTGAATGACAAAGAGTTTGAACAATTCCTTGTTTGGGTGAAAGATCGTCCAATTCAAATGCGCTTTATCGAACTCATGCAAACAGGCGAAATGGATAGTTTCTTTGATAAACACCATCTTTCTGGGCAAATCTTAGCGGATAAATTGCTGAAAAATGGTTGGACATTACAGCATAAATCCCATACTGATGGTCCAGCTAAAGTATTTACGCATCCTGATTATGCAGGCGAAATTGGCTTAATTATGCCTTATGAGAAGAATTTCTGCGCAAGCTGTAATCGCCTCAGAGTGTCAGCGAAGGGAAAACTTCATCTTTGTTTATTCGGCGAAGAAGGCATTGAATTACGTGATTTATTGCAATCCCATGAACAGCAAGATATTTTACAGGCTCGTATTTTGGCTGCACTTCAAGGCAAACGTGAGCATCATTACTTGCATATTGGTGATAGTGGCGTAAGAAATCATTTAGCTTCTATCGGTGGCTAAGAAATCAAAGTAGTGAATGGTAATATTCGCTCGCTTTCTTTTGTCGCCCATTTAAAACATTCAATATTTTAACCGCACTTTATTTTATTATGACTACATTTACACATATCAATTCTCAAGGCGAAGCCAATATGGTGGATGTTTCTGCAAAAGCAGAGACTGTTCGCGAAGCTCGTGCTGAAGCCATTGTGACTATGTCAAAAGAAACCCTTTCTATGATCGTGGAAGGCAAACATCACAAAGGCGATGTATTTGCTACAGCACGTATTGCAGGTATTCAAGCAGCAAAACGTACTTGGGAGCTTATCCCACTTTGCCATCCATTGTTACTTTCTAAAGTGGAAGTGAATTTAGAACCGTTACTTGAAACCAATCAAGTTCGTATTCAATCTCTTTGTAAATTAACCGGAAAAACCGGCGTAGAAATGGAAGCATTAACCGCTGCAAGTGTTACCGCATTAACCATTTATGATATGTGTAAAGCCGTACAAAAAGACATTGTGATTGAGCACGTTCGCCTGTTAGAAAAGAGCGGTGGAAAATCTGGTCATTTTATTGCGGAGGAAAAATAGGATGCTAAATGTTTTATTTTTTGCTCAAACTCGTGAATTAATTGGGGAAGATTCAATTCAGCTTGAAGGCGATTTTGCAACAGCGGAAGCGGTGCGTGAACATCTTGCTCAAAAAGGTGAAAGATGGGCGTTAGCGTTAGAAAAAGGGAAGCTTTTAGTCGCCATCAATCAAACCTTGATGCCATTAGAAAGTGTGGTCAAAAATGGGGATGAAATTGCATTTTTCCCACCAGTAACGGGGGGCTAAATGACCGATATTCAAATTTCAGTACAAGAACAACCTTTTGATCAAAATGCCGTTTACCAATGGCTTTCTGAGCAACATTCGGTTGGCGCAACGGTTATTTTCGTGGGGAAAGTACGCGATCTTAATTTAGGCGATGAGGTATCCAGTTTATACTTAGAACATTATCCCGCAATGACAGAAAAAGCCTTACGTGAAATTGTAGAACAAGCAAAAGCCCGTTGGGATATCCAGCGTGTGTCTGTAATTCATCGAGTGGGATTGCTACGTACTGGCGATGAGATCGTATTAGTGGGGATTAGTTCTGCTCATCGTGGAGATGCTTATCACGCCAATGAATTTATTATGGATTTTTTAAAATCCAAAGCACCATTTTGGAAAAAAGAACAAACCAATCAAGGTGAACGTTGGATTGAAGCGAGGGAGAGCGATAAAGAAGCGTTAGAGAAGTGGTAATGGCAAAGTGCGGTTAAACTGATCTGCCCCCCAAAAGTTGGACTCAATAACCAACAATTGAGGTGCAGATTTTTTTATGGGTAAACACTACACAATCGAATTTAAATTACAGGTTCTTCAACCTATTTTGAATCGGAAAATGAGTATTAGAGAAGCGGCTCGTTTTTACAATATTCCATCCAACGCCTTAGTCGGGACATGGTTGAAACGGTTTGAAAAAAGTGGCATAAAAGGACTGATTCCCCATAAACCATCAGGACGACCGCCAATGAAACCCAAATATGCAAAAATGCCACCGCCACCCAAAACTGAAGAAGACCGTTTACGTTTGAGAATTTTACAGCTTGAAGCGGAGGTAGCCTACCTAAAGGAGTTGAGAAAGCTCAGACTTCAGGACGAAGCCGAACAACGGAAATTATCCAAAGGTTAAGAACGCATTATCCATTAAAATGGCTTTTAGGCTTTGCACAGTTAGCGCGTAGTACGTTTTTTGCTAAACTTCAGGTTAAATTGGATAAGGATGAGGAGCTGAAAAAGGCCATTAAACGCATCAAAGCCAATCATCCTGATTATGGCTACCGACGCGTTCATGCCTGTTTGTCAGGTGTGAATCATAAAAAAGTCCAACGTTTAATACAGGCACTTGGGCTTCAAGTGCGGTCAAGAAAAAGCAAGAAATTTACCACTTATCGAGGCACGATAGGGGTGATAGCACCGAATCATCTTGAACGCGATTTTAGTGCAACGGCCCCGAAACAAAAATGGGTAACTGATATCACCGAGTTTAAGGCGAAAGATGGAAGTAAAGTCTATTTATCCCCAATTTTAGACTTATTTAACAATGAGATAGTCTCCTATAACCTTAGCTATTCCCCAAACTGGGCGCAAGTAGAGGACATGTTAATGCAAGCCGTCAAAGGATTAAATAAAGCTTGTGGTGTCATTTTACATTCAGACCAAGGCTGGCAATATCAAATGATAGCTTATCGTCGAATCTTAGCTGAACATGGCATCATTCAAAGTATGTCGAGAAAAGGGAATTGCTTGGACAACGCCGCAATGGAAAGTTTCTTTGGACGATTAAAAACAGAATGCTTTTATGGTCGGGAATTTAACAGTAGAGAGGAGATAGTTGATGCTGTCAGAGATTATTTGGATTACTATAATCACCGACGGATTCAACTAAAATTAAAAGGACTGAGTCCGATACAATATCGAAAACAATCCTTTAAATGACAGTCTAACTTTTTGGGGTCAGGTCAAACTTAACCGCACTTTTGCTTTTTATGAATTAAAGTACTTTCACAATACTTTCACACAAATAACGAATATTGTCTTCAGTGATACCCGCCACATTGATACGACCAGAACGAACAGCATAAATCGCAAATTCTTCTTTTAAGCGATCAACTTGTTCAGGCGATAAACCGCTGAAAGAGAACATACCGTTTTGTTCCATGATAAAGCTGAAATCTTGCTCTGCACCATATTCTTTTAATAACTGAACGAATAAGTGACGCATTTTTTTGATGCGTTCGCGCATTTCAGTTAATTCATTTTCCCAGTCTTGACGAAGTTGCGGATCATTTAACACTGTTGCTACGGTCGCCCCACCGTGAGATGCCGGGTTAGAGTAGAGTGTACGAATAATTGATTTCACCTGTGTTAATGCGGTCGAAGCAATTTCTGAATTTTCTGCCACAAGGGTAAATGCTCCCACACGTTCATTGTATAAACCAAAGTTTTTCGAGAATGAACTTGCGACTAATAATTCTTTATGATTTGCCGCAAAAGCACGTAAACCGTAAGCATCTTGGTCTAAGCCATTTGCTAAACCTTGATAAGCAAAGTCAAAGAGAGGTAACCAGCCGTTTTTCGCCGAAAGTGCGGCTAATTCTTGCCATTGTTCAGGGGTTGGATCAATACCAGTTGGATTGTGGCAGCAGCCGTGTAAAAGCACCACATCACCTTCGCTTGCTTGGCTTAAATCTTCAAGTAAATGTTCCCAGTCAAGGGCCTTGCGTTCAGCATCATAATAACGATATTCACGAATCGTCATGCCCACCGCATTGAAAATAGCATTGTGGTTTGGCCATGTTGGTGTGCTGATCCACACATTTTGTGCTTTGGTTTGACGTTTAATAAATTCTGCCGCAATGCGTAATGCGCCCGTTCCGCCTAAACTTTGTACTGTTCTCGCACGATTAGATTTAATGATTTCAGAATCTTTACCGAAAAGTAGCGCTTTTGTTCGTTCGTTATAATCAGCAATACCATCGATAGTCAGATAATTCTTCGTTTTTTCCTTATCAAATAAGTGTTTTTCTGCTTCTTTTACCGCACGCATAATCGGGGTTGTGCCTTGCGCATCTTTATAAACGCCAATACCTAAATTGATTTTATTTTCACGCGTTTCAGATTTAAATGCTTCGCCTAAGCCTAAGATGGGATCGGCTGGTGCCGCTTTGATATGTTCAAACATAGCTTTTCCTTATGTATGTGTTGTGTGGTGGATAATTTTATACTTCAGCCGTTTTATTTTATCAAGAAAGATTTTTATAAAAATTAACCGCACTTTGATATTTTTAAATATTCATCAAAAAGTGCGGTCATTTTTTACATTATTTTAGTTTTTCAATCGCCCAATTTAATCCCGATTGATAATCTTCTGGTAACTCAGTGCGGAGTTTTTCTAATTGTTGAATAATGACCGCTTTATTAGGATGAGAAAGATTGATATGCCCAACTTTACGTCCAGTTCTGACTTCTTTACCATACCAATGAAGTTGTGCAAACGGTGTATTAAGCCATGTTGGATTATGGTTTGTGCCGATTAAATTCACCATCACACTTGGCGCGAAAGTTTGTAATTCAGGCGTTGGCAAATCAAGTAGCGCACGTAAATGTAATTCAAATTGGCTAATCGAGCATCCCAGTTGTGTCCAATGCCCACTGTTATGTACACGAGGCGCAAGTTCGTTAATCAATAATTTGTCGCCTACAACAAAACATTCCATTGCCATTACACCAATATAGCCTAATTTATCCATAATTTTGCCGAGCATGGCTTCTGCTTGTTTTTGTTGTGTTGATTGTTGAGGAAAAGCACTATCAACCACACTGTAACGCAAAATACCGTTTTGTTGCAGGTTATGTGTAACGGGATAAAAACGTTTTTCGCCATTTTTAAATCTTGCACCTACAATAGAAACTTCATAATCGAAAGGAATAAATTTTTCTGCGATCACTTCACTGAATAATTCATCGGTGATATCCGCTTTATTTTCATCGCTGATAATCCATTGACCACGTCCATCATATCCGCCTGTTCTGCGTTTAACGACAACTTTCTCGCCAACAGTTTGGAAAACATCATTCCATTGCGTTTTATCTTTTAATAAACACCAAGGCGAGGTCGAAAGATTGAGTTCATCTAGTAAGGATTTTTGAGTAAAACGATCGGCCAATAATCCAAATACATGTTGATTAACGAAGTTTTTATGATTGCCGAGTAATTCAGTTAAAGGCGTTTTTTCCCAGCGTTCAATTTCTGCCGTGATGATCGCATTTTCAGGTAAGTCAAAAACTGGCGCATTGAAGGCTAAGGGTTCAACATAAATATCTAAAGGTGTGCCTGCGTAACCTAACATTCTGCCGAGTTGCCCGTTGCCGAGTACATAAACCGTTGGGTATAAGGTGGAGTTTTGCATAATATTTCTCGTTAAATTGACGAAAAAAACAACCGCACTTTAAAAGTGCGGTCAGATCTGAAGATATTTTTATGTACGTGGATCGGGATTGTCCAGTACGGCATGAGTTTGGTTTTCACGGAAAGATTGCAAGCGTGAAAGCAATTCTAAATTCCAACCTGCTAGAATTTGGGCGGCTAACAATCCGGCGTTTGCCGCACCCGCAGGGCCAATAGCCAATGTTCCGACTGGGATTCCTTTTGGCATTTGCACAATCGAATAAAGGCTATCTACGCCACTTAACATAGAACTTTTTACTGGCACACCCAGTACGGGCACAAGGGTTTTCGCTGCAATCATACCAGGTAAATGTGCCGCACCTCCCGCACCAGCAATAATTACTTTATAGCCATTTTTTTGTGCATTTTCAGCAAATTCAAAAAGTTTATCAGGCGTACGATGAGCCGAGACGACTTCCACATGATAAGGTACTTTTAATTCATCTAAAATCTGAGTTGCCTCTTGCATGGTGGCCCAATCGCTTTTGGAACCCATCACAACGGCAATTTGTGCAGTTTTTGACATGCTATTTTCTCAATTTTTTATTTAAAAACGTGGCGTAGAATAGCACATCTTACACATATCAAGCAAACGTTTGCTAAATGGGTTTTATAGGAAAATACCATTGCAACTTTAAGGATAAAATTTTATCCTAGGCACAATTTTTATAAGAATAGATCGTAGGGTGGGCTTTAGCCCACCGTTTTTTATCCATTTAGCCATAACAAAGGTGGGCTGAAGCCCACCCTACAACTGAAAATTATATTAAAGGTGGTGCTTTAAAGTCAGTGAAAGAATCATTAAAACAGGTAGGTATTCTATGAAGTTATTAAATTATAAAGGTTATGTTGGCACGATCGAGGCGGATTTAGAAAACAATATATTGTTTGGTAAACTTGCTTACATTCGTGATTTAGTAACTTACGAAACAGAGTCATTATCTGAGCTAGAAAAAGAATTTCGTCAATCTGTTGATTTATATTTACAAGATTGTTTGGAATTAGGTAAAGAACCGAATAAATCTTTTAAAGGTGTATTTAATGTACGAATTGGCGAGGAATTGCATAGAGAAGCTACGATAATAGCAGGCGATCGTTCACTTAATGCTTTTGTGACGGAAGCGATTCAAGAAAAAATTTTTCGTGAAAAACCAAGTTTAAGATAACAAAACGTAACGATATCATATTCACATTTTCTTTCTTCAAAGTAGGGCAAATTATGTTAGCCAAAGCAAAATATAGAAAAGATTACAAACAACCAGATTTTACTGTCACAGACATTTATTTAGATTTTCAACTTGATCCTAAACATACTGTGGTGACGGCAACCACAAAATTCCAACGCTTAAATGATGAAGCGACTTCTTTACGTTTAGATGGGCATAGCTTCCAGTTTTCTTCTATTAAATTTAATGGTGAGCCATTTTCTGCTTATCAACAAGATGGCGAGAGTTTAACGCTTGATTTAAAAGGTAAAAGTGCGGAAGAATTTGAACTTGAAATTGTGACGTTCCTTGTGCCAGCCGAAAACACTTCATTACAAGGGTTGTATCAGTCTGGTGAGGGCATTTGTACGCAATGCGAGGCGGAAGGTTTCCGTCAAATCACTTATATGCTTGATCGCCCAGACGTATTGGCGCGCTATACAACCAAAATTACCGCAGATAAAACCAAATATCCTTACTTACTTTCTAATGGTAATCGCATTGCGAGTGGCGAATTAGAAGATGGTCGCCATTGGGTGGAATGGAACGATCCTTTCCCAAAACCAAGCTATTTATTTGCTTTAGTGGCGGGGGATTTTGATTTATTACAAGATAAATTTATCACCAAAAGTGGGAGAGAAGTTGTATTAGAGCTTTATGTGGATCGCGGCAATCTTAACCGTGCAACTTGGGCAATGGAAAGTCTTAAAAAAGCGATGAAATGGGATGAAGATCGCTTTAATTTAGAATATGACCTCGATATTTATATGATCGTTGCTGTCGATTTTTTCAATATGGGCGCAATGGAAAATAAAGGGTTAAATATCTTTAACTCTAAATTCGTGTTGGCAAATCCACAAACGGCAACAGATGAAGATTATCTTGCCATTGAAAGTGTGATTGCACACGAATATTTCCATAACTGGACAGGAAACCGTGTAACTTGCCGAGATTGGTTCCAATTAAGTTTGAAAGAAGGTTTAACGGTTTTTCGCGATCAAGAATTTTCTTCAGACACGGGCTCTCGTGCTGTTAATCGCATTAATAATGTGAAATTTTTACGCACTGTGCAATTTGCCGAAGATTCAAGCCCAATGTCGCACCCAATTCGCCCTGAAAAAGTGATTGAAATGAATAACTTCTATACAGTGACAGTATATGAAAAAGGGGCTGAAGTCATTCGTATGTTGCACACTTTATTAGGTGAGCAAGGTTTCCAAAAAGGCATGCAACTTTATATTGCTGAAAACGATGGCAAAGCGGCAACCTGTGAAGATTTTGTTTCTGCGATGGAACAGGCAAATAACCTCGATTTAAACCAATTCCGCCGTTGGTATAGCCAATCGGGTACACCAGAATTATTGATTAGCGATGCCTATAATGAACAAACTCATACTTATCGTTTAACCGTTTCGCAATCTACGCTGCCAACAGCGGACCAAATGGAAAAAGTAAACTTACATATTCCATTGAAAATTGCGCTTTATGATGCGAACGGCACGAAACAAATGCTACAACATAATGGCGAATTGTTGAGTGATGTATTAAATGTTACTGAAAAAGACCAAGTCTTTGAGTTTCATGGCATTTATGGTCGCCCCGTTCCCGCATTGCTATGTGATTTCTCCGCGCCGGTAAAACTGGATTATGATTATAAAACGGAACAGTTATTAGGCTTGCTTAAATTCGCAGATAATCAATTTATCCGTTGGGATGCGGCTCAGATGTTATTTGCGCAAGAATTACGTCGTAATGTTGTGCGTTTCCAACAAGGAGAGGCACTAGAAATTTCGCCTGAAATTTTGACCGCACTTTCTCATGTTCTGAACCATTATGAGAAAGATATTGAACTGGCAACCTTAATTCTCACCCTTCCAAAAGAAATGGAATTTGCGGAAGGTTTCAAAACTATCGATCCTGATGGCATTTCAGCCGCAAGAGCATTTATGCAAGCGCAAATTGCAGAATCGTTAAAAGATGATTTCTTGCGTGTTTATACCCATATTCGTCTTGATGATTATCAAGTTACGCAACAAGACATCGCCTTACGTGCAATGCGTAATCTTTGCTTAACTTATTTGGCTTACACCAATTTGGGCAACAACCTAGTGCAAAAACACTACAATAATGCGAATAATATGACAGATACATTAGCCGCATTAAGTGTTGCGACTAAAGCTGCATTACCTTGCAGAGATGCGTTATTAGCTGATTTTGAACAAAAATGGCAACACGATGGATTAGTGATGGATAAATGGTTTGCATTACAAGCCACTCGCCCAGATGAAAATGTGTTGGGAATTATTCAGTTATTAATGGATCACCCAAGTTTTAACTTCAACAATCCAAACCGTTTACGTGCATTAGTAGGTAGCTTTGCAAATCACAACTTAAAAGCCTTCCACAATGTAAGCGGAGCAGGCTATCGTTTCTTAACGGATGTTTTAATCCGTTTAAATGAAAGTAACCCACAAGTGGCAGCGCGCTTAATCGAGCCATTAATTCGTTTTTCTCGCTTTGATGCTCAACGCCAAACGCTGATGAAACGTGCTTTAGAACGCCTAAGTATTGTAGAAAATCTTTCAAAAGATTTATTTGAAAAAATTGAGAAAGCGTTGCAGTAAGTTGAGTTAGTACAGATTAAAAGGAAAATTAGCTTGGATAATAAAATTAAATTATTTGAAGGAAATGAAATCCGTTCTATTTGGGATAATGAAAAAGAAGAATGGTATTTTTCTGTGGTGGATGTAGTAGGGGTTTTGACTGAGAGTGAAAATCCAAATAACTATTGGAAAGTATTGAAAAAGAGATTGAAAGATGAAGGAAGTGAGTCGGTTACATATTGTAACCAACTGAAAATGAAATCACCTAAAGACGGTAAAATGTACAAAACTGATGTTGCTGATATGCAAGGCATTTTCCGCATTATTCAATCTGTTCCCTCACCTAAAGCGGAACCTTTCAAAATGTGGTTAGCTGAAGTCGGTAAAGACAGAATTGATGAAATCATTGATCCTGAATTAACCATTGATAGAGCCTTAGAAACTTATCTTCAAAAAGGTTATAGCCGAGAATGGATTAATCAAAGGCTGCAAGCTATACAAGTAAGAAAAGAGCTTACAGATACTTGGCAAGCTCATGGCGTAGCTGAAGGGAAAGAATATGCCATTCTTACCAATGAAATTTCTAAAGCATGGAGTGGAATGACGACAAGAGAATATAAAGATTTTAAAGGGCTGAAAAAACAAAATTTAAGAGACAATATGTCCACCACTGAATTAATCTTAAATATGCTTGCGGAAACCGCTACCAAAGATATTGCTAATACATCAAATCCTCAAGGTTTTGAAGAAAATAAAAGAGTCGCTAAAAGGGGTGGCAATGTCGCAAAAATTGCGAAAGAGACGTTAGAACAAGAAACGGGACAGCCTGTTATTACTTCTAAAAATGCCGTTGATTTTGGTCGATTAATTGGTGATGTAATAAAAGAAATTCAGCATAAGGATGAAAACGCATAAAAGTGCGGTAAATTTTGCAATAGTTTTTGGGGCATTTAGTATGCCCCTTTGTTTTATATCTGGCTTTAATATTAATTTATTTCATATAAATCCTGAAAATAATAAGTTTGCATAATACACTAAGATGACGCATTCTATGCCCGTACAGACGTTTAGCCGTCTAAATGATTAAGAAGATTACTTTAAAACGGGAGTTATTATGACAACATCACATATTTTAGGCTTTCCTCGTGTGGGTGCAAAACGTGAATTAAAATTTGCACAAGAACGTTATTGGCGTAAAGAATTAGCTGAGCAAGATTTATTAGATTTAGCAAAAGCATTGCGTGAAAAAAACTGGAAACATCAAGCGGCTGCCAATGCGGATTTTGTTGCAGTGGGCGATTTCACGTTCTACGATCATATTTTAGATTTACAAGTGGCAACAGGGGCAATTCCTGCTCGTTTTGGTTTTGATAGCCAAAATTTAACTCTTGATCAATATTTCCAACTTGCACGTGGTAACAAAGATCAATTTGCGATTGAAATGACCAAATGGTTTGATACGAACTATCACTATCTCGTGCCAGAATTTCATAAAAATACACAATTCAAAGCTAATCCAGCACATTATGTAAACCAAATCCGTGAAGCAAAAGCCTTAGGCTTAAACTTCAAACCAGTAATTGTTGGTCCATTAACATTCTTATGGTTGGGTAAAGAAAAAGGCGAAGCATTTAACCGTTTCGATTTATTAAATCAATTAGTGCCTGTTTATGTTGAAATCTTAAATGCATTAGTGGCTGAAGGGGCAGAGTGGATTCAAATTGATGAACCTGCATTAGCATTGGATTTACCTGCAGAATGGGTTGAAGCTTATAAATCTGTTTACGCTGAATTAAGCAAAGTGAACGCAAAATTATTGTTAGCCACTTATTTTGGTTCCGTTGCACAACACGCTGGGCTATTAAAAGCTTTACCTGTTGCAGGCTTACATTTAGATTTAGTGCGTGCGCCAGAACAACTTGCAGCATTTGAAGATTACAGCAAAGTGTTATCAGCTGGCGTGATTGAGGGCCGTAATATCTGGCGTGCAAACTTAAACAAAGTGTTAGATGTATTAGAGCCATTAAAAGCAAAATTAGGCGAGCGTTTATGGATTGCACCAAGCTGTTCATTATTGCACACTCCATTTGATTTAGAAGTGGAAGTACAATTAAAAGAAAAAAATACCGCACTTTACAGCTGGTTATCTTTCACGTTACAAAAAGTGGAAGAATTAAATGTATTAAAACAAGCCTTAAATAATGGCAGAGTCTCTGTTCAAGCTGCATTAGATGCAAGCCAAGCGGCGGCAGATGCACGTGCAACCTCAAAAGAAATTCATCGTCCTGAAGTGGCAGAACGTTTAGCAAACTTGCCAAAAGGTGCGGATCAACGTAAATCGCCATTTGCAGAGCGTATTGTTAAGCAAAATGCGTGGTTAAATTTACCGCTTCTGCCAACCACAAACATTGGTTCATTCCCGCAAACTACTGAAATTCGTCATGCTCGTGCGAGCTTCAAAAAAGGTGAATTATCCCTTGCAGATTACGAAGCGGCAATGAAAAAAGAAATTGAATATGTGGTGCGTCGCCAAGAAGAATTAGATTTAGATGTGTTAGTTCACGGTGAAGCGGAACGTAACGACATGGTGGAATACTTTGGGGAATTATTAGATGGTTTCGCATTCACCAAGTTTGGTTGGGTACAAAGCTACGGTTCACGTTGTGTGAAACCACCAGTAATTTACGGCGATGTAACTCGCCCAGAGCCAATGACAGTACGCTGGTCTCAATATGCACAAAGCTTAACAAACCGTGTAATGAAAGGAATGCTCACAGGCCCTGTGACTATTTTACAATGGTCATTCGTGCGTAACGATATTCCACGTTCAACCGTATGTAAACAAATCGGCGTAGCATTATCTGATGAAGTGTTAGATTTAGAAGCGGCAGGCATTAAAGTTATCCAAATCGATGAGCCAGCCATTCGTGAAGGTTTGCCGCTTAAACGTGCAGATTGGGATGCATACTTACAATGGGCGGGCGAAGCATTCCGTTTAAGCTCAATGGGCGTGCAAGATGATACGCAAATTCACACTCACATGTGTTATTCCGAGTTTAACGATATCTTACCTGCCATTGCGGCATTAGATGCAGACGTGATTACCATCGAAACTTCACGTTCAGATATGGAACTATTAACCGCATTTGCAGATTTCAAATATCCAAATGATATTGGCCCGGGTGTTTACGATATTCACAGCCCTCGTGTACCAACGGCAACGGAAGTAGAACATTTATTACGCAAAGCATTAAATGTCATTCCAAAAGAACGCTTATGGGTAAACCCAGACTGTGGTTTAAAAACACGTGGTTGGACAGAAACCATTGACCAATTAAAAGTGATGGTGGATGTAACCAAAAAATTACGTGCGGAATTAGCATAAGTAATAATACAGAAAGAATAATTTTCAAATACAACATAATTAAAGCCGAATCCGATTGGGTTCGGTTTTTTATTTGCACATCATCTTTGTTCCTCGTAGAATACGAGCAGTCTTACCCTTAAAGTGCGGTGAAAATTGACCGCACTTTTCTTACAGTCAACTATCCCGAGAGATAAACGAGTATGTATCAATTATTCCGTCACGGCATTTTCCAAATGGATGCTGAAAAGGCTCATAATTTCACGATCCAATGCTTGAAATTAGCTGGTAACCCTTTATTTCAACCGATCTTAAAATCTCTTATTCATGCTCCCAAAGGTTTTCCGAAAACGGTAATGGGTGTGAATTTTCCTAATCCCATTGGATTGGCAGCAGGGGCGGATAAAAATGGTGAGGCGATTGATGGTTTCGGTGCATTGGGTTTCGGATTTCTAGAAGTAGGAACTGTCACGCCCGTTGCACAAGATGGAAATGCAAAGCCACGTCAGTTTCGTTTGATTGAAGCTGAAGGCATTATTAACCGTAATGGCTTTAATAATAATGGTATTGACTATCTTATAGAAAATGTGAAAAACGCACGTTATAAAGGCGTGATTGGCATTAATATTGGTAAGAATAAATTTACACCTTTGGAACAAGGCAAAGATGATTATATTTTCTGTTTGAACAAAGCCTATAACTACGCAGGTTACATTACGGTGAATATTTCATCACCTAATACACCAGATTTACGTCAGTTACAATATGGTGACTATTTCGATGACTTATTGCGAGGCATCAAGGATCGTCAGGCTATTTTGGCAAACCAATACAATAAATATGTGCCGATTGCGGTAAAAATTGCACCAGATTTAACGGAAAGTGAATTAGTACAAATTGCGGATACGTTGGTTCGTCATAAAATGGATGGGGTTATTGCAACGAATACCACGGTTTCTCGGGATACTGTGATGGGGATGAAAAATGCGGAACAGCAAGGCGGATTAAGTGGAAAGCCGTTGCGGCATAAAAGCACAGAGATTATTAAGCGATTACATCAAGAGCTGAAAGGTCAGATTCCGATTATTGGTAGCGGTGGCATCGATGGTTTGCAAAATGCGCAAGAGAAAATTGAGGCTGGCGCCGAGTTGTTACAAGTTTATTCAGGATTGATTTATCACGGTCCAAAATTAGTAAAAGAATTAGTAAAAAATATTAAATAATGACAAAAAAATACGACTTACATTGTCACAGCACTGCATCAGATGGGGTGTTGAGTCCAACGGAATTAGTGCATCGAGCTTATGCGCAAGGCGTGAACGTGCTTGCATTATGCGATCACGATACGATTGCAGGTATTGATGAAGCAGAGATTGCAGCGAAAGAAGTAGGCATTGAATTAATTACCGGAATAGAAATCTCTACAAATTGGGAAGGGCGAGGGATCCATATTGTAGGATTAAACTTCGATAAAACTCATCCCAAAATGACCGCACTTTTGCAAAGTCAAAAAGCATTACGCGAAAAAAGAGCGGTGGAAATTGGCGATAAATTAGAAAAAGCAGGGATTCCTCATGCTTATGAAGGTGCGAAAGCTTTAGCTGATGGCGAGGTTACTCGTGCTCATTACGCACGTTATTTGGTGCAGATTGGTAAGGTGTCTAATGATGGTCAGGCCTTTAAACGCTATTTAGGGCAAGGAAAATCGGCATTTGTTAAAGCTGAATGGACTGATATTCCCACAGCGATTGAGACAATCCATGCCGCAGGCGGTATAGCTATTATTGCGCATCCATTGCGTTATAACATGACAGGAAAATGGGTGCGTAAGCTGATAACCGATTTTAAGGCTTGGGGCGGTGATGGCATGGAAATGGCGGATTGTGGTCAAACAAGAGATCAACGTCAAATGCTTGCTCGTTGGGCAAAAGAATTTGATCTACTGGGATCGGTTGGATCGGATTTTCATTTTCCTTGTGGTTGGATTGAGTTAGGAAAAAATTTAGATTTAGTTGATGGCGTTATCCCTGTTTGGGAAAAATTTTAGTCAGATAGAGAATGTTCAAATAATAAATACCTGTTTCCTTGATAATAATTTATTCGGAAACAGGTATTTTTTATGGTTCAAAATATAAAAAACTGAATTTATCCTTCGGATTTTTTCTGATTATCTAATAAATAATGTGGTGGCAATTCAGGCATTGAATCTTGTTCATCAAAGGATTCAATTTCAGGTTTGAGATAAAATTCAGCCGCTTCATGATTGCTTTTCGTTTTGCCTAATAATTGTGGCTGAAGTTTTGCAAAGGTACTATTTGGTGCAAGCCAGATGCCGATAAATGCCTGATTAAATTTAGCATCAAAATCGTGTTCCAAAACAGTGTCATTTAAGACGAAGTAGCCTTTATCAGGTAAGGCAATATAGTTCAAAATATCGTTTGGTGAGAAATCAGGAAATGTGGATTGCATTTCTTTAAGCCAGCTTTGAGTATCGCCATCATTAAGTTTTAAGGTTTCGATTTCTTTAATAAGCGTAATCGCAAAATTTTTTCCTTCAATGGGTTTTTCATATTTGAAAGAGAGCATTAATGGGCGTTCATTTTCTTGATAAGTGCCCGTTTCGGAAAATAAACCAATGGTATAAACATGGAACGGCCCCCAAGTATATTCGGCATTTCCGATGGGTTGCCAATGGGCAAAAGGTGCGGCAGAAAAAAACGTTATCATTGCCACAAAAAGGGATTTCATTTTCATAATAAATTGCCGTGAATAAAATTGTGTTGATTATAACAAACCGCATCAAAAAACAAATGATAAACGAGTAAAAAGGCGAGTAATTTTACTCGCCTTTAATATTACTGATGTTAATTTGTGCGGTGAATTATTTTAGGCTACCCACCATATCTTCTGGGCGAACCCATTTATCAAAATCTTCAGCAGAAACTAAACCTAAATTAATCGCTTCTTCACGCAATGTTGTACCATTTTTGTGCGCCGTTTTTGCAATTTTAGCCGCGTTTTCATAACCAATATGCGTATTAAGTGCGGTCACTAACATCAATGAATTTTCAAGTTGTTGTTTAATTCGAGGATAGTTTGGTTCAATACCCACTGCACAGTGCTCATCGAAAGATACGCAAGCATCACCCAATAATTGAGCTGATTGTAAGAAGTTTGCAATCATCACAGGATTGAACACATTTAATTGGAAGTGACCTTGTGAACCCACAAATGCGATTGTAGTGTCGTTACCAAATACTTGTGCACAGACCATTGTCATCGCTTCACATTGAGTTGGGTTTACTTTACCTGGCATGATTGAAGAACCCGGTTCATTTTCAGGAATTAAAATTTCGCCAATTCCTGAACGAGGGCCTGATGCTAATAGACGAATATCGTTCGCAATTTTAAATAAACTCATTGCTAATTGACGTAATGCACCGTGAGTTTCAACAATCGCATCATGAGCCGCTAATGCTTCAAATTTATTATCTGCAGTGACAAACGGAAGTGCGGTGAATTTTGCAATATAATCTGCCACTTTCACATCATAGCCTTTCGGTGTGTTCAAACCTGTGCCAACCGCAGTTCCACCCAATGCTAATTGGCTTAAATGTGGCAGCGTATTTTTTAATGCTTTTAAGCCGAAATCTAATTGAGCTGCATAAGCCGAAAATTCTTGGCCTAATGTGAGTGGCGTTGCATCCATTAAGTGAGTGCGGCCAATTTTTACCACGTTTTTGAAAGCTTCAGATTTTGCTGCAAAAGTTTTTTGTAAACGTTCAACACAAGGAATGGTGTGTTCAACTACTTTTTTATATGCCGCAATGTGCATTGCCGTTGGGAAAGTATCATTTGAAGATTGTGATTTGTTCACATCATCATTTGGATGAATGATTGATTTTTCGCCTAATTTTCCACCGTTTAGTACATGAGCACGATTTGCAACCACTTCGTTCACATTCATATT
The DNA here is from genome assembly GCF_003493685.1 of Haemophilus haemolyticus. GTDB lineage: Bacteria > Pseudomonadota > Gammaproteobacteria > Enterobacterales > Pasteurellaceae > Haemophilus > Haemophilus haemolyticus_O. Next base: position 51,594 of record NZ_QQJW01000009.1, read on the forward strand.
AGATTGTGTACCAGAACCAGTTTGCCAAATAACAAGTGGGAATTGATCATCCAACTTATTTGCTAAAATTTCGTCACAAGCCTGAGCAATTAAATCACGTTTTTCAAGAGGTAATACACCTAAATCATGATTAGCAAATGCGGCTGCTTTTTTCAAATAGCCAAAAGCTTCGATAATTTCATGTGGCATTGATGCGGAAGGACCAATTTTAAAGTTATTGCGTGAACGCTCAGTTTGTGCAGCCCAATATTTATCTGCTGGAACTTGAACTTCACCCATTGTGTCTTTTTCAATACGAAATGCCATTCTGTACTCCTATGAATTGAATGAAAATTAAAACGCAAGTGATTTTAACACTTCCGAGTTATGAGTGGAACGTAACAAAAACGTTAAAAATCAGTTTTGTGACATAGATCATAAAAGTGCGGTGGATTTTCACGCATTTGTAATAATGTATATTTAATTATTTATTTTTTAGGGTTTTTTCGTTAAAATTTCACCCTTTTTATAGGGCAAGATTGAGAAAATAACGGGGCTAAAATGGCAAAAACTGCGCAATTTTACATTCTTACGGAAGATTGTACTTTAACTGTCGAAGAAATTGCCTGTAATCTTGCTGCCTCAATATGGCGTTCAGGGAAAAAAGTATTAATTAGCTGTGAAAGTGAGGCTCAAGCGTTAGAGATTGACGAGCGTTTATGGCAACGAGATCCCAATGAATTTGTTCCGCATAATTTATCGGGTGAGGCCACACAATATCCCACACCGATTGAGATTTCATGGCTTGGGAAACGAAATTTACAACGCCGTGACGTGTTAATTAATTTGCAACAAGAAATTCCAGATTTTAGCCATAGTTTTACCCAAATTATTGATTTTGTGCCGAAAGATGATGTCTTAAAAACACAAGCCCGAGAACGTTATAAACAGTTAAGAGCGTTGGGATGGGCACTTTCCACCGAAAATATAGCATAACAGAATGGAGTAATTATGAAGAAAACCAAATTTTGCTTAAGTTTATTATTAGGAACAGCTGTATTGATGATTTCAGCTTGTGAGAAACAAGAAAATAAAGTTGAAGCAACCCCTAAAGTTGAAGAAACTCAACAAGCCACAAAACAGGATGTTAAAAAGGAAGCTGCTCTTTTAGAAGAAAATAAAGAAAAAACTTCTGTTGTAGATCAGAAATCTGAAGCGGTTGAACAAGAAAAAATGGTTGAAGCTGAAAAAACCGAAGATATGACTACTCAACAAAAAACGCAAGAGGCTCAAGTTTCATCTAAAGTATCGCCAGCCCCAGCTAAAATAAAACAGAAGAATGATCCAAATACAGAAAAACGAAAAATATTACAAATACTAGAACAACAATATCAGCAAGTTCGTTGTACTAGCGAGGGAGAGAAACTAGGTTCTGAGAGTTTTTGCCATCAAGAAGAATATCGCTTATTAAATGAAATTGATCGTTTAAAGAAAGAATTGAGATAGTTTTATAAAACTTTCTAAAACCCAACCGCTCTTTAAGGATCAAAATGCAACCAAATGACATCACTTTTTACCAACGTTTTGAAGCCGATATTCTTTCAGGGCGTAAAACCATCACCATTCGGGATAAATCCGAAAGCCATTTTAAAGCAGGCGATATTTTACGAGTGGGGCGGTTTGAAGATAATCAATATTTCTGCACTATTGAAGTGTTAAGAGTGTCGCCGATTACTCTTGACGAACTGACGGAACAACATGCAAAGCAGGAGAATATGGGGTTGGAAGAATTGAAAGAAGTGATTCGGGGGATTTATCCGAATGAAGATAAGTTTTTTGTTATTAAATTTAAACTTAATGCTATTTGTTAAAAAGTTTTAATTTCTAAGGAAATATATGAAACTATATAAATCTACTTTAATTTTCTCCACTATTATTGCTCTAACGGGTTGCGCTGATTTATTAAATGTAAATAAAGATCCTTTTAATTGGACACCTTATCTGGATATTGACGGTTCTACTCAACATGTTGATTTTTTCCAAAGAGTGATTGCTGAAAAAGATGCAAATAAATTAGAGATAGTTCGTGGGGAAGCAATTCAAAAGATGCAGTTTAGTAATTTAAGTTCTTATAAATCTATAGGTGACTTATATGCTTCAGTTGATGGAGATGGGTATGCGATGGGGACAATTTTTTTAGATGGTAAAAAGTCGTTAAATCCATATTTGAATGATGATATTAATGTTCTATCGAAATCTAAGCAATTTGATTTTTACGAGTTTGGAAAAGGAAGAGTGGGGCATGCTAAGTTCTCAGCCAAGAATCAAATTTGTAAAGATTTTAGAAGTAAGAATGGTGTAGATATTGTTGTTGCAACTAGCTATTATGATAAAAATGATCGTCAAAGTTATTATTCTAGTTTAATTAACGCCAATATTAATAATGAAGAAGTAAGACTTAAAGACTATAAACCTACATTTACATCAACTAATAAGAATACATTAGAAATGATGAAAGAAGATGAAGCTAAATATGGAAATAAAGTTGTCAAAGATAATTTATATGAGAAAGCATCTATTTTAATTAATAAAATTTGTAAATAAGTTTTTAATTAACGACTCTAATTAATCAAACGATGCAATAATTCGCACCCTACCAAAGAGAAAAAATAAATGACACAAAAATTCGAAATGGCAGACCGTTTTAATCCGTCTGCGGTAGAACAAGCCCTTTATCAACATTGGGAAGAGAGCGGTTATTTTAAACCGTCTGAAAATGAAAACGCGCCGAGCTATTGCATTGCAATTCCGCCACCGAACGTAACAGGTTCTTTGCACATGGGGCATGCTTTCCAACAAACCTTAATGGATACCTTAATCCGTTTTAACCGCATGGAAGGGCATAATACCTTATGGCAAGCGGGGACAGACCACGCGGGTATTGCAACCCAAATGGTAGTGGAGCGTAAAATCGCGGCTGAAGAAGGCAAAACTCGCCATGATTACGGTCGTGAAGCGTTCATCAACAAAATTTGGGATTGGAAAGCCTATTCAGGTGGCACAATCAGCCAACAAATGCGCCGTTTAGGTAACTCTATCGACTGGGAACGTGAGCGTTTCACCATGGACGATGGTTTATCGAATGCAGTAAAAGAAGTGTTTGTTCGTTTGCACGAAGAAGGTTTGATTTATCGTGGCAAACGCTTGGTAAACTGGGATCCAAAACTCCACACTGCGATTTCTGATTTAGAAGTGGAAAACAAAGAGAGCAAAGGTTCCCTTTGGCATTTCCGTTATCCGTTAGCTAACGGTGCAAAAACCGCTGATGGTAAAGATTATTTAGTGGTGGCAACCACGCGTCCAGAAACTATGTTGGGCGATACGGCGGTGGCGGTGCATCCAGAAGATGAGCGTTATCAATCTTTAATCGGTAAAACCGTGCTTCTGCCACTGGCTAACCGTGAAATTCCGATTATTGCCGATGAATATGTGGATCGTGAATTTGGTACCGGTGTGGTGAAAATCACTCCTGCGCACGACTTTAACGACTACGAAGTGGGTAAACGTCACAGCTTGCCGATGATCAACGTGTTAACCTTAAACGCAGATATTCGTGATGACGCGGAAATTATCGGTACTGACGGCAAACCACTTGCAGGCTATGAAGCGACGATTCCTGCGGATTACCGTGGCTTAGAACGTTTTGCAGCACGTAAAAAAATCGTGACAGATTTTGAAGCGCTAGGTTTATTAGACGAAATTAAACCACACGATCTTAAAGTGCCTTATGGCGACCGTGGCGGTGTGCCAATTGAGCCTATGCTAACCGACCAATGGTATGTGAGCGTGAAACCGCTTGCTGATGTGGCGATTAAAGCGGTGGAAGATGGCGAAATCCAATTCGTGCCAAAACAATACGAAAACCTTTACTTCTCTTGGATGCGTGATATTCAAGATTGGTGTATCTCTCGCCAACTTTGGTGGGGACACCGTATTCCAGCGTGGTATGACACGGAAGGTAACGTCTATGTAGCGCGCAACGAAGAAGAAGTGCGGTCAAAATACAACTTGGATTCTGCAGTTGAACTGAAACAAGATGAAGACGTATTAGATACTTGGTTCTCATCAGGCTTATGGACATTCTCTACTTTAGGTTGGCCAGAGCAAACCAAAGAACTCAAAATGTTCCACCCGACGGATGTGTTAATCACCGGCTTTGACATCATCTTCTTCTGGGTTGCACGTATGATTATGTTTACGATGCACTTTGTGAAAGATGAAAACGGTAAACCACAAGTGCCATTCAAAACGGTGTACGTAACAGGCTTGATCCGTGATGAGCAAGGCCAGAAAATGTCGAAATCGAAAGGCAACGTACTTGATCCAATCGATATGATTGACGGTATCAGCCTTGAAGATTTACTTGAAAAACGCACTGGCAACATGATGCAACCGCAATTAGCAGAGAAAATTGCTAAAGCAACGCGCAAAGAATTTGCTGAAGGTATTGCGGCTCACGGCACAGACGCATTGCGTTTCACATTAGCGGCATTGGCTTCAAACGGTCGTGATATCAACTGGGATATGAAACGCTTAGAAGGCTATCGTAACTTCTGTAACAAATTGTGGAATGCAAGCCGTTTCGTCTTAACAAATGAAAAATTAGATTTAAGCGAAGGCGAAATCGAATTCTCCGTGGCAGACCGTTGGATTCAATCTGAATTCAATCGCACAGTGGAAACTTTCCGTAATTCATTAAGCCAATATCGTTTCGACCTTTGTGCCAATGCGATTTATGAGTTTACTTGGAACCAATTCTGCGACTGGTATTTAGAATTGACTAAACCAGTATTTGCAAACGGCAACGCAGCACAAATCCGCGCGGCAAGCCAAACCTTGGTTCACGTGTTAGAAAAATTATTGCGCTTAGCGCATCCGCTCATTCCATTTATTACCGAAGAAATTTGGCAAAAAGTGAAAGGGTTTGTGGACATTACTGCAGACAGCATTATGTTACAACCTTTCCCACAAGTGGAAGAAAACGGCTTTGATCCAGAGGCGGAAGCTGAAATTGAGTGGTTAAAAGAAGTGATCGTTGCGGTGCGTAATATTCGTGCAGAAAGCAACATTGCACCAAGTAAAGGTTTAGATCTGTTATTCCGTAATTTAAGCGCAGAAAACGCAAAAATTCTCGAAAAACAGACCGCTATTTTAAAAGCCATGGCGAAGTTAGACAACGTTCAAGTATTAGCCGCAAACGAAACTGCACCACTTGCGGTAGCGAAACTCGTCAGCAATGCGGAATTACTCGTGCCAATGGCTGGCTTTATCAATAAAGAAGCGGAACTTGCGCGTTTAACTAAAGAGATTGAAAAATATCAAAATGAAGTTAAACGTATCGAGAATAAACTCAGCAACGAAGCTTTCGTGGCTAAAGCACCTGAAGCAGTGATTGCGAAAGAACGCGAAAAACAAGCAGAATACCAATCTGGATTGGAAAAAATCCAAGAGCAGTATAAGGCGATTGAGGCACTTTAATTTCAATAATAAAAACGTCGGTTTCTCCGACGTTTTTTCTTTTCAGCAATTAAAAAGTATGGTGAATTTTCATCGCACTTTTTTAACTTATCTTTTTCATCTGCATTTCTAATCCCATTAAAATAGGCTCGACAATTTCATCAGGCAATCCATAGGTATTTATTTCACTGACTCTTGGATATAGTGCACTGATTTCATGCAAAATGTCTTCTACCGTTTCCTTTGCCAAGCCTGCGAGTTTAGCCGTGTTGAAAATGTGGCGGAGTTGTATTTTATCCCATAAATAATGTTTATTTTCTCCGTGCCACGCCATTGCGATTCTGACTTTTTGCTTTTGTAGTCCGTTGTGTTTGATGAGCGGATAGGCAGACATCACGTCATAAAAAGGCGTTAGACGATAGCGATTCTCTTGTTCCAAAAATAAACTGAAATTTTTGCCATGGCCGTCAATGGCACAAAGTAGCCAGAAAACAATTTGTGCTTTAAAAAACTGCTTGCGATCTGCTTGGGCGTTGGATGAACCGTTGAGAAGCGACATAATTTGAAGAATGCTCGGCCCGCCGTCATTTTCATATTTTCGCGCAGGGGCGATGTTGAGTGCTTGGCACATATCTTCCTGCGGCAAACGAATTAACCAACTCCTGTTTTCAGACCAACGGCGATCGAAGCGCTCCACAATCAGCACTTTCATTTCACCAAAATACTGAATTTGATTTCGAGGAACCGGCAAACCAAAGGCTTTCATAATATTTAAGCAAAGCCATTCATTTTCACAGCTGCCGGAAAGATCAAGCTGCCCTTGTGCGACCATACCAATCGGGAGTTTAAAAATATGGCTGGTCGCGGTGGAATGCAAAGGGCGCTGCCATTGATTCTGATAATAAAGCAGCGCTGTTTTTTCCTGAGCGCCGGCTAAAGAAATTCGGAAATCCTCGCGTTCTTCCATACCGAGAGGAAAAGTGCGGTAGTTTTTCAGCACGTTTTCTACCTCTTTGTCATTTAGTGGTTCTGCATAAATTTGACGTACCGAGCGGCTCTGCCCCTGATAAAGCTGAATTGCGCCAATACAATCCTGTCCAATCGCGGAAAGCAAATCAAATGGGGATTTCGTTGAGGTTTGGAAACGTTGTTGAATGCGTGAACGGATCTGTTCATTGTCCGGGAGGAGATTATCGAAGAAATTGTAAACGGAATCTCCTCGATAAATTTTGTGCGACAAGGGCAGTGACAATGAAATAGGGCGTGAGCGAACAGATTCAAGCCATTTTTTCGCATACTGAAATTCGGTTGCTCCACTGGTGAGTTTTCGCCATTCACCGACTAACAAGCCATTCATGGCAACGTTTAGAATCGAGTTACTCATCACCATGCCTCGTCGTCATCGTATGTTGCTGTTGGCTCTTTGATTGAGCGAGCAGTATCAGATGACTTTTTGCGCGGTTGCACAATAAGCTCTAGTTCTAATCCTGCTAGAATTTTAAATAGCGTTTCTAATTTAGTACGCTCTGGCTCATTCTCAAACGCTGAAATTCTGGCTTGGGTCGTTCCGGCGAGTTTAGCAACATCAGTTTGTGACAGATCGCCTTGATAGCGAAATTCACGAATGACATGAGAAAGCATTTTTGCGGTGGTGATAACCATTATGACTCCTCATACGCTATAGCGTATAGAAATTATTTTATACGCTATGAAGTATAAAGTTTATTTTATATCTTGTAAAGTATAATTTATTCTTTATATCCTGTGCGATATAAACTATAAACGATTAAAATTTTCACCGCACTATTATATTTTACAGTGTAATTAAACGATTCAATTAATAGACTTTTTACATTGTTATAGAGATAGCTATTAAACAAAAAGATAAGAGAAATATTGCTTTAGATTAGAAAAATTAGAGAGATTGAGAGGCATAAATTGAAATAAAAAAGTAGGCTCAACGCCTACTTTTCTATTTCTGATTTAATCCTAAAAAATCCCCAACTTCGTGTTCTAGTTGACTCATAGCCAGCAGGGCTTCTTGGGTTTTCTTAGCTTCATCTTCATCAATAACACTCATTGCAAAGCCAACATGAACGAGTACCCATTTGCCAAGTAAATCGGCAGGATCTCCATTGCAGACCAGTGAAATATTCACATCACGTTGTACGCCACATACATCCACGGTGGCAAGTTGAAGAGCGCTTTCGCCAATTTTAACAATTTGGCCTGGAACACCTAAACACATAATACATTCACTCCTATTGAAATTTGTGTCTATTTTACTATCGCGCGGAATAAGTTACGTCGATCTGGATCAAAAGTTGTTGCTTTTGTTGGCATTGATAAAATCATTCTGAGGCAATCTTGTGCGAGTTGAGCCGCTTGAGTATTTGTCATGGCAGGATCAATCGGAGAATGAAGGGAGCAACTAAGATATTGTGGAATATTTTCTAAACTACTCACTGTGAAAGTGAAGGTTTTATAGGGTAGTTGTACTGAAAGTTTATCGCCAATTTCGCGCGGTTCCCATTCTTGATCTTTGCCTGGCAGAATGACAATACTTAACATCCAAGGTGTCACAACTGTACCTATCCATTGGTTTTCAAAAAGTATAAATTTAGGACAATAGCAGTCGATACCTTTTCGATAGAAAGGAAGATTTTTCATTTCTTCTGCAACTTTTCGCATTTCGTTTTGGAAGATTGAAGATGGCTCTTCGGCGAAGCCTTGAATGACACCTTCAAGTGCGGTGGTATTTTCTGGTGTTTTTTCGTGTCGATACATAATTATTAAAATTTATAGCGAGGTAAATTTCAACAATTCACGCATACCATAAGAGCAAATTATGGCGTGCGTGAAATGTATTATTTATCATCTATATTTGAACGTGAAATCCATACTCTTTCAAAACGTTTTCTACTGTTTTAAAAATTTCTGGAAATTGTTTTTGAATTGTTTCACTTAATTCAATCTGCGGCTCAAAAGTTTCTGGTTGAATCCCAATTAAACATAGGTTTTTAGGGAATTCATCCGTTAATTTTAACGCAGAAAGCACATCACAAATACCAAGTTGGTGTGGTGAAATTTTACGCGAGAAAAATACCGGCACTTGCTCATCATGAAGCACAATGATTTCTCCTGGCTGTTTATTGTCAAGTACAGCATCGATGATGATGATATGCTCACGATTTGCCATTTCATCCAGTAATTCCATGCCGCAAGTGCCACCGTCAACCACGTCAAAGTGCGGTAAAATTTCAGAGCGATTTTCTAGGGCTTGGGCGATTCGTACGCCCACGCCTTCATCGCCGAGTAAAATATTACCAACGCCTAAGATTAATGGCTTCATTAGAGCACCTTCACTTGTGTGACTTCACTATTTTCTGTGTTCACAACATGCACTGCGCATGACATACAAGGGTCGAAAGAGTGGATGGTGCGTACAACTTCTAATGGTTTTGTTGGATCTGCTACAGGTGTACCGATGATGGAAAGCTCATAAGGCCCCATTTCATCATTTTGGTTACGAGGGCCTGCATTCCAAGTCGATGGTACAACGGCTTGATAGTTTTCAATTTTGCCATTTTTAACAACAACCCAGTGAGAGAGCATGCCACGAGGCACTTCACCAAAACCAACACCTTTAAACTCACCAGTTTGTGGAATGTCTGTTTTGAGATAAGCAACAGTATCACCAGTGCCAATATTATCAACAAGTAGTTTCCATTGTTGTTCAAGAATATTATTTAGCACGCAACAATGTACGGTACGAGCAATAATACGCCCTAAGGTTGAATGTAAATGGTTAACAGATAAGGTATTGCCGCTTAGTTTTTCATACAATCCTTTAATATGGTTAAAGTGATGTAATGTATCTTTATTTTCGTTTGCTAAGTTACACATTAAATAGGCAAGAGGGCCTACCTCAACAACTTTTCCGTAGAAACTTGGCGCTTTAACCCATGAATATTTACCTTCATCTTGCCAGCCGGTATATTTCGGACGTGTTAAACCAGCCCAAGGTTCAAGCGGTTCATCGTCTTCATACCAAGCATGTTTACCACTTTCTTTAATGCCTTTTACAACAAATTCATCTTTTTGTTGGGTAATTGGACGGAAGGTCGACATATCGAAGTTTTCAATATAGCCACCCGTTAAAGCAAATTTAGAATTATCACCATCAATTGGATATTCAGGTACAGAAAGGTAGTTTCCTGATGTTTTACCAAGATTGAGCCATTCTGGGTAATAAGCCGCAATGATAGCTGCATCAACACGATAAACTTGGGTAACAAAGTCATTTAAATGATCAATACAGGATTTTACAAACATTAAACGTTCTAAGTTTAATACTGATTGAGAGTCTAAGTTGATTGGGTTTGCCACACCACCAATTGCTAAGTTTTGAATGTGCGGTGTTTTCCCGCCGAGTAATGCCACAATACGGTTACAATCACGCTGACATTCAAGTGCTTGTAAATAGTGAGCCACCGCAATTAAGTTTACTTCTGGCGGTAATTTCATGGCAGGGTGACCGAAATAACCATTGGCAAAAATACCAAGCTGACCGCTTTCAACTAAAGATTTAATTTTATTTTGTACATTGCGGAATTCATTTGCACTGTTTAGCCCCCATGTTGAAACACCTTTAAGCATTTCAGCGGCTTTATCGGGATCAGCGTTCAATGCTGCAGTGATATCCACCCAGTCCATCGCAGAAAGTTGATAAAAATGAACGATATGGTCGTGCATGCTATGAGCAGAAAGAATCATATTGCGGATATATTGTGCATTTACTGGCACTTTGGCACCGAGAGCATCTTCCACTGCACGCACACTTATAATGGCGTGAACGGTTGTACAAACGCCACAAATACGTTGCATAATCATCCAAGCATCACGCGGATCTGAACCTTTTACGATATTTTCCATACCACGCCACATTGTGCCTGATGACCAAGCGTTTGTTACTACGCCATTTTCAATTTCACAATCGATACGCAAATGGCCTTCAATGCGTGTGATAGGGTCGATTGAGATACGTTTTTTTTCAGTCATTATTCTGCTCCGCTCATTTTTTTACTGAATTGTGCTTTTTCGGCAATAATTTGTTCCGAGTCTTCATGATGTTTTTCTTTCAAAACAGGTAAGACAGGGAATAGACGAATAATTAAAATATAGGCGCAAATTTCGATGGAAACGAAACCAATAGAAATTAGCAATTCTTCTGCTGATGGGAAGTAACGATAGCCATTACCTGGATCGTACATAATCATTGAATAATTTAAACGCCATAGGGCTGCGCCGAGTAACATGCTCAAGGCTGAAATAAATAGCCAACGAGAATCAGATTTTTTCTCACCAAGGAATAAAGTGAGTAATGGTAATGTCATTAGCCATACTTCCATCCAAAACATCCAAGCTTCAAATTTACCAAGTTTATCGAATCCGAATACATAATGGAGTTTGTCATGATAAATTAATTCGCCAAAGCGTACCGCAAGGAAAAGTGCGATTAATCCAGCGGTCACTTTTGCAAGCTGGGTAAAGAGTGAACGTTCATCTGGTGTTTTTCCTGCCAAACCTGCACGCACTAAAGAACCTTCAAAAATGACGATAGAAAAGCCCATAATAAATGCAGTGAGCAATGATAAGATTGGTAATGCTTCATAGCTTTGCCATACTTGATGAACTTTATGACCAGCGGCGATCATTAATGATCCCATAGATGATTGGTGCATCATCGGCAATAGTGCGCCAAGTGCGATGACAAAGAACATAATTTTGTTGAGCTTATTGAACCATTTTTTCAATCCTAAGAACCCTAGCCAAACTGGCGCAAATTCAAGGGTGACGACAATGATGTAAATCGTCATACAAAATGCTGTTTCAAATAACACTGAGTTTGTATTGAATTGACCAGGAATGTAGAAGTAAGGCAAGTGCCAGTAACGTCCCATATCAATGGTGATGGAAAGACCACCTAATGAATAGCCGAATAAGCTGGCAAGCAATGCAGGACGTACAAGAGGGTGATATTTCCCTTTGTTGAAAATATATACTGTCCAAGCTAATGCCCAACCACCACAGGCAAAACCTGTACCTACAAGTAAGTCAAAGGAAATCCATAAGCCCCAAGGATAACCGCCGTTAAGTGCGGTGACGGAACCGATACCTAAGAACAAACGTTTGATAATTAATAAGATACAAATTACAGCCAAAGGTGCAAAAAAGAGAATACTGGCGGAAACTAATCGGCCACCCACCGGACGTGGATTACTCATGATGTTCATCCTCCGCTTCTTCCATTTCTTTACGTGCTTGGCGCATCGCTTCTTTTTGCGCTTCAATTCGTTCACGAATCTTATCGCCGTGCATATTCTTATAAGTCATCATTGTTAAACCGGCTAATGCCACCAGTGGCAATGCTAAACCGCGATACAAGAAGTGTTGTAAATGTGCTGCGCGTGCACCTGTAGCAATATCATCTAACTCAGGGAAACCTAAATTTTCTTGCGGAACCGCACTTAACACTAAAACTTGTGTTCCGCCACCTTCTTTTTCACCGTAAATACGATATTGATAGGCTGGCACAGTTGCGCGATAAGTGTCTTTACTGTTTACGTGTTGGCGAGGATAGTTATATTCAGTGCCACGTAATAAACTTAAACGACGTTTTGCTTCTGCTAAAAGTTCTTCACGGGTACCAAAAATAATTGCCCCAGTTGGGCAAACATGACAACAACCTGGTAATTCACCTTTATCTAAGCGTTCCACACCTTTTTGGTTGCAAAGTTCACATTTGCTGATTTGACCAAATGGATTGTCATAATCGTATTTTGGCACGTCAAACGGACAGCCCACCATGCAATAACGGCAACCAGTACAAATATCAGGATCGTATTTAACAATACCTGTTTTAGGATCTTTGGTTAAAGCCTGTACTGGACAAACAGAAACGCAGTTTGGATCAACACAGTGCATGCATTGTTTTTTAACATAAGCATAACCGTTTTCTGTTTTATCTTTATTTTTTCCGTCGCCATCGCTCCATACTTGAATCACATTGCGTGTGAACGGAGTGAGTTTGTCGTTATTTGCCCAAGTTTGCTCACCTTTTGGATTGAGAGGTGTTTTGTTCACTTGCTGACATTCTGCAACACAAGCCTGACAGCCAACGCAAAGTGTGGAGTCATAAAGCATCCCAAGTGCGCCAGGAATTGGCGGAAGATTTTCCACCGCTTCCGCTTTTGCAACGGGCAGACCTGATGTGACTGTTCCCAGCAGACCTGCTTTTAGGAAATTTCGTCTATCCATCTTTAATGTCCTTGATCTTGATTGGCTTGTTTGTCTGTGGCTTTATTCGCTTTATGTTGTTTGCTTAATTCTTTTAATGTCACAACGCTGACGCCCGCTAAAATGGCTGCAGCACCGCCTAATAGACCAATCGCCGTCATTGAGGCACCTTTGCCTTCAACATTGTTCACGTCTGGTTTTTCCACCCGTGGCGTTGGGTTTTCGACGTTCGCTAATTGGAAAATGCCTTTAGTAAAGCCGATTCCTTGGTCGTTACAGCCATAGCAAGGATGTCCGATACCCACTGGCCAGTTATTACCGCCAACATCACAGAATTCTAGTGTAGAGCAGTTGCCGTAAGTTTCGGGCCCTTTACAACCTAAATGATATAAACACCAGCCATGGCGATGACCATAATCGCCAAATTCTTTTGCAAAACGGCCTGCATCAAAGTGCGGTCGGCGATAACAGTTTTCATGGATTAGACGATCATAAGCAAACAATGGACGATTTAATTTATCCATTGCTGGTAATTTTTTATAAGTGATGATATAGGCAACGGTTGCCAAGAAATTATGTGGGTTAGGAGGGCAGCCAGGAATGTTAATAATTGGTGTGCCTTTTGGTAAAACTTCAGAAAGACTAACCGCACCTGTTGGGTTGCCACCGCAAGATGGAATACCGCCCCAAGATGAGCATGATCCAATTGCAATAATGGCTGCGGCACCTTTTGCTGCTTCACGAATATGTTCCACAATTGGTTTGCCTGCCACCATGCAGTACACGCCGCCATCTTTAATTGGAATGGAACCATCCACTACAAGCACATATTTGCCGTAATAATTATGGATCGCATTATGTTTATTTTCTTCCGCTTGTTCACCAAATGCGGCAGAAAGTACCTCATGATATTCGAGGGAAATTAAATCTAGCACGAGATTTTCAACAGTTGGGTGGGTTGCACGCAGTAAAGATTCGGTACAGCCAGTACATTCTTGCGCACCAATCCAAAGCACTGGTGGACGTGCTGGACTGGTCATTGCCGCCGTCATTTCTGCGCCAGCTTTAGAATTTAACCCCATCGTAGCCGCAAGTGCGGTACATAATTTCATAAAATCTCGGCGAGAAACATCTGCCAACGCAGAAAAAACGCCATCCGGATTATTCATAGTATCACTCCAAAAAGACACACATTTATTGTGGAAATTGGCCAATCATAAATGTTTTCTTCAAAAAAAATTTGATCATAATCATGAAATGAAGAATTTATAGCAAAAATATGTCCAAATTGTGAAAGGAATGTTATTGTATTTGAGAGTAGTTCTTATTTGATTGAAAAAGAACAAAAATAAAGGCTGTAGAACACAGCCTTAGATTGGATTAAGAACAAATTTTTTCAAAAACTAACCGCACTTTTTCTTGATCTTTTACGCCCGCAGCACTTTCTACGCCAGAATTAAGATCCAAGCCTAAGCAATTTTGTTGAATGGCTTGTTCCACATTATTTGGTGAGATGCCTCCGGCTAAAATAATCTTATGTTTAAGATTTTCAGGAATTAATGACCAATCAAAAGTTTTTCCTGTGCCACCTTGTTGGTTCGATGTTTGGCTATCAAAAATATAACGATCCACATTCAAATCATCGGTAAAATCGACCGCACTTTGGGATTCGATATTGACTGAAATCGCTTTCCAAATTAGTGTACTTTCGGGGAGTTGCTGGCGAAGTGCGGTAATAAATGCTTCAGTTTCTACACCATGTAATTGCACTGCATAAAGCTGTAACTGGTTGGCTATTTTTACGATGAAATCAATGTCTTGATTCTGAAAAACACCAACAAATCGAAGTGGAGCAGCGGTTACTAATTCTTGCGCTTGGCGTAAACTCATACAACGTTTTGAATGTTCGGCGAAGATTAATCCGCCGTAGAGTGCGCCGTTTTCGTAAACGATTTTGACATCTTGCGCACGCGTTAAACCGCATACTTTATTTTCTCCAAAAATCACCGAGCGAACCGCATTATTCAAATCTTGGTTGCCCATTAAGCTACTCCCAATTAAGAAACCATGCGCCACCTTTTGTAATTGACGAATTTGCTTGTGATTGTAAATGCCTGATTCGCTAATAATACGTACATCAGCAGGAATACGATCGGCGTATTTTTCAGTGAGTTCAACAACACGATTTAAATCCACAGTTAAATCGTGCAAGTTACGATTATTAACACCAATAATTTTGGCACCAAGCGCAAGGGCTCGTTCAAATTCTTCTTCATTACTGGTTTCTGTCAGTACGCCCATGCCAAGAGAATGCGCAAGATCTGCCAGCACACGATAAGTCTCATCGTTTACCACAGAAAGCATTAATAAAACCGCATCCGCTTGATAGTAGCGAGCAAGGTAAACTTGATATTCGCTAATCATAAAATCTTTGCAAAGCACAGGTTGGCTCACGATATCGCGAACTAACGGCAAAAACTCAAAATTGCCTTGGAAGTATTTTTCGTCAGTTAGCACAGATACAGCAGAGGCATAATGTTTATAGACATTGGCGATATCTTCTAAATTAAATTCAGCACGAATTAATCCTTTGGAAGGGGAGGCTTTTTTACATTCCAAAATGTAAGCGGGCTTTTGATGCGTACCTTTTGTTAACGCATCATAAAAAGAGCGGTCAGATTTTTGAATGTTTTCTTTAAATTGTGAAAGCGGAAGTTCAGTTTCCTTTGCTTTAACCCATTGCGCTTTATCAAGCACAATTTTTTGTAGCACCGTAGCGGAATCAATGGGTTTAGTAAAATCTTGAGTGATCATCATTTTTCTTCTTATTGTGGCGTATCAAATTAGCTTTTTATTAATATGTGGTTAATTTCTGTAATGTTTCAAAGGCTTTACCTGATGCGAGATGAGTTAGTACATTTTGCACATTTTGTTTTAAATCATCGTAACCGAATAATTTCAATAATAATGCCGTATTTGCCGCCACAGCATTTGCATGTTCAGCTTTGCCTTTGCCTTGTAAAAGTGCGGTGAGCATTTGAGCATTTTCTTGTGGTTCACCACCGCGAAGGCTTTCGAGGGATTGCGTTTTTAAGCCAAAATCTTCAGGTGTTAAAGTGAAATATTCAATTTTGCCATTTTTAATTTCTGCCACTTGCGTTTCACCGTGCAATGCGACTTCATCTAAGCCATAACCATGAACAACAAAGGAATGTTGATGTTCCAAGGCAACGGCGGTTTCAGCATAGGTTTTTACTAATTCAGGCGCATATACGCCAAGTAAATGATAAGTTGGACGAGCCGGATTGATAAGTGGCCCTAAAATATTAAAGATAGTGCGCGTTTTTAAAGCGGCGCGGACTGGCGCAACATGGCGGAAACCAGAATGATATTGTTGAGCAAATAAAAAGCAGACACCAATTTCATCTAATGCTTGTCGAGCTTGCGCTGGTGTGACATTCACATTCACGCCAAGTGCGGTTAACACATCGCTAGCACCTGATTTACTCGACACGCTACGATTGCCATGTTTTGCCACTTTTGCTCCCATTGATGCTGCAATAATCGCACTAGCAGTGGAAATATTAATAGTGTTTTGTCCATCACCACCTGTTCCCACAATATCCGCAAAAGGATAATCTGGACGTGGAAATGCTTTGGCATTTTGTAATGAGGCGGCAACCGCACCCGTAATTTCCTCAGTATTTGCTCCCCGCACTTTTAAAGCGATAAGCATTGCAGCAATTTGTTCATTGGAAAGTTCACCTTGGATGACGGCATTAAAAAGTGCGGTGCTTTCTGAGGTTGAAAGTGAATGCCCGCTATAAAGTTGTTCTAATAATTGATTGTGTTGCATAGTCTATTCCTGTTTTTCTTTGTATGTGGATTTGTTAATTTTCTATATTTTATTAAACATAAATATCGTAATCTAAATCGCGCGCCTCATCGCCAGTCATTCCGCGGAAACCCCAGCAATGCGCCGGCTGTTCTTTAATCGTAATTTCCACATCGTGAGCACGGATGCCGAGTTTGTACTCTAATTCACTAAACAGCATTTTTATCAAGCGTTTTTTCGTGCCTTCCATACGACCAGCCATCAGGTTGATTTCGATGACCGTGTAATCATCGCTACGATCAAAAGGGTAGTAAAAATCTTCTTTTTCTAAACACAAAAAGCGAATCGCGTGTTTACCTTTCGGAATATCTAAGCCGAGATAGAGACTGTTATAAATGACTTCTGCCAGTTGTTCACGACGTGGTGCGAGTTTGGATTTAAGTCCGAATACGGTGATCATTTTTTCTCCTTTAAAGTGCGGTTAAAAATCACCGCACTTTTTGATGTCTTATCTATTTAACAACCATTCAATTGATTGTTGTAATAATTGCGAACCTTGCACAGTTAAAATACTTTCAGGGTGAAATTGGAATGCGCAAATGGGTAAATCGCGATGACGAATTGCCATGATAATGCCATTATATTCCGCATTGACGATAAATTCTTTTGGTAAATTTTGTCCCATTAAAGAATGATAACGCGCAACAGGCATTGGATTAGTAAGATCTTTAAACATGGCTTCGTTATCATGGGTGATACGAGAAACTTTACCATGCAACACTTCGCCAGCGAGAACAACCTTCCCGCCAAAGGCTTGAATCAACGCTTGATGCCCTAAACAAATTCCAATAATCGGCACTTGATTTTTTAAGCGTTCGATTAATGGCAGTAAAATCCCTGCTTCTGCTGGTGTTCCTGGCCCTGGAGAAAGTGCAAGAATGGTATCAGGTGTATTGAGTGCGGTTTCTACCAGTTTTTCTAAATCGCAGTCATTGCGGTAAATTGTGACGTTGTGACCCAATACACGAAATTGATCCACAAGATTGTAAGTGAAGGAATCGAAGTTATCTAAAAATAAAATATGAGCCATAATAATTCTTCCTTATTTTGCTTGTGTATTAACTTGACGAATTGCTTTTAAGACAGCCGCAGCTTTGTGGCGTGTCTCATCAGCTTCCATTTGTGGATCAGAATCCAACACTTCACCGCAACCTGCTTGTACATGGGCTATTCCATTTTGTACGAAGGCAGAACGAATCACGATACAGGTATCAAAATGTCCATCAGACGTGAGATAACCCACCGCACCACCGTAACTATGGCGTTTTTGTTGCTCAAATTGATAAATAAGCTGCATTGCTTTGATTTTTGGCGCACCAGTTAAGGTGCCCATATTCATACAGGCTTGATAGGCGTGAAGTGCATCTAACTCAGGGCGTAATTTACCCACTACTCGAGAGACCAAATGCATGATGTGAGAATAGCGATCCACCTGCATTAATTCAGCTACTTTACGAGTACCGCTTTGGCAAACTCGAGCAATGTCGTTACGCGCTAAATCAACCAACATTAAATGTTCCGCTTGTTCTTTGTGATCAAGGCGAAGTTCTAGTTCTAAACGTGCATCCAATTCAGGATCGACATTGCCGTGAGCATCAAAACCACGAGGGCGTGAACCTGCGATTGGGTAAATTTCTAACTGACGATTTTCAGGTTCATATTTCAGTGCACTTTCTGGCGATGCACCAAATAAAATAAAGTCTTCATCATGCATATAGAACATATAAGGGCTTGGATTATTTTGTTTGAGTTGAGCGTAACTGGCTAATGTATTTGGGCAAGCTAGGGAGAAACGGCGAGAGGGCACAATTTGGAAGACATCACCAATGTTAATATGGTGTTTTAATGCTTTCACAATGCTGGTAAATTCAGGATCTTCAAAGTTTGTTTTAACTTCATCACTTGCCGCTTTAATAGAAAGAAGGTTATCAATATTTTTTAGTTTTTGTGCGATAGAAAGTGAAGTTTTCGCAATATTAACTTGTTCTTCTTGAGCAAAACAGAAACTTTTTAGTGTTGCTTGTTGATTTTGATGGTCGATAGTAATGAGGTGTTCGGCAAGATAGAAACTGTAATCAGGGCAGTAGATACTATCATGTTGCAATGTAATGCCATCCATTGGAATAAAATTTGCGACGAGATCGTAAGCAAATAATCCGCCTAAGAAAATAGGTGTTTGGCTATGTTGATAAAGACTAGAAATAATACGCAGTCCATCAAAAATAGTGGCAGACTGTAATTTGCTATCTTCATCGAGTTGATTATCAAGTGGCGAAAATTGTACAGAAAATTCATCATCAAAATTGACCGCACTTACTTTTCCAAGTGCGGTTAATTTTGGATGAATTTCTTTTAAAACTTGTTTTCCATTCTTATTTAAAGCTTTAAATGTGACGTTGTGACCTAAACAGGTTATCTTAACTGCAGCATTAACTAAAATAAGACTTTGTAAACTATTTTTACTCCCGATTTCGGCAGAGTCGAGTAGAAGAGAATTTGAATTAGGCTGGCAAAGTGTATTAAAAATAGCAGTAGTGTCAGCATAATAAGGAACGGGTTGAGCTGTCACCGCAATAAAGGCTTGAGTTTGCATATTGATATCCTTTAGAAAATTTTTGTACTATTAAACTAGTGCATAAGAAATAAGTCAAGCCTGAATTAACATTTTTTATGTTTTTTAATGAAAAACGTTTATTTTTATTCCTTTGCCCAAGGGCGACCTTCGTAATATTCAATATTTTGCTGATTAATCAGCTTTAATATACTGGCAGAAATATGATCATTTATTTCATCTGATAGTGTTAATTGAGGGAAGAAACGACGAACTGCTATAATTTTATTAAAATCGACAGTGTATTTTACGGTATATTTTCCAGAGGTTTGTCCCATTAAACCCAAATCTTTTAAAGCAGACAAAAATCCTCGATCACCGATAGATGGAGTATGCCAACCATGTGCAGCTTTCTGCGCTATTTCGCGAGGCACGGCATAACAATTGGTATCGATATGAGCATTGATTCCGTTAAAATTAAAATGTATTTGTTGCTGAATATCTTCTATTTTAACATCTACGAAAATATCGCTTTTTGTAGTCCAATTTCCGAGTGATTCAAAATCATCATGACAGATAAATTGATGATTTGAATCGTAAAAAGAACGTAAGGAATAAGCAAAATCAGCACCTTGTTCAATCACTTTTACTAAACTTTCTACGTGATCTTCTCGTAGCTGATTGTCATCATCTAAATAACAAATAATGTCTTCTTCTACAAGAAAAGCCGCTGCTGCGTTAATGGCTCCGTTAAGTATTCCATTTTTTCCAGTATTCATGGGCAAGTAAATTGGAATCACATCGGGGAATTGTTCTAATATAGATTTAGCCTTATTCCAGAAAATATCACCATCGACAAATACATAATGCTTACATGGATAAGTTTGATTTTGTACGCTTTTAATAGCCAAAGCTAATTCTGGACGACCAATTGTTGAAGTCACTACCGCAACTGTTTTACCATCTGGTTGGTTCATCAGTATAGATCCCTTTCATTTTTACAATAACCTTTGATTAACACAAATATACGTTTAATTTTTTTGATCTTAAATGTATGCAACGATAAACATAAAGTGAGCGGATAATAGCACTTATGAGATTTTTTTCACTTTATTTTTGTAAACTCAATTTAAAATAAAAAAACCAAGTTCTTAGAAAAGTAGAACTTGGTTCTTAAATACATCTAACTTTGTTAAGTTAGATAGATTGCAGGTTAGTTTTCGTTAGAGTTGAAATTTACCCATTAAGCATGGCAAGTTTGGCAAGCTGCTTGGAACATCCATACCAATTTTTCTTGTTCTTTAATGTAGTCACTCATTTGCGATGCAGTACCTTCGTCATCAGCATCACCTGCAAGAGCAAGAATTTCACGTTGTTGTTCAAGTAATGTTTTTAAACCTTGTAATGTGCCTGATAAACATTCTTGTGCGCCGCTTACTGCGATATCTTCTTTAATACGAGATACTTTTAAGTATTGGCTATATGCGTTATCTGGTGTGTAACCTAAAGTTAAAATACGTTCTGCAACTTCATCAACTTTGGTGATTAAATCTGTGTAGATTTCTTCAAATTTTGCGTGTAATGCAAAGAAATTCACACCTTTAATGTTCCAGTGGTAACCACGTACATTAGTATAGAATACTTGGTAGGTTGCAAGTAATTCGTTAAGTTTATTGGCTAATTCTGCTGATTGAACTTTGTCTAATCCGATAGATGTTTTTGACATAATAATTTCCTTTTTCTAGTTAAATAATTGAGCTAATGCCCTGCCTTTGATATGGGTATTATACGTTTCTAGAATTTGCTGTGAAATTGTTCTATTCAATAAAATTGATAGCCTTTGACTATATGTTAATAAATTGTAATAATTTTAATCTATCAAAATAAGTGATCAGGATCACAGTTATAAGGAATACTTTGGTAAAGGGTCGCAGCTGACAGTAAATTTTGCTTTAATAAGTATAGTTATAATTTTTAATATTTTAAGGATGTCTTATGCAAGAACTTATTAAGCACGCATTGCCACAATATGATGCACTCAATCAAGCTATTGTTGATGAAATTCGTTTGCAAAATTGGGCTGGCTTTTTAAATCATTCCCAAGTGGATCAGCTTTGTCGTGATTTTGAACTTACGCCATTAAAATTAGCTATGCATTTGTTACCAATTGCGGCGAGTTATAGCCATACCGCTATTTCTCATTTTAATGTGGGGACCATCGCTATTGGTGAACGAGGTGATTTTTATTTTGGTGCGAATCAAGAATTTTCTAATTCAGCCATTCAGCAAACGATTCATGCAGAGCAAAGTGCTATTTCTCATGCATGGTTGCGTAATGAACGTCGTATTTCAGAAATGGTGGTTAATTACACGCCGTGCGGGCATTGTCGTCAATTTATGAATGAATTGCATGGAGCTGAAAAAATTTCAATTCATTTACCACATAGCCAAAATAATCCGTTACATTCTTATTTACCAGATGCTTTTGGTCCAAAAGATCTCGATATTGCGGCGCATCTTTTAGCGGAAGAAAATCATGATTTAGTGGCTGATCACCAAGATGATTTGGTTAATCAAGCTATTTTGGCGGCAAATCAATCTCATTGTCCTTATTCAAATAGCCCGCATGGCATTGCGATTTTATTTAAAAATGGTGATGTAGTGACAGGACGTTATGCAGAAAACGCCGCATTTAATCCGAGTTTGCCAGCGTTGCAAACTGCACTTAATTTTGCGTATTTAAATGATAAAAAATTGACTAATATTGAGCGAGTTGTGATGGCTGAAAAAGCATTAAAACTAAGCCATAAAACGATGGCTGAAGCGCTGCTCTCTACATTAACATCAGTGAAATTAGAGTATCATTCATTGTAAGTATGAAAGATTCTTGATGGAAAATAAAAAAGGGAATAATTTCCCTTTTTTATTTGTTCGCTAAAATTACCGCTCTTTTCGGTGCTTGATAACCTTCAATGGTTTTACTGTGATCATTTGGATCTAAGAAATCAATCAGGCTTTCATTTTCCAACCAATCAGTTTTACGCTGTTCCTCTAATGTGGTTATTGCTACATCCACACAACGTACGTTGGTAAAGCCAACTTTTTCTAGCCAATTGATTAGTGCCGCGACAGAGGGGATAAAATAAACATTTTTCATTTTTGCATAGCGATCTGCCGGTACGAGCACGGTATTTACATCGCCATCTACCACTAAGGTTTCTAATACCAATTCGCCACCTTTTACCAATTGATTTTTCAACTGGCTTAAATGATCTAATGGGGATTTACGATGATAGAGTACGCCCATTGAAAATACAGTGTCAAATGCCGCTAATGGCTGCATTTGCTCAATACCAAGTGGGATAAGATTTGCTCGACGATCATTATTAAGTAGCTTGCGTACTGCTTCAAATTGGCAAAGGAAAAGCTCGGTAGGATCAATCCCGACGACCATTTTTGCGCCTTCGCCTACCATTCTCCACATATGATAACCGCTGCCACAACCCACATCTAAAATAGTGCGACCTTGCAATGGCGATAAGTGAGGAAGAACACGATTCCATTTAAAATCTGAACGCCATTCACAATCAATATGAATGCCAAAAAGATGATAAGGCCCTTTTCGCCACGGCATTAATTGCTTTAAATGATGGATAATTCGTTGTTTTTCTCCTGTTGAAAGGGGAAAAGTGCGGTCAGATTTTACCGCACTTTTTAGATCGATTTTGTCAGCTTGTAAATCAGGCAAAAAATCAACAATTTTGCTCCATTTAGCATAATCAGCATGAGTTTGATTTTCCCACTCTTTTAATTGGCGCGGTAAGGTTTCTAACCAGTCTGATAAATTTGTGGTCGCAATTTGTTGATAAAAAGGGCGAAAGTCGATCATTTTGCTTCCTTATAAGCCTTTTCTGCTTTATCAAAGGTATTAAGAATATCTTGTTCTGGTTTGTTGGAAAGCAATGAAATAACAATAATTGCTAGGCTGGCGAAAGCAAAGCCCGGAATCATTTCATATACTTTAAACCAATCGGTATCAGCTGGAATAACTTCTTTCCACGCAAATACTGTCACTGCACCTACCAGCATACCTGCCATTGCGCCCGATGATGTCATTCGTTTCCAGAAAAGAGAGAAAAGTACAACAGGACCAAACGCACTACCAAATCCCGCCCAAGCGAATTCTACAAGTTTTAATACTTTGCTGTTTTCATCTTGTGCGATCCAGATAGCAAGTGCTGCAATAACTAATACCATAATTCTTCCAAGCCATACGAGCTCTTTTTCTGATGCGTTAGGGCGAATAAAACCTTTGTAGAAATCTTCTGTGATTGAGCTAGAAGAAATTAACAATTGCGCACTTAATGTACTCATTACTGCAGCTAAAATAGCTGAAAGTAATATGCCTGCGATCCAAGGATTAAACAAAAGTTTAGCGAGTTCAATAAAGACTTGTTCCGGTTCATTATTGACTGTGCCTGCAATGTTTGGATTAGCAAAGAAATAAGGAATCGCGAAGAAGCCAATACCGATTGCTCCACCTAAGCAAAGCACCATCCATGTCATACTAATGCGACGAGCTTTGATCAATGATTTAACAGAATAAGCCGCCATAAAACGCGCTAAAATATGTGGCTGTCCAAAATATCCCAATCCCCAAGCGGCAAGGCTTAATAGACCAAGTGGCGTAGTGGTGGCAGTAAATAAATCTGTAAAATCTTTATTGGCAGCCGCTTCAGCTTGCGCTAATACCGAGGAAAATTGAGCGGTATCGCCAATGCTTAATAACACAAAAATAGGCGTTAAGAGCAGCGCAAAAATCATAAGGGTTGCTTGAATGGTATCTGTCCAACTTACTGCTAAAAAACCACCAATAAAAGTGTAGAGAATAGTGGCTAATGCTCCATACCAAAGTGCGGTGGAATATTCGACCGAAAATAAATTTTGGAATAATTTTGCACCTGCAACTACACCCGAAGCACAATAAATAGTAAAAAACACTAAAATAATGGTGGCAGAAACAAGTTTTAATAATTTGTGTGATGAACCAAAACGATTGTGAAAATATTCTGGGAGGGTGAGGGCATTATTATTTAATTCTGTATAAACACGCAAACGACCAGCCACTAAAAGCCAGTTAAAATAAGCCCCGATAGTTAAACCAATAGCAATCCAGCCTTCAACTAAGCCTGATAAATATACCGCACCAGGCAAGCCCATTAAAAGCCAACCAGACATATCTGAAGCACCAGCAGACATTGCGGTGACAAAGCTTCCTAAACGACGTCCACCGAGAATGTAATCTGATAAATTATTCGTGTAATAATAGGCGAGTACGCCAATCAGTAACATCCCGAAAATATAAATAGTAAAAGTAACAAGAGTTGGGTCGAATCCAAACATTTAAAAAGTCCAAAATGGGTTAAAAATTTTAGAAAGGGTGCATTTTACCTTATTTCGGGCTATTATTCTATTTAGACTGAATATTTGATGAAATTTAAGAAATTAGGAATATAAAATGGATGCTGTAGAGTTATTGATGAACGTAACTCCTAACGAAACACGCATTGCGCTAGTAGAAACAGGAATGTTGCGCGAAGTGCACATTGAACGCCAAGCCAAACGAGGAATTGTTGGAAATATTTATAAAGGTCGTGTCACTCGAGTGCTGCCTGGAATGCAGTCGGCTTTTGTTGATATTGGTTTAGAAAAAGCGGCTTTTTTACATGCTGCTGATATTGTATCCCACACAGAATGTGTAGATGAAAGTGAACAAAAGCAATTTAAAGTTAAGAGCATTTCAGAATTAGTACGCGAAGGGCAGGATATTGTTGTACAAGTGGTAAAAGATCCCCTTGGTACAAAAGGCGCACGTTTAACAACAGACATCACATTGCCATCGCGTCATCTTGTTTTTATGCCAGAAAATAGCCACGTAGGCGTTTCACAACGTATTGAAAGCGAAGAAGAACGTGCCCGTTTAAAAGCATTAGTTGAACCTTTTTGTGATGAACTCGGCGGTTTTATTATTCGTACCGCTACAGAAGGGGCAAGCGAAGAAGAATTACGTCAGGATGCTGAATTTTTAAAACGCTTATGGCGGAAAGTTTTAGAACGTAAATCTAAGTATCCAACCAAATCAAAAATCTACGGTGAGCCAGCGCTTCCACAACGTATTTTGCGTGATTTTATTGGTACGAACTTAGAAAAAATTCGTATCGACTCTAAACTTTGCTTTGGTGAAGTGAAAGAGTTTACCGATGAATTTATGCCTGAACTAAGCGATAAACTCGTTCTTTATTCTGGTAATCAACCTATCTTTGATGTGTATGGGGTTGAAAATGCGATCCAAACAGCGCTAGATAAACGTGTTAATCTCAAATCGGGTGGTTATTTAATTATCGAGCAAACAGAAGCCATGACCACCATTGATATTAATACAGGCGCATTTGTGGGACATCGTAATCTAGAAGAAACTATCTTCAATACTAATATTGAAGCAACTAAAGCTATTGCTCAGCAACTACAACTACGTAATCTTGGTGGCATAATCATTATTGATTTTATTGATATGCAAACAGATGAACATCGCAATCGAGTGTTGGAATCTTTATGTGATGCTCTTTCTAAAGATCGTGTGAAAACTAATGTGAATGGCTTTACGCAATTAGGCCTTGTGGAAATGACTCGTAAGAGAACCCGTGAAAGTTTAGAGCATGTGCTATGTGATGAATGCCCAACTTGCCATGGACGTGGCCGGGTGAAAACGGTCGAGACAGTTTGCTACGAAATTATGCGTGAAATTATTCGGGTTTATCATTTATTCAGTAGCGAACAATTTGTTGTTTATGCCTCGCCAGCGGTTTCCGAATATCTTATTAATGAAGAATCTCACGGCTTACTGCCAGAAGTGGAAATGTTTATTGGTAAACGAGTGAAGGTGAAAACAGAACAGTTTTATAACCAAGAACAGTTTGATGTGGTGGTGATGTAAACCCTGTTTCAATAAAGTGCGGTGAAAAATTTTTGAGATTTTCACCGCACTTTTATATAACCAAGAATTGAGGAAATAACGATGCAAGATCAACAAATCGATCAGCTTTTCAATAATCTTAAACAAGATAAAACGCAAATGGTGTTGGCAGAACAAGCCGAAAATGCACTTTTTACGAATGATGAAGCGAAGAAAAATACCTTTCAAACTATTAATGCATTCTTAGATGATTATCTGATTAATGGTCGTCATCAGCCGATTGAACAATGGCTGAAGTTCCGTTTTGATCAATATCCAGATATTTGGGAAAACGAGCAAGAAAAAATAGAGACAGCTAACACAATTATCCATACGATTGAACGTTTAACTGTCAATCAGGTGGAGTTAGAGAAACATCTCAATAAACGTAAAACTATTGAAAATTTTTATCAAAATAAAATTGATATTTTAGCTGAAGAATATCAACTTAATTCAACTGAACTTGCTCAAGAAGTAGATAATGCATTATCTGATGCTAATCGCAATTACTTTGGCTTTTTGACTGGGCAAGAAATATCCTTACCTATGGAGGATGAAGCACTTAATCAGAAAACGATTAAACGAGCTAAATTAAATGCTCAATTAAATTTGATGGGCTGGGGATTAAAAAGTGTAGGTTCACGTTTAGTAAATTCTTTTTTAGGCAAGAAAAATTTGTCTCACGGAGAAGAATTACAAAAAATTATTCGTAGTGCTGTGGATACTGCTGAAAATAAAGGTGTACAAATTGCTGTTTCGGGCGGCGTGGTGGTTTCTGCTAAAAAAGGTTGGATTAAAGATGCTTTTGCAGGCTTAGATAAACTGGAAAAAGTTGTAGGCAAAGCAGGGAGTGTGTTAAGTCGCGTGCAAGATTTAACTTTGAGTGTTGCTAATGGTTGGGATGACATTCGCTTATTTGATCGGGTTGAGCGAGGCGTACTAAAGGCAGCGGATGTAGCAGCAGAGAAAGCAAAATTTGTTGTTGCTCAAACGATTACTAATTTAGAACAGAAAGCCGACCTTTTCTTGCGTAAAAATGGAGCAAAATTAGGTTCTAAGATAGGAGCTACAGTCGGTTCATTAGCTGGTCCTGTTGGTACGACTATCGGTAGCGTAGTTGGCGGTTTTCTTGGTGAAAAAGCAGGCGGATGGTTAAGTGAGAAAGTCGTAAAACCTGTGGCAGAAACAGCCAAGAAAGTAGCGGATAAAGTGATTGATACAGTGAAAGATACAGCAAAATCATTTGTTTCTTCGGTTTCTAGTGCAGCCGAAAGCGTAGTTAGTTCTATCGTAAGTGGAATCAGAAGTTTACTCAGTTGGTAATTTTCTTTAGAGTGAAAAATATGAAAAAACAAAATCTAACACAACAAATTATTGATTATATACAAGCAGGATACACCGCCTTTTATTTAAAAACGACTGAATTAGCTCGTATCGATAAATTAACGAGTGAAGTCGCTGAACAGCTTAATTTTAATGTTATCGAATATAATTTAGCTTATGGAAGAGTAAAATTTGAAAACAAAGAAATTATTGATGACAGTCTAACGAGTTTTGAGAAGATTTTTAATCATCTTCGCCATGAAGATTTAGAAAATAACTTAATTTTAATTAAGGGGCTGTACTAGATAACTAGATCTAAATCCCCTTAACTAATTGTTTTAAAATGGAAATTTGAGATTTTATTTCACTGTTGTTAAAACGCCATTCACATTCCTTTAAATATAGCTCAAAATGCTCTT
>NZ_QQJW01000010.1:0-64900 GCF_003493685.1 Haemophilus haemolyticus
TTCTTGCTGTGACACCTGCGACAAACAGTTCAATGAGTTTATTTTGTTTATGCTGACTTAAGCGACTTTTTCTCATTGGTTTATTCTAACCTAAATGGGATTTTTAGTCGTTATCTAGTACAGCCCCATAAGTTTTATAAAATTGATTTAACAGATTTTCGAATAATAAGCTCAGGGCCAATATCAATACGGCTATATTGCTGAACGCCTTGATCTTTTTGACTAATACGCTCCAATAAAATATTCACCGCCTGTCTGCCTAATCGTAGTTTCGATTGGTGAATGGTGGTTAATGGTGGTGCATAGAAACGTGAAGCATGAATATCATCATAGCCGATAATGGACATATCATCGGGCACGCGTAAGC
This sequence comes from Haemophilus haemolyticus, assembly GCF_003493685.1. GTDB lineage: Bacteria > Pseudomonadota > Gammaproteobacteria > Enterobacterales > Pasteurellaceae > Haemophilus > Haemophilus haemolyticus_O. Next base: position 368 of record NZ_QQJW01000010.1, read on the forward strand.
CTTTTTCTGTCAGTGCAGAAATTGCACCTAACGCCATCACATCGTTACAACAGAATAGAGCAGTTGGTAATTCCTCTTGAGCCAGTAAACGATTCATACATTCATAACCATCTTCAGGCTCAAATGCACCTTCGAAAATCCAAGGTTCATGCACTTCAAGATTCGCATCTGCCATTGCTTTTAAAAAGCCCTCATAACGAGTTTTTGCCGTAGTTTTATTGAGTTCGCCACAAATAATACCGATTTTTTTATGACCGTACTCAATGAGGTGTTTGGTTGCTAAATATCCGCCATCAAAACTATGATCATCAATTACATCGGTATTCGCATTTGGGCCCCAATCCATTACAACCATTGGAATAGTGGAAAATGACGAAAGTAAATCCAAGGAGTCTTGCGTATATTCAGAACACATCACCAGCAAACCATCTACCCGTTTTTTCGCCAACATTTCCAAATGATTTTTGACTTTTTCAGGATCATTTTGTGTGTTACACAAAAATAAAGAATAACCTTGTCGATAGCAATGTTCTTCAACAGAATGAATGATTTCGGCAAAATACGGTGCTTCACTGGTCGTCACAATCATCCCAATGGATTTCGTGGTATTGACTTTCAAACTGCGCGCCACGGCACTGGGTGAATAGTTAAGTTGCTTAATTGCTAATAACACCGCTTCTTCCGTATCTTTTGCAACGAAGCGGGTTTTATTAATAACATGAGATACGGTTGTGGTGGACACGCCAGCCATTTTTGCGACATCTTTAATTGTTGCCATATTTCGATCCCCAAAAAATTTTGCCTATTATAAAGGTTTGTAAAAAATTTCGTTACTTTTATTGAAATTTTTTTGTAAAAGAGGTGATTTTCTAAAAACAATCTTGTTACAATGTGGCATCATTTTTAGTGAGGAGAAAAACATGAGTGATTTTGGTTATGCAATGATTGTAGTTGTATTGAGTATGTCAGTCGTTTGTGGTTTAGCGCTTTCAATTTTTTAATCAATTATGTTTTAGGATCACCGCAGTTTGTTTTAATACAAAGTGCGGTGATTTTTTTAGGTGTTTTTGCGCAGCAAGCGAAAATATGATAAAACAGATTCCATCTTATTCACACAAAACATAGGAAATACAATGTCAAACTTACAAGCAATTATTGAAGCTGCATTTGAGAATCGTGCAGAAATTACACCAAAAACCGTTGATGCAGAAACGCGCGCGGCAATTGAAGAAGTGATCGAAGGATTAGATTCGGGTAAATACCGTGTTGCAGAAAAAATTGATGGCGAATGGGTAACACATCAATGGTTAAAAAAAGCGGTTTTACTTTCATTCCGTATTAATGACAATCAAATCATTGACGGCGCAGAAACAAAATATTACGACAAAGTAGCATTAAAATTTACGGATTACACCGAAGAACGTTTTGCTCAAGAAGGTTTCCGTGTTGTGCCTTCTGCAACGGTGCGTAAAGGTGCATACATTTCTAAAAACTGCGTATTAATGCCATCTTATGTAAATATTGGTGCTTACGTTGGCGAAGGCACCATGGTCGATACTTGGGCAACGGTAGGTTCATGCGCACAAATTGGTAAAAACGTTCACTTATCTGGTGGTGTAGGCATCGGTGGCGTACTAGAACCATTACAAGCTAACCCAACCATTATCGGTGATAACTGCTTTATCGGCGCTCGTTCAGAAGTGGTTGAGGGTGTTATCGTTGAAGATGGTTGTGTTATTTCAATGGGCGTATTCATTGGTCAATCAACCAAAATTTATGATCGTGAAACCGGTGAAATTCACTACGGCCGTGTACCAGCAGGTTCTGTGGTAGTATCTGGTAGCCTTCCATCAAAATGTGGAAAATACAGCTTATACTGCGCAGTAATCGTGAAAAAAGTGGATGCAAAAACTTTAGGTAAAGTTGGCATTAACGAATTATTACGTTCTATCGAAGAATAGTAAAAAATAATAAAAAAAGACCGCACTTTTAAAAGTGCGGTCTGAAAATCAAAGAACTTAAGCCGCGAATGGATCACGTAAAATCATGGTTTCCACACGATCAGGGCCTGTTGAAAGAATATCAATTGGTACGCCAGTTACTTCTTCAATACGTTTAATATAGTTAATGCAGTTTTGTGGCAATTTATTTACATCTGTGATGCGGAAAGTATTTTCTTTCCAGCCAGGTAATGTTTCATAAATTGGTTCTATACCATCCCAATCTTTCGCCGCTAACGGTGCATATTCAACGATTTCGCCATTTGGCATTTTGTATGCAACACAGATTTTAACTTCATCAAAACCATCTAACACGTCCAGTTTGGTCATGCAGAAGCCAGAAATAGAGTTAAGTTGGATTGCACGGCGAATGGCGACGGCATCGAACCAACCACAACGACGTGGACGGCCTGTTACCGCACCAAATTCGTTACCTTTACGCGCAATTTCAGCACCCACATCATCAAATAATTCCGTTGTGAATGGGCCGCCACCTACACGAGTACAGTAAGCTTTGATGATACCAAGCACATAATCAAGATTACGCGGGCCAAAACCAGAACCGGTTGCCACACCACCAGCCGTTGTATTTGAGCTGGTTACATACGGATAAGTACCGTGGTCGATATCTAACATGGTACCTTGAGCACCTTCAAATAAAATATGCTCACCATTTTTGCGCGCTGTATCAAGAATTGTAGTGATGTCTGCCACCATACCTGTGATTACATCGGCAATTGCCATTACATCATCTAAGGTTTTTTGATAATCGACCGGTTCAACTTTGTAGTAGTTCACCAATTGGAAATTATAGTATTCAAGGATATTTTTGAGTTTTTCGGCAAAAGCTTCTTTATCAAATAAATCGCCTACGCGTAAACCACGACGAGCTACTTTATCTTCATAAGCTGGGCCAATGCCACGACCAGTTGTACCGATAGCTTTTTTACCGAGTGCTGCTTCACGGGCGTGATCCATCGCCACATGATAAGGCAAGATTAAAGGGCACGCTTCAGAAATTAATAAACGTTCACGAACTTTAATACCACGGCTTTCAAGTTCGCCCATTTCTTTCATTAATGCTTCAGGTGAAACCACAACGCCATTACCAATTAAGCAAGTTACGTTTGGATGTAACATACCAGATGGAATTAAACGTAATACGGTTTTCTCTCCATTAATGATAAGTGTATGACCTGCGTTGTGACCGCCTTGGTAACGAACTACGTATTTTACGCGATCCGTTAGAAGATCGACGATTTTCCCTTTACCTTCATCGCCCCATTGAGCGCCTAAGATAACAACACTTTTTCCCATAATTTCCGCCTTTTATTCGGTTAAATTAGTCAAATGAACAGCCGTTTACTTTACTCTTTTTCGGCTTTAATCTCAATGATATAAAAGAAAAAGTGCGGTGATTTTTCACCGCACTTTAGGCTTTCTACTTTATTCAAATAAAGATTTGTGTAATGAACGAACGACTTCGTCAGCATGTTCACTTTGCACGAGCATACAAATATTATTAGTACTTGCGCCATAACTAATCATGCGCACGTTGTAGGATTGAAGCGTATCAAAAATACGTTTTGCGACACCAGAAGCGATATGTAAGTCGTTACCGATTAATGCAACTAATGACAATCCAGTATCGACTTTTACTGAACAATATTGACGGAGTTCATCTAATAATTCAGCTGAAAGTAATTCCGCACCTGAAGATGCGGAGCCAGTTTTGTCTAATGTCAATGCAACGCTCACTTCTGATGTGGTGATAGTATCCACTGAAATTTTGTGTTTAGCCAAAATGTTAAATACATTCGCTAAGAAACCTTGCGCATGCAGCATACTTAAGCTTGAAAGAGTGAGTAAAGTTTGATCTCGGCGTAGTGCGATAGCACGGAAAGTTGGACGAGGCTGAGGATCGCGAGTAACCCAAGTTCCGCCCGCTTCTGGTGCTTTACTTGAACCCACATAAACCGGGATATTGCTGCGTACAGCAGGGAGCAATGTGGCCGGGTGTAGCACTTTTGCGCCAAAGGTTGCCATTTCAGCTGCTTCAGCAAAGCTCATTGTGTCGATGCGTTGTGCAGCAGGAACAATGCGTGGATCGGTTGTGTAAATACCGGCAACATCAGTCCAAATTAAAACGTCTTTTGCATTTAATACTTCTGCTAACAAGGCAGCAGAGTAGTCACTACCGCCACGGCCTAATGTGGTTGTTTTACCGCTTGGTTCACGTCCGATAAAACCTTGGGTGATGACTAATTCGCCGCGGTCTATTAATGGTTTTAAAATGCTATCGCTGTTTGATTGAGTTTGTTCATCATTTGGTGCGGCTTTACCAAAATGGTTATTGGTTGCAATAATTGTACGTACATCAACCCAAGTGCCCGATGCGTTTTGTTCACGTAAAATCTCAATAAAGATTTGAGTGGACATCATTTCACCGTGGCTGATGAGTTCATCGGTTAATGCGGGAGAGGTTGCAAGGCTAGCAGCTTCAGAAAGTGCGGTAATATTTTCAAGATATTTTTCAATAATCGGACGAACACGGCTGTCGTCTTTTAATTCATTCAAAATATTCTCTTGAATTTGACGGATTTCACCAATTAATTTTTCACGTTCTGTCGCTTCTACACCATTTGCTAACGCGACTAATAAATTCGTCACCCCAGCTGATGCAGAAAGCACGACTACGCGTGTATTTGGATCAGCGATGACAATTTTTGCACAAGCTGTCATTGCTGCATGGTTGGCTACAGATGTTCCGCCAAATTTGGCGACTGAGAGATGGGACATAAGATACTCCTTGATGTTGTGTTTTTAGAATAATGAACATTAGAAATAACGATTTAGGCATTTTTTGTCAAATAAATTTTAATTAAAAATAAATAGATGAGCGAGTAAAAGAGAAATAGCGATTAAAGTGCTAAAAAAGCCAATATGATATTGTAGAAATGTATAAAAAATAGTTGATGTGTTTTATTAATAATCAAATGAAAAGGAAAATCCAAATATTTTAAAAAAAGTATTTGACGAGTATAGTCAAAATCAGCATAATACGCCCCGCAAAGCCGATATGGTTAGGCAAATTAAGGTAATGGCTACATAGCTCAGTTGGTTAGAGCACAACACTCATAATGTTGGGGTCGCAAGTTCGAATCTCGCTGTAGCCACCAAATTTGCGGGACTGGCGAAATTGGTAGACGCACCAGATTTAGGTTCTGGCGCCGAGAGGTGTGTGGGTTCAAGTCCCTCGTCCCGCACCATTTATCGCTTTGTAAGTCAAATAGTAGTTGGGGTATCGCCAAGCGGTAAGGCACCGGGTTTTGATCTCGGCATCCCTAGGTTCGAATCCTAGTACCCCAGCCATACTATCAAATAAATCTTCTTTATATCTAATCAAAGATTTTTCTGTTGGGGTATCGCCAAGCGGTAAGGCACCGGGTTTTGATCTCGGCATCCCTAGGTTCGAATCCTAGTACCCCAGCCATATTTTTTAAATTCTCATAGTTCTAATAAAAGCTAGTTTTTTTGCCTTATTTAAGGTTTTTTTGCGATCCAGATCCCAAACACGCTTATTTGTAATATGAAGTAATATTCTATTAATGCTATCTTGTTTTCCTGTTCATTTAGGAGAGCAATATGGAATTTTCTTTACAATACATCACTATTTTCATTTTTGTTATTTTATTTTTAGTTGGCTTATTTTCATCTAAATCGAGATCAACTCGTCGTAATGCAAAGAAGAGTCGTCTTTATCTTTCGACAGAAAACAAAATTAATATTGTGAATAAAAATGATCATCTTGATGTCGTTATATTGGGTAAGTATAAAAGAAAAGCCTTGATGAATAAGAGTGAATATCAACTTTTTCTTCGTTTAGAAAAGTTGTTGTCTAAAGGTTATCAAGAGTTCCGTTTATTTACTCAGGTTTCAATGGGAGAGTTTTTAGAATCAATAGATAAAGAGGCCCATTTTGCGATAAATAGTAAACGAGTAGATTTTTTGATTGTAGATAAGAACGGCTATGCCGTAATAGTAATTGAATATCAAGGGCAGGGACATTATCAGGATAATGCGGCGAAGCGTGATGCAGTGAAACGGGAGGCTTGTCGAAAGGCAGGAGTGATTTTTTTAGAATTTCAGCCAAACTATGGAAAAGCAGAATTAGAATTTGTTGGTGAAAATTTAAAACGTTATTTGATAAAAAATTAAAGTTTAGGTATTTATTGAGAAATAATTAAAATACTCAGAACAAAAAAGCTAAGACTGATATCTTAGCTTTTTTACTTTGTTCAAACTTGTGAATTACGCGCGTTTGAAGTCAATGTGAACCAATTTTGGTTTGAATGGGTGACGTTGCATTGCTTGTACTTTAACTGCAACTTCTTTACCACCGATCACTAAAGTGATCACTTCAGAATAGAAAGATTCATGTGCTTGCGCGTTGTTTAATTCATCGTGGTTTAAGATGATTGAAACTGGCTCTTCGCTGCCACCATAAACGATTGCAGGGATTTGACCATTATGACGCAGGCGGCGGCTCGCACCCTTACCTTGCGCTGTACGAACTTCAGCGTTAAATTTAAATGCCATTTTAATGTTCTCTTTAAATTAATGTTAAAAGAAAGAAAATTACAGGCGACCCAGCAATTTTCCAAATACTGTTCTCAAAGAATAAGCACTGAGCCACGCTTTGAGACGGCGAATTATAGAATATCCCTCTTTTCAAAGCAAACTTTTTCTAGGTTTTTTACCCTGAAAAGATTAGAATGCTTAGCAGTTTTTTACGATATTCATTAAAAAATAAAGTAGGAAGATTATGGAATTTCTGATTGGATTTTTTACTGATTACGGCTATTGGGCTGTTCTTTTTGTTTTAATTATTTGTGGATTTGGTGTGCCGATTCCAGAAGATATTACCTTGGTTTCAGGTGGTGTCATTGCTGGGCTTTATCCAGAAAGCGTTAATTCACATTTAATGTTACTTGTCAGTATGCTTGGCGTACTTGCGGGCGACTCCACCATGTATTGGCTTGGTCGTATTTATGGCACAAAAATTTTACGTTTTCGCCCAATGCGTAAAATCGTGACATTACAACGCTTAAGAATGGTGCGTGAAAAATTCAGCCAATATGGCAACCGTGTGTTATTTGTCGCACGTTTTTTACCTGGTTTACGTGCCCCAATTTATATGGTTTCTGGCATTACTCGCCGTGTAAGTTACACACGTTTTGTCTTAATTGATTTCTGTGCTGCTATCATTTCTGTGCCAATTTGGGTTTATTTAGGCGAACTGGGCGCAAAAAATTTAGACTGGTTACATGCTCAAATTCAAAAAGGTCAAATGGTTATTTATGTGCTTATCGCTTTGCTTGCCCTATTCCTTTTCTGGAAATGGAAAAAATCGAAAAAATAAGCAAAGTAATCAAACAAAAGAGCGGTTAAAAAATTATGTGTTTTTTTAACCGCTCTTTTATTTCAATAGACTATAAATTTCTCGCTTTCAGATAATTTTCCACGGTATCCACAATGGCTTGCGTTTGTGGATCAATTTCGATATTCACAATATCGCTCACTTTACGCTGCCCCATTAAGGTTCGTTGTAAAGTTTCAGGAATTAAATTCACACAAAATTGTGAACCTTTTACTTCGCCAATAGTCAGGCTAATACCATCTATCGCAACAAATCCTTTCGTTAAAATGTATTTCATTACATCTGCACTTGGTAGCTCGAACCAAATTTGTCGGTTATTTTCACTGGCGATAATATCTGAAATTTTTGCGGTGCAATAAATATGACCAGATAATAAATGCCCGCCAATTTCCGTTCCCATTTGCATAGCTCGTTCAATATTCACATGATCGCCTACTTTCAACAAACCAAGATTCGTAATTCTTAAGGTTTCTTGCATGAGATCAAAGCTAACCAGATCGTCGTTGACTTCAGTCACGGTTAAACATACACCATTATTTGCCACCGATGCGCCGATTTCTAGGTCTTTACGCATTTCAGGTGGTAATTTTACCACTTGTGTTCTAAAATTAGCCTTTTCTGTAATTGAATGAATAGGCGCAGTGTCTTGTACAATTCCGGTAAACATATTTTCTCCTTTTCTAAAAATTTTTCTTAGTATATCAAATTTATGAATTTTCGTCTTTTATCCCAATATCACGCTGATATTAAAAAATTAATTAAAATCTCTTTACCCATTTTGTTAGCGCAAATCGCACAAAACTCAATGGGATTAGCGGATACCATTATGGCTGGTCGCGTGAGTTCCACTGATATGGCTGCAATTTCTGTTGGCGCGTCTATTTGGATGCCATTAGTGCTTTTCGGTCAAGGATTATTATTAGCGCTGCCGCCGACAATTTCTTATTTAAATGGTTCAGGCCAACGCCATCGCATTGCCCATCAAGTTCGCCAAGGCATTTGGCTTGTGTTAGGCGTGAGTTTTCCTTTAGGCTTGCTGATTTATTTCTGTGAAATTCCGCTGCAATATATGCAAATGGAAAGCAAAATGTCAGATTTAGCGCGCGATTATTTACACGCGATGTTGTGGGGATTACCTGCTTATTTAATGCTGATTAATTTTCGTTGTTTAAATGATGGTATTGCCAAAACCAAGCCTGCGATGGTCATTACCTTTTTAGGTTTACTGCTGAATATTCCGCTTAATTACATTTTTATTTATGGAAAATTTGGTATGCCTGCTTTTGGGGCGGTGGGCTGTGGTATTGCGACAGCCATTGTGAACTGGGCAATGTGCTTAATGATGATGTTCTATTCCTACACGAATTCTCAAGAACGTTCTCTAAAAGTATTTAGCCAATTAATTGAAATGCCGAATCCCAAAACGCTTAAAAAACTACTGCGTTTAGGCTTGCCCATTGCTATTGCACTTTATTGTGAAGTGGCGTTATTTGCCCTCACTTCGTTAATGCTTTCTCCGCTGGGCTCAACCATTGTAGCGAGCCATCAAATTACATTGAATACCAGCTCTTTCATTTTTATGTTCCCCCTGTCAATTGGTATGGCAACAACGATTTTAGTCGGACAAGCATTGGGAGCTGGCTCACCACAAAATGCGAAAAAAATGAGCTATGCCGCATTATTATTAGGACTAACGGTGACAATCATTACCGCATTAATTACGATTTTCTTCCGTTATGAAATTGCCTCTATTTTCGTAACCGATGAAATTGTCATCTCCATGGCGGCAAATTTATTATTATTTGCCGCACTTTATCAATTTTCAGATACTATCCAAATGGTGGTTGGCGGCATTTTACGGGGCTATAAAGATACCAAAGTCATTTTATATATTACCCTTTTCTCTTATTGGGTAATTGGTGTCCCACTTGGTTATACGCTTGGTCGTACAGATTGGCTTGTGCCACACATTGATGCGAAAGGTTTCTGGATTGCCTTTGTGGTCTCACTCACTTTCGCGGCGATCTTACTTTCTTTGAGAATGAAAAAAATGCAAGCCATGAGCAATAACGCCATTTTACAACGTTTAGAAAAACTCAAATAAGGAACTTTATGCAACTTCCAGCTTTACAATCGGCGACATTAATTCGTCGCTATAAACGCTTTCTTGCGGATATTGAACTGCCAACTGGTGATGTTATGACAATTCATTGCGCCAATACAGGCGCGATGACTGGCTGCGGTGAAAAAGGCGACACAATTTGGTATTCACATTCCGATAGCCAAACCCGTAAATATCCTCATTCTTGGGAACTCACTCAACTTGAGAATGGACAACTTTGCTGTATCAATACCCATCGTTCTAATCAGCTTGTCTTTGAAGCACTGCAAAATAAGAAAATCAAAGAATTGGCAATGTATGATGAAATTTATCCTGAAGTGAAATACGGCGAAGAAAATAGCCGAATTGATTTCTTACTAAAAGGCGAGGGTTTGCCTGATTGTTATGTAGAAGTGAAATCCATCACCTTAGTGAAAGGAAATTTAGGCATGTTCCCCGATGCGGTTACTACGCGTGGGCAAAAACATGTCCGTGAATTACTCGCAATGAAAAAACAAGGTCATCGTGCAGTAGTACTATTTGCTGGGTTACATAATGGTTTTGATCGTTTCAAAATCGCAGAATATATCGATCCCGAATACGATCGCTTATTAAAAGAAGCAATGGAACAAGGTGTTGAAGCCTATGCTTATGCGGGTAAATTTGAAATTTCTAATGGAATCCCTACCGCACTTTCCTTAACAGAATCGGTGCCTTATATAAAATAATATTTTTTTTGAGAATTATTTTCATTTAGTTATTGACAAGGTTATTGATAACAATTATCATCTAATTATTCCAACAACAATATTAGATAATCACTCCAACATTCCCGCCTATTTCCCCACAAATAGGCGTTTTTTTTATTCACAAATCGCCAAGAATCCCTATAATAAAACCTTTCAAAAACATAATTAGGAAATAATAATGACTGACATTAATACCGTTCTCGCGGAACTAAAGCGCGGTACTGATGAAATCCTTTCAGAAGCGGATTTAATCGAAAAACTGAAAGAAAATCGCCCATTAAAAGTAAAATTAGGCGCCGATCCAACCGCACCAGATATTCATTTAGGGCATACCGTTGTATTAAACAAATTACGTCAATTTCAACAACTCGGTCATGAAGTCTATTTCTTAATTGGTGATTTCACAGGAATGGTGGGCGATCCATCGGGCAAAAATGCTACGCGTCCTCCACTCAGCCGTGAAGATGTATTGCGCAATGCTGAAACCTATAAAGAGCAAATTTATAAAATTCTCGATCCACAAAAAACCAAAATCGTCTTCAACTCTGAATGGTTAAGTAAACTTGGTACAGAAGGTATGATTCGTCTTGCAAGCAACTACACCGTTGCGCGTATGCTTGAACGTGACGACTTCAAAAAACGCTTTGGCAACAATCAACCCATTGCCATCCATGAATTTATTTATCCATTACTGCAAGGCTACGATTCTGTTGCATTAGATGCAGATGTAGAACTAGGTGGTACAGACCAAAAATTCAACTTACTTGTTGGTCGTGAATTACAAAAATCAGCAGGAAAAAAACCACAGGTTGCGATTACACTCCCATTACTCGTTGGCTTAGACGGCGAGAAAAAAATGTCCAAATCACTTGGTAACTATATCGGCGTAACGGAAGCACCAAGAGATATGTTCGGTAAAGTGATGTCCATTTCCGATGAACTCATGTGGGATTGGTATAACCTTCTTTCATTCCGTCCATTAAGTGAAATTGCACAATTAAAATCGGAAGTAGAAAACGGCAAAAATCCTCGTGATGTAAAAATCTTACTAGCAAAAGAATTAATTGCACGTTTCCACAACGAAGAGGCAGCAAACGCCGCAGAACAGGAATTTATTAATCGTTTCCAAAAAGGCGCAATGCCTGATGAGATGCCAGAATTTACGTTCTCTGGCGAAATTGGTTTAGCTACTTTATTAAAAGAAGCGGGACTTGTTCCTTCCACTTCCGAAGCAATTCGTTCTGCTCAACAAGGCGGAGTGAAAATCAACGGCGAAAAAGTAGATAACGTGAAAGACAATGCACCAAAAGGTACAAATGTTTACCAAGTGGGTAAACGAAAATTTGCTCGTGTAACGATTGAATAAAGTAGATACAGTTAAATAAAGTAAATAAAAAAATACCGCACTTTGGCAATAAAAGTGCGGTATTTTTTATTGAAATTTTAATTTAGTTAAACATCGCAGAAATAGATTCTTCGTTGCTAATACGACGAATAGCTTCTGCTAGCATGGAAGAAAGTGTAAGCACGCGAACTTTACCGATCGCTTGCATTTCTTCTGATAGTGGAATGGTGTCAGTCACAACAATTTCATCAATGGCATCGCTGGCTAAGTTTTTGGCTGCAGCGCCAGAGAAAACGGCGTGAGTTGCATAAGCAAAAACGCGTTTTGCACCACGTTCTTTTAATGCTTCTGCCGCTTTACAAAGCGTACCGCCAGTATCAATCATATCATCAACCAAAATACAATCACGGTCTGCAACATCACCGATAATATGCATCACTTGTGCTACGTTTGCACGAGGGCGACGTTTGTCAATAATGGCCATATCAGTATCATTTAATAATTTCGCTACAGCACGAGCACGTACAACGCCACCAATATCTGGAGAAACAACAATAGGGTTTTCAAGATCAGACTTTTTCAAAATATCGTGAATTAAAACCGGAGAACCAAATACGTTGTCTACTGGAACATCAAAGAAGCCTTGAATTTGTTCTGCGTGTAGGTCGCAGGTTAATACACGGTCAATACCAACAGTTGAAAGTAAATCTGCTACAACTTTAGCAGTAATTGGCACACGAGCAGAACGAACACGACGATCTTGGCGAGCATAGCCGAAATAAGGAATCACGGCAGTAATACGACCAGCAGACGCTCGACGTAATGCATCTACCATCACAATCAATTCCATCAAGTTATCATTGGTTGGTGCACAAGTTGATTGGATGATAAATACATCCGCACCACGCACATTTTCATTGATTTGAACTTGAATTTCACCGTCGCTGAAACGTGCGACCGTCGCATCGCCTAGTGAAATATATAAACGTTCAGAAATACGTTTTGCAAGTTCAGGTGTTGCATTACCCGCGAAGAGTTTAATGTCAGGCATTTTATAAAACCTCAGGTTTAGATTGTCGATGAGTATAAGTTGATGATAGCTGCTTCAACATTGCGTGCAAGGGAGAAACATTGAGTCCTTTCGCGACAAAACCAAAAAATGCTTTTGGTTTTTGTCTAAATACCGCTTGAGCCTCTGCTTCATGATCAAATTCAGCAAAAACACATGCTCCCGTTCCTGTTAATCTTGCCGGCGCATATTGTAGCAACCAGTTTAACGCTTTTTCAACGTTTGAATAATGATTTATCACAACTTTTTCGCAATCGTTTACGTAAGATTCGCTCAAAAGTTGTTCTAGGGATTTTTTCGGTGTATTACGTGGTAAATTTGGATCTTGAAATATCACAGCCGTCGATATTGAATCATCAGGTTTTAATACAACAAACCATTTTTCGGCAGGTTCACAATAAGTGATTTTTTCCCCGACACCTTCAGCAAAAGCAGCGTGTCCATGTACAAATATTGGCACATCCGCGCCTAGTGTTAATCCTAATTTTGCCAGTTCATCAATGGATAAATTGGCTTGCCATAAATAATTTAACGCGACTAATGCGGTTGCTGCATTGGATGAACCACCACCAACACCGCCTCCCATTGGAAGAATTTTGTCTAAATGAATATTTGCACCCAATTGAATATTGGCTTTTTCTTGTAAAAGTTTTGCAGCTCGATAAATCAGATTATCTTCCGTTTTTAGATTTGGAATTTCTGGCGTTAAAACAATTTGATTATCTTCTTCACGGATACTCATTTCTAACCAATCGCCAAAATCTAAAAATTGGAAAAGTGTTTGTAATTCATGATAGCTGTTTGGCAATTTTCCGTTGATATAAAGAAATAAATTCAGTTTGGCTGGGCTAGGGAAGCGCAATGGCTTCCCATTTGATTGTGTTGTATTTTGACAAAGTGCGGTAGAAAATTGATGTGATTTCATTAATGTATTCATTAGTAAATCCACTCATCCACGCGAATTTTTAGAGTTTGTTTCGTGCTGTCATTTTTTAGCAGAATATTTTCAGGCATCAAATTATTTGAGTGATAAGTGAGATAATCCGCTGTCCATTGAGAACCATCCACATGATAAGTAAATGTGCCAAGTAAATGGTTGGTGCCAACTTGATAATCCGCGTTCATTGCCGGTTGGCCTTTCAACCAATAAGCTAAATGTTCTAATGGCACATCCATGCCAATGATCTCTTGTAATAATAGTTTCGCATTGGCTGCAGATTGTTGATTACCGTTGTTATCGGAAATTGTCATACCGCTTTGATGCATTTGAATCCAAAGGGTAGATTTACTGATTAAAGAATAGAGTTTAAGCGTATAAGATTTTGGGTTTTGGTATTGCCATTCAAAGCGGCTAGAAAAACGTTCTGTAGGACTGATATAACCAATTTGTCCTTTGGCTTGATAGGATTGAATTTTTTGAATCTTTTGTAGATGCTGTTGCCATGTAGCGTCAGTTTTATCGATGTATTGCACGTTAACTGGACGTTCAGCATCCATCGTACAGGCTGTAAGTATGCTGGTTACAAAAAGTGCGGTGAGAAATTTAAACGTTTTCATATTATTCATCAAGTTAATAAGCTCGCGTATTTTAAGGATTTAGTTTAATTGAGTAAAGTTACTTTTATTTGTTAATTTTTAGGGTAATTTGCTTTTGTTTGTTTAACCGCTAAGATTCTTCGTTTCGTTAATTCATTTCTGATTTCTTGTTTCTCAAATCCATCTGCAATAACTTGCTGTACATCTACTTCATTTGCCGCATGTAATAATTGATTGATGTAATCTATTTGTGGATAGTCTTTATTTTCAAAACTAGTTCTACCTCGAGTATCAGCTAGACATACTTGTAGAAATTCTTGAAAGCGTTGTGGTTTTCTCCACACATCAAAACGATTAAACAGAGTTATGACGGTTTCAGCTCGAAGCTCAAAGGCTTTGTGAATATGTGTGTGAAATTCACAAGTCAGTTCTGCAAGTTCTTGAAAATAACTTGGGACTTTCAAGCGTTTGCACAATGATCTAGTCGGTTTTATGCCAGCTTGTTCATGCCCATAATGATGAGGAAGAATATTTTGAGGCGTAAGAGCCTTGCCAAGATCATGACAAATTGCCGCAAAACGGACCGCACTTTTATTTAGGATAGGGTTATTTTCAGTCAAATTAACCGCTTGTTTTAATACCAACATGGTATGAATAAAACTATCTACTTCTGGATGATGTTTTACTGGATTTGGTACACCATAAAGGGCATTGATTTCAGGAAATAAAACGCTTAATGCGCCTGTTTTATGTAAAGTTTCAAAATAAATTTCAGGATTTTTTTCGTTTAAGGCTTTTTCTGTTTCTAGCCAAACGCGTTCCGCCGTGAGATGTTGTAATTCTCCCGATTGGGCAAGTTCCGCCATTAGGGATAGTGTTTCTGATGCGATTTTAAAACCGAGGGAATGATAACGAGCAGCAAAGCGTGCCACGCGCAATACTCGTAAAGGATCTTCTGAAAAAGCGGGAGAAATATGGCGCAAAATTCGATTTTCTAAATCTTGTTTTCCGCCATAAGGATCAATAATTTCACCGTCTTCGCTTTGAGCCATGGCGTTAATAGTGAGATCTCGTCGAATTAAATCTTGTTCTAATGTAATTGTTGGGGAGAAATCACAAATAAAGCCCGTGTAACCTACGCTAGATTTACGTTCTGTTCGGGCAAGCGCATATTCTTCTTTTGTTTTAGGATTGAGAAAAACTGGAAAATCTTTGCCTACTTGCTGATAACCGAGAGAGAGTAGTGTAGATGGCTCAGCGCCTACCACAATCCAATCACGATCTTTTACTGGTAACCCCAATAATTGATCGCGAACAGCTCCACCAACCAAATAAACTTTCATTCGTGATTATGCCCAACCATCACGACGGCGACGTTTTGGTAACACATAAGGAATGAGCAAACCTAAGAGTAAGCCTACACCCAATACTGAACCGCCATAAATAAACCATTGAATCGCAATTTCTCGTTTACCAGCATCAAGCATCGCTTCTAAATCACGATTTTTATTTTTGGTCATTTCAAGTTCACGCTTCAATTGTGAATTTTGTTCTAAAAGATCCGCACTTTGTTGTTCAGCTTGTTTGGTTCGACGTTGCATTTCTACAGTACGTTGTTGCCAATCGCCATCTAAACGACTAAGTTTTAAGGTTAATTCTTGGACTTGAGCTTTTAATTTTGGATTTTCTTCTTTACTACTTGGTGTGCTACTTAAGTCTGAATTTAAAATCCAAGCTTCACGATTTTTACTGTCACGAATGAGTGTGTATTTTCCTTGGCGATCTAATATATTCACGGCTTCGCCCGCTTGAATTGAACCTGCAATTTTAAATTGTTCACCAGCACCACGGCGTAAGAACGTACTGAGATTTTCAGTAACATATTGGGTTTCCGCATAAGCAACATTTATTGATGTGCTTAAAAGTAAAGATGAGATTAAGGCTTTGTATATCTTTTTCATTTTTTCCCCTTAAACATCACAACAAAAGTGCGGTTAAAATTAACCGCACTTTTTATTGAGATCAATTAATTAAAGATAGTTCTTAGCACATAGAAAATAATGATGGCGAAAAATGCACCTGCTGGTAATGTGACAATCCAAGAACTAATGATATTTCGGATCACCGTTAAATTGAGTGCTGCGATACCACGTGCAAAACCGATACCTAAAATTGCCCCAACAAGTGTTTGTGTTGTTGAGATCGGCAAGCCTGTACCTGATGCAACTACAACCGTCATCGCAGTAGCAAATTGAGCGGCAAAGCCACGGCTTGGGGTTAAATCAGTGATCCCAGAGCCAACAGTCGCCATTACTTTTTGTCCCATAGTAATTAAGCCCACAGCAATACCTAATGCACCTAATGGTAAAATCCACCAAGTTAAGGCTCCACCTGAAACAATTTTACCGCCTTCATTTACAATAGAGACCACTGCAGAAAGAGGGCCAATTGCATTGGCTACATCATTTGAACCATGAGCGAAAGCCATCGCACAAGCGGTTAATAACATTAAAATACTGAAGACTTTTTCTACTGCACCAAAAGTGCCTTTGTTTGCTGATTGAGTGAAGGTTTTGCTTTTAAAATAGAAGTGAAAAAATAGCATGCCAATAAGGCTGATAACAAGTGAAATAAGTAGCGTTTCTTTACCTGAAAGATTTAAACCAACGTGTTTTAAACCTTTTGTCATTGTTACGATACAAAGCACAAATACGGTAATCGCCATATAATAAGGACCATATTTTTGTGCATTTTTTAGTGGTTGTTCGGTATCGAAAATAAGTTTTTGCGTACTTGCAAAGATTGCATAGGCGAGAATACCTGCAATGACAGGCGTGATGAACCAGCTACCAACAATGCTACCAATATTTGACCAATCTACTGCGCCTGGACCAATCGTAATGCACGCAAATCCAATAATTGCACCGATGATCGTATGAGTCCCTGAAACTGGCCATCCCATTTTGGTTGCAATAAATAACCAAGCACCCGATGCAAATAAGGTTGAAAGCATACCTAGAGCTAAAATATCTGGCGTATCGACAAATTGCATTGGATCGATTACACCACTTTTAATGGTTTCTGTTACTTCACCACCAGCTAGATAGGCACCAGCTGATTCAAAAATTAACGCAATAATAATTGCTTGTTTGGCTGTTACGGTACCAGATCCTACGGATGTTCCCATTGAGTTTGAGACATCATTCGCTCCAATTCCGAATGCCATAAAAAAGCCAAAGGCTGCTGTGATCCACACCAACCAAGAACCATATTGACTAATAATTTCCATAGTTTATTTCCTATGTTTTGTTGATTATGAACGCGCGAGCATTAATTCTATACGCGAGCCAACACGTTGTGCTTGGTCAGCCAAAACGCCAACCCATTCAATAATTTTATATAAGAACATTACATCAATTGGATTATAACGGCTTTCGATGGTGTGAAGCATTTTACGCAATTTGATCTGCATTTGGTCTGTATCATCTTCAATTGAATCAAGTTCTTGAATCATATCATTGACTAATTTGAGTTCACGGCCTTTAAAACCGGTTTCTAAAAGTTGATCCATTTCTTCGATTACTCGATGAGCTTGATGAATGGCATCTAAACTACGTTTTACGTAATGTAAGAATTCTTCCTGCATTTCTTCAGGAATACCAAATTGACGACCTATCATACGGCCTGCAATATCTTTGGCATAATTGGCAAGTTTATCTTGTTGAGTGACTAATTCTAATAAATCAGTACGATCGATAGGTAAGAATAAACCACGTGGCAATTTCAAACGGATTTCGCGTTTCAATGTGTCTGCTTCACGTTCACGCTGAGAGATTTCTAAGCGTTTTTCTTCCGCTTTTTCCCAATCCTTTGAGAAAGTCGTTTGAAAAAAAGGAATTAAAAGATCGCTACATTCAGTGACTTTTTCCGAATGCTTTTGCAATGGTTTTAAAGGCGAATGGGCAAATAATCCGAGAATATTATTCATTGCCATAGGTGATTTACTCCAAATTAAGGGGTTAAAAATTCGTGCGCATATTACCTGATTTCTTGATAAATTACACGAAAAAGATCTTGATTTGCGATAGTTTATCTGTATATTTGAACAGATGGTGTGGAGGGATAAAATGAATAATGAAATTGAATTGAAATTAGCTATATCTAAAAAGATTGCTGACAGTTTGCCACAATATCTTGCAAAATTTACGATTTTAGATCATCAAGATTTATTTTTGGGTAATACTTATTATGATTATCCAGATCATTTTCTTGCTAAACAAAAGATGGGATTACGTATTCGTCAAGAAGATCAAGAAGTTACATTAACGCTTAAAACTAACGGCGAAGTTGTTGGTGGATTGCATAGTCGTCCAGAATATAATTTATCATTAACCGAAAAAGAAACTCCAACCAATGCCCAATTAAGAGGGCTTTATCCTTTTGAACAATTACCTAGTTCTACACTACAACCTATTTTCTCCACAGATTTTAACCGCACTTTTTGGTTAGTTGAATTTCAACAATCCAAAATTGAAGTGGCTTTCGATCAAGGTAAAATTATTGCAGGCGAATTTGAGCAACCTATTTGTGAAATAGAGTTTGAATTGAAATCTGGTAATGTGCAGGATCTTTTTGATTTTGTGGAAATTTTGCCTTTCGAAAGAGATATTTATTTTAGTAGCGCAAGTAAAGCGAAGCGGGGTTATTTGCTGGGCTCAAAACAATTTTTGACGGATTGGCTAAATAAATGGCGTGATTTCTTAAAAGAAGAACGAGAAGAAAGTGCGGTAAATTTTTGTGCAAAATTTAATTCCGTGTTGAAAATGGAACAGAAACTTTTGGAAGAAACTTTATCCTTTTCTCCCGCACTTTTTAGCCAAGATTTTATGAAAACAGTGGAGCGAGTTGGGGCATTTTTTAATCTTTATCATTATTATGATGAAAATGGAAAAATCCTAGACGCGGTGGCAACAGAAAAACAAAAAGAAACGCTCTTACCAGCTTTGTTAGAAAGCAATCAGAAAATTTTTGCTGAAATTCGTGATTTGATTCGTTTTCATAGTGAAACGAAAGACAATGAAAAAACTATTGAAAAATTGACCGCACTTTTGAAAAGTCGAGTTTATTTTGAGCGAATGATCAAATTAATGAGATTTTCGGCATAATGCGAATCAACCGTGCAAATGGGTAAGCTATACTTCTAGGCATTATGTAAGCTTGCCCTGAATAATATAATGATATTTAGTCGTAGGTATATGAATACTCGGTTAAAGGATGAGAAGGATGAAAAATGGCTAAAGCCCCAAAAACAGCTTATGTATGTAACGATTGTGGTGCGGAGTTTTCTCGTTGGCAAGGGCAATGCTCGGCTTGTAAAGCATGGAATACAATTACGGAAGTGCGGTTAATTTCCACGGCAAAATCAAAAAACGATCGTTTTAGTGGTTATTCGGGTGAAACTCAGGCAAAAATTCAAACGCTCTCTGAAATTAGTTTGCAAGAAACACCACGTTTTTCCAGTGGCTTTAATGAGTTAGATCGCGTACTTGGCGGCGGGATCGTACCAGGCAGTGCGATTTTAATTGGTGGGCATCCTGGTGCAGGGAAAAGTACATTGTTATTACAAGTCATGTGCGGTTTAGCGAAAAACATGACCGCACTTTATGTAACGGGAGAGGAATCGTTACAACAGGTTGCGATGCGTGCAAGTCGATTGGGGTTACCAAACGATCAATTAAAAATGTTGTCAGAAACCTCTGTTGAACAGATTTGTAATTTAGCGGATCAATTAAAACCGCAAATTATAGTGGTGGACTCGATCCAAGTGATGCATTTGGCAGATATTCAATCATCGCCAGGCAGTGTGGCACAAGTGCGTGAATGTGCTTCTTTCCTCACTCGCTATGCTAAAACCCGCCAAGTTGCCATTATTATGGTGGGGCATGTAACGAAAGACGGAACCCTTGCTGGGCCGAAAGTGTTAGAGCATGCGATTGACTGTTCATTACTATTAGAAGGCGAAGCCGATTCTCGCTATCGTACTTTGCGTAGCCATAAAAACCGTTTTGGTGCGGTGAATGAATTAGGCGTATTTGGTATGACCGAGCAAGGCTTGCGAGAAGTAAAAAATCCATCGGCGATCTTTTTAAGTCGTGGTGATGAGATTACATCGGGCAGCTCCGTTATGGTACTTTGGGAAGGCACTCGCCCTCTTTTAGTGGAAATTCAAGCCTTGGTGGATCATTCAATGCTAGCGAATCCTCGTCGTGTTGCGGTGGGATTAGAGCAAAATCGCCTAGCACTATTACTGGCTGTGTTACACCGACATGGTGGCTTACAAATGGCTGATCAAGATGTCTTTGTCAATGTCGTGGGTGGCGTAAAAGTCAGTGAAACAAGTGCGGATTTGGCTTTGTTGCTTGCATTAATTTCTAGTTTCCGTAATCGCCCTTTGCCACAAGATTTAGTGATTTTTGGTGAAGTTGGATTAGCGGGAGAAATTCGCCCTGTGCCAAGTGGGCAAGAACGTATTAGTGAGGCAGCAAAGCATGGTTTTAAACGTGCGATAGTTCCTTTTGGCAACAAACCCAAAAGTGCGGTTGAAAATATGCAAGTTTTTACGGTGAAGAAACTTTCCGATGCATTAGCCGTGTTGGATAATTTTTAAATAATTCCATTAGAGATAATTAATAGTCTCAATGGAAATGAATTATCTAATTCCGTTGTACTGAAAACGTTAGCAAAATTTGTTAAAATAAACATACTTTTTATTCAAAGAAAAATAAGAAAATGGAAAAAAAACTGAATAAAGCGCTGGATGCGATTGATATAAAAATTCTTAATGAATTACAACGCAACGGTAAAATTTCTAATATTGATTTATCGAAAAAAGTAGGGCTTTCACCTACGCCTTGTTTAGAACGTGTGAAACGTTTAGAAAAACAAGGCGTAATTATGGGATATCGTGCGTTGTTGAATCCTGAATTATTGGATGCACCTTTGCTTGTGATCGTGGAAATTACATTAGTTCGTGGAAAACCTGACGTATTTGAGGAATTTAATTCTGCGATTCAAGAGTTGGAAGAAATTCAAGAATGCCATTTAGTATCGGGCGATTTTGACTATTTATTAAAAACTCGTGTTGCAGACATGGCTGAATACCGAAAATTTCTAGGTACAACATTATTGCGTTTACCTGGTGTAAATGACACTCGCACTTATGTTGTGATGGAAGAAGTAAAACAAACCAATTTCCTTGTATTGAAATAATATGATTAAACAAATAACAGAACGATTTACACCAAGACAGTATTTAGCTGAACTTTTGCTTGGATTGACCGCACTTTTCGGGCTTTATTTAATTATTGCTTGGTCAAGTTATACCCCGCTTGATAATTCTTGGGCAACGGCTGGTTCGCATGGTGAAACAATTAATAAAGTCGGCGCATTTGGTGCGTGGATTATCGATCTTTTTTTTGTTTTCTTAGGTTATGTCGCCCATGTTATTCCTTTTACAGTTTTTTTTGTACCTGTCTATTTATTGAAAACAAAAGCAGTTAAAAACCTTTCCTGTACTCGAATTATTTTACGTAGTTTTGGCTTTATAATGCTGATTATTGGGCTTTGCGTTATGAGTATGTCGCTTTTGCAAAGTAATGCCTTTTATTTAAGTGGTGGCGTATTGGGCGGTTCACTTGTTGTAAATTGGCTTTATCCAGCATTAGGTAAATTCGGAGCGGTTTTAATTGGTTTTACATTTGCTTTAATCGGTTTTATTTTTTGCTCTGGCGCTTCATTAATTCGACTGATTGTGGCCTTTTATCATTGGTTGACAATGAAAAATGAGCAGGAAGAACGTGTTGAGCAAGAAAAAACAACGGAAGAATTAGAGCAAATCGTGATTGTAAAATCAGATAGTTCAGAAACAGAAAATCTAGATCAAAATAATCTTAATGTAGAACAAAATAGTGAGATTGAAACTCAAAAATCATCTTTAGAGGTTGAAGACAACTCTGTTGAGCATCCTTCGCATTTAATTAATATTCATGGTTTAAATCCAGAAGTCTCGATTAAATCAGAATATGAAGTTTCTCCTGAAGAGAGTGTAAAACCTCAGTTTTCTCTTGAGTTTGAATCTGAAGCATTACCTAGCGTGAATTTATCGAGCGACGCGCATGGACAAACGGTAAGTAAAAATGATTTTGTGCCAGTGTGGAATAAACCGATAAAGTCAGCCGTTCAGGATGATGTCTCAATGAATCAAAGTGCGGATGATTTTACTAAGGTTTCCTTGCTTACAAATGATGAAATGCCAACAGTTTCATTAAAACCGACTCATGAATCCTTGAATATGGAAATGGAGGATAATAATTTTAATATTCAAGCTGATGAAAAAGTACGCTTGGGTGATGATGAATTGAAATTTAACGTATCCTTACAGGATGATATAAGGGATGTTCAATTAGACAAAAATCAAGAGGAATCACCTAATTATAAAGGTTATAGCGGTAGCTTGATTCATCCTGCATTCCAACAGCAAACAACTAAACGTGAAAAGCCTAGTACACCGTTACCAAGTTTGGAGTTATTATCAAAACATCCAGCAGTGGAACAAAATATTACGCAAGAAGAAGTTTTGGAAACATCTCAACGTATTGAGCAACAATTACGTAATTTTAATGTAAAAGCTACCGTAAAAGATGTGCTTGTTGGCCCAGTTGTCACTCGCTATGAATTAGAATTACAACCTGGGGTGAAAGCGTCAAAAGTCACGAGTATTGATACTGATTTGGCACGTGCATTAATGTTCCGCTCGATTCGCGTTGCAGAGGCTATTCCTGGTAAGCCTTATATTGGTATTGAAACCCCAAATCTTCATCGTCAAATGGTGCCATTGCGTGATGTGTTAGATAGCAATGAATTCCGTGATAGCAAGGCAACTTTACCTATTGCTTTAGGTAAAGATATTAGTGGTAAACCAGTCATTGTTGATTTAGCGAAAATGCCACATTTGTTGGTAGCCGGCTCAACGGGATCAGGTAAGTCTGTTGGTGTGAATACGATGATTCTAAGTTTACTTTATCGTGTTCAACCAGAAGATGTGAAATTCATCATGATCGATCCTAAAGTTGTTGAACTTTCAGTTTATAATGATATTCCGCACTTGCTAACGCCTGTTGTAACGGATATGAAAAAAGCCGCTAATGCGTTGCGTTGGTGCGTAGATGAAATGGAACGCCGTTATAAGTTGCTTTCTGCGCTACGTGTACGCAATATTGAAGGTTTTAACGAAAAAATCAATGAATACGAAGCAATGGGAATGCCGATTCCAAATCCAATTTGGCGATCTGGCGATACAATGGATACTATGCGACCAGCCTTGAAAAAATTGAGTTATATTGTGGTTATTGTCGATGAATTTGCTGATTTAATGATGGTAGCGGGTAAGCAAATCGAAGAACTTATTGCGCGATTGGCACAAAAAGCGCGAGCTATCGGTATCCATTTAATTTTAGCGACACAACGTCCTTCTGTGGATGTGATTACTGGTTTAATTAAAGCGAATATCCCAAGTCGTATTGCCTTTACTGTTGCAAGTAAAATTGACTCACGCACTATTCTTGATCAAGGTGGGGCAGAGGCTCTTTTAGGTCGTGGTGATATGCTTTATTCGGGGCAAGGTTCATCGGATTTGGTGCGTGTTCATGGTGCCTTTATGAGTGATGATGAAGTTATTCGTATTGCGGATGATTGGCGAGCACGTGGTAAACCTGATTATATTGATGGTATTTTAGAAAGCGCAGATGATGAGGAAAGTTCAGAAAAAGGAATATCAAGCGGTGGAGAACTAGATCCTCTCTTTGATGAAGTAATGGATTTTGTTATTAATACCGGTACAACCTCAGTATCTTCTATTCAACGTAAATTCAGCGTGGGTTTTAACCGAGCCGCTCGTATTATGGATCAAATGGAAGAACAAGGGATTGTTAGCCCAATGCAAAATGGTAAGCGTGAGATTTTATCGCGTCGTCCGGAATACTAATTTAAAAGGAAAGTAAAATGAAAAAAACAACGTTAAAATTTGCCGCACTTACCTTACTTGGTTTGAGTAATTTGGCATTGGCTGATGCGGCAAGTGAATTGCAAATGCGTTTAGCTAAAGTTGATGTGTTAAGCGCTGAATTTGTGCAAACAGTGACTTCTGGAAGTGGCAAAAATGTTCAACAGGGAAGTGGCAACCTTCAAATTAAACGCCCAAATTTATTCCGTATGGATACTAAAACCCCTCAAGAAACCCAGATTATTTCTGATGGTAAAACCTTATGGTTCTACGATCCATTTGTGCAACAAGTGACCGCGCAATGGGTGAAAGATGCAGTGAATAACACCCCTTTCGTCTTGCTTACAAGTAACGATAAAAGCCATTGGGATCAATATTCGGTCATGCAACAAGTGGATACTTTCGTATTGAAACCCAAATCTTCAAAAAGTAATATCAAACAATTTGATATTCGCGTCGATGCAAATGGCGTATTAAGAAATTTCAGTACGACAGAGAAAGATGGGCAAACCAATCTTTACGTTTTACGTAATATTACTAATCAAACATTGTCTGACAGTTTGTTCCAATTCAAGCCAGAAAAAGGCGTTGAAGTGGATGATCAACGCAAAAAATAATGAATGATTATTTGAAATAAGGGCGTAGAAATACGCCCTTCAATTTTGTGAGAAATAAAAATGTCGAATCTCAATTTTGATTTTGCCGAAAATGATTTTCGTCCACTGGCAGCCAAGATGCGTCCAACGAGTCTAGAACAATATTTTGGGCAAAGCCATTTAATTGGCGAGGGCAAGCCACTGCGAAAATCTATCCAAGCTGGCCATATTCATTCAATGATTTTGTGGGGCCCACCAGGTACGGGGAAAACAACCCTTGCAGAAATCATAGCGCAACGTATTAATGCAGAAGTAGAGCGAATTTCTGCGGTGACGAGTGGTATCAAAGAAATTCGTGAAGCCATTGAGCGAGCAAAACAAAATCGTCTTGCAGATCGTAAAACCATCTTGTTTGTGGATGAAGTCCATCGTTTTAATAAAAGCCAGCAAGATGCATTTTTACCGTATATTGAAGACGGAACGGTTATTTTCATTGGGGCGACAACAGAAAATCCCTCTTTTGAGCTAAATAATGCGTTGCTTTCTCGTGCTCGAGTTTATGTGCTGAAATCACTCACAACGGCTGAAATTGAACAAGTTTTGCAGCAAGCTGTAGAAGATCCTGAACGAGGATTGGGTAAAGAGCGGTTAATTTTAGAAGAGAATTTACTGCAAGTACTTGCCGAATATGTTAATGGGGATGCGCGATTAGCTTTGAATTGCCTCGAATTAATGGTGGATATGGCAGATGAAACGGAAAATGGAAAGAAAATTGACCGCACTTTATTAAAAGAAGTCTTAGGCGAACGCCAAGCGAGATTTGATAAACAAGGTGATCGTTTCTACGATTTAATTTCTGCGCTACATAAATCTGTTCGCGGTTCTGCACCAGATGCTGCATTGTATTGGTATGCACGAATTTTAACGGCAGGAGGTGATCCTTTATATGTCGCGCGCCGATTACTTGCCATTGCTTCAGAAGATGTGGGAAATGCAGATCCTCGCGCTATGCAAGTCGCATTGGCTGCATGGGATTGCTTTACTCGCGTGGGGGCTTATGAAGGCGAGCGAGCTATTGCCCAAGCCATTATCTATCTTGCTGTAGCGCCCAAAAGTAATGCCGTTTATACCGCATTTAACACCGCGAAACAGCAAGCGAAAGATTTGCCAGATTATGATGTTCCACCACATTTACGCAATGCGCCGACTAATTTAATGAAAGAGCTTGGCTATGGTGCTGAATATCGTTATGCTCATGATGAACCTAACGCTTATGCGGCAGGTGAAAATTATTTCCCGCCTGAATTAAAAGACACTCAATATTATTTTCCGACGAATAGAGGTATGGAAATTCAGATTAAGGAAAAACTAGAACGATTACGTGAGCAAGATAAAAGTGCGGTGAAAAAACGGTATAAATAATCTCAATTTGGGATTTTTTAAGAATGGAATGAAAGTGCGGTTAATTTTGAAAACTTTTTTGAAATTTACCGCACTTTTTTAATTTAATCTCTTAAGCAAATTTTCTCAAATTCACTAAAGAATGTTGGAAAGGTTTTGGCAGTACATTTAGGATCTAAAATCGTCACAGGTGTATTGGACAGAGCGATTAGAGAAAAACACATTGCCATGCGGTGATCGTTATAAGTTTCAATATTGGAGTGTTTAAATTGATTGAGTGCAAGCGGTTGAATACGAATAAAATCTTCACCTTCTTCGACTTCTGCACCGACTTTACGTAATTCGGTTGCCATTGCTGTTAAGCGATCTGTTTCTTTCACGCGCCAGTTATAAATATTTCGAATGACGGTTTCGCCATTAGCAAAAAGTGCTGTGGTTGCTATCGTCATTGCGGCATCTGGAATGTGGTTCATATCCATATCAATGCCATGCAATTCATCACGTTCGGCTTGAATAAAATCCTCTCCCCACGTGATTTTTGCCCCCATTTTTTCTAAGACATCAGCAAATAAACGATCGCCCTGAATAGAGTTTTTGCCAATTCCCGTTACTTTCACTTTTCCTTTAATGGCGCCAGCTGCGAGAAAGTAAGATGCTGATGAGGCATCGCCTTCTACCAAATATTTTCCAGGTGAAATGTAGGATTGATTTCCCTTAACTTGAAATTTTTGGTAGTGATGGTTTTCGATGTGAACACCAAAATCTCGCATCATCGCAAGGGTGATGTCAATATAGGGTTTAGAGACTAGTTCACCGATAATTTCGATTTCTGTGTCATTTTCTGCAAGTGGTGCAGACATTAAAAGTGCGGTCAAAAATTGGGATGAAATAGAGCCATCAATTTTGACATTTCCACCTTTTATCCCTTTGTTGCGAATTGCGAGCGGAGGATAACCTTCATTTTCTAAGTAGCGAATATCTGCACCCGCTTGACGTAAAGCATCGACTAAATGGAGTATTGGACGCTCTTTCATACGAGGTTCACCCGTTAAGATTATTTCAACTTCGGAGGTGCCTTTTAAGCAAAGCGCAGCGGTTAATGGACGCATTGCCGTCCCCGCATTGCCAAGAAAGAGCGAAAGATTGTTCTGTATATTGAATGCTCCGCCCAATCCTTCTATTTCACAAATAGTTTTGTCATCAGAAAGTTGGTAGCGTACACCTAATGCTTTGAGTGCGTTAAGCATATGTCGAATATCATCGCTATCTAATAAATTGGTTACTTTTGTTGTGCCTTTAGCTAAGGCGGCTAAAAGTAATGCGCGGTTCGATAAACTTTTAGAACCTGGTAAATTAATTGTTCCTTCAACCGCACTTATTGGCGCAAGGGTGATTTTTTCCACTACAACACCACCGTTTTATTTTTATAAACAAAAATTCTATCGTGTAAAGTGAGATCAAGGGCGCGACTTAACACGGTTTTTTCCACATCACGGCCAGCACGCATCATCGCTTCTGCATTATAAGTATGATCAACATTAATGACGTTTTGCATAATGATTGGGCCTTGATCCA
This sequence comes from Haemophilus haemolyticus, assembly GCF_003493685.1. GTDB lineage: Bacteria > Pseudomonadota > Gammaproteobacteria > Enterobacterales > Pasteurellaceae > Haemophilus > Haemophilus haemolyticus_O. The sequence goes on from NZ_QQJW01000010.1 coordinate 28,240, forward strand.
ATTCATTATTAATGAAATGTGCTGTTGCGCCGATAATTTTTACACCTCGTTCATAGGCTTGTTGATAAGGTTTGGCACCAATAAAAGCAGGTAAGAATGAATGATGGATATTAATCACTCGATTTGGATAACGCGCAACAAATTCAGGGTTTAGCACACGCATATATTTAGCGAGAATAATATAATCTGGCGTATATTCATCAATTTTTTCAGCTAATAATTTATCGTGCTCAATACGAGTCAAGCCTTCATGACTAACCAAATGAAATGGAATATTAAAGCGTTCAACGAGCTCGCGTAAATTATCATGGTTGCCGATCACTGCAGCAATTTCTACATCAAGCGCACCATAATAATTTTTCATTAAAATATCGCCGAGGCAGTGAGCTTCTTTGGTGACTAAAATAACAATTCGTTTACGTTGTGTACCAATTAATCGACAATGCGTTCCTTCGGGTAAGTTATATTTTAGATCTTCTAATAAAGTAGTTTCGTTAAAAATACCTTCCAATTCTGTACGCATAAAGAAATGCTTGGTTTCAAAATCTACAAATTCATTATTATGCAGAATGTTTAGTTGATGTTTGTAACAAATGTTGGTTATTTTAGCTATTAAGCCTTTATCATCGGGACAATCGGTGAGTAATATTTTTTTTTCGATCATAATGTTGTGTGCTACGTTTAGATAAAAAAATAGAACCCATAAAAATGGGTTCTAGTTTCAAATAGAAAAATTAAATTTCGAAATCAGATAATGATTTACCAAAATTCAATGCATTTTGAATTGGGCGTGGTGTGCGGCCTTGGCCAGTCCATGTTTTACGCTCGCCATTTTCATCAATAAATGCATATTTTGCTGGGCGAGGTGGACGTTTTGCTCTAGCAGATGTTGCTGCTGTACCAAAGATCTCTTGTAATTCTTCAGGTGTAATACCTTCTTTTTCCATTAATTCTTTATATTTAGCTAAACGTTCTTTTCGCTCTGTTTCTGCTTTAATTAATTCTGCTTCATTAGCACGTTTCTCTTCAACAGCAGTTTGTAATTTTTCAAGAGCACTTTCCGCTTGTTCTAAAGTTAATTCGCGCACTGCCGCACGTAAACTACGAAGATTTGTCAAACCTTTTGCTAATTCGCTCATAATAAACCTCGATAAAATAATCTTGTATGTGGAAAAACTTATTTAATAATAGAGAAAATAATATTTATTGTAAATATCTATTTTAAATAAATGGTCGGAGCAGGTATATATCTTTAAATTTCTTTTTGTTTATTTTTTATATTTTTAATTCAATCTAATAAAAAATTTGGGGCTGTACTAGATAACTAGACCTAAATCCCCTTAACTAATTGTTTTAAAATGGAAATTTGAGATTTTATTTCACTGTTGTTAAAACGCCATTCACATTCCTTTAAATATAGCTCAAAATGCTCTTTGGGAATGCCATTAAACTTCCGTAAGTGGCGTTTTGCTTGATTCCAAAAATTCTCAATTCCGTTTATGTGGTTGTGATTTTCAGCAAAATGCGTGCTGTGATTGATGCGAAAATGGCTAAATTCACTGACATCAAGCACATCATAACTACGAAAGGTATCCGTGTACACAATGCTATCAGGCTTAACTTTCTCTCGGATAATTGGCAATAATGTCGCTGATTGCGCATTAGGGACAACGACGGTATAAACCTTGCCATTTCGTTTGAGAAGCCCGAATACTGCGACTTTTCCCACAGCACCACGACCACGTTTGCCTTTTCGAGTACCGCCGAAATAGCTTTCATCGGCTTCAATCTCGCCTTCAAACATTTCCAAATGGGGGCTTGTTTGATAGATGAGTAAGCGTAATCGATGAAAGTAATAAGCGGCTGTATTTTTGTTTACATTAACCAATGCACTGGCTGTTCTTGCTGTGACACCTGCGACAAACAGTTCAATGAGTTTATTTTGTTTATGCTGACTTAAGCGACTTTTTCTCATTGGTTTATTCTAACCTAAATGGGATTTTTAGTCGTTATCTAGTACAGCCCCAAAAATTTTATAAAACCTGTTGGCATTTGGATTTTTTTACGGTAATCTCTTGAATCACTACAAAAGTAGAGGTGCAATCATTATAAGTATTTTTTCAGAGTGGATAACGATGAAGAAAAAAGAAAGGAATGATTGCCGAAATCAAACAAAAGTCATTTTGTTTGGTTGGTGGCGTACTCGAAAGGGGCGACACTGTCATAGTTTTTTTGATTAACTATGGAGCGCTACGGTTGTTCTGGTCTTATTCTGTCCTTTGCTTTCCGTTCTCTCCATTAATTGTAGGTATCTCTTAATGGAACTTATCGATTTTTCATCCTCAGTTTGGTCAATCATTCCAGCTTTATTGGCGATTGTCTTGGCGATTGCAACTCGCCGTGTATTGGTGTCTCTCAGTGCAGGGATTATTGTTGGTGCGTTAATGTTGGGCGGCTGGAATATTGGCTCATCTTTCAGTTATCTATCAAGCAACGTGATTTCACTTGTTTATGCTGATGGCGCAATTAACTCTAATATGAACATTGTCTTGTTCTTATTATTGCTTGGTGTTTTAACCGCACTTTTAACGGTATCAGGCAGTAATCGTGCGTTTGCTGAATGGGCACAAAGCCGTATTAAAGGCCGTCGTGGTGCTAAATTATTAGCTGCATCATTAGTTTTTGTTACTTTTATTGACGATTATTTCCACAGTCTTGCTGTAGGCGCAATTGCTCGTCCAGTGACAGACCGTTTTAAAGTTTCTCGTGCGAAACTTGCTTATATTTTGGATTCAACGGCAGCACCGATGTGTGTAATGATGCCAGTTTCAAGTTGGGGCGCATACATTATTACCTTAGTTGGTAGTTTATTAGCGACTTATTCGATCACTGAATACACACCAATTGGTGCATTCGTGGCAATGAGCTCAATGAACTTCTATGCAATTTTCTCAATTATCATGGTGTTCTTTGTGGCATATTTTTCTTTTGATATTGCTTCAATGGCACGCCATGAACAATTAGCTTTGGAAAATTCTGAAGATGAATTAGAAGAAGAAACGGGTGCAAAAGGTCACGTACGTAATCTTGTATTGCCTATTTTAGTTTTAATTATCTCAACAGTTTCAATGATGATTTACACGGGGGCAGATGCATTAGCTGCAGATGGTAAAGAATTTAGTATCTTAGGTGCATTTGAAAACACCGTTGTTGGAACTTCTTTAGTTGTGGGTGGTACTTGCTCAATTCTAGTTTCTACTTTATTAATTATTATTGATCGTCAAGTGAGTATTCCTGAATATGCACGTTCTTGGATCACAGGTATTAAATCAATGGCTGGTGCAATTGCGATTTTATTTTTTGCGTGGACAATTAATAAAGTCGTAGGTGATATGCAAACTGGTAAATATTTATCTTCCCTTGTTTCTGGTAATATCCCAATGCAATTTTTACCAGTAATTTTATTTATTCTTGGTTCTGCAATGGCATTCTCAACCGGTACTAGCTGGGGGACATTTGGCATTATGTTACCAATTGCCGCAGCAATGGCTGCAAATGCTGCACCAGAATTATTACTCCCTTGTTTATCTGCAGTGATGGCAGGTGCAGTATGTGGTGATCATTGCTCGCCAGTGTCGGATACAACAATTTTGTCTTCAACGGGCGCAAAATGTAATCATATTGATCACGTTACTACTCAGCTTCCTTATGCTGCCACAGTGGCAACAGCGACTTCTATTGGTTACATTGTGGTAGGGTTTACTTATTCAGGTTTAGCTGGTTTTGCAGCAACGGCAGTTTCATTGTTTTTAATCGTATTTGCAGTGAAAAAACGTTAAAAATGTGATCTTGCTCAAAAATCTAAATAAAATATAAAATTTTGATAAGTTTATAAAATGCGACATAAGGTCGCATTTTTTTGTTTTTTAATTTTATTTTTTTTATAAAAATCTAAATTTTTGCTCTTGGTTGATTTTTTATTCTGTTTTGTTTGTATTTTTAGCTATTGTACAGACTAGACAAAAATTTTTTGCTTAGTATGATGTAAATCATTGATACAAAGCATGAGCACTTTTGAAAGTGCGGTTCGTTTTAGGAGTAAAAAATGAAGAAGTTATCTGGCGCAGAGATGGTCGTTCAATCTTTACGCGATGAAGGCGTAGAGTATTTATTTGGTTATCCTGGTGGGGCAGTATTAGATATTTATGATGCAATTCATACACTAGGTGGTATAGAACATATTTTAGTTCGCCATGAACAAGCGGCTGTACACATGGCGGATGGCTATGCACGTTCTACAGGTAAAGTTGGATGTGTGCTAGTGACTTCGGGGCCAGGAGCAACAAATGCAATTACTGGGATTTTAACGGCTTATACAGATTCCGTTCCAATGGTCATTATTTCTGGTCAGGTCATGAGTAATTTAATTGGCCGAGATGCATTCCAAGAATGTGATATGGTGGGGATTTCTCGTCCAGTTGTGAAGCATAGCTTTATTGTCAAAAAAGCGGAAGATATTCCATCTATTTTGAAAAAAGCTTTTTATATTGCCTCAACTGGTCGTCCAGGGCCTGTTGTGGTGGATATTCCAAAAGATACCGTAAATCCGAATTTTAAATATCCTTATGAATACCCTGAATCTGTAGAGTTACGTTCTTATAATCCGACAGTAAATGGGCATAAAGGCCAAATTAAAAAAGCATTAAAAGCACTTTTAGTGGCGAAGAAGCCGATACTTTTCGTCGGTGGTGGCGCAATTGCTGCTGAATGTAGCACGCAGTTAATTCAGTTTGCACAACGTTTAAATTTACCAGTGACTTCATCATTAATGGGATTAGGGGCTTATCCAAGTACGGATAAACAATTCCTAGGTATGTTAGGGATGCACGGTACTTTCGAAGCCAATACGGCAATGCACGAAAGTGATCTTATTTTGGGGATTGGCGTTCGTTTTGATGATCGCACAACAAATAATTTAGAAAAATATTGCCCAAATGCAAAAGTGATTCATATTGATATTGATCCAACATCGATTTCTAAAAATGTCCCAGCTGCGATTCCAATTGTCGGAAATGCGAAAAATGTATTGGAAGAATTTTTGAGTTTATTGAATGAAGAAGGCTTGAGATCGCAAACAGATCTTGAAAGTTGGTGGCAAGAAATTAATCAATGGAAAGCAAAAAACTGTTTGGAATTTGACCGCACTTCTGGCGTGATTAAACCACAACAAGTCATGGAAGCGGTATATCGCCTGACTAAAGGACAAGCCTATGTCGCTTCTGATGTAGGTCAGCACCAAATGTTTGCTGCGTTACATTATCCATTTGATGTGCCTCGTCATTGGATTAATTCTGGCGGTGCAGGCACCATGGGATTTGGTTTACCCGCTGCATTAGGTGTGAAATTGGCTCATCCAGAAGGGACAGTTGTTTGTGTTACTGGCGATGGAAGTATCCAAATGAATATTCAAGAGCTTTCTACCGCAACCCAGTATGGCATTCCTGTTGTTATAATTTGCTTGAATAATCATTTCTTAGGAATGGTAAAACAATGGCAAGATTTGATTTATTCTGGTCGCCATTCGCAAACCTATATGAATTCCTTACCTGATTTTGTGAAATTGGTAGAATCTTACGGTCATATCGGTATAAAAATTGCTACGCCCGATGAACTTGAAAGTAAATTGCAAGAAGCATTCAGTATTAAAAATAAATTAGTATTTGTGGATATTAATGTAGATGAATCTGAGCATGTGTATCCAATGCAAATTCGTGGTGGTGCAATGAATGAAATGATTTTAAGTAAACCTCAAGAGGAGACAAACTAATGCGTAGAATTTTATCTGTTTTACTCGAAAATGAGTCTGGAGCTTTATCGCGTGTTGTTGGTTTATTCTCTCAACGTGCCTTTAATATTGAAAGCTTGACGGTTGCACCAACGGATGATCCAACACTTTCTCGAATGACTATTGAAGCGGTGGGCGATGAACAAGTACTAGAGCAAATTGAAAAACAACTCCATAAATTAGTAGATGTATTTAAAGTGGTTAATTTAAGTGAGCAGGAACACATAGTTCGTGAAATTGTTTTAGCGAAAGTAAGAGCGGTGGGGTCATCTCGCGATGAGATTAAACGTTTAGCCGATATTTTCCGTGGTCAAATTGTAGATGTCACACCTAAATCTTATACGATCCAATTAAGCGGTACTAAAGACAAAATTGATGCATTTATTTCTGCGTTGAAGGAGGAAACCACATTGTTGGAAATTGTTCGTTCTGGGTTGATTAGTGTGTCTCGTGGAGAAAAGAATATTCTCTAAAGTTGAGGAGTAAAGTGCGGGAATATTTTCGTGAAACTTCAACCGCACTTTATTAAAAATATATTTGTTTTTAGGATTTTTATAAAAAAATCGTGACCAAGTTCACAAATCTAAAAATATGTATTTGCATAACTGATCGGATTTCTTTATTCTGAAACCACTAAAAACAAGTGCTATCTTAAATAGCCGACATCTATTTTGCTTTCCGAGTAGTGCCCCATTGGGGCACTTTTTTTATGTTTATTTACAGAATAAAAAATCCCTTTCGTAAGAAAGGGATTTTAATTATCTAAATTACATTTTTTCTACAGTTTTAATACCAAGTAATTCTAAACCTTGTTTTAAGGTTTTTTCCGTTAATAATGCCAATTTCAAACGGCTTAATTTTACGGACTCATATTCGGCATTTAAAATTGGGCAATGTTCATAGAATGACGAGAAGATGCCTGCAAGTTCGTATAAATAAGCACAAAGCACGTGTGGTGTGCCTTCTTTTCCGACTGTTTGCACCGCTTCTTCAAATTGTAGAAGTTTAATTGCAAGCGCTCTTTCTTTATCATCTTCAAGCGTTAAAGGTGCAGCCAAAAGTGCGGTCGAATTTATCTCTGTTTTATTAAAGATCGAACGAATACGGGTGTAAGCATATTGCATATAAGGTGCAGTGTTACCTTCGAAACTTAACATATTATCCCAATCAAAAACGTAATCAGTAGTACGGTTTTTGGAGAGATCTGCATATTTCACCGCACCAATACCGACAGCCTCAATCACGGCTTCTTTTTCATCATTAGATAAATTTGTATTTTTTTCATTAATTAATACAGTAGCGCGTTCAATTGCTTCATCTAATAGATCGGCTAATTTCACCGTGCCACCGGTACGGGTTTTAAATGGTTTGCCATCTTTACCAAGCATCATCCCAAAGTTTTTATGCTCTAAAGAGAAACTGTCTGGTACATAACCTGCTTTACGAGTAATTAACCAAGCTTGTTGCATATGTTGGCTTTGGCGAGTATCTGAAAAAACAAGTGCGCGATCAGCTTTTAATGTTTCATAACGATATTTTGCGGCAGCAATATCGGTTGTAGTGTAAAGGAAACCGCCGTCTTTTTTCTGAACGATCACGCCCATTGGGTCGCCTTCTTTATTTTTGAATTCATCCAAATAAACAACCAATGCACCATCATCTTCTACAGCTAAACCTTGTTTTTTAAGATCTTCTACGATGCTTGGTAACATAGGATTATAAAGACTTTCACCCATCACATCTTTTTCGGTTAAAGTCACATTCAAGCGATCATAGTTGTGCTGATTTTGTTGCATCGTGATGTCAACTAAACGTTTCCACATCGCTCGGCAATATTCATCACCGCCTTGTAATTTCACGACGTAATTACGTGCTTTTTCAGCGAAAACTTCATCTTCATCGTAGTGTTTTTTGGCTTCTCGATAAAAGGCTTCAAGATCTTGCAATTCCATTTCACTCGCATGCTCGTTTTGCATTTTTTCAAGATAAGCAATAAGCATTCCGAATTGCGTTCCCCAGTCACCGACATGGTTTGCACGAATGACATTGTGACCTAAAAATTCTAGGGTTCTCACAACTGCATCACCAATGATAGTAGAGCGCAAGTGACCTACATGCATTTCTTTTGCTACGTTTGGCGATGAATAATCAATCACGACAGTTTGCTTATCCGTAGCTTGAATGCCTAAATTCTTTTGGGAAAGCGCAGTTGAAACCTCTGTTGTTAGCCAAGTTGGATTTAAGAAAATATTAATAAAGCCTGGTCCTGCGATTTCTAATTTTTCTGCAATATCAGATAGTTGAGCATTATCTAAAACTTTTTGAGCAAATTCTCGTGGATTTAAACCTAATTTTTTCGCCGCAGCCATAATGCCATTGGCTTGATAATCGCCAAATTGTGGTTTTCCTGATTGACGAACAAGCGCATCGCAAGATTGATCTGCCCCAGCAAGAATCATAGCTTGTTTGATTTTGTCGGATAAAATAGATTGAATATTCACGTTTTTTCCTATGTTCAAATTGAATAATGAAAATAATCGGCTATGATACCGTTCTTTATGAGTTTCTCAAAGGGACAAAATGACAAATTTACAGGAAAAATCACCCGCACTTTTTTCTGATTTGGCGGAATTTGAAAAAAAAATTCAACAATTAGCTCAAATGATGTCAATTGATTTTTCAAATTATGAAATCGATCACCTTGCTGTGCGTGTGAATAATGAACAAAATGCAAAAGACTGGCTGACTCTTTTATTGAAATACGGTAGAATTTTGTCTGATAATATTGTCAACGGGCGTAAGATTTACCTAATTCAGTTAGAAAAAGCAGTAAAATTTGCTAATCAGTTCGTTGATGTTATTGAACTACCGTTCCCTAAAAATAAGCAGTATCCCGTAGAAGGTTGGGAGCATATTGAGGTTGTTATGCCATTTCTGCCTAATGAGTCGATAAATGAATGGGTACAGCGTATTAATATGCGTTTTTTATGGAGCGAATTAACTCAATTAACCATTAAAGTGAGCGAGCCTAAAGTGGATGGCGAGAGATTGCCTAATCCATCTATTGCAGTAAGTTTTGTTGATAAGTCATCAAATCATACTTGTATTAAGGTTCATCCTTATTCTATAAAGAAAATACTCGAGGTTTAGCAAAATGAAAAAATTATCTCTTGCATTAGCGGTTTTAGCAGCTGTAGGTTTAAGTGCTTGTTCTTCTTTTCAAAAAGATGAGAACGCTTACAAAGGTCAAATTGTTTTTAGTCAAATGGAAGGTGAAAATCTTAAATTAACCATCCGTAAAAATAATTGTTCAGGTAATCAACAAGAAGGTGAGCAAGTTGTGCTTACTCACAAGTATGATTCAACCTTGGTTGTGGGTGCTTGTGTTTTAGTATCAGAGAATGGTAATACTAAAAATATTTCAACTTTCTCTCCAAGAAATCCACTTTAATTACTTTCTGTAAATAAGGAGCGTAATATATGAAAAAGACAACAGTAGCTTTTGCATTGTTAGTCGCCTTTAGCGTAACAGGTTGTGCGAATACCGATATTTTCAGCGGTGATGTTTATAGCGCATCTCAGGCTAAAGAAGCTCGTTCAATTACTTATGGTACGATTGTTTCTGTGCGTCCTGTTAAGATCCAAGCAGATAATCAAGGCGTAATTGGTACGCTTGGTGGCGGTGCTTTAGGTGGTATTGCGGGTAGTGCAATTGGCGGTGGTCGTGGTCAAGCTATTGCAGCAGTAGTTGGCGCGATTGGCGGTGCAGTAGCTGGAAGTAAAATCGAAGAAAAAATGAGTCAAGTAAATGGTGCTGAACTTGTAATTAAGAAAGATGATGGTCAAGAGATCGTTGTCGTTCAAAAGGCTGACAGCAGTTTTGTAGCTGGTCGCCGAGTTCGTATTGTTGGTGGTGGCTCAAGCTTAAATGTTTCTGTGCTATAACTAATAGCGTTAACGCCTAATATATTATTAATCAGCGTCTTAATCAGTTAAGGCGCTGATTTTTTTATTATTAAAAATACAAAAAAACAATCAATTAAAAATTTTTACGTCTATTCATAACATCTTAAAGATAAATTTAAAGGACTAAATCCTATAATAAATATGAAATTTAGTCCCTAATATAAAATTATAATTGTTCAAATCTTTTATATTAAATAAACAATTAACGCCATGCTTTAAATTGATTAATTAACCCATTGGTTGAACTGTCATGACTTGCTACTTTTTCAGAATCTGTTAATTCAGGAAGAATTCTGTTTGCAAGTTGTTTGCCTAGTTCTACCCCCCATTGATCGAAGCTAAAGATATTGAAAATCACACCTTGTACGAAGATTTTATGTTCATACATAGCAATTAATGCCCCCAAGGTAAATGGCGTGATTTTTTGAACGAGAATCGAATTAGTTGGCTTATTACCAGTAAATACTTTAAATGGAACAATATTTTTCACATCATCCAAAGATTTCCCCGCTTTTACAAATTCAGCCTCGACTTCCTCTTTTGTCTTTCCAAACGCTAATGCTTCTGTTTGTGCGAAAAAGTTAGAAAGCAATTTATTATGATGATCTGCCAATGGGTTATGGCTTTGGGCTGGCGCAATAAAATCACAAGGAATTAAAGTGGTGCCTTGGTGAATTAATTGATAGAACGCATGTTGTCCGTTTGTGCCGGGTTCTCCCCAAATGATAGGGCCAGTTTGGTAATGATTAATGACATTGCCATCACGATCCACATATTTACCATTTGATTCCATATTACCTTGTTGGAAATAAGCCGCAAAGCGATGTAAATATTGATCATAAGGTAAGATCGCTTCTGTTTGCGCACCAAGGAAATTGGTATTCCATAAACCAACTAATGCTAAAGTGGTTGGAATATTTTTTTCAATTGGAGTAGAGCGGAAATGTTTATCCATTTCATGTGCGCCATTCAACAACTCTTCAAAGTTTTCAAAGCCAATTGATAGTGCAATTGAAAGACCAATAGCTGACCATAAAGAGTAACGACCGCCAACCCAATCCCAAAATTCAAACATATTGTTGGTATCAATACCAAATTTTTCTACATCTTTAGCATTGGTTGATAATGCTGCAAAATGTTTTGCAACCGCACTTTCATCTTTCGCTGCTTTCAGTAACCAATCACGTGCACTTTGTGCATTTGTCATGGTTTCTTGAGTGGTAAAAGTTTTCGATGCCACTAAGAAAAGCGTCGTTTCTGGATTGACTTTTTTTAAGGTCTCCGCAATATGTGTACCATCGACATTTGAAACAAAGTGCATATTTAGGTGATTTTTATATGGGCGAAGTGCTTCGGTTACCATATAAGGACCTAAATCAGAGCCACCAATACCAATATTCACAACATCAGTAATGGCTTTTCCTGTATAGCCTTTCCATTCTCCCGAAATAATACGCTGACAGAAATCTTTCATTTTAGCTAGCACAGCATTGACTTCAGGCATGACATCTTTACCATCAACAAGCACTGGCGTATTAGCGCGATTGCGGAGTGCAGTATGTAGTACAGCCCGATTTTCAGTATGATTGATTTTTTCACCGGTAAACATAGCTTCTTTTGCGCTATCAAGAGAACATTCTTGAGCAAGTTGGCGAAGATGTGAAAGGGTTGTTTGATTGATGTTGTTTTTGGAAAAATCTACAAGAATTTGGTTATTGAATGTTAAAGAATAATCGTCAAAACGATTTTTTTCTTGTTTAAATAAATCTTGGATGGTGGTGTTTGACAATTCAGCTTTATGTGCTTCAAGAGATTTCCACGCATGGGTGTGAGCCGGGTTAATGTTTTTCATGGTATTTCCTTTCATTAAAAATAATTGAAATTTTAACCGCACTTTCTGGAATTTTTATTAGGGAGAATGATTCCCTCTGTTCAAAAAATGCAGTGATTAATCAACGTATTCAGTTATAACACGAGGTGTTAATTTTGTAATTAGCTCGTAGCTTAAAATTCCTGTGAATTTAGCTACGGTTTCAATAGGTAATTCCTTACCCCATAGAATTACTTCATCACCTACTTGATCTTGGCTATCAGGTCCTAAATCAACGGTTAACATATCCATTGAAACCCTTCCAACGATTGGCACGATACGACCATTCAAATAAACAGGCGTGCCTTCAGGAACATCTCGAGGATATCCATCGCCATAGCCCATTGCGACCACGCCAATTTTGGTATCTCGTGGACTTGTCCAAATACCGCCGTAACCTACAGGATCGCCTTGTTTATGATGGCGAACGGCAATTAATGAAGAGGTTAAATTCATCACAGGCGTTAAGCCAAACTCTTTGCCGATAGTATCAGTTGGAGAAATGCCGTACATAATAATGCCCGGGCGGATACATTCCAGATGAGATTCTGGCCAGAAGAGAATGCCGCCTGACGCGGCAATAGTACGTTCACCTTGTTTATCTTTTGTAGCGGATAAAAAACGGTTGATTTGAAGTTGGGTATAATTGGATTCTAATTCATCAGCGCGGCTAAAATGGCTGACAAAGCCTAAGTGCGGTTGAATATATGGAAGTTTTTTAAGTTCATTATAGAAAAAATCCACTTCATCCAATGCAACACCTAAACGATGCATGCCTGTGTCTATTTTTAACCAAACTTTAATTGGGCTTGGTAAATTCGCACGTTTTAGTGCTTCCAATTGTTCACGATTATGTACGATAGTTTCAATATTATTGACCGCTAAGACGGGCAAATCTTGTTCATTAAAAAAGCCTTCAAGCAATAAAATCGGTTTAGTAATACCATTGGAACGCAATGCCAGAGCCTCTTCTAAACGAGCCACGCCAAAGCAATCGACATTTTGTTCTAAAGTTGATGCGACAAACACAACGCCGTGACCATAGGCGTTTGCTTTAACCACAGCGATGATTTTACTATTTGGTGCTTTTTGTTTAATTATTTCTAAATTTTGTTTTAAGGCGTGTGAGCTAATTTTCGCTGTCGCCGGTTTTACATTCATTGTTATTCCTTAATAATCATCATGATATTCACGTTGTTCGGCGAGATTGTCGAAGCGTGAGAATTGTCCATTAAATTTTAAGCGCACTCGACCAATCGGGCCGTTACGTTGTTTACCGATAATAATTTCTGCAACACCTTTATCTTCCGAGTTATCGTTATAGACTTCATCTCGGTAAATAAACATAATCAAGTCTGCATCTTGTTCAATGGAGCCAGATTCACGTAAATCTGAGTTTACAGGGCGTTTGTCTCCACGTTGTTCTAAAGTACGGTTTAACTGAGAAAGGGCGACCACTGGCACTTGTAATTCTTTGGCTAGCGCTTTGAGGGAACGAGAAATTTCTGCGATTTCTAGTGTTCGGTTATCTGAAAATGCTGGTGCGCGCATTAGTTGCAAATAATCCACCATAATCATACTTAATCCACCATTTTCACGATAAACTCGTCGTGCGCGTGAACGAACGTCGGTAGGCGTTAGACCAGAAGAGTCATCGATATAGAGATTATTTTTTTGCTTGAACATCCCAACTACGCTGGCAATTTTGTTCCACTCGATCTCATCTAAATTTTGACCTGTTCGGATTTTAGTTTGATCAACGCGAGCAAGGGAAGCGATCATACGCATCATAATTTGTTCTGCTGGCATTTCTAAACTAAATACTAAAACGGGTTTTTCACTTGCCATTGCGGCATTTTCGCAAAGGTTCATGGCGAAAGTGGTTTTACCCATTGACGGACGTGCTGCAACGATAATTAAGTCAGAAGGCTGTAAACCTGCCGTTTTTTTATCAAGATCAGTGAAACCTGTCGTAATGCCCGTTACGCCTGAATGATTTTCAAGTTTGCTCAAAATATCGATTTTTTCAATGGTACTTTCCAGCACATTGATCACATTTTGTGGGCCCTCGCTAGAAGTAGTTCGTTTTTCTGCAATCGCAAATACTTCACGCTCTGCTTCATCAAGAATTAACTTAATGTCTTGCCCTTTGGGAGAATAGCTATTTTCAGCAATGCGATTTCCTACCGAAATAAGTTCTCGTAATATGGCTTTCTCGCGCACAATATCTGCATAAGCCAAGATATTAATCGCGTTCGGAGTATTATTGGAAAGCTCTGCTAGATAGGCAAATCCACCCACTTCATCGCTTACACCACGGCTTCTTAAGGCTTGATCTAGCGTAATTAAATCAATAGGCGATTGATTACGCATTAGATGTTCCATTTCTGTAAAAATCAGACGGTGTTGAAAAGTATAAAAATCGTCAGCAATCACACGTTCAGCAATGCCATCCCAATGTTGATTGCTCAGCATGATGCCACCCAACACGGCTTGTTCAGCCTCAAGTGAGTGCGGTGGAATACTTATTTGTGCCGTTTTTTTGTCAGAAGATTTGATTTGAGGTTGTGATGCCATAGGACTTATTTCGATACTAGAATGTCGCCTATGATACCGCAAATATCTATTGGATTTAAGTGAAAAGTGCGGTGAAAAAAGGAAATAAAAAACGGTGGAAAAATCCACCGCTCTTTCATTTTAAAGTATTCAGATTGTTGATTATTCAACAATTAATGTACGACATACGTTGGTTTGTGTCGCACCTTGACCACCGTGGGTAACAAGCACTAAATCACCAGTAGATAAGTAACCTTTTTCTTTTAATGATTGAAGTGCTGCTTTTGCACTGGTTTCTGTGCGGCTATCTTCACCATGATAAACGGGAGTTACGCCACGGTATAGTGCACAAAGGTTTAAAGTTTCTTGATTACGAGATAAAGCAAAGATTGGTAAGCCAGAGCTAATGCGTGACATTAATAATGGAGTACGGCCTGTGCTAGTTAAAGTGACAATTGCCGCCACACCTTTCATGTGGTTTGCTGCATACATTGCCGACATCGCAACAGATTCTTCAATGGTTTCAAATTCTTTATCCATACGGTGACGAGAAACGTTAATGCTTGGCATTTTTTCTGCACCTAAACATACGCCAGCCATTGCTGCTACTGTTTCAGAAGGATATTGACCTGCAGCCGTTTCTGCAGAAAGCATAACTGCATCAGTACCATCTAATACTGCGTTTGCAACGTCCATCACTTCAGCACGAGTTGGCATTGGGTTACTAATCATTGATTCCATCATTTGAGTCGCTGTAATTACAGCACGATTTAATTGACGTGAACGACGAATTAATTTTTTCTGTACACCGACTAATTCAGGATCGCCAATTTCCACACCTAAGTCGCCACGTGCAACCATGATGACATCAGATGCTAAAATGATATCATCCATTGCTTCATCATTAGCCACTGTTTCTGCACGTTCAACTTTAGCAACGATTTTTGCATTTAAACCAGCTTGTTGTGCAAGTTCACGCGCATAATTTAGGTCAGCACTTGAACGAGGGAAAGAAACCGCTAAGAAATCAACGCCAATGCGTGCAGCTGTAATAATGTCTGCTTTATCTTTTTCTGTTAATGCTTCTGCAGATAAACCGCCGCCTAATTTGTTGATACCTTTATTATTTGATAATGGACCACCAACAGTAACTTCAGTGAAAACTTTTGCACCATCAGTTGATAATACTTTTAATTGAACACGGCCATCATCTAATAAAAGAATGTCGCCAGGAACAACATCTTGTGGAAGCGTTTTATAGTCTAAACCAACAGATTCTTGTGTGCCTTCGCCTTTTGGTAATTCCGCATCAAGAATGAATTTATCACCAACGCTTAAGAAAATTTTACCGTCTTTAAAAGTAGATACACGAATTTTAGGACCTTGTAAATCACCTAAGATCGCCACGGTTTTACCTAATTTTTTCGCGATAGAACGTACACGTTCAGCACGTCCAATATGGTCATCAGGTGTACCGTGAGAGAAGTTCATACGAACTACGTTAGCGCCCGCTGCGATAATTTTTTCAAGATTGTTATCACGGTCAGTTGATGGGCCCATAGTACATACAATCTTCGTTCTTCTTAGTCTTCTAGACATTATTTACTCCGTCAATAATTACAAAATTTTAAAGATATTATTTTTACTTGACTATATATTAGCCAGATGAAAAACCGGTGCGCATTATACGCTTAAAAATCTGGGAAATCAAAAACGGCTCGGTTATTTAAGGCAATACTGTTTACTTTTTTGCCAGTTATATCGAGTATTTAAGAAAATACTTGTTTTCAGATTAAAAATATCTATAATTTCAGACACTTTATGCAGTGCGACTATAGCTCAGTTGGTTAGAGCACCACCTTGACATGGTGGGGGTCACTGGTTCGAGTCCAGCTAGTCGCACCAATTAACCCTTTCATAACCCCGCGAAACTAATCGCGGGGTTTTGTTTTATCTAGATTTTATGAGTGATATAAGAGAGCAATAAATTGTTCCTATATAAAAACGGCTAAAAACATTTCTATTTTTAGCCGCACTTTTTTAATTTTCTTCTTTCTTTTCTTTAAACAAACCCGATGCACCCTCGGAATAATCTCTAGGTTGTTCATCTTGAGATTTATCTGTTGCAGTAATTAGCTGTTGGGTGAATAAACCTTTGTGATCTTTTTCGCCAAGTAAATTATTGGAGGAGGTTGCGTAATGGCGATAAAGTTTTTGATAATCGTTAATTAAGTTTTTGAATAATTCAGCACTTTCTGCAAAATGTTTTTCGATTTGTGCTTTTTGTGTATCAAGTTGGTTTTTGACTGTTTTTAATTCAGCTTCTGTTTTAGCTTGATGTTTTACGGAGCCTTTGGTTAAACGTACAATAATGTAACCAATAAATAATCCAACAATAAAAGCGATACCAATCGCTAACCAAATTTCATGTGTCCAATTTTCCATAATATTCTCCTGTGTATTCGGCTTAAAAAACTAACAAGTTGCAATAATAACAATTTCAACTTTCCAATGAGGATCCGCTAATTTAGCTTCGACTGTCGCTCGACTTGGGGGGCTAACATGATCGACCCATTCATCCCAAGCTTGATTTAATTGTGCATAATCTTGCATGTCTGCCAAGAAAATTTGCGCGGTTAAAATATTGCTTTTATTGGAGCCAATTTCTGCTAACAATTTATCAATTAAACCTAATATTTCTTTGGTTTGTTCGTAGGCATTTTGCTCGATGGTTAATTCGGGAACTTGTCCTGCAAAATAGGCGAGGCTGTTATGAATTGAAACTTCACTTAAACGTGCGCTGGGTAAAATGCGTTGAATTGTCATAGGGTTCTCCTTTGGCGTGTTTTCTTCTATTCTAAATAGCGTTTACCACTTTGTAAAATCCTCTTTACTAGGCTAGAATACCCGATAATTATTCTCAATTATTTAATCATTATGAAACTGCTTATCTCTAATCAGCATGGCGCTATTGTTATGGCATTGGTGCCTTTTATTTACGGCATGTTACTTGCTAATCCTGTATGGGCGCACCTATTTTTACTATTAGGATGGTTTTCGCTTTATTTGATGACTTATCCTTTTTTGAATTTGTTTAAAGGTAAAAATCTTGAGTTATACAAAAAATGGTCTGTGATTTATTTTGCTGCCGCTGTGATTTTTGCGATTCCCGCGTTAATTTATAATTGGCAAGTGCTGTATTTTATGTTTGCTATGCTGCCGTTTGTCGCGGTGAACATTTATTTCACCAAGAAAAAAGATGAACGCAATTTATGGAATGACTTGGCTGGGATCTTAATTTTTGCTCTAGCCGGAATGGGATCTTATTATTTTTCTGACCGCACTTTTGATGAAAAAATACTTTGGGTAGCGATTTATCCAACATTATTTTTTATTGGAACAACACTTTATGTGAAATCCATGATGCGTGAACGAAAAAATCCACGTTATTTTTGGGCGTCAGTGATTTTTCACTTATTATGTGTGCTGATTTTTGTGGTTTCGCAACAATTTATTTTAGCATTAGCTTTTGTTCCCGGATTGGTGCGAGCGGTTTATCTGCCCACTAAAAAGCTTTCTGTTATGCAAGTTGGACTAACAGAATTTGCGATTACCGCTGTGTTTTTTATTTTACTTTTAATAGCAACCTTATAAATGAAACTGAAGTTATTTTTTCATACAGTATTACTTTCTTGTAGCTTTCCAATTTGGGCGATGAAAACCGTTGATGTTACAGCAAGTTCGAAAATGGATGATCAAGCAAGAATGAATTTGGCACAAGAGTTTGCCAATAAACAACAATGGATCTCAGTTTTCGATATTATGTATCCGATGGCGTTAGAAGGAAACATAACCGCTCAAAGCAATCTAGGCATGTTATATAACCTTGGGCGTGGCACGGTGAGAGACTATGAAAAGGCTTATTGGTGGTTTAGCGAAGCGGCAGAGAAGGGCAGCGTGAAAGGGCTAAATAATCTTGGCGTTATGTATCTACGTGGCGATTATGTTAAACAAAATACAGAGCAAGCCATTAAGCTTTTTGAACGTACAGCTCGAGCTAAAGATACGGATGGAATGATGATGTTAAGTAATATTTATCGCTCACAAAACCAACCTGAAAAATCATTGGAATGGCTGAAGAAAGCTGCTGAATTAGGTAATAAGGAAGCAAAACAGCGTTTATCTAGTCAGCCATAATCTAAAAGTGCGGTTATTTTAATCGCACAAATTTCACACCACTATGTTGCAATAGCAATTTCATTGGATCTTCATCATTTGAGACTGTTTTTTCACGTAATTCAATTAATTTCATCCGCAAATGGGCGAGTTCGTGAATCCTTGTCGCCACCTCTTTAATATGTTTGTCTAACACACGATTAATTTCTTCTGCTTGTTGTTTTGAAGCATTTTCTAAATTGAGTAGGCTTTTTATTTCACTTAATGAAATATCTAAATTTCGGCAGTTACAAATAAATGATAAACGTTGCAAGTGTTCTTCATTATATTGCCGAAAATTGCCTGAAGTGCGTTTTGGGGGCAGGATTAAACCCTGTTGTTCATAATAACGAATGGTTTCTACGGTACAGCCTAGGGCTTTAGCAAGTGCTCCAATTTTCATCAATTTCCTTAAAAAATGACTTGACTCTAAAGTTACTTTATATTTTATCATGCGTTCAGATTTTCTTAAACAAAAACAAACAAGGAGCATCCAAAATGGAATTAAAAAAAATCGCAGTGGGATTAACCGCACTTTTAGGTATGTCTGTTGCTAACGCACACAATGTTTGGCTTGAACCTGCTTCAGCCAAAGGTGAATACGTGGTTAAATTTGGACATGAACAAACTGAAACCTATCCAGAATCTAAACTTAAATCTATTCAAGCCTTAAATGCGCAAGGAAAATTAACCGCAGTTGACTATCAATTCAGAAATGGCGAAGCCTATCTTATGCCTAAATCAGATTTAGTATTCGTTCATTTCGATAATGGTGTGTGGTCAAAATTACCAAGCGGTAAATACGTTGAAAAAACAAAACGTGAAGAACCAACCGCAGAATTTAGTACTAATCCTGTTAAATTTGGTAAAGCGATTTTGAAATGGGATGCTGAATCTTTCAAATCTCATCAACAAGCTTACGAATTGATTCCTCAAGAAAAAGCACAAGCGAACAAACCACTTTCTATCCTTGTGTTACATAATGGTAAACCAGTTCAAGGCATTAAAGTGGGCGTGAGTGAAGATGCACCGTTCAATTTAACTAATGAAAAAGGTATCGCTCAATTTACGCCAGTTAAAGGCTTCAACAAAGTATGGGCAGAGTTTGAGGAAAAAGTAACTAATAATGCAGATTACGATCGTCGCTCTGTAGAATATATGTTAACTTTTGATGCGCAATAATATGGATTTGGGATGAAGAAAATTGTTTTTTTAACCGCACTTTCTGCGGCTTGCTATCTCCCGAATGCTTATGCCCACGCGCTTTATGTGTTTGCCCAATATGATGGGCAAACACTCTCTGGCAAATCCTATTATTCTGATATGACCCCAGCGGCTGAAACTTATTTAGAAGTTTTCCGCTCAGGTGTTTCTGATCCCGTTTTAACTGGAAAAACAGACCGCCAAGGCGCATTTAAGCTTTCGATTGTTGATGTGCCACATACAACCTTAAAAGTTGTGGTGGAAGGCGATGAAGGACACCGTGCGTCAGTTGTTGCCGCTCATACATCTGCCGAAAATCAAAGCGGTGCAGATTTAATGCTCCTTCGTGAAGATATTGCGCATTTAAAAGATAAAATTTATTTGCATGATATTTTAGGCGGAATTGGTTATATCGTTGGTATTGCTGGATTCATTGCTTTACGTAACGCGCGTAAAATTAAACAAGGACGTATTTAATGCATTTATCTGAAGGCGTGTTACATACGCCTATTTTATTGGCTGGCGCAGTGCTTGCTGTTGCGGGCATCGCGGTGGGGTTACGTCGTTTAGAATCAGAACGTTTACCGCTCACCGCACTTTTTGCGGCTGCATTTTTTGTGGCAGGAACCATTCATGTGCCCGTAGGAATTGGCAGCGTACATTTAATTTTAAATGGCATGGCTGGTTTATTCCTAGGTTGGGCTGTTTTTCCAGCATTTCTCATCGCACTTTTATTGCAAGTCATCTTTTTTTCTTTTGGTGGATTTGCAGTATTAGGTGTCAATCTTTGCGTGATGGCAACGCCAGCGGTGATCGCTCATTATCTTTTCCGTTCTCGTTTACAACCAAACATGGCTTTAAAAGATCGCTTATTAGTCGGTATTGGATCTGGCGTAATTGGCGTTGGTGGGGCAGGCGCGCTTGCTTCTTTTGTGCTGATGTTAGATGGTGGTAAAAGTTATCTGAATCTTGTTTGGCTCTTGCTAGTCTCTCATCTTCCGGTATTTATTTTGGATAGTATTATCAGCGTAGGGGTGATTAGCTTGCTTGGTAAAATGTATCCTGAAGTCATGAATCGTACCGAGAATGTCTCTTAATGAAAATTCACCGTTTATTTCAACCGCACTTTAGGTTGATTTATCTGTTTATCTGGGGGGTAATCATTAGTGGATTGAGTGATCTCACTTGGCTTATCCCCCTTAATGTGCTTGCAGTTTCTCTCTTTTTTATTTCACTGCGGTTCAGTCAAAAATCTTTTTTGCCTTACCTTAAACGTTGGTTTGCTTTAGTCATTTTTATTGCTTTAATGTGGGCGACATTAAGTTGGAAAATTGGCGGAAATGGCATTGAACTCAATTTCCAAGGGATAGAATTAGCAGAAAAATTGAGTTTAAGGACTCATTTATTGTTGATTTCTCTTTGGCTTTTTTTGTGGAATATTAATGATGCGGTGCTTGTTCAAGCCATGGGTAAATTGCCTTTGCCAGAAAAATTAATTCAACTTTTTGTGCTGACCGTACGTTACATTGCACTGCTTGGCGAATTGCGTCAAAAAATGGATATTGCCATGCGAGCTCGTGGATTTCGTCCTCGACTTAATCGCCGAACCCTTTATGTGACGGCTCAAAGTGTTGCTTTATTATTGATTCATGCCTTGCTAAAAGCCGAAACGGCACAAATGGCGTTAAAATGTCGTGGTTTTCAGTTCGGTAAAAAGAGAGAAAAATAATATGTTAGCTGTAAATAATCTTTATATAGAACGCAATGGTAGAGCGATTATTCAAGATTTGAGTTTTACCTTGGAAGGTCAAAAACGTCTTTTCGTACAAGGGGAAATTGGATCAGGAAAAACGACGTTACTTCTTGCTTTGTTGGGATTTGTTCCTGTAGCCAAAGGTGAAATTAAATTATTTGGCCAAGTTTGCCGTGAAGAAAAAGATTTTGCGCCCTTTCGTGGCACGATTGGTATTTGTTTTCAAAATGCCGATGATCAACTTTTTGGTCCAACAGTATTGGATGATATTGCCTTTGGACCATTAAACCAAAATATACCCAGAGAGCAGGCGTATCATATCGCAGAGCAGCAATTAGAACGTCTTGGTATCACACGTTTAAAAGATCGTATGGTGCATACCTTATCTGGTGGTGAGAAAAATTTCACCGCACTTGCGGGTGTCTTAGCAATGCAGCCAAAAATCTTATTATTAGATGAACCCACCAATGGATTAGATCGAAAAAATACTGAAAAATTGACCGCACTTTTGCGTGAACTTTCCTTACCCATTTTGATTTCATCCCATCATCATGGATTTATTAACGAATTAGCTACAGAAATTATCAGTTTATGATCTTCATCAAAAAGCCGAATTTTGATTGTGCTATGCTTGCTGCAAATTTGTTGACAAAGCTAAGGGCTTTGAGTGTTTTAAACATTATTTCTGTTGAAAGTCAGTTTGAAACCTCAGCCCAAATAAGCACATTAAAACGGAGGATTTATGTGTACAACCTGTGGCTGCGGACATCCAGAGCAAGTCCGTATTGGTGAATTGCCTCATACTCATGATGATCAAGGAAGTCATCAATTAGGTACACCAAACTTTTCACATTCAACATTTCATTTCAATAAACCAGTCGATGCAGACGATACTCAAAAACGTTTGTTAAAAATAGAACAAGATGTTCTCGGAAAAAATAATCAACTCGCGGATCAAAACCGTGCATTCTTTGCGAAACAACATATTTTAGCTTTAAATCTTGTATCGAGTCCGGGTTCAGGCAAAACCACCCTGTTAACGACGACGCTAAATGCCCTCAAAAATGACCGCACTTGTTATGTAATCGAAGGTGATCAACAAACTGAAAATGATGCAGATCGTATTCGTGCGACTGGCGTGCCAGCTATTCAAGTGAATACAGGCAAAGGTTGTCATTTAGATGCACAAATGATTAGCGAAGCTATGGTGAAATTAAGACCACAAGCTGACAGTATTATGTTTATCGAAAATGTGGGAAATTTAGTTTGTCCATCTGAGTTTGATCTTGGTGAAAAAGCGAAAGTGGTGATTTTATCTGTGACAGAAGGCGAAGATAAACCGCTTAAATACCCGCATATGTTTGCCGCATCAAGTTTGATGATTTTAAATAAAGTGGATTTATTACCTTATTTGAAATTTGATATAGGACAATGCATTGCCAATGCAAAACGAGTGAATCCCAATATTGAAGTGATTCAACTTTCCGCGACAACTGAACAAGGTCTCAGTGAGTGGTTAAATTGGCTAGAACAACAACGTAAACAAGGATAATCGATGAAATTTGTTGATGAATTTCGCGATCCTGAACTTGCCCGTAGTTTAGTGGCGCAACTTGAAAAATTGATGGAAAAAATGCCGCACTTTACGGCGCAGAATCCATTGTATTTAATGGAAGTGTGTGGCGGACATACCCATACGATTTTTAAATTTGGATTGGATCGGCTATTGCCAAAAAGTATCGAATTTATTCATGGCCCTGGTTGCCCTGTCTGTGTGCTTCCGATGGGGCGTATTGATGTCTGTATTGAAATTGCGCTAAAACCAGATGTCATTTTTTGTACCTTTGGTGATGCAATGCGAGTGAAAGGTCGCAAAGGTTCCCTCTTAGAAGCAAAAGCGAAAGGCGCAGATGTTCGCATTGTGTATTCACCTTTGGATGCATTGAATATTGCACAAAATAATCCGAATAAAAAAGTCGTCTTTTTTTCCTTAGGATTTGAAACCACAATGCCGAGCACGGCAGTAACGCTTCAGCAAGCCAAAAAACTAGGAACAAAAAATTTCTGGATTGTTTGCCAAAACATCACAATTATTCCAACGTTACATAGCTTGCTGGCTCAAGATCAAGTCAAAATTGATGGTTTTCTTGCGCCAGGGCATGTGAGTATGGTGATTGGTTCATCGCCTTATCAAGGGATTGTCGATAAATATCACAAACCTTTCGTGATTACTGGTTTTGAACCTCTAGATATTTTGCAGGCAATTGTGATGTTAGTGCAGCAATTTGTTGATGGCCGTTGTGAAATCGAAAATCAATATAAACGCATTGTTGATGATCACGGAAATGCTTTGGCCCAACGTTCAATGCAAGAAGTATTCCAGCTTAAAGCAAGCAGTGAATGGCGTGGGTTGGGGGAAATTGAACAATCTGGCGTGGAATTGACGGAGGCTTATCGTGAATTTGATGCCGAAATTTATTTCCAAAGCCAAGCGCAACAGGTGGCGGATGATCCTAATTCTCGTTGTGGCGATGTCTTGACAGGGCGTTGTAAACCATCTGATTGCCCATTATTTGGCACAGGTTGTAATCCTGATAATGCTTATGGTGCGTTGATGGTTTCTTCCGAAGGCGCATGTGCAGCCTATTATCAATATCGGAGAGAATAAAATGAGCGAATTTATTACTATGGCGCACGGCAATGGCGGTGCTGCCATGCAGAAATTGATCCAAGATTATTTTGTTGAAGCCTTTGTGAATCCTATTTTGGCGCAAGGGGAAGATCAGGCAAGAATTCCATTAACCGAATTAGCAAAGCAAGGCGAAACATTGTCATTTAGTACGGATAGTTTTGTAATTGATCCCATTTTTTTCCCTGGTGGTAACATCGGGAAATTAGCAGTGTGCGGCACGGCAAATGATGTGGCGGTGTGCGGTGCGATACCAAAATATTTATCCTGTGGCTTTATTTTAGAAGAAGGATTGCCACTTGCGGATCTTAAAGCAGTTATTCAATCAATGGCAGAAACCGCAAAAGCAGCGGGCATTCAGGTTGTTACTGGCGATACAAAAGTGGTACAAAAAGGCGCAGTGGATAAGATTTTTATCAATACCAGTGGAATTGGTGTTATTCCTCAAAATTTGGATTGGGGCGTTCATAAAATTCAAACAGGCGATAAAATCATTGTGAGCGGCACCATTGGCGATCATGGCGCAACAATCTTAAATTTACGTGAAAAACTGGGTATCCAAACGGATCTTCATAGTGATTGCGCCGTGCTTTATCCATTGATTGAAAATTTACGCGAAGTAGATGGTGTGAAAGCAGTTCGAGATGCGACCCGTGGGGGAGTCAATGCTGTTTTGCACGAGTTTGCACAGGCGCAACAGCTAGGCATAAATATTGATGAACAAGCCTTGCCAATTCGCCAAGAAGTGCGCGGAATTTGTGAATTACTTGGTCTTGAAGCATTAAACTTCGCTAATGAAGGCAAGCTTGTTATCGTTGCTTCAGCTGAAAAAACACCAGAAATTTTGACCGCACTTCGTCGTCATCCATTAGGTGAAAATGCGGCTGTGATTGGTGAAGTAACAACTGACAAAAAAGTGCGTTTAGTGGGCATTTTTGGACAAGGTCGATTGTTAGATTTACCAACAAATGAACCATTGCCAAGAATTTGTTAATGATTAGATAAAATTAAAGCCTTGATAATCAAGGCTTTAATTTTTTTGTTTGGTGTTGGGGGGAGTTGAACCCCCATCTCGCTAATATATAACTTCATGATTTTATTATATAAAGTTTGTTTACTATTGAATCACGGATCAAATGCGTATCTTTTTGGGAATTACTTCCTTGTATTCCCTTCGTATTCTTTTAGGTATCGACCATAGTGACGGAACAGCATTTCCGGTCCTTTATGCCCCATTTGATTGGCGAGCCAAAATAGGTTTTTACCTTGAGAGATATGCATTGTAGCAAAGGTGTGGCGAGTTTGATAGGGGTTTCTATAACGAATTCCAGCTTGAGTAATTGTTGGAATCCATGCTTTCTTCCGAATTGCATCAGCAGAAGCCCATGGTTTTTTTGTTTTCGGATCGCTAAACACAAAATCACTTTTTCGAGTGAAATTAAGTTGATCTTGTAGCGCATCTATTGCTACATCATCAAGCTCAATCAAACGAGTTCCAGATTTTGTCTTAGTGCCTTTGATTACCCCTACAACTTTAGCTTTTTGTACGTGCGCCGTTTTCTCCTTAAAATCAATATCGATCCAGCGTAAAGCGCATAGTTCCGAGCTGCGCAAGCCTGTCCGTAAAGCAAACTTGAAAAGGTTTCGCCATTGCTCAAAACGGCAATTATCAAGAATCAATTCAATCTCTTGTGGCGTAAATGGATCGACTTCATATTCATCATCTTGCGATGCTGTTTTGTTAGTTGATTTATAGCGATCTACTGAGATCTGCGATACGGGATTAATTTGCAAAATGCCGTCTGTTACGGCTTCATCTATCGCGCTACGTAAAACGGACAGTTTGTTACGTATTGTTTTGGTTTTTGTGCGTTGCTGCTTAATCCAGTTTTTAATCATTGCTGGCGTAAGACTATTTACCGCTACTTTATGAAAATCGGATAGCTCATTAATCACCTTTTGATACCCCGCAATAGTAGATGGCGATAACCGGCGAACTTTAGCTGTTTCAATGTATTCATCAAGATAATGCTTAATGGTTACGCCTTCCACAAGTTTCCCGAAGATCCTTAATCTAGATGACGTTGGAAAGTAGTCGGCATAATTAAAAGTATTACGCTCGATTTTGTTTTGAATTTCGCCAAGCAAGCGGCCAGCATAATTAATATTTGATTGAGTTACAGGTAAAGAGAGTGGCTCGCGACAGCGCACTCCCTCAAATGTAAATGTGATATTAATTGTTTCACTTGCTTTATGTTTACGAATCGTTACGCCACGTGGATTTTGTTTTTTCGCGCCCATTTATCAACCTCTTCCAAATCTATGAAACGCTCCTTGCTACCATCTACCGATAAAACATGAACTCCTTTCTGCCATATACCACGATTTAATCGCATATTGATTTGCTCTGCTGTCAAACCAAATACTTTACAATAAGTCACAATAGGCATTGTTTTGGCTGGAATAATCATAATATTTTCCATATTTCCTCCAATAAAACCGCCCATAAGAGCGGTGGTTCGTTAATATTGTTGTGTCTGTTCGGTGTGACAGATTTTGCCGTCACAGTCTTGATTAAGGTTTAGGGCGTGCGCCATATACACCACAAATGCACACACCAGCGTAATGATTAATTTGTTCATTTTCTGTTCCTTTTGTCGGATTTTAGGTGTGAGAATCCGCCGCAGGCTTAAAAAAAGTGCGGTCGGATTTTGTGGTGTTTTAGAGAATATTTAGCTGAAAGCCTGTTGCTTTAGGGTTATAGGCTCGAAGATATTTTAATACTCGCCAGTTATCGCCTTGTTTGCACTCAAATTTTTCAGTGATTCGCTCTAATACTTTTTGCGCCTGACGGAGAGTGCTGCGATATTCGTAAGCAATATCATGAACGGGCGCAGCATAATGCGAACCAATTTATTTTAATGCTGGGTGAAGTACTTGGCAAAGTTCCGTGCCACGCAATAAAGCGAACCACGCCCAAACGAGCTGTTGGAGTTCATACTCAGTAAATTCAAACGTGAATTTTTGCGGTTCAGGCAAGGCGAGTTGTTGCGGTTGTTGCAAGGCTTTTAATGTTCTTTCGCAACGGATGAAGTATTGGCGGATTTGTCTGCCTCGTTCGTTTCTTTCGACCATACCGAGTTCTTTGCCCATATCGAGGGTGATGTGATATTCCTTGCGTGGGCGTCCGTTGGTGCGTTCGGTGATAACGAGGTAGTCTTCATCTTGGATGAAGCCATATTCGTTGATGCGGTCTTTGATCCAATCTGCGTATTTATTTTTAATTTCTAAGAAAGCGTGAAGTTCACGAGCGTTGCAAAGCTGAACAGGTTGATTTTGGATTAAGCCGTTAAAAACAGGGATAAGATTTAAATGTGTCATTTTGTGATTCTCTTAAGTAAGTTTTAAAACTCATCACGAACCACTGCGAATAGTTGGTGATGAACTGAACGAGGTTCGCAGTACCGTACTTAAGAGAAAACGGCGGATCTTTCGATCCCCTCATTCAGCTCATCATTGGACTTTTTCGGAAATTTCCGAAAAAGGTAGATTTGCTGTTTTACGGCTATAAAAAAAGACGCTTGAGCGTCTGTCTTTTCACCGCTCTTAAGTAATTCAGAAACTGCGACATTCCCGACTTTCTGTTGAAAGTGGGGGTATCTTAATCCGATGTAAGCGGTGTTGTCAATAATCTTTTTATTCTTGAAGCAAAGGTTTTTCTTTTAGTTGTTCCAGTACATTTGTTTGTAGTAGTGAGTTCATTTGTTGAATGGCAAGGCGATTTAATATCGTAAGGCGTTCTTCTTGAGAAATGCCTTGTTGAATAAGCAATGCATTCTGACTTTCTAAGCTTGCTAATACAGTTAGCTGTTCAATGGTTGCATGTTCACGCATATTGCCTTTTAATTCAGAGTTTGCATCTTTCCATTGTTTAGCTGTTTGCCCAAATAAGGCTTGATTTAAAATATCTGCTTCAGTGGCATACACAAATTGATATTGTTTTGTGTTAAGTAATTTGGGAATGAGGTGGGCTTTGATGGCATCAGTATGTATGCGGTAATTTGCCTTGCTAAGAATGCGTTTAACGTTCCATTCTAATTTGTTATCTTCGGCTTCTTTTTGTTTTAAGCGTTGGAATTCTTTGATTAGGTAGAGTTTGAATTCTGGGCTTATCCACATTGCAAATTCTAATGCAATATCTTTGTGAGCGTAAGTCCCACCATAACGCCCTGCTTTGGCTTGTAAACCGATAGCATTAGTTTGAGCAACAAACTCTTTAACGCTAATTTTAAATCGATTTAAACCAGATTGACTTTTAATTAGGGCGAATTCGCCATAATTAAAATTAGGATTGTTTAGCTCTTCCCAGATACCGATATATTCAAGCGTATTACGGTTTCTGAGCCAATCGCTAATAAAAAATTCCCCATCTTTTGCTTTGAGCATATCCGTTAGGTTGATGTAATCTTCACCATTTTGTTCCATTACGCGAATTTCAGCATCTTTTACAATGATTACATTAGTCATTTTTACCTCTCAGATACAAAAAAGGCCACTTAATTGTGGCTACCGACTTTCTGTTGAAAGTGGGGGTATCTTAATCCGAAGTGAGGGCGGTGTCAAATTATAATAATATCATCCTATCTGTTTGGGATTAATCACGGGCAACACAGGCACAAGTGGTTTTGCTGTTGTGCCAGTTGTTGATGTACTGCTGCGGTTTTCATTTATCCAGTCGGCTAATTTACTCCAAGCAGCTAAATCTTTCTTAAAGAATTCATCATTGCGTAGATGATGATATTCTTTGATAAAAAATGTCACTTCGCCCTTAATTTTTTCTCTTGTATGGCTATCTAGCACCGCCCAATACTCTTTAACATCATGGATGCAGATTAAAACGGGTGTGCCGTTATCGTGTAGGGCGTCTCTAACATAACGGTGTATTAATGTTTGGAATTTATGTAAGGGGATTTTGATGTTAATTTCATTCATTTTCGACCTCCTTTTTTCTTATGGTGTTTAAAGTGCGGTCGATTTTTACGGAGTTTTAAATTGTCTTGTCGGATTTGTTCCACTTTAATTCTTAGGCGGTCATTATCGCTTTCAAGTTCTTTAATGCGTCTTGATTTGGCAAGATTTTCATTACCTAATTTTTCAAAGTGATATTTATTATTTTCGAGTTCCTCTTTGAGGATTATTCGGGCGAGGGATTTTAGTAGGTTCATAGTCTCTCCTTGATTCCGCAAAATTCTTTTATTAGGCTATCCACTGTTCTGCCAAGCACTCCTGCCATTAAGACAAAGTCTGCATCAAAACGAGCTGTCATATTTTCTTTTACAATGTCATCGTTTTGCTCGGTGATATTGTCGTCAAACTTCAAACGCTTCATCGTGCCATCTTCGATTAATACGAATTTAAGGTTGTTTTCCCACTCAAGCGCGAGTTTTGATACTGAGCCATTTTTCGCAAGCTCGATTATTTCTTCATCTTCAATATCTTTTTGCTTACAGTGGATAACGCCTAAATCAGCTTTCTCTCGAATCTCCACTTCTTCGCGCAAGATAAGCCAATCTGGCGCGGTATCTGTAACCCATTTTGTCATCACTTCGCATGGCGCACTATTAAACGCCAGCGGTACTACTGGCAAACTACCGAGCGATTTGCGTAAAAGTGCGAGTGCATCTTCAGCTGTTTTACTTGATGCAGCATCAACAAAGATAAGTTGTTTCATTGTGTCGATATAAAGTGCAGTCGTTTTGATGCGAGAAAATGCCTGCGGAAGTAGGGTGGCTATCACATCATCTTTTAGGGATAATCGTTCTACTTTCTTTAATTTTCGCTGTTCTTTTTCTTCAAGTGCAGTGATTCGCTTATTGAGTTCACGATTCACAACTTCTGTTGGCAAAATCTTCTCTTCACGTTTGGCTACAAGTAATATTCTTCCATCCGCTTGATGAGCTAAGTTTTCGCTGGTGGCGAGCGGAGCAGACCAGCCGAAATGGCTAACATCTGCCGAACCACACGGAGTAAATTCACATTCATTGAGTTGTTTTTCGATATTCTCAAAGTCTATTTTTTTTGTTAATTGGTAAATAATTGCATTTTTGAACCAGTACATTTTTATTATTCCTTGTAAATTTAAAGGCCACTATCTAGCGGCCTTGTTTTTTTTTATGTAGTTGATTATTTCTTTAATTCGCTCACGAACAGCTCAATTTCTAAGTAGAGAGTTTGCTCTTGTTTGTAAAGCTCTTTTAGTTGTTGCTTTATATTTTCGTTATCCATTTCACCTTCAATTAGCGGAATAGTTGGCCGCATTGTATAAAGTGCAATATTCTTTCAGGTGTTTCTTTAACCTTTATACAATCATCATCGTTTGAATTTAATGTTGTTATTACGGTTTCACCATTATAAGCATTAAAACTAACAATTGTTTCGGTGTTGATGAATATTTCTCGTTCATCTGAAAGTGTTAATTTAATAAATTTAGCCATAATACCTCCCTAAAACGGTTGTTTCTATATCATCATCAAACCCGTCTTGTTCTGCCGCTGCGCTTAATGGGTCGGGTTTATTTGGTTTTGGTTGTGACTTACTTTGCGACTTTGGCTCATCTTGGCGACTCCTAGCATTTGCAAAACATCGCCTTGTATCTCTGTTGTATATCTATCTTGGCCGTTGTTATCTTGCCATTTGCGTGTTTTTAAACGACCTTCTATATACACTTGAGAGCCTTTCTGTAAATATTGACCGCAAATTTCAGCTTGACGGCGATAGAACACAATGCGATGCCATTCTGTTTGAGTTTTTTTCTCTCCTCTGTTTTTATCTGTCCAACTTTCGCTGGTTGCTACGCTGATATTTGCTACTTGTTCGCCATTTGGCATTGTTCTCATTTCAGGGGCATTACCTAGATGCCCCACTATAATTACTTTATTTACGCCAGCCATTAGCTCATCTCCTGTATGAGTTGTTGATAGTATTCTTGAGCGGCATTAACTCGCTCTTTGATTTCTTCGATGATTTTGTCATCACGCTTAACTGTAACGGTTGTAATACGTTTTGATTGTGGTATTTGCTCCACTAAATCAATGTATCGTGTCGGGTCGTCATAGCTTGATAATTGCTCGTATGGAGTAGGCAAGAGAACAAAGTCAATTTGAGCCTCTTCACAATCCCATAGCCACATATAGCCTTGCATTTGGATTGTATATCCTGCTTTTTTGGCTTTTTCTTCTGCCTCGTCCGTGAAGAAAGGGTGTGAGCCAATATCCCACGAGCATTTTGTATCAATAATTAGCTTTCTGGTTGGAATATAAATATCACATTCGCCAGTAATCCAATCGTTTTCACGCCTTTCCGTGTTCTTTTTAAGAGGTAATCCACGTTTACGACCGCTTAACTTAATGGCTTGTTCTTCTAATGCGATGCCTTTTTCGGTGTATTTATTGCCTTCGAAATCTTGATAACCAAAAAGATCGAATTTAACGATTTTTCGCACCGCACTTTTGGCTGTCGCAGAAATTCCATTACCGCTTTTAGGCTTTGCCATTAAATCAGCCAAGCCAGAACATCTAGCTTTGAGTTGGTACATTTTATTTTCCCTCTATGGTTGAAATTATTTCGGTATGACAGATTTTACCGTCACAGTCATGATTAAGATTTAGGTCGTGCGCCATATACACCACAAATGCACACACCAGCGTAATGATTAATTTGTTCATTTTCTGTTCCTTTTGTCGGATTTTGTGGTGTTTTAGAGAATATCTAGCTGAAAGCCTGTTGCTTTAGGGTTGTAGGCTCGAAGATATTTTAATACGCGCCAGTTATTACCTTGCTCGCATTCAAATTGCTCTGTAATGCGTGTCAATACGTTATGAGCCTGACGGAGAGTGCTGCGATATTCGTAAGCAATGTCATGAACCGATGCAGCGTAGTGCGAACCAATTTGTTTTAATGCCGGGTGAAGTACTTGGCAAAGTTCCGTGCCACGCAATAAAGCAAACCATGCCCACACAAGCTGTTGCAGTTCATACTCGGTAAATTCAAACGTGTATTTCTTTTCGGGTTCGGGTAGTGCAAGCTGTTGTGGTTGAAGTTGATATTTTCCTGTTTTTCTAATTGCCGGTAACACTTCTTCCATGACCCATGCCTCAAAAGGTTCGGCTTCGGGTTTGCGTGATTTGATGATCAGGCGGTAGAGGTTTGGTTCGTTGATGAATGTCGCTTCCTTTTTTCCGCTTGGATAGCTGATGTAGCGTTTCGCGACACCAGCTACTTTGCAATGTTTGCTAATGGCATCGCGCGGATTTGCGTAGCCAAGAATTTCGCAGACATCGTTACCGCTGAACCAATATTCATTGCTTGGATCGGTAATTATGCGAACAGGGGAATTTTTAAAGCTGAAGTCTAAGAATTGGATTGGATTTGACATTTTTTGTACCTTTCGTTTTAGTTTAGTTAGTCGTTCGCTTAGTGGGCGGACGGGCTTCAACTACCAACGAAAGATGGCGGAGCTTATTCCCTTTCGGTGTTTTATTTAGCTCTCTCGACCCGACCATAAACGATCGATACCTAAATTTCAGGTACAAAAAAACCGCTTTTGGACGGGCGGATAACCGTCTTTCGTTTAGTAGTGCGGTTATCTTATCCGTTGATGGCGGTTTTTGTCAATTATTCTTTATCTAAAATATCGATTAATTTTTTGATGTGGTAAAGCACAATTTTATCATCTACCGTATGCACCATTACATCCACAATAAAGAGTTTGTGGTAGGGATGTTCCCGCATAATCATGGTTTGTTTTATTTCCTCTGTTTCAAAGCTGACTTTAACCGCTTTTTTAGAAAAGGCTTCGATAATGGCTTTGTCAATTTGTTTATCTGTGGCAGTAACGGCAAGCTGCATTGCGCAGCCTTTTTGAAGACCGACAATTGGCTCTTTCATTTCCGCCATTTTCTTTTCAAGCAGATGTTGTAACGCGTTAGCTTTCATGCTATCTGCTTCAAAATGAAGGTGAACGCCACCGTTTATATTAATCGAACCAATTTGAATGGTTGCTTTTGAATCTGTTGAAACAGGTTCTAACGTTTGGCTCAAATGGCGTAACTCGCTTACCGTTATATTATCAGGTTGCTCATTTTCACCTTGTAGCCAGCCATAAACCTGAGCAAGCCGTTCACCAAATTCGAAAATAGCATTGGCGTGTTCTACAAGGGTGTAGGTAGCTGCAACATAGGTGCCAAGTTCAACAATAATACTGCCTTTGGTGATTTGCGTGACGTAAATATTGCTGTCGCAAGGCTCTAGATTTTGTTCCGGTGTGGCATTTTGAATAAAACGTGAATATTCTTTTGAGATGCCGTCTAAACTTTGGCACAGTATAGAAAGTTCAACGGGTTTGTCGTTGTGTAAGTGAATTTGTAGTTTCATATTTTCATCTATTACGGTAAAGGGTTCAGACATCACACACCTCGGATTTTGGATACAAAAAAAGCCACTTACTTGTGGCTACTGGACTTTCTGTTGAAAGTGAGGGTATCTTAATCCGAAGTGAGGGCGGTGTCAAATATTTAAAAAAGACCGCACTTTTCAGGCAGTCAGTGGAGTAGCCAATCAGTCTGAGCTGATTTTGTCTAGAATAGGGTGCCTTTCTTTATGCTTGTAAGGCTCAAGCCCTTATTGTTACCACAACACATAAGGAATATAATTTTCTCCAACCACAACACGAACAAGGAGAAATTATGGCTAATTTAATTCTTACCTATGATTTAAGAAATCAACGTGATTACAAATCATTAATTGAGGCAATTAAATCCTACGGAACTTATGCGAAGCTATTTGAATCGGTCTGGTATATTCGTTCAAGAACACATACGGCCGAGCAATGTCGGGATTATTTGCTTCAATTTATAGATAATGATGATCGTCTTGGCGTATTTGATTGCTCAAATAATGACTTTGCAACTATGAGAGCGTTAAATAAAGTTAGCAACCTATGGTCTAACTAACACGTAAACTTCACCAGTTTTATTATCAATTAGCTCTTCTTTTGTTTGGGCGTCACTAAATCGATTTATATAAGAAATTGCTTGGCATGCTCGCTCCTCTAAGCCAGGATAATAAGCACCGTTTTCAATCGCTTTCAAAATACAAGCGCGAATATGTTCTTTTGGAATTTCAGTTATGGTGTTGCTGGTAACACTGCCAGCCTCTGAATAGCGTTTTTCTTCCATTTTTAACCTCGTTTGTTTTATGTTTGCCATTTCAAAACACACTTCATCTATCATTCGCAACGGTTTCACATGCCACTGTGTCTCTGTACTAGCAAATGTGTTTTGAAATATCCACATTGGGATATTCGCCTGCTTGAGCTCCACTTTCGGCAACTGCACCGTTTTTCACTGGCTTTGCATGGGCAGACTTTAAACCACAGTGTTATTAAGTAGGTTAGGGCTTTTAATCTAACGACCGCTTAATACCGTTATGCACCGTGATTCTGTAAGATAAATTGTTAAAGAGCGTTGAGATGTTGGTTATGTGCATCTCGTTTTGATGGGGTTATTCTACTTAAAGTAGATTTAATTGCAACTAAAGATTGCATTAAAGTAGGGGTTTTCTCTATATAAAGTAGTAAATATTTGATTTTTAATTGAATTTATTTTTGACTATTTGATGAATTTGCGATCCAGATCACAAAAAAAGAGAGTGGATTAGTACGGATTTTAAAAAGTGCGGTAGGAATTGCAGACAAAAGAAAACCGCCAAGAGGGCGGTTTATTGTTAAGCGGCGATTTTATTAAGCCAAATATCTTTTTTATCGTAGGGTAGAATCTTTGCCGGCGATTGGTTAAAGAGTAGGATAAGTTTATTTAACTGATCGCCTACCGCTTTATCATCAATTACCACATAAGATTCATCATTTGTTTGTGCTGTCGGATTGGTTAGATCCATTATTTTACCAAGAACACCATAAGCGCTACTCCAACTGCCTTTTGCTTTTACGCTGGTTGTGAAGATTTGCTTGGTATGTCGTTCTCCGCCACTTAATACAATAGGGATTGTGATTTGATGACCACTCAACCCTGATTTTTTCACATCAAATCCGAGGTCTTGGTGGAATTGATGGTGGCGGAAATCAGATTTTACAGTCATTTCGAATTTATCCGATGGAACATTGTACCAATCCATAGCAAGCGTATCTGTAACAATCGCCGCCTGAATCACACGTTGCAAATTATGCGCAAGCATTTCACCGCTTGTTGTCGTGTTGATTTCTGCGCGGTCGTTCAGATTTAATCCGTAACGTTTGAGCGTGCTTTTTATATGGTCTATGCGGTTATTGGTGAGGTTGATTCCACGCCCGTTCATTTCCCACAAGGTTTGCGCGTCGTCGGTTACAGTAAAATGATCTTCTCCAACCTTTTCAATGTATGCCTGAATGACGCTACCATCTTCAAGGGTGAAAGGAGTGTTGATTAAAATCAAATCATCGGCAATAGAATGACATTCATAGCCTAGATTGGATAAGACCGTGCTGCATATCATAATAGCTCCATTTGTCCGTTGTTTGATGATATTGGATGGGGAATAGTCCCCACTGCGACAGTATTAAAATTCGCTAAAAAATAACACATTAATTCAATAAAATCACTTGATTTTTGATATTTTTCATCTAGTAAATAGCCCGTTTCCTGATTCTCTTTGCCATGCAGAATGTGATAATGAGCGCCACAAATACGGCTTTCTGCGGTTGGATTTACTTTAGTTATTCTATTTACATGAACGAGCCTTTCGCCCTGATCTACAGCGAATAATCGTCTGTTTTTATAGAAAGCGATAAAACTCATCGATGGCATTAAATTTTCTCTGCGTGCAG
The DNA here is from genome assembly GCF_003493685.1 of Haemophilus haemolyticus. Taxonomy (GTDB): domain Bacteria; phylum Pseudomonadota; class Gammaproteobacteria; order Enterobacterales; family Pasteurellaceae; genus Haemophilus; species Haemophilus haemolyticus_O. Next base: position 64,215 of record NZ_QQJW01000010.1, read on the forward strand.
GTCGGTAGGAGAATAAAGCTCTAAGTTGAGGTATTGGCAATTGATCGCTATCAAAGAATGGAAGCTTTAATTCCAGCCAATAAGGGTAGGGTTGATTCTTCTGCTTTCTCTCCCACGTGGCGCGTTGAAAATAAATTTGCTTTTTCATCGCCATAATATGATCGATTTCTTGCTGAGGAATAATAATATCTTCAATGCTTGCCATATTGTTCCTTATGTTGGTTGTTATTAAAGATCAACAATATCCAGTGTTAATGTCTATAGTAAAACAGAATACCAGAACACTTTACCAAGCACTGAAATGTCTTGTAACTCTGCTATTTCATCAGGGTGTTCATCACTGTTATAGCTACGGATTTTTATTTGATTGTTTGGCATATTGTAGAGCAGTTTGATCCGCAATAGCCCGCCGTGATTGATAGCGTAAATCTTGCCGTCTCGGATTGTCTTATTACCCAAATCAATTCCTACCGTTGTTCCATCTGGAATAACTGGCTCCATTGAATTTCCATCAGCAATCACACATACCGCATTTTCGTACTGTACGCCTTGTTTACGGAGTGTTGATTTGGAAAAACGCAATTTGAAGTTGTTATAGTCTGCTATGTCATCAGCAAAGCCGTTACCGGCAGCAAGGCGAATATCTTGATAAAACGGAACGGCGTATTCATCGCTATTTAGTGGAG
>NZ_QQJW01000011.1:0-64596 GCF_003493685.1 Haemophilus haemolyticus
AGCATTTTGAGCTATATTTAAAGGAATGTGAATGGCGTTTTAACAACAGTGAAATAAAATCTCAAATTTCCATTTTAAAACAATTAGTTAAGGGGATTTAGATCTAGTTATCTAGTACAGCCCCAAATTTTTTTATAAGTATGTTTTTAGAAAATATCTAACAAATTTAGAAAAAAGTTCACTTATTGGATAAAAAATAACAAAAAATATTTTCTTTCGATAAGAATTTACGCTATCTTTAATTCCCTTGTAGGTGGATTGGTAACAATCTGAAGTTAAATTTATTAAAAAGAAAGATAAAAGTATGAACACATCTCGTTTATTTCGTCTGTTATTCCAGGGCAATTTAGTAAAAAGAATTGCAACTGGTTTAGTTCTAGGGATCATTATTGCGCTTGTTGGACCTGCACTTGAAGGTGCTTTGGGTTTTAATATTGCGGAAAAAGTAGGCGTTTTAGGTAGCATCTTTGTTAAAGCATTGCGTGCTGTTGCGCCAATTTTGATTTTCTTCCTTGTTATGGCTGCGCTTGCAAACCGTAAGATTGGTACGAAAAGCAATATGAAAGAAATCATTGTGCTTTATCTTTTAGGCACATTCCTAGCTGCATTTGTTGCTGTTATTGCTGGTTTCGTATTCCCAACAGAAGTTGTACTTGCAACCAAAGAAGATGCAAGTTCAGCGCCGCAAGCTGTTGGGCAAGTTTTATTTACCCTTATTTTAAATGTGGTAGACAATCCATTAAATGCGATTTTCAAAGCAAACTTTATTGGTGTATTAGCATGGTCTATCGGTTTAGGTTTGGCGTTACGTCATGCATCTGATGCAACTAAGAACGTATTATCTGATTTCGCTGAAGGCGTATCAAAAATTGTTCACGTCATTATTTCTTTTGCGCCATTTGGTGTATTCGGTTTAGTGGCTGAAACCTTATCTGATAAAGGATTAGTCGCATTAGGGGGGTATGTGCAATTACTTACAGTATTAATCGGTACAATGTTATTTACTGCTTTTGTTATTAACCCAGCATTAGTTTATTGGAAAATTCGTCGTAATCCGTACCCATTAGTATGGACTTGTGTACGCGAAAGTGGTGTAACCGCATTCTTTACACGTAGTTCTGCGGCAAATATCCCTGTGAATATTGAATTAGCAAAACGCTTAAACCTTGATGAAGAAACTTATTCTGTTTCTATTCCATTGGGTGCGAACATCAATATGGCGGGTGCTGCAATCACGATCACAATTTTAACGTTAGCGGCAGTACATACATTAGGTGTGGAAGTGTCTTTTGTTAGTGCGATTTTATTAAGTATTGTTGCAGCACTTTGTGCTTGCGGTGCATCTGGTGTGGCAGGTGGTTCATTATTATTAATCCCATTAGCATGTAGCTTATTTGGTATTTCTGATGATGTAGCTGCACAAATGATCGGTGTTGGTTTCATTATCGGTATTTTACAAGACTCAACTGAAACGGCATTAAACTCATCAACTGACGTATTATTTACTGCGGCAGTATGTATGGAAGAAGAACGCAAAAACGCAGCATAATTATGATGCAAATAAGAGAGCGGGCTATGCCCGCTTTTTTTATGTGATTTTATATGCAAAGTGCGGTCTATTTTGATAGACTTTTGCCACTTTTTATTTCCCTACAAATAGGTAAGAAAAATGAACCACTTAATTATTTTTGCTCATCCTAATTCAGAGCGTAGTTTTGGGCGAGCGATTGCCAATCGTATTGAGCAAATTAGTCAAGAAAATGGTGTAAATGTATTTTTTCGTGATCTTTATGAAATGAATTTCAATCCAATTTTATCTCATGAAGAATTGCAGAATGCTAACAAAGGTATTATTCCAGAAGATATTCAGCAAGAGCATGATTTTATTCTTCAAGCGGATTTAATTACGTTGGTTTATCCCCTTTGGTGGATGGGGTTTCCATCGATTTTGAAAGGCTATTTAGATCGCGTATTAAGCCATGGCTTTGCTTATAAAACGGAAAATGGCGAATCAGTGGGATTGCTAAAAAATAAGCAAATGCAGCAATTTATTACGATTGGCAGTAATGTTGATAAATATAAAGAATTTGGTGTAGATAAGTCCCTCAATCATTGTTTGATTAATGGATTGTTTAATTACTGTGGCATTGAAAATGTTGAGTTTGAATTATTCGGTGATATTCATTTAATTGATGATGAGGCGCGTAAGGCAATGATTGAACTTGCAGCTCAAAAAACAAAAGAAAAATTGACCGCACTTTTAAAGGAAAAAGCGTAATGTCTGAAAAACAAATTAATAATTTTTCATTAATTAGTCGATTATTCGGTAATCTTTTTTATCGTTCTCCTATCGATGAAGTACTTGCAGGCGCGTTTGCTTGGTTACAGCAAAAAGGTTTGAGTCAAGTTTGGGCGTTAGATACTGATAAAGAAAGTGAATTAGCGCTGAATAGCTTACAAGCTAAAATTGATCTCGATTTATTGAACCAAGAGTATCAAAAATTGTTTGGTACCAATGGTAAAGTTATGACTGCTATTTCAGCTTATGACATTGATGTTGAAGAATTTATGAATTTTCGCCTTGTACGCAATATGCCAGAGGTGGAAAGCGCGGATCATTGTGCTTTATTATTGCTTACCGCCTCTTGGCTTGAAGATAATTCGGATTCTTTAGTGGCTCAGCAAGAATTCTTTGAAACCTTTTTATTGCCTTGTGCAGCGAAGTTTCTAACTCAAGTAGAAAATCAAGCAACTTTGCCTTTTTATCGTGCATTAGCCCTTCTTACACGAGAAATATTGGCAGCAATGGCGGATGAATTGGAAGAAGAGTAGGCAATATCTTGCTTTCCTCAGTGTTTTGAGGAAAGCAAGAAATATTTTATAGATAGGTTACAAAATCTTTTGTATCGATAACACGGCATTCACGTTCGGCTTTTTCCATGCCTGTGCCAATCATGACTAACGCAATCACACGATCTTGTTCACGACATCCGAAAGCTTCACGTAATGCAGTGCCATTAACCCATTTCCCTGAAATCCACACATTATCAAATCCTTGCGCTTGTGCAGCCAGTTGTAATCCATAAGTTGCACAACCTGCACTCAACATTTGTTCCCATCCAGGTACTTTAGCGATAGTTGGATCGATCTTTGCTACGACACCAATGACCATAGGTGCGCGATGTGCTAAATTTTCAGCTTTCTTTAATTTTTCTTCACCCAAATCAAATTCCACAACGGCAGCTTTAAGTAGCGTTTCCAATTTATTTAATCCATCATTTTCCATTACAACAAAATGATAAGGATGTAATTTCCCATGATCTGGTGCGTGCATTGCTGCTTGGAGAATAAATTCAAGCTGTCCAGCATTAGGCGCAGGTGCGGTCAATTTTTTGTTTGATTTTCTTGTTGTTAAAAGAGTTAACGCGTCCATTTTATTATTCCCTATGAATAAAAGTGCGGTGGATTATAGCATAGTTTTTGACAAGGCTTTGTGATACGCTAGCGCAAAATTTTTAAAGGTAATTTGTATGTTTCGAGTATTAAAATTATGTTGGAAAGCGCTATGTTTTATTCGTGATCTTGTGATGAATGTTGTGTTTTTAGGCTTTGTACTATTGCTAGTGGCGATCATTAGCTTTTCAAGCGGTGGAAAAAAATCTACAACATTAACAGGGGAAGGTGCGTTATTACTGAATTTAGATGGCTATCTAGCGGACAACCGAGATGAAACACTTCGTTGGCAAGATGCGCTAAGCGAATTGAATGGCGAGTACGTCCCTAGAAAAATTTCGACGTTTGATGTGGTATTTGCCATTAAGCAAGCGGAAGATGATCCTAAAATTAAAGGATTAGTGCTCGATCTTAATTATTTTGAAGGGGCGGATTTACCCGCATTAGATTTTATTGGTGGCGCTATCAGCCAGTTTAAAAATGCAGGAAAACCGGTGATTGCCTATGCGGATAATTATTCCCAAGTACAATATTATTTAGCGAGCTTTGCTGATGAAATTTATCTAAATTCAATTGGAAATGTGGATATTCACGGTTTATCGCAAGAGAATTTGTATTTCAAAGAAATGCTCGACAAATTAGCCGTTACACCACATATTTTCCGCGTAGGGACTTATAAATCCGCGGTAGAACCATTTTTACGCAACGATATGTCGGCTGAGGCAAAAGCAAATATGCAGCGTTGGTTAGGTGAAATGTGGAACAACTATGTTTTATCAGTCAGCGAAAATCGCAAGATTAAGAAAGATAACGTTTTGCCGAATACGAAACAGTATCTTGCAGAACTTAAAGCGTTAAAAGGCAATAGTACGGCATACGCACAACAACGTGGATTAGTAACTGATGTTGTAACTCGTTTGGATTTAGATAAAAAACTAGCCGCACTTTTTGGTAAAGGGAGTGACGAGAAAGCGAATCTCATTGAACTTGATGATTATTTGACTCAACTGCCTGATCGTTTAGAACATTACAATGTACCGAATAAAATTGCGGTCGTGAATGTTGAAGGAACGATTATAGATGGTGAAAATGATGAAGAAAATGCAGGTGGTGATACCATTGCACGAATTCTCCGTAAAGCTCACGATGATAACTCAGTAAAAGCCGTTGTTTTACGAGTCAACTCACCGGGCGGTAGTGCTTTTGCTTCAGAAATTATCCGACAAGAGACTGAAAATTTACAGAAAATTGGTAAGCCTGTGATTGTATCTATGGGAGCCATGGCAGCATCTGGTGGGTATTGGATTTCATCTACTGCAGATTATATTATTGCCGATGCAAACACCATTACAGGTTCTATCGGTATTTTCGCGATGTTCCCGACTTTCGAAAATAGTATTAAGAAAATAGGCGTGAATGCAGATGGTGTTTCAACCACTGAATTAGCCAATACATCTGCGTTTTCTCAGTTAGCAAAACCCGTGCAAGATATTTATCAAACAGAAATTGAGCATGGCTATGATAGATTTTTAGAAATTGTCAGCAAAGGTCGCCAGCTTTCTAAAACACAAGTAGATAAACTGGCTCAAGGTCAGGTTTGGTTAGGCAGTGATGCATTCCAAAATGGTTTAGTGGATGAGATAGGTTCTTTTAATGAAGCGGTTAATAAAGCAGAGCAATTAGTGAATCAACGCCAAGATACTGCAGTACAAGATTTTAGCGTGGAATGGTTTACAGATGATAACGTTAGTTTAATTAGCACCTTATTGCGCGATACTAAAAAAGGGGCGCAAGAGCAGTTAGTTAAATGGCTTGGTTTGCCTGCTCCAATTCAAAAATTACAAAAAGAATTGAATGTATTAACTAAATTTAATGATCCTAAAGGTCAGTATTTGTATTGTTTGAATTGTGGGAAGGTTAAGTAATTTAATCCTGATAATCTTTTTATTATTTCAAATTTATAACGCACGCTTTATAGCGTGCGTTTCAATTTTCAGAAAGTATTTATTAGGAAAACAGGTAATAGCATTAAGAATAAAAAATTATTCAACTTTCGAACCTTTCAACCACTTTCTCACCCAAGCTCGATTAGCTGAAAGATTATGTAATATAGCTTCGCTTATAGGTAATGGCTCGCCATAAATGATTGAAGCTAAGGTTTCACCTAAGAGTGGGGCGGAGGTAAGCCCGCGAGAACCTAAGGCAGCCGTTAAGAAAAGATTCTGAAAATTGGCCGCACTGTGAATAGATTGTTTTCGACGACGGAGGTTAAAGATATTGTGATAATCTTCTTTTTGTTGGACAAAATTCGGTACGTTTCCAATCATTGGGACAAGATCTCTTACGGAGCAGCGGATGCCTACACGAGCGAGATTACCTGATGTATCCACATCTTGAGTCCATAGTTGGGCGATATTTTGTTGGAGTTTTTGTTGATTTTCTTGTTGTTCTTGTTCGCTAAAATGGCGATCAATGTTATCACGAACATGGCTTGCACCGATGCAATGTGAGGTTTTTAATTGATCGACTGGGGTGAGATAACCATCATAACAAAGCACAGATTTTAGTTTTAGTAAATTTTCTGATGTTGGAATTTGGCTGACCTGCCCGCGGATAGGGTAGAGCGGTAGCTTTTCTGTTTGAATAAAATCAGTAATTTTATATCCGTTCGCAAGAATGACGACTTCATGGCGGTATTTTTGACCTTGCGTATTTTCTAGTTCCCAACCTTTTTCTTGTTGAGAAAGTGCGGTAATTTTTTGTGAGGTTTTAATGACGACACCCTGCTTTTCAAGAAATGAAAAGGCATTTTGAACAAATTGTCTTGGTGCAAGCCAAGCCCCTTGTGCAACCCAACCGCCTTCGCAATTAAGCGGTAATCCCACTTTTTCACTAAGTTGTTCAGCATTCAGCATTTGGAAGATTTCGTTCGGTAAACCAAGTTGAGAAATCTTTGTTAATTTAACCGCACTTTTTTCGTTGTAAGCACATAGTGCCACGCCACAAAATTCGTGCTCAAACGCTATGTTTTGTGCGATTACCCAATCAAGTAATTGGCGACCGTAACTGAAAGCGTGCAGGTAAAAATCAACGGTGAGCGCATTATCATCGCTAAGTTGCGGATAAAATGCGCCTTGTTTATTGCCTGAGGCATTGAGTGCGAGCGCGTCATCTTCACAATAAATGGTAACTTTTGCCCCACGTTTTACTAAGGAAATGGCAGCACAAAGAGAAGCAATACCACCGCCGATAATAGCGACATCTTGTTTTTCCATTTTCGCAGGCTGAGCAAGATACCAAGGTGTCGAAAGTGCGGTAGATTTTGATTGTATTTTTACCCCACTTAAGCATTCTCGTTTTTTGCCGAAGCCTTTACGCTTGGTCACATTAAAGCCTGCAGATTCAAGTCCTTTTCTGACCGCACTTGCTGCGGTGAAGGTGGCAAAAGAACCATTGGGTTTCGTGAAACGAAACATCAAGTTATAGAGATCATCATTCCACATTTCAGGATTTTTGCTTGGCGCAAAGCCATCTAAAAACCAAGCATCAATACGTTCATTCATATAATCGCCAAGTTGTGGCAAGTTTTCTGAGACATCACCAAGCCATAAATCTAACGTGGTCTCTTCAAAATGAATACGATGACAACCTAGAATCAATGAAGGCCAATAACGTTGCAAATGAGCGCTTAAATTTTCAAACTGCGGATAGGCAAGATGTGCTTGCGAAAGTGCGGTGATTTTTAGCGGATATTTTTCAAAGGAAATAAAATTTAGGCGTTTTAAAGGATGATTCTCGTGTTGCTGGCGAAATTCACGGAACAATTTGGTTGCTGCAAAGAAATTTAATCCTGTACCAAATCCTGTTTCAGCGATGACAAAATTAGCCTCGTTGTGGCTTATCCAACGTTCCCAAAGTTGATTACCTTGTAGAAAAACATAATCTGTTTCAGCCAATCCATTTTCGTTAGAAAAATAGACATCATCGAATTGATCTGAGACGGGAATATGGTTTTGATTGAAGTGAATCTCAGCATGTTGCACGCTAAAGGTCATTTTTTATTCCTTCCTTGCCTAATGAAATTTGCGTATAATAACGCGATTTTCTAAACTGGTCGAACAAATGAATTATTGCTTGAAATATTTTTATTTCGTAGTAATTTTGAGCCGTTATTTTTACATATAAAACAATAAGGAAGAAGCAATGAGAAGAGCTGTAATTACAGGCTTTGGGATTATTTCAAGTATCGGTAACAACAAAGAAGAAGTATTGGCTTCATTAAAAGCAGGGAAATCAGGTATTGAAGTTGTGCCTGAGTTTGTTGAAATGAATATGCGTAGCCATGTTGCCGGAACAATCAAATTAAACCCAAGCGAGCACATTGATCGTAAAGTGTTCCGTTTTATGGGTGATGCAGCGGCTTATGCTTATCTTTCTATGCGTGAAGCGATTGAAGATGCAGGCTTAACAGAAGATCAAGTTTCTAATGATCGTACTGGTTTAGTTATTGGTGCTGGTACGGGCTCTGCACATAATCAATTAGTGGCGTGTGATGCGGTACGTGGCCCTCGCGGTGTAAAAGCAATTGGCCCTTATGCAGTAACGAAAACTATGGCTTCAAGTGTTTCCGCTTGTTTAGCCACCCCTTATAAAATCCGTGGTGTGAACTATTCAATCAGTTCTGCTTGTGCAACCTCTGCACATTGTATTGGTCATGCGGTTGAATTAATTCAATTAGGCAAACAAGATGTGGTTTTTGCTGGTGGTGCAGAAGAATTATCTTGGGAATGTGCGACTGAGTTTGATGCAATGGGGGCAGTTTCAACTAAATATAATGAAACGCCAGAAAAAGCATCTCGTGCTTATGATGCAAATCGTGATGGTTTCGTTATTGCTGGTGGTGGTGCTGTTGTGGTTGTGGAAGAATTAGAACATGCACTTGCTCGCGGTGCAAAAATCTACGCTGAAATTGTAGGTTATGGCGCAACTTCTGATGGTTACGATATGGTGGCACCAAGCGGTGAAGGCGCAGAGCGTTGTATGAAACAAGCAATGGCAACTGTCGATACCCCAATTGATTACATCAACGTACACGGTACATCTACACCAGTTGGTGACGTGAAAGAATTAGGTGCAATTAAAAATGTATTTGGTGATAAAATCCCAGCGATTTCTTCAACTAAATCAATGACTGGCCACTCTTTAGGGGCAGCAGGTGCACACGAAGCAATTTACACGTTATTAATGTTGGATAATGATTTTATTGCACCAAGTATTAATATCGAAACCTTAGATGAAGCTGCTGAAGGTTGCAACATCATTACTGAGACGAAAGAAAATGCAGGATTACAAACTGTCATGTCAAATAGCTTTGGTTTTGGTGGTACGAATGCAACATTAATTTTTAAGCGTTATAATGGTTAAAGCGATTCTATGAAAAAAGCCACTTTCGATTGAAAGTGGCTTTTTTGTATAAATTAAAAAGAAAAATTAAGCAACGATACCAAATTGCTCTTTCATTAATGCTTCAAAGTCAGTGCAACCACCGATTGGTTTTTCATCAATAAAGATTTGTGGTACGGTTTCTACTGGTTTACCGACAGATTTTGATAGATCTTCTTTAGTAATGCCTTCTGCGTGAATATCCACATAACGATAGTCAAAATCAGCAACTTCGCCTTTTAATTTTTCAGCAAGGTTTTTTGCACGTACACAGTAAGGGCAGCCAGGACGACCAAAAATAACAACGAACATAAGATTTCCTTTTTTGAGTTAAAAATTCTAGGCAATTCTACCTGATTTTTATCGTCTACATAAAGTGTTTTTATTCGTGTAATATACGGAACATCGTAGACAATGAGTTAAATATTATGAAATTACTAATGCTTTGCCGCGAACCTCGTCTTTATAGTTGCCAACGCTTAAAAGAAGCTGCGAAATACCAAGGGCATGAGATGGATATTTTAGATCCGAATCGTTGCCTCTTAAAACTCTCGCAAAATCCACCGCATTTTCAGATTTTTTATCAAGAAAATTCAGAGTCGAAACCTTATTTATTGCCTGATTATGATGCTGTTTTGCCTCGATTTGGCACAACAAGTACACAAATGGGATGCTCAGTCTTACAGCATTTTGAAGGCAAAGGGACTTTTTGTTTAAATTCATCTCAGGCATTTTTAAATGCGCGTGATAAGTGGAAAAGTTTACAACTTTTGCTGAAGGTTGGTGTTCCTGTTCCCAATTCACTTTTAAGTGGCGGTGAAGTACAAGCTCAGGCGACGATAGCTCATATCTGTTCGCCGACAATTTTAAAAATGCTAAATGGTTCACAAGGTATTGGGGTGATTTTGGCTGAAAAACCACAAAGTGCGGTGAGCATTATGGAAGCTTTTAAACAAACCAATATAGCTATGCTGCAGCAAGATTTTATCGAAGAAGCGGGCAATGCGGATATTCGTTGTTTTGTGATTGGTGATCAAGTTATAGCAACGATGCAGAGAATTGGACAAGATGGTGAGTTTCGAGCGAATTGCCACCGTGGCGGAAAAACTGAAAAAATTACCCTAAGCGATGAAGAAAAGCAGATAGCCATTCAAGCAACAAAAGCTATCGGTTTAGATGTGGCTGGTGTGGATTTAATTCGTTCGAAAAATGGATTATTGGTTTTAGAAGTGAATGCAAGCCCAGGCTTAGAAATGATTGAAAAAACAAGTGAGATTGATATTGCGTTACAGATGGTAAATTATGTTGAAAAGCAGATTCATTTGAATAAGAAAAATAAATAAAATTTGATATTTGTAAAGCCTTATTATTCACACCAATTTTTATACACATCTTCTAATGACCTCGCTATCAAAAGTGCGGTCATTTTTCTTTGAGTTTTCTCAGAATATTAAAAAACTAGCTAAAACCTGTTTTATATCAAAAAATCCACAGAATTTATAAGCCTATGTTCTTTATTTAGGCGTATTATATTACTCGGAATGAGTAATTCATTCTGGTTATCTAAAATAAGGACATTACTATGACAATTAAAAAAGTGATTACTGTCTGTCCGTATTGCGCTTCAGGTTGTAAGATCAATCTATTGGTTGAGAACAACAAAATTGTGGGTGCTGAAGGTGCAAACGGTAAAACAAACGAACGGGAGCTTTGCCTGAAAGGATATTATGGCTGGGATTTCGTGCATGACACAAAAATCCTCACTCCTCGCCTAACTCAACCGATGATTCGCTACAAACGTGGCGAGCCGTTCACGCCAGTGAGCTGGGAAGAAGCAATTTCCTATTCAGCAAAACGTTTACAAGAAATTAGAGAAAAATATGGCAACGAGTCAATTATGGTAACGGGTTCTTCTCGTGGACCAGGTAACGAAGTGAATTTCGTTATGCAAAAATTTGCTCGTGCGGTATTAGGCAATAACAACATTGACTGTTGTGCACGTGTCTGACATGGCCCATCTGTAGCAGGTCTGCTCAAATCAGTGGGTAATGGCGCGATGTCCAACTCAATCGTTGAGATTGAAGACACTAAATGTGTATTTATCTTTGGCTATAATGCCTCAACATCTCACCCTATTGTAGCGCGTCGTATTAACCACGCTAAAGCAAAAGGGGCGAAGGTTATTGTTTGTGACCCTCGTAAAATTGAAACCGCTCGTATTGCTGATATTTATGCGCCACTTGCCAATGGTAGTAACGTCGCATTTTTGAATGCAATGATGAATGTGATTCTTGAAGAAGGATTACAAGATCAAAAATTCATTGATGAACATACCGAAAATTTCGATGCGTTCTATGAAACTGTAAAAGCTTATACACCTGAATCAACTCAACATATCACTGGCGTTGAGCCTGAAATGTTGAGAGAAATTGCCCGCACTTATGCGAAAGCTGAAACTGCGACAATTCTTTGGGGTATGGGGGTATGTCAGTTCCGTCAAGGTGTGGAAACTGTACGTGCGTTGGCAAGTTTAGCAATGTTGACGGGTAATCTTGGTAAACCAAATGTTGGTGTAAACCCTGTGCGTGGTCAGAACAATGTACAAGGCGCATGTGACATGGGGGCTTTATATAATACTTTACCTGGTTATCAAAGCTATGCGGATCCAGAAATCAACGCTAAATTTGCGAAAGCATGGGGAGTACCATCTATTCCAACCAAACCAGGTGTACCATTGAGTGAAGTACCACATGCTGTAGCAGAAGGTAAACTCAAAGCATTCTATATTATGGGTGAGGATACTTTACAAACTGAACCTGATTTGAATGCAATGAAACAAACCTTTAAAGATCTTGAGTTTATTATCGTTCAAGATATCTTTATGACTCAAACGGCAGCGGAAGCGGATGTGATTTTACCAGCAACATCTTGTGCTGAACACGAAGGTGTTTATAGTGCGGCTGACCGTGGTTTCCAACGTTTCTATAAAGCGGTGGATCCTGTTGGTGATGTAAAAGACGACTGGGAAATCATTAGTCTTATGGCACAAGCTTTGGGTTATCCAATGCATTACAACAACACCAAAGAAATTTGGGATGAGTTGCGTGAGCTTTGCCCAATTTATAAAGGTGCAACTTACGAAAAAATGGAAGGCTTGGGTTATATTCAATGGCCATGTACAGATGAAGGCCCTGAAGATCAAGGCACTACATACTTATATGAAGGTCAAATCTTCGACCGTCCAAATGGTAAAGCAGAGTTCTTTGCTTGCGATTGGGAACCACCAATGGAAGAAGTCTCTGAAGAATATCCATTAGTGCTTTCTACCGTGCGTGAAGTTGGTCACTATTCTTGCCGTTCAATGACGGGTAACTGCCGTGCACTTGCTGCGTTGGCTGACGAACCGGGATTTGTTCAAATGAACGACCAAGATGCGAAAGCTTTAGGCATTAAGAATAATGAGCTTGTTTGGATTTCTTCATCTCGTGGTAAAGTTATATCTCGTGCTGATGTAAGTTCTCGTACTAACAAAGGTGCGTGTTATATGACTTACCAATGGTGGATCGGAAAATGTAACGAACTCACTGCTGAACATTTAAATCCGGGATCTCGTACTCCGGAATATAAATACAGCGCGGTGCGTATCGAAAAAATTGAAGATCAACGTTGGGCTGAGCACTATGTTGTAACTGAATATACTAAGCTCAAATCTCGTTTAAAAGAAACCGCACTTGTGGCTTAATTATAATATTTATCATGATTAGGACAGGCTTTATGCCTGTCCTTTTTTATGCTTAATGAAATATGATATGGGTAAGAATATTGGAAATGCTAAAAAAGAGCGGTTTATTCAAAGGCAATTTCTTTAATACGTAATTCATCACCACTTTGTCGTTGCAAGTGTATGCTGCCACAATTTGGACAAGAATCATGATGCGCTTGTATCTCAACCAATTTTTGACACTGCCAACACCAGGCTTGCGCTGCTATAGGAATGAGATGTAGTTTACAGCCTTCAGCAGCCGTACCTTGAAAGGTTATATCAAAACAAAATTCTAATGCGTCAGGTTCTACACAAGAGAGTGCGCCAATTTCCAACCAAAGATCCGTGACTTTTTTTATATCGTGACTTTTACATTGTTGTTCTACTATTTCCAGCATATTTTGACAAAGAGATAATTCGTGCATAATTTTTCCTTTTATTTTTCTTCCTTAAAATAAATGCCTTTATCAATTCAAGATAAAGGCATTTCTCTAAAACATTGTCAATTTCAACCGCACTTTACGCGAGCATATTTACAACTGCAAATGAGACTTTTAATAGCGCAGCGTTGATTAAGTCGATAAAGAATGCACCGACCATTGGAACGATTAAAAATGCTTTGTGCGATGGCCCAAAACGGCTGGTGACAGCTTGCATATTTGCGACTGCGGTCGGAGTTGCCCCCAAACCGAAACCACAGTGACCTGCGCTTAATACGACAGCATCATAATCTTTCCCCATTGCACGATAGGTGATGAAGATTGCAAATACCGCCATAAATGCAACTTGAATAGCAAGAACGACTAATACATCGACAGCTAAACCTGCAAGTTCCCAAAGTTTTAACGACATTAAAGCGATAGCTAAGAAAATAGATAAACCTACGCTACCTAATACATCAATAGCTGATTCAGCTACTTGGAAGCGGAAAATGTTCGTTAGAATATTGCGGATAATAACACCAGTAAATAAACACCATACGAAAGTTGGTAATTGAAGTGCTGTACCTTTTGTTTGCGCATCTAAATATTGACCGATAAGCAAACAAATAGACATCATTGCAATAGTTTCAATTAAAGAACGAGAAGTAATTTTACGTTTGTAAGTTGGATGTTCAAAGGCTTCTTGAACATCATCAACTTCATCATTTTCAGGGTTTTCACCTTGTTTTTGACGATTTAATAAGAAACGTGCAACAGGGCCACCGATAATACCACCAAAGACTAAACCAAAGGTTGCACAAGCCATCGCTATTTCAGTTGCACCTTGTAGATTAAATTGATGAACGAATGTATCAGCCCAAGCTGCACCCGTACCATGACCGCCAGTTAATGTTACCGAACCAGCCAATAATCCATATGCGGGATGAATACCTAATGCTAATGAACCCGCGATACCAATAATATTTTGACAAATAATCAGTAAACCAGCGACAAATAAAAATACGATAAGTGGTTTTCCGCCTTTAATTAAACGGGAAAAGTTTGCGCTTAAACCAATGGAAGTGAAGAACACTAACATCATGGTAGTTTGCAAATTTTTATCAAAGTTAAAGGATGTTCCATCGACTTTATGCCAAATTAAAAGACCAATGGCAACGATAAAGCCTCCAACAACTGGCTCAGGAATGTTGAAGGTTTTTAAGATGCTGATTCGTTTAACGAGAAAATAACCCAAGAGCAAGACTAAGCTTGCTAGTGCAAGGGTTTCATACGTGCTAAATGTATGACTCATAAATTGGATCTCCCTATGTTGTGTTTAAATTATGTGTTGTGTTGCGGTTCAATTACCACTATTTCAACATTGGTATGTAATCCGCGTGGTAATGTCGAACCTTTTCTGCCTCGTTCTGCTCGGAACTTCTGCAGATCTTCCGGTTTTAATGTGAGTTTTCGTTTGCCAGAATGAAATTCAAGACTTGCTTGACCTGAAATGAGCAATAATTTTATCAATAATTCACTACGATCTTTTGCATTCACAGCGGGAATAGTGACAATTTTATTGCCTTTACCTTTTGATAATACCGGTAAATCTTTTGCCGGAAAAATCAACATTCTGCCTGCTGATGTTAGCGCAATGAGAAGTGCGGTTGCATTCGGCAGAATTTTAGGTTCTAACACTTTGGCATTTTCTGGCAAAGAAATCAAGGCTTTTCCTGCTTTATTGCGAGCAATTAAATCTTCAAATTTACAAATAAAACCATAACCTGCATCAGAAGCCATCAATAATTCTTGCTGTTCACTCGCCATTACGACATATTCAATGGTCGCACCAGCTGGTAAATTTAGCTTACCCGTGAGTGGTTCACCTTGCGAACGAGCGGAAGGTAATGAAAGCGGATCGAGTGCATAACTCCGCCCCGTACTGTCAATGAATACAACGGCTTGATTACTCTTGCCACAAGCGTGAGCTCGATAATTATCACCTGCTTTGTAGCTTAATGATTTAGGATCTATATCGTGTCCTTTAGCACAACGTACCCAGCCCATTTCTGATAAGATGACAGTGACAGGCTCTGCGGGCGTCATGTCACTTTCAGAGATCATTTTGGCTTCTTCTCGTTCGACCAGTTGAGACATACGTGGACTGGCATATTTTTTCGCATCTTCTTGAATTTCTTTTTTGATAAGCGTATTCAAGCGACGTTCTGATCCTAAAATTGCTTCTAAATTTGACCGCTCTTTTTCAAGTTCATCTTGTTCTGCTTTGAGTTGGTTTTCTTCTAATTTCGCTAAATGACGTAAGCGTAAATTTAAAATTGCATCGGCTTGTTCATCGCTTAAATTAAAGCATGCCATAAGCTCTGCTTTTGGATCATCTTCATTGCGAATAATGTCGATAACCTCATCAATATTTAAGAAGGCTATCATCAAACCTTCTAAAATATGTAAGCGAGAGAGCACTTTATCCAAACGATATTGAAGACGACGAGTCACGGTTGTTCGGCGGAAAGTGAGCCATTCATTTAAGATTTCTAATAAGCCTTTTACCGCAGGTTTATGATCAAGCCCGATCATATTCATATTTACACGGTAGCTTTTTTCAAGATCTGTGGTAGCAAATAAATGTGCCATTAACGCATCAGTATCGACGCGATTTGAGCGAGGAACTAGCACAATTCGAATTGGATTTTCGTGATCGGCTTCATCTCGAATATCTTCTAGCATTGGCAGTTTTTTTGCCGTCATTTGTTCGGCTATTTGTGCAATAACTTTGGATGGCGAAGATTGATGTGGAAGCGCAGAGATAATAATTTCACCATCTTCTTTTTTCCACGTCGCACGCATTTTTATTGAGCCACGGCCTTGCTCATAAATTTTA
This sequence comes from Haemophilus haemolyticus, assembly GCF_003493685.1. Lineage (GTDB taxonomy): Bacteria > Pseudomonadota > Gammaproteobacteria > Enterobacterales > Pasteurellaceae > Haemophilus > Haemophilus haemolyticus_O. The sequence goes on from NZ_QQJW01000011.1 coordinate 15,980, forward strand.
CGAATTTCTGATTTTGGCGAAATAATTTCTGCTTCTGTTGGAAAATCTGGGCCTTGAACAATTTCAAGTACATCGTCTAATCCCGCTTTAGGATTATCTAGCAACATTACTGCCGCATCAGCAATTTCGTTAATATTGTGTGGTGGAATATCTGTCGCCATACCCACCGCAATACCTGTTGTGCCGTTCAATAAAATATGCGGTAAACGAGCAGGTAAATATTGTGGTTCGGCCAAGGTTCCATCAAAGTTTGATTGATAATCAACTGTTCCTTGTCCGAGTTCACTCAACAAGATTTCAGAGATTTTAGATAGGCGCGATTCCGTATAACGCATGGCAGCGAAGGATTTGGGATCATCTGGCGCCCCCCAGTTGCCTTGACCATCTACAAGCGGATAACGATAAGAGAAGGGTTGTGCCATTAACACCATTGCTTCATAACAAGCGCTGTCACCATGTGGATGGAATTTACCAAGTACATCACCGACGGTACGGGCAGATTTTTTGTATTTTGCTGTGGCATTTAAGCCAAGTTCAGACATCGCATACACGATACGGCGTTGAACAGGTTTTAAACCATCGCCGATAAAAGGCAGCGCACGATCCATGATGACATACATGGAATAGTTGAGATAAGCCCTTTCGGTGAAGGTGCGTAGAGGCATTTGCTCAATGCCTTCATAATTGATATTTGTCATTTTGGTTTCTGTTAATTGAATAGATTCTTAATTTATTAAAATTCGGATTTGCTGAGATTAATTTAGTCTAAACAGATAAATCAACCTGATCGCCTTTCGCTTGCAACCAATTTTTACGGTCTTCGGAACGTTTTTTCGCTAACAACATATCCATGAGTTCTAATGTATCCGCGCCTTGGTCTTCCTCTAAATCATAAGTTAATTGAACAAGGCGACGAGTATTAGGAGCCATTGTCGTTTCACGCAATTGCAATGGGTTCATTTCACCTAAACCTTTAAAGCGTTGAACATTCGGTTTGCTTTTTTTATTTTTTAACCGATCTAAAATCGCCTCTTTTTCACTTTCATCTAATGCGTAGAAGACTTCTTTATTTAAGTCAATGCGATAAAGTGGTGGCATTGCGACGTAAACGTGACCGTCTTGTACCAATTTCGGAAAATGGCGTAAGAACAAGGCGCAGAGTAGGGTAGCAATATGCAGACCATCGGAATCAGCATCCGCGAGAATACATACTTTACCATAGCGAAGTTGTGATAAATCATTGCTATCAGGATCTATCCCTAGCGCAACGGCGATATCGTGAATTTCTGTTGAACCTAATACTTGATCAGGTGAAACTTCCCATGTATTTAAGATTTTTCCACGTAACGGTAAAATCGCTTGGTACTCGCGATCACGTGCTTGTTTTGCTGAACCGCCCGCAGAGTCGCCCTCTACTAAAAATAATTCCGTTTTTTCTAAATCCTGTGAGCCACAATCAGCTAATTTTCCTGGTAACGCTGGGCCACTAACAAGTTTTTTTCGTACGACTTTTTTGGCTGCGCGTAATCGGCGTTGTGCGGAACTAATGGCGATTTCTGCTAATTTTTCAGCGTCTTGTACGTTTTGGTTGAGCCATAGACTGAACGCATCTTTTAAAACACCGCTGACAAAGACCGCACTTTGGCGTGATGATAAGCGTTCTTTAGTCTGCCCTGCGAATTGCGCATCTTGCATTTTAAGGGAAAGAATGTAAGAACAACGATCCCAAATATCATCAGCGGTAAGTTTTACGCCGCGTGGTAATAGATTTCTAAATTCGCAAAATTCACGAATGGCATCTAATAAACCTTGGCGTAAGCCATTCACATGTGTTCCACCTTGAATTGTTGGAATTAAGTTTACGTAGCTTTCGCCAATCAGTTCTCCACCTTCTGGCAACCAAAGTAATGCCCAGCTAACCGCTTCATTTGTTCCTTTAAATTCACCAACGAATGGTTTTTCCGGAAGCGTTTCAAAGCCATTAACTGCTTCGATAAGGTAATCGGAAAGCCCATCTTCATATAACCAAATATCTTGAGTATTGTTTATTTTATCAATGAATTTGATTTCAAGCCCTGAGCAGAGGACTGCTTTCGCTCTTAATAAATGGCGTAGGCGGCTAACGGAAAATTTTGCGCTGTCAAAATATTTTGGATTCGGTTTGAAGTGAACAGTTGTTCCCGTTGTGCGTCTGCCACAAGTCCCAATAACTTCCAATTCTTCTACTTTATTGCCGTTTTCAAAGGCAATTTTATACACTTCACCATTGCGTTTAACTTGAATATCCACGCGTTCAGAAAGCGCATTCACCACAGAAATCCCAACACCGTGTAAACCACCGGCAAATTCATAATTTTTATTGGAGAATTTACCACCCGCATGTAGTTTAGTCAGGATTACTTCTACGCCAGAAACGCCCTCCGTAGGATGAATATCCACAGGCATACCGCGACCATTGTCTGTGACTTCAATGGATTGATCAGGGTGTAAAATTACTTCAATTTTTGTGGCAAAACCCGCGAGGGCTTCATCCACGCTGTTATCAATAACTTCTTGTGCGAGGTGATTCGGACGAGTGGTGTCTGTATACATACCGGGGCGAATTTGCACCGGCTCGAGATCTTTAAGAACGGTAATTTCTTGAGCTGAATAATTGCTTGTCATGGTTAGATGAGTCGTTAATTTTTTAAATTTGAGAAAATTCTATCAAAAAGTGCGGTGATATTCGACCGCACTTTTAATCGTATAAACTAGGCGTCTTTTCATCGGGGCGCGTTTTAAAACGGCGATGTAGCCACATGTATATTGTTATGTCCTTCATTATTTCCTTTTCTACGATTTGATTCATTCGCGTAGCAATCGCCGTTTCATCCTGTAAATCCATAAAATCAACAGGTGCTGAAATACTCACGGTATAGCCTGAACCATCTTTATTGCGTAATGGCGCAAATGGAATCACTTTGCTATTTGGTGAGGATTTCAATAAATAATAACTACCAGTGGTTGTGCAAGCATCGGGCATCGCAAAAAATGGTACAAAAACGGCATTTTTTCTGCCGTAATCGTGATCAGGCGCATACCAAATGGTTTCTTCGTGACGTAAAGCTTTGATCATTCCGCGCAAATCTTTACGATCAAGCATATCTTTATTAGAGCGTAAACGGCCTTGCGTTTGTAGCCAATCAAGCAAAGGATTATCATTTGGACGATAAACACCAATGCCGGGATGATGCAAACCAAGAATGCGTGCGCCAAGTTCTAGCGTTAAGAAATGAACACCAACGAGAACAATTCCATCTTTTTGATTTTCTTTTAGATAATGTAAGCCTTCAACTTTTGACCATTTTTTGATACGTGAATCCGACCAAAACCAAGCCATACCTGTTTCGATAATTGCCATGCCTACTGAACGAATATTTTCTTGCAAAATCGTCTCACGCTCGTTTTCAGGCATATCAGGGAAACAAAGTTCAAGATTACGGCATGCAATGGCAGCTCGACGTTTACCCACTTTTAAATGTGAAAACAGCCAACCGAAACCATTACCAATATGGCGCAAAACAGGGTAGGGAAGACATAAAATACTTCGCCAAATTGCCACGCCTAACCAAAAAAGCCAGTATTTTGGGGCTAAAAAGTGCGGTTGAAATTGAGGGAGTTTTTCGTTTTTCATTGTTCTTTCCATCTAAGTTAGGGGCGTAGTTTATCGTAAATTTGAGTTGTGGTAAAATCGCCACAATTTTGGTTATTCAAATAGAGAGATTTTAAAATGGCTCAATATTCAGCAGAATTTAAGCAAGCAAAAGTACTCGTATTAGGCGATGTGATGCTTGATCGCTATTGGTTCGGCGCAACCAATCGTATTTCACCAGAAGCACCTGTGCCAGTAGTTCGTGTACAAGAAAATGAAGAGCGCGCGGGTGGTGCAGCAAATGTGGCGATGAATATTGCGTCACTTAATGTACCCGTTCAGTTAATGGGATTGATTGGACAAGATGAAACTGGTTCTGCTCTTTCTCATTTATTAGAAAAACAAAAAATCGATTGTAATTTTGTTGCATTAGAGTCCCATCCAACCATCACTAAATTACGTATTTTATCTCGTCACCAACAGTTACTTCGCCTTGATTTTGAAGAAGATTTCAATAATGTAGATTGCAAGGATTTATTAGCGAAGTTAGAAAGTGCGGTGAAAAATTACGGTGCCTTGATTCTTTCTGATTACGGTAAAGGCACGCTTAAAGATGTTCAGAAAATGATTCAAATTGCACGCAAAGCAAATGTGCCTGTGTTAATCGATCCAAAGGGAACTGATTTTGAACGCTATCGTGGTGCGACATTATTGACACCAAATATGTCTGAATTTGAAGCTGTTGTGGGTAAATGTAATACAGAAGAAGAGATTATTGAGAAAGGTTTAAAATTAATTTCTGATATTGAATTAACCGCACTTTTGGTGACGCGTTCTGAAAAAGGGATGACATTATTACGTCCAAATCAAGAACCCTATCATTTGCCAACTGTTGCAAAAGAAGTGTTTGATGTGACGGGAGCCGGTGACACTGTTATTAGCGTATTAGCAACTGCATTAGCAGATGGACGTTCTTTCGAAGAATCTTGTTACCTAGCTAATGTAGCCGCTGGAATTGTGGTGGGTAAATTGGGGACTTCAACGGTTTCGGCTGTGGAACTTGAAAATGCTATTCATGCTCGCCCTGAAACGGGATTTGGCATTATGAGTGAAGCAGAATTAAAAGATGCAGTAGCTCAAGCGAAAGCGCGCGGTGAAAAAATTGTGATGACTAATGGCTGTTTCGATATTTTGCATCCAGGGCATGTTTCTTATTTAGAAAATGCACGTAAATTGGGTGATCGTTTAATTGTCGCGGTAAACAGCGATGATTCTGTTAAACGCTTAAAAGGTGATAGTCGCCCAATTAATAATCTTGAAACTCGTATGGCGGTATTGGCTGGTTTGGCATCAGTGGACTGGTTGGTGCCATTCACTGAAGATACACCACAACGTTTAATCGGCGAAATTCTACCAGACCTTTTAGTCAAAGGCGGAGATTACAAACCCGAAGAGATTGCTGGAGCAAAAGAAGTTTGGGCAAATGGCGGTGATGTTAAAGTGCTAAACTTTGAAAATGGTTGTTCAACAACAAATGTGATTGAAAAAATTAAATTATTGAAAGATTAGGTGAAAGGTTGGGTCGTCCCAACCTTTTTTGCTGCTTTAATATTCATATGAAATTATCACAGAAAGCACTGTTTTTAAGTAACAGGTTTATTTATCTCAAGGACAACTAATTTAAGGAGTAGCAATGATTTATTTTTCAGATAAAGAATTGGATGATTTATTGCTTGAGGATATTTATCGTGGTGATTTAACCACTCACGCCCTTGGTATTGAAAATATCCCAGCAAAAATTCTTTTTAAGCGTAAAAATGCAGGGATTGTGGCGGGTGTTTCTGTTGCGGAAAAATTATTAAAAAAACTCGATATTCAACCGCACTTATATGTAAAAGAAGGGGATTGGGTTGAATCAGGTGCTTTGTTGATCAGTGTGGAAGGAATGTCTGAACAATTACATCAAGCTTGGAAAGTGGTGCAATTGGTACTTGAGTGGTCATGTGGGGTTGCGCAATATACGGCAGAAATGATTGCCAATGCCAAAGCGGTGAACCCAAGTACAGTAGTTGCTTGCACGCGTAAAAGTATTCCTAATACGCGTAAGCTTGCGACGAATGCTGTATTAGCAGCTGGTGGGCATATTCATCGACAAGGCGTCAGCGAGACTCTTTTGGTTTTTACTAATCATCGAAATTTACTTTCGGATCCAAATGATTGGACGAAAATTGTGGATAGATTACGTCAAGAAGCACCTGAAAATAAAATTACTTTAGAAGTAGATAATTTTGCTCAATTTGAGCAAATGTATGTAGCAGAGCCAGATATTATTCAACTTGATAAATGGTCTTTGGAGGATGTGAAAAAGGCTTTAGATCTACTTCAATCAAAACAGAAAGATATTCTGCTTTCTGTTGCTGGAGGGGTAAATAAAGATAATGTATCAGATTATGCTAAATTGGGTATTCATTTATTTATCACTTCTGCACCTTATTATGCACTGCCAGAAGATATAAAGGTGGTGATTGAAAAGATATAATGTTTTTCAATTTTATTTTTTAGCTTTAAACCTTGCATTTAAGCCTATTCATCGCTAGAATATAGGCTCTTTGTCATCGCTGAGTTAGAGATCGGCGAATGATGTATTAACAACACTACCTTTTAGGAGTAAAAAATGTCTCTAAGTACTGAAAAAAAAGCAGCAATCGTTGCTGAATTTGGTCGTGATGCGAAAGATACTGGTTCTTCTGAAGTTCAAATCGCATTATTAACTGCACAAATCAACCACTTACAAGCTCACTTTGCAGAGCACAAAAAAGACCACCATGGTCGTCGTGGTTTATTACGTATGGTTTCTCGTCGTCGTAAACTTTTAGACTACTTAAAACGTACTGATCTTGCTTTATACCAAAGCACTATCGCTCGTTTAGGTTTGCGTCGCTAATTTTTATTACGATAGTAAAAGATCAAGCCCTCAAATTTCGAGGGCTTTTTTGTACCGTTTTGTTTTATGAAATTATAGATTTACTTTTTGTTTGGTACATAAGTTTTTCTATAATATGCAAGGTTTGCAGCTAAAAAAGCTGGAATTCTTTCTTTCATTTTTTCTCCTTAGTTTGAATTGAAAAAAATTCTTTTCAATTATAGTTAAAATTTTTTAAAGTCAAGTTATATTAAAAAAGAAAAATCCCCAAAATGGGGATTTTTGTAGTTATTTAAGTAGTGATTTAATTTGGGAAAAAACCGGCTTCTATAGTTTTAGTAGCTGGATAGTAAATAAAATATCTATCACTACTATCCCAGAATCCTTCAGGCAAAGTAAAATTATTCCATTCAAGTCCTTCTCCTTTTACTGTCATTGAACCATTACTATGTTTTGTGAAAACAAAACTTTGGCCACAAGCCTTGAATTTCATTTTATTTTTCACTACAAAATTTCCACGATGAGTTTTTCCTTCACATTCTATAATAATCTCATTCTTTTTCAGTTCATAAGAAGCAGAAGCAGTTGTACTAACGGATGTAGCTAAGCAAGCAGCAGCTAAAAGTGCCATAGTTTTTACTTTCATAATTTTCTCCTTAGTTTGATATGAAAAGTTTAAAAATAATGAAAGAGGCTGTACTAGACCAAACTCCCCTTAACTAATTGTTTTAAAATGGAAATTTTAGATTTTATTTCACTGTTGTTAAAACGCCATTCATATTCCTTTAAATATAGGTCAAAATCTTTGGAAATGCAATTAAACTTGCGTAAATGACGTTTTGCTTGATTCCAAAAATTCTCAATTCCGTTTATGTGGTTATGATTTTCAGCAAAATGCGCGCTGTGATTGACGCGAAAATGGCTAAATTCACTGACATCAAGCACATTCATAACGACGAAAAGTATTCGTGTACACAATGCTATCAGGCTTAACTTTCTCTCGGATAATTGGCAACACTGCGACCACGTTTACCTTTTCGAGTACTGCCGAAATAGCTTTCATCGGCTTCAATCTCACCTTCAAACATTTCCAAATGTGGGCTTGTTTGATAGATGAGCAAGCGTAATCGATGAAAGTAATAAGCGGCTGTATTTTTGTTTACATTAACCAATTCACTGGCTGTTCTTGCTGTGACACCTGCGACAAACAGTTCAATGAGTTTATTTTGTTTATGCTGACTTAAGCGACTTTTTCTCATTGGTTTATTTTAATCTAAATGGGATTTTTAGTTGTTATCTACTACAGCACCTTAATATTTATAGATTTCGTTATATAAGCCACTTTCAAATTGTACCAATGGAGCTCGTTTGGTTTTGCTTTCCAAATCGCCTGTTGAGTAGCCATTAATAAATTGTACAAAGGCCACTTTTTCCCCTCGAGCATTTGTCATAAAACCGGTTAGGTTATAAACCCCTTTCAAAGAACCTGTTTTAGCAATCACATTTTTCACTAATGGAGGGCTAATTAATCCACCTCGCCCACTGATCGTGCCATCTACACCTGCGATGGGGAAAGTTTCCATTAAATGCAATTTATCTTCGTTTTTGGCGATGTATTCTAAAACAGATAGCATCGTTTTAGGTGCTACAAGATTATGGCGAGACAGGCCCGAACCATCGGCTAAAATACTGTTGCCAAAACGAATTCCCTGTTTTTGTAATATGGATTTAATCGCTAATGTACCTAATTGAAAGGATGCAGGGCGTTTATAGTAATTGAATGCCACAGCTCGGAATAATGAATCGGCAATTTGGTTATCCGATTTTTTCATCATTTTTTTCAATAAATCCGGTAATGGTTTGGATAAATGTTTCGCTAAGAGCTGACCTTGTTGTGGTTTTTGGGGGAGCATGACTTTGCCATTAAACTCAATACCTAATTGTCTTAATTGTCGTTGAATAATCGCGGCTGCATAAGCATCCGTATCTTGCACGGCAAAGCTTAAGCCAAAAGGTTTAGATTGACGGGCTAAACATCCTTTTACTTGATAGCGATTATTGTCGTGTACAACAACATCGAGCTGACAATAAGGTGCTTCATTGCTATCCGCTATATAAACTTGTCCGAATACTTGAATTGGAAATTGTGCAGGCACATTGATTTTTACTGTTTCACCAGGATTTTGATTGGCATCTAGTTCCGCATAAAAGCAGTTGTTATCAATATTCGCAGCGGATGGGGGAGAGTTGAAACACATGGTTAGATCGTTCCAAATCCAACCTAATCCTCGGTCGTGACTAGAAAAAACAGAAGTATCTAATACTAAATCGCCATTAATTTTTTTGATACCTTGTTTTTTTAATTCGGCAAGTAAGGTATAAAGCTGGCCACTTGTGAGATCTGGATCGCCTGTGAAACGCACGATTAAGTTGCCATCTAAATTCCCATTTTGAATTTTCCCATTACTCAAAAGCGCGGTCTCAAATTGGAATTGATCACCTAATGCAAGTTTAGCGGCAACAGCTGTAAAAACTTTTTGTGTGCTCGCAGGAAGCATAAAGGTTGAGCCATTATAATCCGCAATAATTTGGTTTTGATTTATATTTTTTGCGATGAAACCTACGCTAGAGCCTTCAGGCAATTTTTGTGTTAAATCTGAAACATTAATATTGGCGAAAGTTGGCAGGCTAAAACTTACTGCAAGTAAAAAGGAACCAAGTGCGGTAGAAATTGAAGATAATTTTTTCATATTAGGTTTGTTATGGTTGCTATTTTTTTTTAGACGAACAATAATAAGCCCCGAATGAAATTGAGTAAATCATTTTCTCATTTCAAGTTTATTTTTAATAATACTGCGGCAAGATTTTAGGATTTTGCCGTGGTTTTTGTTTTATTTAGTAAAAGGAAAAACAATGCAACAAATTCCAATGACTGTGCGTGGCGCAGAACAATTACGTGAAGAATTGGATTTCTTAAAAAATGTACGTCGTCCTGAAATTATTAAAGCGATAGCAGAAGCACGCGAGCACGGTGATTTAAAAGAAAATGCAGAATATCATGCAGCTCGTGAGCAACAAGGTTTTTGCGAAGGTCGTATTCAAGAGATTGAAGGTAAACTTGGTAATGCTCAAATTATTGATGTAACAAAAATGCCAAATAACGGTAAAGTTATTTTTGGTGCAACCGTTGTGCTTGTAAATACAGATACAGACGAAGAAGTCACTTATCGAATTGTGGGCGATGATGAAGCGGACATTAAATCTGGTTTGATTTCGGTTAATTCACCAATTGCAAGAGGTTTAATTGGTAAAGAATTAGATGATACCGTTAATATTACAACGCCTGGCGGTATCGTTGAGTTTGATATTATTGAAGTGAATTATATTTAAATAAAAAAGTGCGGTTAAAAATGACCGCACTTTTGTTGTTATTTGCGTGGAAGCTGAATTTTTGCTTCTTCGCTTGGGCGATAAAGCACCAAAATATGCCCGATAGTTTGTACTTGTGCTGCTTTAGTTTCACGCACAATCGCATCGATAATAAGCTGTTTTGTTTCGCGATCTGCACCAGCAACTTTTACTTTAATGAGTTCGTGATAATTAAGTGCATTTTCAATTTCAGCAAGTACACCTTCGGTTAAGCCATTTCCACCAAGCATAACGACTGGGTTAAGATGGTGCGCAAGACCTTTTAAAAATTGTTTTTGTTTGGTTGATAAGGTTGTCATAAGGATTCCTAATAAAAAAGAGCAGTTGATTTTCTCAATGTTTTTCACTGATTTCAATCAGCCTCGGCTTGAATTTGACAGATTGTACCCAAATATAGGCGAAACGACTACAAAAAATAGAAAATTATGGGAAAGAAAAAACGTTCAGCGAGTTCTTCTCGCTGGCTAAATGAACATTTTAGTGATCAATTTGTGCAAAAAGCGCATAAGCAAAAGTTGCGTTCACGCGCTTATTTTAAGATTGATGAAATTCAACAAACGGATAAATTATTTAAACAAGGAATGACCGTTGTCGATCTCGGCGCAGCACCTGGCGGATGGTCACAATATGTGGTAGGGCAAATCGGTGGCAAAGGTCGAGTGATTGCTTGTGATATTTTGGAAATGGATCCCATTGTAGGCGTTGATTTTCTGCAAGGTGATTTCCGTGATGAAAACGTTTTGAATGCTTTATTAGCGCGTGTAGGCGAAGATAAAGTTGATGTTGTGATGTCTGATATGGCACCCAATTTTAGTGGAATGCCATCAGTAGATATTCCACGCGCAATGTATTTGGTCGAGCTTGCTTTAGATATGTGTAAACAGGTCTTGACAACCAAAGGAAGCTTTGTTGTTAAAGTTTTCCAAGGTGAAGGCTTTGATGAATATTTAAGAGAAATTCGTTCTTTATTTAATGTGGTGAAAGTGCGTAAGCCTGAAGCATCACGCGGACGCTCTCGTGAAGTATATATTGTGGCGACAGGCTATAAAGGCTAATTGCTTTGATAGCTTTTCATCGCTAGTGATGTGTAGTATCTTGTGACGAAATTTTTTAACTTAGGAAAGGTAGGTTAGACTTTGAACGATATGGTCAAAAATCTAGTGCTTTGGGTGGTAGTGGCAGTCATTATGATGACGGCATACCAAAGTTTCAATTCATCTTCAGTAGAAAATTCTACTGATTATACAACTTTTGTTTATGATGTCAGCAATGGACAAGTGACAGAAGCGCGTTTTGATGCCAATGAAATTACGGTAACGAAAACGGATGGTTCTAAATATTCAACCGTAATGCCGCCACTTGAAGATAAAAAATTGCTTGATGATTTGTTAAGCAAAAAAGTCAAAGTGGAAGGTACGCCATTTGAAAAGCGTGGTTTCTTATCCCAAATTTTAATTTCTTGGTTCCCAATGTTATTCCTTGTTGGTGTATGGGTATTTTTTATGCGTCAAATGCAAGGTGGTGGCGGTAAAGCGATGAGCTTTGGTAAAAGCCGCGCCAAAATGCTAAATCAAGATCAGATTAAAGTGACTTTTGCGGATGTCGCTGGTTGCGATGAAGCAAAAGAAGAAGTGGGCGAAATCGTTGATTTCTTGCGTGATCCGAATAAATTCCAAAACTTGGGTGGTAAAATTCCAAAAGGTATTTTGATGGTTGGGCCTCCGGGTACAGGTAAAACCTTACTTGCTCGTGCGATTGCAGGGGAGGCAAAAGTTCCATTCTTCACTATTTCTGGTTCTGATTTCGTAGAAATGTTTGTGGGTGTTGGTGCATCACGTGTACGTGATATGTTTGAACAGGCTAAGAAAAATGCACCTTGCTTAATCTTCATTGATGAAATCGATGCTGTGGGTCGCCAACGTGGTGCGGGCTTAGGCGGCGGACACGATGAACGTGAACAAACCTTAAACCAAATGCTGGTTGAAATGGATGGCTTTAGTGGTAATGACGGCGTAATTGTTATTGCGGCGACTAACCGTCCAGATGTGCTTGATCCAGCCTTAACTCGTCCAGGCCGTTTTGACCGACAAGTAGTTGTTGGCTTGCCTGATGTGAAAGGTCGTGAGCAAATCTTAAAAGTGCATATGCGTAAAGTGCCTGTTGCGCAAGATGTTGATGCAATGACATTAGCGCGTGGTACACCCGGTTATTCTGGTGCAGATTTAGCAAACTTAGTAAATGAAGCTGCCTTATTTGCCGCTCGAGTCAATAAACGTGCGGTAACTATGCTTGAGTTTGAAAAAGCAAAAGACAAAATCAATATGGGGCCAGAACGTCGCACAATGATTATGACGGATAAGCAAAAGGAATCAACGGCTTATCACGAAGCAGGTCACGCCATTGTGGGCTATTTAGTGCCTGAACACGATCCTGTTCACAAAGTGACGATTATTCCTCGTGGCAGAGCGTTAGGTGTAACATTCTTTTTGCCTGAGGGCGATCAAATTAGTATTAGCCAAAAACAATTAGAAAGTAAGCTTTCTACCTTGTATGCAGGGCGTTTAGCGGAAGATTTGATTTACGGCGAAGAAAATATCTCAACGGGTGCATCAAATGATATTAAAGTAGCGACTAATATCGCGCGTAATATGGTGACGCAATGGGGATTCTCTGACAAATTAGGGCCAATTCTTTATACGGAAGATGAGGGCGAGGTTTTCTTAGGTCGTTCAATGGCGAAAGCAAAACATATGTCAGATGAAACGGCTCATGCAATTGATGAAGAAGTTCGTGCAATTGTAAATCGTAACTATGCGAGAGCAAGACAGATTTTGACTGATAATATGGATATTTTGCACGCAATGAAAGATGCGTTAGTCAAATATGAAACTATTGAAGAAGAACAAATCAAACAGTTGATGAATCGCGAACCTGTCACACCGCCATCAGGTTGGGGAGAACCGAAAACTCAGCAGGCTGCTTATGCAAATTCAACCACGAATGATACAAAGCCTGAAAGTGCGGTAGAAAATACCGACGATTTTAATGTTTAACTTATCAAAGCCTTTCTTCGGAAAGGCTTTATTTTTATCAGAAATAGATAGATCTGTTCATTATTTAGGCATAGAATGATTATAACCAAACAGCAATGATTATTTTTAGGTAATGTAATTTATAAGGAGTTCACATGAAAAATAGAAGTCCATTATTTTTTTTATCGATGGTTACAATAGGGAGTCATGTTCAGGCGTTTGATGCAAATACGGATACTGTAAATAATTGGGATACTGTAGATATACATAGTCATGGTAAAAAAGTTGAGGATACATCTGATAAAATTAAGTATGAATTTAATTATAAGGACGGAGATATTATTGGTACAAAAAATTGGCAACCACATTCCGGTGGAAGTACAATAAATAAGATAATTGATGTTAGAAATAGAACATCATCAACAGATGACTTAAAAAAAGATATAACAGAAACAACAATAAAAACTCCGGGGAAATTGAATATTATACATGTTGATGATGGCACTCCAATTAGCTGGCAAGATGGAGTACAGGTGTATAATTCTAATAATAAGAATGTTGAAAGATCTGAAACTATACTTAATTTTGATACAGAGCTTAATGTTGATATAACTACACATAGAAATTATTCTAGTCGTTATTATTCTATATTTAATGTTTTTGATGTTGATGGACAAGGTAATAGTGCTGGAGATGTAACAAAACCAGTTTCAATTGTCAATTTATTAAAGAAAACGACTGTAAAAACTACTGCACAATCTATACCAGATAATTCTAATTTAAGATTAGAAGAAAGAAGGGTTAATGTATTTTTTGCTAGAAGTAATGGTGGTGGAGAATCGCATCTTACTTTTAAAAATGATTTAACAATGGAGAGTCAATCTACTACAAATGATTTACAATTAACTGGATTTCGTCTACAAAACACAGAGGAAAATCGTTTTAAAACAGTTTCCACTAAAGATACTATTGATAAAGAAAATGGAGGATCAACACTTACTTTTGAAGGAAATGTAGGTAGTTCGATGACTGGAAACACAACAACAAAATTGTGGTTTTTATCAAATACTCAAATTGGGGGGGGGTAAAAGTTACAAGTAAAGCAGGAAAAACATTTACTTCAGAAATATTAAATACTTCTACTGATAACAACGCTGAGAGTCTTAACCTTTATTCAAAGACTACTACAAATGGAGAAAGTAAGTTACTATTTAATTCAAATATGAATTTAATTACTTCAAATAAGAATGGAAGTATTTGGGGTATGTTTCTTGATGCACAAGAAAATGGTAAAAATATTTTAGAATTCAATGGAGATAAAAATGAAATAAAAACCAGTAATGATGGAACTAGTGCTTGGGTATATGGAATTAAAACTTCTTCTACAAATGGAGAAAATAATATCAAGTTAAAAAATACTAATATAACGACTAATTCTAATTATGTTGCAAGAAGTATTGATATATCTGATGAAAATCTTGGTAAAAATAATTTTGAATTAGAGAATACAAAGATTAACACAGTAGGTAATTATTCTTATGGAATTAATATAGGAAGTAGTTATACAAGTAATGGTAGTGGAGAAAATACTATAAATTTTAAAGGAGAGAATACTTTTTATTCAATAGGGGTAAATAATGTTTATGGATTTAGAATAGAAAAAAATAAATCTAATACAGGAAATGGAACTACTATTACATCAGATGAAAATTCTAATGTAGATATACAAATTGATACTGAATCTAGTGGGTATGGAATTTCTCAAATTCATAAAGATGCTAATAATAAAACTGAAACTACTTTCAATGGGAATGTTTCTATGACTATGGGTGTCAATGGAAACAAAAAAATAGCAGTCAATAATGAAACTCTAGAAAATGCACCAGATGATTCAAAAAGTATAATATCGTTTAATAAGAAATTAGCTATTAATGGAGCTATATCAGATCCTGCTCTAGTTTCTAAAGGTAAAAATGCTGAAATAACTGTTGCTGGTAAAGATGATGTAAATATTTTAGGCAATATTTTTACATCAAATAAAGGGAAAGTTACTTTAAATTTATTAAATGAAAATTCTTATTTAGTAGGGCTTGCTGAGAATAATGGTACTGGAATTATAGATATGAAGTTGGCTAATTCTAGTGATTGGTTAATGACTACTGATTCAAAAATAAATGATTTATATATTTTATCTGGAGCAAAAATTCAATTTTCTAAAACAGATATTCCTGCTAATTTATCTGTTGATAATTTAAAAGGTAATGGTGGAATATTTAAAATGCAAGGAAATGTTCAAACTGATGTAACAGATTTGTTGTCTATAAAAAATAAGAGTGAAGGAGATCACTATATAGAGTTTGAAAATATGGCTGGAGCAAAATCTAGTGGGACAGAAGTTTTAAAACTTGTAGAAAGTTCAGGAAATGAGGATGATTTTAAAGCTACTTTTAAATTAAAAAATCCTAATGGGCGAGTAGGAATACTTATTGATGATACAGCCTCACAAAATAACAAAGCTTTCATTGAGAGGGGGGCGTATTTGTATACCTTAGGTAGAAGCACTGATGCAGAAGTTTTATCAGATCCAAATAAAAATAACTGGTATTTATACCCTGTGAAAAATAATAACCAAGGTAAATTAACACCAGGAGCAGAAAGTAGCTTAAGTTTTAATAGTATCATCTATCAACTCAACTTATTGAATACAGAAACATTGGTTCAGCGACTTGGAGAAATCCATTTTGATAAAACAGATTTAAAACCTCATAATGCTTGGATTAAACATGTTAATGGAAAATATACAAATTTTGCCAATGACGCCATCGGTAGTTTTAATACTCATTATTGGGGAATTAAAGCCGGTTTTGATTGGTTGAATTTAAGAAATAATTGGATTAATTACAACGGAATTTCAGTCGAGAATCTAAATGCTTCCACATACCCTAAACGTTTTGAAGGTAAAACAAAAATATCAGGTAAAGGCATTGGTATTTATTCTACCTGGTTAAATAAAAATAATGATATTTACATCGATTTAGTCGGTAAGATGATGCGGTATAAAGGAAAATACGACATTGTGAATTATTCTAATGAAAATATTAAATCAAATAATGCAAATATTAATTCTTACTTATTATCTATTGAGACTGGAAAAAGATCTTATCTTTTACAGAAAAAAGAAAAAGCATTTTATATTCAACCTGAAATGCAATTGATTTATCAATTTGTAGATGATTATACACTTCGCTCTTCAAATGGTTTGAAATCAATGACTAAAAATTCAAATAGTTTAATTGGACGTATTGGATTTAGAGCTGGATTAGATTTTTATGGAGACAGTGTGTTAAGCCCTTATATTAAGCTTATGTATAATAAGGAATTTTTAGGCTCAGTCCTTAATGATCTAAATACAGCTAAAATAGAAATGAATAATAAGGATGATTGGTTTAATTACGGGGTAGGTATCAGCCATGAGAATAAGAAAAAAAGAAGACAGATTTACTTGGATGTTCAGCGTTCTAATAAACATCTAATTAGACAAGATTGGCAAGTTAATTTAGGATTAAGATACAGCTTCTAATTTAACTAGTTGAGATAAATCATTCTACGTTCTATGTTAATAGCCTTTCTTCGGAAAGGCTTTATTTTTCCCTAATGATTTTTTTCTTGAACGTATTCCGCTATAATTGCCCGATTAAAATCAATCTAAAAATCCACCGCACTTTATGAAACTTTACGCGAACAATAAATGTCTTGATTTAAGCGTTCCTAAGATTATGGGAATCCTTAATTTTACGCCTGATTCTTTTTCTGATAGAGGACAGTTTTTTAGCTTGGATAAAGCGCTTTTTCAAGTTGAAAAAATGTTGGAAGAAGGGGCGACAATTATTGATATTGGTGGTGAATCTACGCGTCCGTCATTCCTTTATAATGATGCGGATGAAGTCTCTGAACAAGAAGAATTGCATCGTGTTGTGCCAGTAGTGGAGGCGGTGCGAAGCCGTTTTGATTGCTGGATTTCTGTCGATTCTTCAAAAGCAGTTGTGATGCGTGAAGCAGCAAGTGTTGGAATGGATTTGATTAATGATATTCGTGCTTTGCAAGAGCCAAATGCGTTAGAAACCGCAGTAAAACTAGCTTTACCTGTTTGTATCATGCATATGCAAGGGCAACCTAGAACGATGCAGGCAAATCCTCATTATGAGAATGTCGTACAAGATATATTCGCTTTTTTACAGAAACGTACTAATGAATGTCTTTCTGCTGGTGTTAAAAAAGAAAACTTAATTTGGGACATGGGATTTTGTTTTGGTAAGTCTGTACAGCATAATTATCAATTATTACAAAATCTGAATGAATTTTGTCATAGTGGATATCCTGTGTTAGCGGGATTATCTCGCAAATCAATGATTGGTGCGGTGCTTGATAAACCCGTCGATCAGAGAGTGATAGGTAGTGCGGCAGGTGCGCTTATTGCTGCGCAAAAAGGTGCAAAAATTTTACGCGTACATGATGTTGCAGCAACATCAGATATGCTCAAAGTTTGGCAGGCAACAGAAAATGCCTGATGGTTTTATAACGATAAAAAATTAAAGGAATTTTATTATGGCAAATCGTAAATATTTTGGAACAGATGGTGTACGTGGAAAAGTGGGTACTTATCCAATCACACCAGATTTCGCATTAAAATTAGGCTGGGCCGCTGGAAAAGTATTGGCTTCTCAAGGTTCTAAAATGGTTTTAATCGGTAAAGATACCCGAATTTCTGGATACATGTTGGAATCAGCCCTTGAAGCAGGTTTAGCTGCTGCGGGGTTATCTGCTGCATTTACCGGCCCTATGCCTACACCTGCTATTGCTTATTTGACCAGAACTTTCCGTGCTGAAGCGGGTATTGTGATCTCAGCCTCTCATAATCCTTATTATGATAATGGTATTAAATTCTTTTCAGCAAAAGGGACTAAATTACCTGATGAAATTGAAGAAGCCATCGAAGCAATGTTAGAGCAACCTATCGATTGTGTGGAATCTGCCGAATTAGGTAAAGCAAGTCGTATTAATGATGCAGCAGGACGCTACATTGAGTTTTGTAAAGGCACATTCCCAGCTCACTTAGGCCTGGAAGGTTATAAGATCGTGGTAGATTGTGCAAATGGTGCAACCTATCATATTGCGCCTAACGTGTTGAGAGAGCTTGGTGCGGAAGTTATTGAAATTGGTACGGATCCAAATGGTTTGAACATTAATGAAAAATGTGGCGCAACGGATGTAACAGCGTTGCAAGCTAAGGTTATTGAAACGAAAGCTGATGTTGGTTTAGCTTATGATGGTGATGGCGACCGCATTATGATGGTTGATCATTTAGGAAATAAAGTCGATGGCGACCAAATTCTCTTTATTATTGCGCGTGAAGCACTGCGTTCAGGTCAATTAAAAGGCGGTGTCGTTGGCACATTAATGAGTAATATGAGCTTAGAGATTGCGTTGAAAATGCTTGGTGTTCCTTTCTTACGTGCAAATGTAGGTGACCGTTACGTATTGGAAAAAATGGTTGAAAATGATTGGACGCTTGGTGGTGAGAATTCAGGACATATTATCATTGCGGATAAAAATACAACTGGCGATGGCATTGTTGCGTCATTAGCTGTATTGGCGGCAATGGCACAGCATAAATTATCATTAAATGAATTAGCGAGTGCGGTTAAATTATTCCCACAAGTGTTAATCAATGTACGTTTTGCAGGTGGGGATAATCCACTTGAAAGTGACGCTGTAAAATCTGTTGCCGCAGACGTTGAAAAACGTTTAGAAGGCAAAGGTCGTATTTTATTGCGTAAATCGGGTACGGAACCACTTATTCGCGTTATGGTGGAATGTCAAGATGCCACACTTGCACAACAATGTGCAGAAGAAATTGCAGAAGCAGTTAAATCTCATTAATTTTTTAACCGCACTTTATTTAGTGCGGTTTATTTTTATCAAATACTTAGGAAAGCAAAATGAATATTTTTATTATGCGTCATGGCGAGGCTGAAGTAATGGCTAATAGTGATAAAGCTCGTCGCTTAACTGCTTATGGTATTAAACAAGCTTTTTCTCAAGGAGAATGGTTAAAACAGCATTTAAGCACTCTAGTAATTAATTCTCTAGATTGTATTTTAGTGAGCCCTTATGTTAGAGCTCAAGAAACCTTTCATCAAGTTAATCAAGCGTTTGATTTGGCGTTAGAAAATAAACTTGAAACTTGGGAGGGAATAACCCCTTATGGCCATGCGCATTCAGTCATTGATTATTTAGAAGTGCTGAAACATGATGGGGTTAAGTCTGTATTGATTATTTCTCATTTACCTTTAGTTGGAGAAATCGTTGCTGAACTGTATGGAAAACGAAATCCAATACCATTTTATCCTGCAACCATTGCTCAATTATTATGGGATGGTAATAAATCAGAAATATTGATACATCAAGCATCTAGAGCAAATTCATAAGATTGATTAAATCTAAAACATATATTCATATATATTTCTTTACAAAAAATAAAATTTTTCTATGAAACTTTTTTAAAATATATTAAATATCAATGTGTTAATGCTCTTTTTTTACACTTATGTATTTATCAGGAATGTAAATTTTTGTATTAGTTATTTTATTTTAATAAAATTTCTGTAAACTACGCCACATCAGTGCAATAGGGCTTTGCCGTAATCAAGATTTATTCTATGGAGAAAATTATGAAAAAATTAACACTAGCATTAGTTTTAGGTTCAGCTTTAGCGGTAACTGGTTGTTTCGATAAAGAAGAAGCTGCACAAAAAGTTGACGCAGCTAAACAAGCGGCAACATCAATGGTTTCTGAAGCAAAAGACGCAGCAACTAATGCTGTTGCTGATGTTAAAGATGCTGCTAAACAAGCTTCAACTGAAGTGAAAAACACTGCAGTAGAGAAAGCTGCTGAAGTTAAAGATGCAGCAATGGCACAAGTTGAACAAGTAAAAGATGCTGCAGCAGCTAAAGTTAGCGAAATGAAAGACTCTGCGACTTCTAAAATGACTGAAGTTAAAGAATCCGTTTCTGAAAAAGCAACTCAAGCAGCTGATGCAGTAAAAGAAGCCGCAAAATAATGCTTTAATCAATTTAAATGATAAAATCCCTGTTAAAGAAATTTAATAGGGATTTTTTATTTAGGAAAACAAAATATGTTATGTGCAATTTATAAAAGTAAAAAGAAACCAGGGAGCTATCTGTATATTGCGAAAAGAGAGGATTTTTCTCAAGTACCAGAAGTGTTACTGATCCACTTTGGAAAACCAGAATTAGTGATGATGTTTAATTTACTGGGAAGCAAGCCTCTACATAATGTAGATTGTAATGAGGTATTGGAAAAAATTAAACAACAAGGCTTTTATTTGCAAATACCAAAACAAGATGATGGTTTATTTAATAGCTTGAGTGAGATCAAATAAATTGTTTATTTTTGATACGAAAAAGAGAAAGTTTGCGTTATCTCAAATTTTTAAAGGAAAAATTCTTTTAAAATCCACCGCACTTTTTAAAGGAGAGAAAAATGAGTAGCTTTTTTGTTGCGGGGACAGATACAAATGTGGGAAAAACCACGGCAACCCGCGCGATTATTCAAGCCTTGCAAAAACAAGATGTGCGAGTGGTTGGCTATAAACCTATTGCTTGTTGCGGTGAGGAAAGTATTTACCCTGCGATGCAAGAAGAAAATACATCAGATTATGATAATTTATCAAATTCAGATGTATTAACATTAATGGATTCTACCAAAGAAAATGTGTCCTACAAGGATATTAATAGTTATACATTTAGCCATAGCGCACCGATGCTGACACAAGATAGGACGCGTATTAAGTTAGATAAAATTAATCATGATTTAACTCGATTAAATCAAAATTATCAGTCTGTGGTGGTTGAGGGCTCGTTTGGTTTAATGACTCCAATGGCGGAGGGAAAAAGTTTTGCTGATTGGGTTGCACAACGAAAAATGCCTGTGGTTCTTGTGGTTGGTATTAAAGATGGTTGTGTGAATCACGCGTTGTTAACTGTGCAAGCGATTCAACAGCTAGGCGTGCCGTTATTGGGTTGGATAGCTAACCGAGTTAATCCATTATTAAGTCACTATGCAGAAATTGTTGATTTGCTTGTTGAGCATATTGATGCGCCGCTTTTAGGTAAAATTCCTTATTTACATAAACCAGAAGAGCAAGAATTAGGACATTATTTGACGGATATTGATCGATTAATGTATATGCAAACAGAGTTAGTCAAATAATAAAGTGCGGTTAAAGTTTTTTATATTTAGATAAGGGCGTAAATAACGCCCTTATTTTATGGAAGAAAGATATTTTATCTTTAAGTTATTCTGGTCTTACACCTAACATATGACAAATTGCATAAGTTAGTTCACTACGATTTAGTGTATAGAAATGGAAGTCATTCACGCCTTCTCGAGATAAAATTTTCACCATATCCATCGCAACACTAGCTGCTACAAGATTACGAGTAGTTTGATCATCGTCTAATCCTTCATAAGCGTTAACAAGCCATGCAGGAATTTTCACATTAGTGAAAGAAGCCATTTTTTGTAACTGTTTAAAGTTAGTTACAGGTAAAATGCCCGGTACGATTTCAGTATCAATACCAATTGATGCACAACGATCACGGAAACGTAGGTAGCTTTCAATATCAAAGAAAAATTGAGTGATAACATGATTTGCACCTGCATCAATTTTACGTTTTAAATTAATCAAGTCTGCTTGTGCTGATTTTGCTTCTGGATGAACTTCTGGATAAGCTGCTACAGAAATATCAAAATCAGCGACAGAACGGAGTAATTCCACAAGATCTGACGCATAAAATGGTTTTTTAGCATATCCTTTTGGTTCGTCACCGCGTAACGCAACGATGCGACGAATACCACTGTCCCAGTAATCTTTAGCAATTTGTTTTAATTCTTCAGGGGTGGCATCAATACCAGTTAAATGCGGAGCAGCCTCTAAGCCAGTTTCTTGTTTGATTGCTTTTACAATACTATGAGTGCGGTCACGCTCGCCAGAGTTTGCACCGTAAGTAACAGAAACAAATTTAGGTTTTAACACTTTTAAACGATGAATAGAATCCCATAAAAGCGTTTCCATTTTTTCATTTTTAGGTGGGAAAAATTCAAAAGAAACATTAATTTTTTTATTGAAGTCAGCGATGTGCTGATTAAGCGTGTCAATTTCTTTAGCGTAGCTCATAAAAATTCCTATAGCTAGTATGATGATATTTGAGTTAACAATAAAATAACTTTATGTATGAGTCAATTTTAATAAATTCATTAAAAACATTAATTTAGTTAATGTAAATAGGTTTCGGCAAAAATACTAAAATATTGCATAAAAAATTAGCATTCATGAAATAAATATGTATAATACACCGACCCTGTAAATGTGCGAATTCCCATCGTACATTATTTTATCGAGATCTCACTCGAAGGGGTGGCGATTAAGATCAATGGTTGTGTTCATAAGAACACTGGGTATCAAACTAATTTTTGGTAATTAATTAATGAAAACTTTTGTAGCAAAACCAGAAACGGTTAAACGCGACTGGTACGTAGTAGATGCGACAGGTAAAACTTTAGGTCGTTTAGCGACTGAATTAGCACGTCGTCTTCGTGGTAAACACAAGGCTGAGTACACTCCACACGTAGATACAGGTGATTACATCATCGTTATCAACGCAGACAAAGTGGCAGTAACTGGTCGTAAAGAAACAGATAAACTTTACTACTGGCACACTGGCTATGTAGGTGGTATTAAACAAGCGACTTTCAAAGAAATGATCGCTCGCCGTCCTGAAGCAGTGATTGAAATTGCGGTTAAAGGTATGTTGCCAAAAGGTCCATTAGGCCGTGCAATGTTCCGTAAATTAAAAGTGTACGCGGGTGCTGAACACCAACACGCTGCACAACAACCACAAGTATTAGATATTTAATCACGAGGTTTAGAAAATGGCAGAGAATCAAAACTACGGCACAGGTCGCCGCAAAAGCTCTTCAGCTCGTGTATTTATCAAACCGGGCAGTGGTAAAATCACTATCAACCAACGTGAATTAGACGTTTACTTCGGCCGTGAAACTGCGCGCATGGTAGTACGTCAGCCATTAGAATTGGTTGAGTTAACTGATAAATTAGACCTATACATCACTGTTAAAGGTGGTGGTATTTCTGGTCAAGCGGGTGCAATCCGTCACGGTATCACTCGTGCATTGATGGAATACGATGAAACATTACGCCCAGCACTTCGTGCAGCTGGTTTCGTTACTCGTGACGCACGTCGCGTTGAACGTAAAAAAGTGGGTTTACACAAAGCACGTCGTCGTCCACAATACTCAAAACGTTAATTTTTATTTTCGTTTCGAAAAAGAAAAGCAGAGAGAAATCTCTGCTTTTTTGTTATCTAACTTATTGATTATAAAACAATAAAAAAGAATTATTTGGCAAATGACTTACGCTTTGTGGTAGAATACACACCCCTTGTAAAATATAGAATATTTTTGGATCTTCGGAGGAATAAATGTCCAGCGCATCAAGTAAACGTTCAGTAATGACTCTTTTTTCAAATAAAGATGATATTTACTGTCATCAGGTAAAAATTGTTTTAGCTGAAAAAGGTGTACTTTATGAGAACGAAGAAGTTGATTTGCAAGCATTACCAGAAGATTTAATGGAATTAAATCCGTATGCTACGGTGCCTACGTTAGTTGATCGTGATCTTGTTTTGTTTAGTTCGCGAATTATTATGGAATATCTTGACGAGCGTTTTCCGCATCCACCATTAATGCAAGTGTATCCAGTTTCTCGAGCAAAAGATCGCCTTTTGATGTTACGAATTGAACAAGATTGGTATCCAACTCTCAAGAAAGCAGAAAATGGTACAGAAAGTGAAAAAGCTGAAGCGCTTAAACAATTAAAAGAAGAACTTTTAGCGATTACACCAGTTTTTCAGCAAACGCCTTATTTCATGAATGAAGAGTTTGGTTTAGTAGATTGTTACGTTGCACCATTATTATGGAAATTAAAACATTTAGGCGTCGAATTTACAGGTCCAGGTAGTAAACCGATTAAGGGATATATGGATCGTGTATTTAGTCGAGATTCATTTTTGCAGTCTGTAGGTGAGGCTGCACCAAAAAATTTAATGGATGATAAATAATGGAATACAAAGCTTCTCCTAAGCGCCCTTATTTATTACGCGCCTATTATGATTGGCTAGTAGATAATAGTTTTACGCCTTATTTAGTTGTTGATGCGACTTACTTAGGCGTGAATGTTCCTGTCGAATATGTAAAAGATGGGCAGATTGTATTGAACTTGTCTGCCAATGCTACGGGTAATTTACAGCTTACAAATGATTTCATCCAGTTTAACGCCCGATTTAAAGGTGTCTCTCGTGAACTCTATATTCCAATGGGCGCAGCGCTTGCGATCTATGCTCGTGAAAATGGTGATGGCGTGATGTTTGAGCCAGAAGAGGTTTACGATGAACTTAATTCTGAGCCAGATACAGAACAACCAACAGGTTTTCATGAGGCTGTAGATAGCCCTAGAAAACGAGAAGAAAAAAAGAAAACAAAATCAGTTTCCCATTTAAGAATTGTTGATTAAGAAAAAACGCGATGAAGTTATCATCGCGTTTATTTTTATAAATTACCTTGTTTTTCAATAAAGTTAAGAATTTTTTCTTCAATTCCTTTTGAATCTAATCCTAAATCTTTCAATGCCTCTTGCTGTGTTGCCTGAGGAATAAAATAATCAGGTAAACCAAGCTGTAAAAGTGCGGTCGATTTTCCAGATGAATTTAGCACTTCCGCAATAGCAGATCCCGCTCCACCTTGAATTGCATTTTCTTCTAATGTGACCAAATAATCGTGAGTTTGAGCAAGCACATTAATCATTTCAATATCAATCGGTTTCACAAAACGCATATCGACAACAGTGGCATTAAGTTTTTCTGATGCCTCTAACGCAGAAGGTAGCAGAGTACCAAAGTTTAAAATCGCAATTTTTTGACCTTCTCGAATTAAACGTGATTTACCGATAGGAAGTATTTCTAAAGGTGTTAGTTCAACACCAATGGCATTTCCGCGAGGATAACGCACTGCCGCTGGTTTCCCGCATTGATAACCTGTATAGAGCATTTGACGGCATTCATTTTCATCACTTGGTGTCATGATAATCATATTTGGAATGCAACGCATAAAGCTGAGATCAAATGCCCCTTGGTGTGTGGGACCATCTGCGCCAACTATCCCTGCTCGATCAATCGCAAATAGCACAGGAAGATTTTGAATGGCAACATCGTGAATTAATTGATCGTAAGCACGTTGTAAAAATGTCGAGTAAATTGCGACGATAGGTTTATATCCGCCAATAGCGAGTCCAGTAGCAAACGTGACGGCGTGTTGCTCTGCAATTGCCACATCAAAATATTGTTCTGGGAAACGCTGAGAAAACTCCACCATGCCAGAACCTTCGCGCATTGCAGGTGTGATACCAATAATCTTGGAATCTTTTTCTGCCATTTCGCATAGCCAATCACCAAAAATTTTCGAATAAGTTGGCTTAGTATTATGTTTAGGCAATTCACCACTGATTGGGTCAAATTTTGGTACGCCGTGGAAACCAATTGGATCTTTTTCTGCGGGCGCGTATCCTTTACCTTTTTTTGTTTTTATATGTAAGAATTGTGGGCCTTTCAGATTACGCATATTCGTAAGTGTTGCCACTAATTCATCAATGTTATGACCATCCACTGGGCCAATATAATTAAAACCGAGTTCTTCAAATAATGTACTTTCTGGTGAGAACATCACTCCTTTCATATGTTCTTCGGTTTTTTTCATAAAGTTTTTTACAGGTGGAACTTTATCGAGAATTTTTTTACTTCCATCTCGTAATGTGGAGTAGATAGAACCAGAGAAAATACGAGCAAGGTGATTATTCAATGCGCCAACATTTTCTGAAATAGACATTTCATTGTCATTTAAAATGACCAACATATCAGTGTGAAGTGAACCTGCGTGATTCAGCGCTTCAAAAGCCATGCCTGCAGTAATTGCGCCATCACCGATGACACATACCGTTTTTCTACCTGTATTTTCTCGTTCTGCGGCGACAGCAATACCTAATCCAGCACTAATAGAAGTAGAGGAGTGGCCAACGCTTAATACGTCAAATTCACTTTCTTCACGCCAAGGGAAAGGATGAATACCGTCTTTTTGGCGAATTGTGGACATTTGATCTCGACGACCCGTTAAAATTTTGTGTGGATAGGCTTGATGTCCAACATCCCAAATTAACTGATCAAATGGTGTTTTATACACGTAATGTAGTGCAACAGTTAGCTCTACAGTGCCTAAACCTGATGCTAAATGCCCGCTAGTTTGACTAACTGATTCTAAAAGATAACTGCGTAATTCTTGGCAGAGTTGTGGTAGCTGATCTTTATTTAAAAGACGTAAATCTTCTGGTGAATTAATCAAAGATAATAAGGGGTAATTGTTCATATTGTTAGTCATTTTAAAAACGTTATAATTTTTGACCGCACTTTGTGAGCATTGATGCGGTCGGTATTAACTTTTTCTAGTAATAATGAATTCAGCTAATGCACGAAGTGCGGTTGTATCAAAAGGAATTTTTTCTAATTCAGACAAAGCACTTTGATATAGATCTTGCGCTTTTTGTTTTGCGCCGCTTAACCCAAGTAATTTTGGATATGTACTTTTATCTAAATCAAGATCGGCGCCGACTTGTTTGCCAATTTCTGCGCTATCACCTTCAATATCTAAAATATCATCTTGAACTTGAAAGGCTAAGCCAATAGCTTCCGCATATTGTGTTAAGGATTGTTCTAACGTTTTGTCGGCAAAATGCGGAGAACAAATAAAACCTAATTTTAATGCAGCAATCAGCAATGCGCCCGTTTTATTACGATGGATTAATTCTAATTCGCTTAAACTAATTTGTTTATGTTCAGAGATAAGATCTAAACTTTGCCCTAAGCACATTCCTTGTACGCCAGCGCCTTGTGCTAAAATTTGAACTAAATCCAGTTTTTGTTCAGAAGAAATATTTGGCGTTTTAGTTAACATTTCAAAAGCAAAACTTTGAAGGGCATCGCCAGCAAGAATAGCCGTAGCTTCATCAAATTGGATATGACAAGTAGGGTGCCCACGACGTAGATTGTCATCATCCATTGCAGGTAAATCATCGTGAATTAAGGAATAGGCATGAATGGCTTCAATGGCCGCAGCAGCGTAATCTAAGGTTTGTTTCTCTGCGCCAAGCATTTGACCTGTTGCGTAAACTAAGAAAGGTCGAACTCGTTTGCCACCAAGTAATAATGCGTATTTCATCGCGTGAAGTAAAGGCGCATTATGACTTTCAATTCCCTCAAATTGAGCTTCTAAAAAGTGGTTAATACGAGTTTGAACCTGTTGTAATTCTTCAGAAAAGTGACCCATTAAGCATTCCCTTCATAATCGTTCAGTGGGGCATCTTCTGTTTTTTGCAATAAGATCTGAATACGTTGTTCTGCTTGTTGTAAACGTTCTTGTCCTAACTTAGCGAGTTGCACACCTTGTTCAAATTCTTTTAACGCTTCTTCTAATGGTAGATCGCCATTTTCTAAATGTGTAACAATATTTTCTAACTGCGCTAACGTTGTTTCAAAATCTTGTGAAGATGCGGGTTTACGCGCCATGGAATCATCCTTTTTCACGGTAAAAATTGCTTGCCATTGTACTGTATTTTACTTGAGTTGTTAAAAATTTATTTCAAGCTAGGACCAGTGGACTTTTCACTATCTTTGCGTAAAATACTCGCCACTTTAAATACCCAAGAAATACCTAAGCTATTTATATGAAATTTATCGTTAAACTTTTTCCTGAAATTATGATTAAAAGCGAAACTGTGCGTAAACGTTTCGCAAAAATTTTAACCTCTAATATCCGCAATATTTTACAGAAATATGATGAAGAAACTGCTGTTGTACGTCACTGGGATTACATTGAAGTGCGGTCAAAAAATGAAGAAAATCGTGAAGAATTAATCGCCTTGTTACAACGTATTCCTGGTATTCATCATTTTTTGGAAGTTGAAGAAAAACCGTTTACCGATTTACATCATATTTTTGAATTGACGCTTACTGATGTCGCGCAACAACTTCAAGGCAAAACCTTTTGCGTTCGAGTAAAACGTAAAGGAAAACATAAATTTAGTTCGATTGAAGCAGAACGTTATATCGGCGGTGGATTAAATCAACATATTGAAAGCGCAAAAGTGCGGTTGAAAAATCCAGATGTGACTGTTCGTATTGATATTGAAGATGACAAAATGATGTTAGTTAAAGCACGTCACGCTGGTATTGGCGGTTATCCGATTGGGACGCAAGAGGATGTGCTTTCTTTGATTTCTGGGGGATTTGATTCAGGCGTATCGAGTTATATGTTGATTCGTCGTGGTTCCCGAGTTCATTATTGTTTCTTTAATCTTGGCGGTGCAGCTCATGAAATTGGCGTTAAACAAATGGCTTATCATATTTGGCAACGCTATAGCTCTTCACATAAAGTACGCTTTATTGCGATTAACTTTGAAGGGGTTGTCGGTGAGATTTTAGAGAAAGTCGATAACGGTCAAATGGGCGTTGTATTAAAACGGATGATGGTGCGTGCCGCAAGTAAAGTCGCTCAACGTTTCAATATTGAAGCGATTGTGACAGGGGAGGCTTTAGGGCAAGTTTCTAGCCAAACTTTAACCAATTTACGCTTGATTGATGAAGCCGCTGATGCCTTAGTATTACGCCCGTTAATTACGCATGATAAAGAACAAATTATCGCGATGGCGAAAGAAATTGGTACTGACGATATTGCAAAATCTATGCCTGAATTTTGTGGTGTCATTTCAAAAAATCCTACGATCAAAGCGGTTCGTGAAAAGATTCTTGAAGAAGAAGGGCATTTTAATTTTGAGATTCTTGAAAGTGCGGTGCAAAATGCGAAATATTTAGATATTCGCCAGATCGCAGAAGAAACAGAAAAAGAAGTCGTGGAAGTCGAGGCAATTTCTGTATTGGGTGAAAATGAAGTGATTTTGGATATTCGTAGCCCAGAAGAAACGGATGAAAATCCATTTGAATCAGATACACATGACGTCATTCAAATGCCGTTCTACAAACTTTCCTCTCAATTTGGTAGCCTTGATCAAAGTAAAAATTACGTGTTGTATTGTGAACGTGGTGTGATGAGCAAATTACAAGCCTTATATTTGAAAGAAAATGGTTTTTCAAATGTGCGTGTGTTTGCAAAAAACATTCATTAATTAGGATATAAAATATGCGTAATCAAACTAAACAGCATCTTGAACAGCTTCAAATTACCATGCAGCAGCTTAATTTATGGCAAACTATGCCACCTGCTGCTGAGGCTTTTTTAAGTGAAGAACCTTTTTCAATTGATACGATGTCTGCCGAAGAATGGCTACAGTGGGTATTTATTCCACGCATGCAGGCATTATTAGAAAGTGGTTCAGCCTTGCCAAATAAAATTGCCATTTCGCCTTATATTGAAGAAGCAATGAAGGAATTTGATGAGTTACAACAACTATTAACTCCTTTGGTTGCTTTAGAAGAACTTCTGAACAAGAAAGAATGTTAGAAATTTTATATCAAGATGAGTTTCTCGTTGCGGTGAATAAGCCTGCTGGTATGTTGGTTCATCGCAGTTGGTTAGATCCTCACGAAACTCAATTTGTGATGCAAACTTTGCGAGATCAAATTGGTCAACATGTATTTCCTATTCATCGTTTAGATCGACCGACATCTGGCGTGTTGTTATTTGCATTGAGCAGTGAAATTGCGAATCTAATGTGTGAACAGTTTGAACAAAAGTGCGTTCAGAAATCTTATTTGGCTGTAGTACGAGGGTATCTACAGGGAAAAGAGCGGATAGATTATCCACTAAAAATCCAATTGGATAAAATCGCAGATAAATTTTCTCAAGAAGATAAAGAGCCTCAAGAAGCCGTTACTGATTATGAAGGATTAAAAATAGTCGAAATGCCTTATCCTGTTGGACGTTACCAAACGACACGTTATTCTTTAGTTAAATTAATCCCTCATACAGGCAGAAAACACCAATTACGTCGCCATATGAAACATATTTTTCACCCAATTTTAGGTGATACGCAATATGGTGATTTGCATCAAAATCGTGCCTTAATGATGCATCTTGGCTGTTCTCGGTTATTTTTACATTCTGATAGTTTGTCTTTTATTCATCCAATAACGAAAGAACAAATAACAATTACAGCAGGTTTAGATGAACAATGGCATCAATTAATGAATCAATTTGGATGGGAAAATGTTTGATATTAACTTAACACACGAACAGCAACAAAAAGCAGTTGAACAAATTCAAGAACTTATGGCAAAAGGGATTAGTAGCGGAGAAGCGATTCAAATAGTGGCGAAAGCACTACGAGAAATTCATAAAAATGATAAAAAAACTCCAGAAAATTAAATTTTTTGTGATCTACTTATCATTTTTGAATATTGCTCATTGCATAACCGATCAAAATATTTAAATATAACGTCCATACGAGGTGATAAGGCGAGAGTCTTATTGATTTATTGTTTTAGTAGGCGAAGCCTAGAGAGGTCTTTTATGGAAATTGGTGTTGTGAAATGGTTCAATAATGCAAAAGGATTTGGTTTCATTTCCGCAGAAGGCGTGGATGCTGATATTTTTGCACATTATTCAGTGATTGAAATGGACGGTTATCGTTCATTAAAAGCAGGTCAAAAGGTGCAATTTGAAGTTATCCACGGAGACAAAGGATCTCATGCCACGAAAATAATTCCACTTGTGGATAATCAAGAGTAATGCGAATACTCTAAATTTTTCTCTATTAGTCCTAACTCAAAAAGACAAGAATTGCAGCTTGTCTTTTTTATTTTAATAAATTCTTTAAACTGGTTTTCATTGCTGCCATTTGATTTTCAAATTGCGCTTTGCTTTCTCTTTCATCAATCATATAGGTAATTGTTTCCGAAAGCGTCATTTTCATTTTTCTAGAATATTTAGAAAGACGTAGCCAAACCGCATATTCCAAATCAATAGATTTTTTCTTGGTATGTTGTTTTTCTCCATTAAAAAAGCGTTTACGGCGTGCACGAATAGCTTGATCAAGCTTAATTGGTAAGGCCGGAGAAAGATGATTCTTAATCCATTCTTCAATTTTTTCAGGATAATTTTGGGATTCTAATAATTCTTGCGCTTTGGCTTCTTGCAAACTGCGTTCTTCATAACGCGTGATATTTTCCCCTTCGCGATGTTTACGAATTAGGTAAATCCATTTCCAATTTGCTTCTTGATTTTCGAGTTTTTGGTATTTCATTTTTTATCATTGAGTGACGTGGTAACTGCATTAATATACGTGTTTTTATGCCGATTTTCTAGTGGATTTTCACAAGGCTATTAAATATGCGATAATGTGGTCAATTTTTCTAGAAAGAGACTAGCCGTGAGTTCATTATTTTCTCAACAACAAGCTATTGAGCAATCTTTAAATTGGCAGGCATTGCAACCTGATTTGGCAATTCAAGATTTTCCTTTAGAACCAGTGGATTTTTGGGCATTACAACCGAATGCCACGCAGGCTATCGATTTATTTTTACGCCATCCAACGCGTTCCTTATTGATGATGAAAGTAGGTGAGGCGGTTGAATATGCGGAATTATTACAAAATTTTATATCGAAAAACCATCATAAAGTGCGGTCAATTTTCGGTGTAAATTATGTGATAGAGCAGGGCGACTCTTTTTCTTTTCCTCATGTTTATACTGAGCCAGCAAAATCTTTAGATGATAATTTTGCCAGTCAAGGTGAGGCGTTAAGCGCATTGTATTGCGATCAATTCCAGCTTTTTGGTAGTTTTCGGATTCATCCAAGTTCACAAGATATTCAATTAGTGCCAGGATTAGTGCATAAAGCTAATGGCGGAGTTTTGATTTTAAGTGCGGCAACATTGTTATCTCAATTTGACTTATGGGGGCGATTAAAACAAATTCTGCAAACCCAAACTTTTGATTGGTATTCAGCCCATCCATTTAAAAATTTACCTTGTGATATACCAGGCTATGCACTGAACTTAAAAGTGATTGTACTTGGTAATCGTACCGAATTAGCCACTTTGGCTGAGTTAGAAGAAAACCTTTATTCTTTCGCCGATTATGCTGAAATTGAAAGTTATGTTTCTGTGGCTGAAGTGGAGGAACAAAAAACTTGGGCGGGTTATGTACAACAAATGGCTCAAGAGCAAAATATTGAGCTAGATTTTTCGGCGTTAAATAAACTCTATCAATTATTAGTTCGTGAAAGTGAAGATCGTTTTTTAATTAATGCATCTCCTCTAAAATTGAAAGAAATATTACAAGATGTTTCAACTTTTGCTGAAAAAACTGCATTAAGTGCGGAGGATTTTGAGGATATTTTTCAACAAAAATTGGCGCAATATGGTTTCCTAAAAGAACAAACTTATGCCGATATTTTAAATGAGCAAGTTTATGTAGAAACTCAAGGGGAAATTGTTGGGCAAATTAATGGGCTTTCGGTGATTGAATATCCTGGTACACCCGTATGTTTCGGCGAACCTTCGCGTATTAGTTGTATTGTACAATTCGGTGAAGGGGAAGTGATCGACGTTGAAAGAAAAAATGAATTAGCGGGAAATATTCACGGTAAAGGCATGATGATTGCGCAAGCTTGCCTTTCCAATATATTAGATTTACCATCGCAATTGCCATTTTCTGCATCATTAGTGTTTGAACAGTCTTATGGTGAAATTGATGGTGATAGTGCATCTTTGGCGATTTTCTGTGTGCTAGCAAGTGCTTTGGCGGATTTGCCTTTGCCTCAAAATATCGCAATTACAGGATCGATTGATCAATTCGGACTTGTTCATTCTGTTGGTGGGGTAAATGATAAGATTGAAGGCTTTTTTACTATCTGCCAACGTCGTGGTTTGACTGGAAAACAAGGTGTAATTATTCCAATGACGACCATTCAGCAACTGAGTTTGTCTGATGAAGTGAAAAGTGCGGTAAAAAATGGCGAGTTTTTTATTTATCCTGTGGAAGATATTTATCAGGCTTGTGAATTGTTATTTGAGCGTGATTTGTTAGATGAAAACAAAGATTATACAGAAAAAAATGAGCCTTTATCTCGTCTTATTCAACGCCGAATTGAGGGGAGAGCTGATTCAGAAAGAAAAGGTTTTTGGAATTTTTTCCGCCCTTAATAGATAAAAGCGAACATTTGTTCGCTTTTATTTCTTCTATAATCTATCAAAGTGACTGCTCCGACAAGTTTTGCGAACAAGTGTTAGCTATTTACACTTTGCTATGTTCTCTTTAGAATGTTTTATATCAGTTTTAAACTGAATTTATCATATGTAAAGGAACTTAAAATGCAAAACACTTGTACACCTAATAAAAAAAGTAGCTATTCTTATGATGATTTGCTCGCGTCAGGTCGCGGCGAATTATTCGGCAAAGAAGGGCCTCAATTACCTGCTCCAACTATGCTGATGATGGATCGCATTATTGAAATGAATGAGGAAACAGGTGCTTTT
Organism: Haemophilus haemolyticus; assembly: GCF_003493685.1. Lineage (GTDB taxonomy): Bacteria > Pseudomonadota > Gammaproteobacteria > Enterobacterales > Pasteurellaceae > Haemophilus > Haemophilus haemolyticus_O. The sequence goes on from NZ_QQJW01000011.1 coordinate 49,691, forward strand.
AGTAAAGGGTATATTGAAGCCGAACTTGATATTAAGCCTGAATTGCCATTTTTTGGTTGTCATTTCATTGGCGATCCAGTGATGCCTGGTTGTTTAGGATTAGATGCTATGTGGCAGCTTGTTGGGTTTTATTTAGGCTGGATTGGTGGCAAAGGAAAAGGCAGAGCATTAGGCGTTGGTGAAGTAAAATTTACAGGGCAAATTTTGCCGACGGCTAAAAAAGTAGTGTACCGAATCCATATGAAACGAGTTATTAATCGTAAACTAGTGATGGGAATGGCTGATGGTGAAGTTGAAGTAGATGGTCGCGTTATTTATACAGCAACAGATTTAAAAGTGGGACTATTTCAAGATACCTCAGCATTTTAATTTTTCTTTATTAATTCATACAAAAGAGCGGTGAAAATTTTTCTTAGATTTTCACCGCTCTTTTTATCCTTCTATTCTTTTTATCCTTCTATCAATAAGCAACGTTCAATTACATCATATAAATGTCATTGGAACATGCTAGTGTCTAAGGAAAGTTGTCCTTTTTCTATACGGATTTCTTTAGCAAATTTTTTTATAAGCACATCACGCATATTGTTTTTATCTAATGTATAAACAGGAATATGTTCCAGTAATTTAGCGACATTCTCATTTAAAAAAGGCATGATTGTTTGCATTTGTTGCATATATTGCTGTGGTTCTTCTGACCAACGTAAAATACGCATTTTCTTTAAATAAACCGCACCTTCTTCAGGATTATAATAAGGAATTGTATCGAAGGTCAGATTTAATTTCCCGGGCAATTTTTTATTGCCAAATTGAAATAAACCTTCTAAAGTACCGCTCATTTCTATGCGTTTATCATTAGTTTGTCCAATTTTGGTACTCAAATTTTTTACTTGATAATCAAGAAAAACAATCCTGGTAAGCCAAATTTATCCGCAATAGCTCCTTTCTCTTGTAGATATTGATTAATTTGAGATTCAGTTATTGAAAAAGGTGAGGCCGATATATTAGGGGATACTGCTAAAATAGATGTTAACGTAAGAAATAATAATTTAATTTTTTTCATATCTAATTTTTAGTTAAATTAAAAGCAAAAGAAAAATGGTGGACAAATATACCACAAATAGCCATGGAGTGATGTCGTAATGAGCCCTGAATTTAAAGAATATGTTAATCAATTAGTCATAGCACATCGTGATGAAAGAATTTATCCTTTTCAATATGAAGGCAAGAAATTTTGGTTGAAGCAACCTGAAAAATTGAAAGGAATTTGGCTATTATTAAAACCTAGACCTAAGCAATCTTTCAAAAATGAATTACAAACTTTATTGAATCTTACTGAAAAAAATGCACCTGTTCCAATAGTCTCTTATCATGATGAGGATTTTTTTGTTTTAGAAGATGCGGGAATCACTTCATCGCAATGGCTATGTAATAAGGATATCGATAATCAGCAAAAATTTTCGATTATTTATGACGTTTGTTTTGCTTTGATTAATTTACATGCTAAAAATTTGGTGCATGGTCGTCCTGCTATTAGAGATATCACTTGGGATAAGGGAAAGGTTACTTTTCTTGATTTTGAATCTCGTTCAAGTAGTCAAAATCGAAATTGGTTAATCGTTCGAGATATGTTGTTTTTCTTTGATAGTTTATGTCGAGAAGAAGATATTTCAGACGATTTTATTCAAAAAGTTGCCTTGTATTATCAAGCAAATTGTAAGGCAGAAAATTGGCATAATATGATTATATATTTGCAGCGTTTTCGCTGGATTTACTATCTTTTGTTACCTTTTAAACCTATTGCAAAGACAGATTTAATTGCAGTTTATCGCTTATTTGAAATTTTATTAATAAAGGAAAAATGATGAAGAAAACACTTTTTATTATTGTATTATCAAGCATATTAGCTGCTTGTGCTGTAGGTGGTGGTGTTAGCGCTGGTGGCGGAAGTAACGGCGTTGGGTTAGGACTAGGGATTGGCTCTGGTATTCGATTCTAGTGATGATGAAAAGTGCGGTAAGTTTTAGCAAAGTTTTTAAGGAACTTAGTAAAACTTCTTGCATTTTAAATTTTTATCACTATAATGCACCCCATATTTCGGACGCGGGGTGGAGCAGCTTGGTAGCTCGTCGGGCTCATAACCCGAAGGCCGTCGGTTCAAATCCGGCCCCCGCAACCAATAATAAGTTCAGTAAAAGAACCCCAGTTTTGGGGTTTTTTTCTATAAGAAATTTAATAAAAACTGGGCTTAGGTTCCTGTGAACCTAACCCTTTTTTTATGCCTAAAATTTTTTGTAGAAGTTTTTAGATTAATCAAAAGAAGTTATTTGGGCTAAAAACTGACACTACAGTATAGGAGTAGAAATTGGCTACATTAGAACAAAATTTACAAGAAATGCTACAAGGCGCAGTAGAGGATTTAGGCTGTGAACTTTGGGGCATTGAATGTCAACGCGCAGGCCGTTTTATGACGGTGCGTTTATTTATTGATAAAGAAGGTGGCGTGACTGTCGACGATTGTGCTGATGTAAGTCGTCAAGTGAGCGCAATTTTAGACGTGGAAGATCCGATTGCGGATAAATACAATCTAGAAGTATCGTCACCAGGTTTAGATCGTCCGCTATTTACCTTGCCGCAATTTGAACGCTATATTGGACAAGATGTCGCAGTGCATTTGCGAATTCCAGTGATGGAACGCCGTAAATGGCAAGGTAAGTTAGCGCGTATTGAAAACGATATGGTTATTTTAATTGTTGATGGACAGGAACAAGTTTTAGTCTTTGGTAACATTCAAAAAGCGAATGTTGTTGCAAAATTTTAAAAGGAGCAAAAGAAAAAATGAGTAAAGAGATTTTACTGGCGGCAGAAGCCGTATCCAACGAAAAGTTATTACCACGTGAGAAAATTTTTGAAGCGTTAGAAAGTGCAATTGCGCTTTCTACCAAGAAAAAATATGAATACGAAACAGATATTCGAGTATCAATCAACCCAAAAACAGGGGATTTTGATACTTTCCGTCGTTGGTTAATCGTTGATGAAGTCAAAGTGCCAACGAAAGAAATTACTTTAGAAGCGGCCCAATTTGAAGACCCAAATCTTCAACTAGGCGATTATGTAGAAGATCAAATCGAATCTATCGCATTTGACCGTATTGCAATGCAAACTGTACGCCAAGTAATCAGCACCAAAATCCGTGAAGCTGAGCGTGCAAAAGTTGTAGAACAGTTCCGTGCTGAAGAAGGCAAAATTGTCACCGGTACTGTGAAAAAAGTAAGTCGTGACAGCATCATCTTAGATCTTGGCAATAAAGCAGAAGCGATGATTGCTCGTGAAGACATGTTGCCACGTGAAAATTTCCGTCCAGGTGACCGTGTGCGTGGTGTGCTTTATAAAGTAAATCCTGAAGGCAAAACTGCACAATTATTTGTGACACGTTCTAAACCAGAAATGTTGATCGAATTATTCCGTATTGAAGTGCCTGAAATTGGTGAGGAAATGATTGAAATTCGTGGTGCAGCTCGTGATCCTGGTTCTCGCGCTAAAATTGCAGTGAAATCAAACGATAAACGTATTGACCCAGTTGGTGCTTGTGTGGGTATGCGTGGTGCGCGTGTTCAAGCCATTACCAATGAACTTGGTGGTGAGCGCGTAGATATCGTGCTTTGGGATGATAATCCGGCACAATTCGTGATCAATGCAATGGCACCAGCTGATGTGTCTTCTATCATCGTTGATGAAGATAATCATTCTATGGATATTGCCGTTGAAGCCGCTAACCTTGCGCAAGCAATTGGTCGTAATGGTCAAAACGTACGTTTAGCAACACAATTAACGGGTTGGACACTAAACGTGATGACTACTGATGACTTAAATGCAAAACATCAAGCAGAAGATAACAAAGTTTTAAACTTATTTATGAACGCATTAGAACTTGATGAAGAATTTGCTCAAATCCTTGTAGAAGAAGGCTTCACAAGTTTAGAAGAAATTGCTTATGTGCCAATGAATGAATTGACAGCAATTGATGGTTTAGAAGATGAAGATCTTGTCGAAGAACTTCAAACTCGTGCTAAAAATGCGATTACCGCCGCAGCGGTTGCTGAAGAAGAAGCATTGAAAAAAGCGAATATTGAAGATCGCTTATTGAATTTAGATGGCATGAATCGCCATGTGGCATTCAAATTAGCTGAAAAACAAATTACTACTCTCGAAGAACTCGCCGAACAGGGTGTAGATGATTTAGCAGATATTGAAGAATTAACAGCAGAACAAGCAGCAGATTTAATTATGGCTGCACGTAATATCTGTTGGTTTGGCGAAGAATAAGGAGAGTAGTAATGACTGAAGATGTTAAGGCTGATGCGCCAAAGAAATTAAGCATTCAACGCAGAACAAAAACAACAGTGAGCAGCACCACAACTGGCGGTAAAAGCAAAGAAGTACAAGTAGAAGTACGTAAAAAACGCACAGTAAAAACTGATATTGCTCAACAAGAAGAAGCAAAATTAAAAGCACAGCAAGAAGCGGAAGCGAAAAAAATTGCTGAGCAAAAAGCAGCAGAAGAAAAAGCTCGTTTAGAAGCTGAAAAAGTAGCAGCGAAGAAAGAAGCTGATGAAAAAGCAAAAGCTGAAAAAGCGAAAGTAGAAACAGCTAAGCCGGCAAAAAGTGCGGTAGATTCTAAAGCAAAATCTGTTGATCCTGAAAAAGAGAAACGCAAAGCAGAAGAAGCAGAACTTCGTCGTAAAGCTGAAGAATTAGCTCGTCAAAAAGCAGAAGAACAAGCTCGCCGTGCAGCAGAAGAAGCGAAACGTTATGCTGAAGCAGATGATTCAGAAAATGACTCTTCTTCAGAAGACTATTCTGATTACAACTTAAGTTCAAGATATGCACTTGAAGCTGAAGATGAAGAAGATCGTCGTAACGAAAATCGTGGCCGTGGCAAAAATAAAGTAGCGAAAGCTAAAAAGGGCGGTCGCGACGATGAAAATAGCAAAAACTCGAAAAACGAGCGCGAATCTAATCGTAAAAATCAAAAAGACGCTAAATTTGGTAAAGGTAAAAACGGCAAAAAAGGTGCCGCACTTCAACAAGCCTTTACTAAACCAGTTCAAGTTGTGAAAGCGGATGTTGTCATTGGTGAAACTATTACCGTTGCTGAATTAGCGAACAAGATGGCTGTAAAAGCGACTGAAATCATCAAAACGATGATGAAGATGGGCGAAATGGTTACTATTAACCAAGTTATTGACCAAGAAACCGCTCAATTAGTGGCAGAAGAACTTGGTCATAAAGTGATTCTTCGCAATGAAAATGAGCTTGAAGAAGCGGTATTAGGCGATCGCGATGTAAACGCAGAAAAAGTAACGCGTGCACCAGTTGTAACCATCATGGGTCACGTTGACCATGGTAAAACCTCTTTACTTGACTATATTCGTAAAGCGAAAGTTGCAGCAGGTGAAGCGGGTGGAATTACCCAACATATCGGTGCCTATCACGTAGAAATGGATGATGGCAAAATGATCACCTTCTTAGATACTCCAGGACACGCAGCGTTTACTTCTATGCGTGCACGTGGTGCAAAAGCTACAGATATCGTTGTTCTTGTTGTTGCTGCCGATGATGGTGTGATGCCTCAAACTATCGAAGCGATTCAACACGCAAAAGCAGCGGGTGCACCTTTAGTAGTTGCAGTAAATAAAATCGATAAACCAGAAGCAAATCCAGACCGTGTTGAGCAAGAATTATTACAACATGATGTCATTTCTGAAAAATTCGGTGGTGATGTTCAATTCGTTCCAGTATCTGCGAAGAAAGGTACAGGGGTTGATGAGTTATTAGATGCAATCTTACTTCAATCAGAAGTGCTTGAATTGACCGCTGTAAAAGACGGCATGGCAAGTGGTGTAGTCATTGAATCTTACTTGGATAAAGGTCGTGGTCCTGTGGCAACTATCTTGGTTCAATCAGGTACACTACGTAAAGGTGACATCGTACTTTGTGGTTTTGAATATGGCCGTGTACGTGCAATGCGTGATGAAAACGGGAAAGAAGTTGATGAAGCAGGTCCTTCAATTCCAGTTGAATTATTAGGTCTTTCAGGCGTGCCTGCAGCGGGTGATGAAGCAACCGTTGTACGTGATGAGAAAAAAGCACGTGAAGTTGCGTTATATCGTCAAGGTAAATTCCGTGAAGTGAAATTAGCTCGTCAGCAAAAAGCGAAACTTGAAAATATGTTTAGCAATATGTCTGAAGGCGATGTGGCTGAATTGAACGTTATTGTGAAAGCAGACGTACAAGGCTCTGTAGAAGCGATTGTTCAAGCGTTAAATGAACTTTCTACCAATGAAGTAAAAGTTAAAGTTGTTGGTTCAGGTGTAGGTGGTATTACTGAAACTGATGCAACTTTAGCTGCAGCATCTAATGCTATTATTGTCGGCTTTAACGTTCGTGCTGATGCATCTGCACGTCGTGTCATTGAAGCGGAAAACATTGATTTACGTTATTACTCAATCATCTATGAATTGTTGAATGAAATTAAAGCAGCAATGAGCGGTATGTTAGAGCCTGAATTTAAACAAGAAATTATTGGCTTAGCTGAAGTTCGTGATGTATTCCGTCATCCGAAATTTGGTGCAATCGCAGGTTGTATGGTAACCGAAGGTGTAGTGAAACGTAACAATCCAATCCGTGTATTACGTGACAACGTCGTTATCTTTGAAGGGGAATTAGAATCTCTTCGCCGTTTCAAAGATGATGTATCTGAAGTTCGTAACGGTATGGAATGTGGTATCGGCGTGAAAAACTACAACGATGTAAAAGTCGGCGACCAAATCGAGGTGTTTGAAGTGGTTGAAGTTAAACGTTCAATCTAATCTTTAACAAAATAAAGGGCGGTTAAAAATCATAGTGTTTTTAATCGCCCTTTTCTTATCAACACTCTTAAATAACCTTATTTTTAGATAAAAGAATATATTTAATTTGTCTAAAAACAGTACCAGGTTGAAAGGGATTTTTGCGTGCTAAATTCAATGATTTCCAGTAGAATGAGGCGCTTTTATAAATAAGGAATAACTATGGCAAGAGAATTTAAACGTAGCGATCGCGTCGCTCAAGAAATACAAAAAGAAATAGCAGTCATTTTACAACGCGAAGTGAAAGATCCCCGTATTGGGATGGTGACGGTTTCTGATGTGGAAGTGTCGAGCGATTTATCTTACGCAAAAATCTTCGTGACTTTTTTATTTGATCATGATGAAACGGCAATTGAGCAAGGTATGAAAGGCTTAGAAAAGGCATCGCCTTATATTCGTTCATTACTAGGCAAAGCGATGCGTTTACGTATCGTGCCAGAGATTCGCTTTATTTACGATCAATCCTTAGTGGAAGGGATGCGTATGTCAAATCTTGTGACAAATGTTGTGCGTGAAGATGAGAAAAAACACGTTGAGGAAAGCAACTAATGTCTAGACCTCGTAAACGCTGGCGTGATGTTGATGGTGTGTTTTTGTTGGATAAACCACAAGGCATGTCATCAAATGATATTATGCAAAAGGTAAAGCGTTTATTTCAAGCGAACAAAGCGGGGCATACTGGCGCGCTCGATCCGTTGGCAACGGGGATGTTGCCGATTTGTCTGGGCGAGGCAACTAAGTTTTCACAATTTTTGCTTGATGCAGATAAGCGTTATCTTGTTACGGCAAAATTAGGAGAACGTACTGATACTTCCGATGCGGAAGGGCAAGTGGTGGAAACTCGTGAAGTTCATGTTGAAACTCAGCAAATTTTGACCGCACTTGAACAATTTCATGGCGATATTTTACAAGTGCCGACAATGTTTTCCGCACTAAAACATAACGGTAAACCGCTTTATGAATATGCGCGACAAGGTATTACGGTTGAGCGTGAGGCTCGTCCAATTACGATTTTTGAACTCAATTTTATTGACTATAACGCGCCTTTTTTAACCTTAGAAGTGCATTGTTCAAAAGGCACTTATATTCGCACCTTAGTAGATGATTTGGGTGAAGTGCTAGGTTGTGGTGCACATGTGACAATGTTACGCCGTACAGCCGTAGCGGATTACCCCATAGCAGAAATGATGCTAATCGATGAGTTACAATTGCTCGCTGAAAGTTTTCCGTTAAGTGAATTGGATCGTCTATTACTGCCAACTGATACTGCTGTAAGTAAATTGCCCGCTTTGCATTTAGATGCAGAGCAGAGTAAAGCCATTGGTTTTGGTCAGCGAGTGAAATTTGCTAACGAACAGCAATTAAGCGGTCAAGTGCGGTTATTTTCAGTGGAGAATTTATTCTTAGGTGTAGCCTTAATTGATGGAAATATAATTCGCCCACAACGGTTAATCACACAATCCGCATAACTTAATTGCCTTTCTTATAAAATTCTAGTAATCTCCCTGTAATTAATTTTTTACAATATGTGTAAGATAAACATTACAGGTGAGGTTTTATGGAAGCCCTTAAAGATTTACGTTCTGAAATTGATTCGCTTGATCGCGAACTTATCCAACTTTTTGCTAAACGTCTTGAGTTGGTTTCTCAAGTCGGTAAAGTTAAACATCAACATGGATTACCTATTTATGCGCCAGAGCGTGAAATAGCAATGCTCCAAGCGCGTCGTTTAGAGGCTGAAAAAGCAGGCATTTCAGCAGATCTGATTGAAGATGTTCTACGCCGTTTTATGCGTGAATCCTATGCCAATGAAAACCAATTTGGCTTTAAAACTATCAATCCTGATATTCACAAAATTGTTATCGTGGGTGGCTATGGTAAATTAGGTGGCTTATTTGCCCGTTATTTACGTGCATCTGGCTATCCAATTTCTATTTTAGATCGTGAAGATTGGGCGGTGGCTGAAAGTATTTTAACGAATGCTGATGTCGTGATTGTTTCCGTTCCCATCAATATTACTTTGGAAACGATTGAGCGACTAAAACCTTATTTAACGGAAAATATGTTGCTTGCAGATTTAACTTCCGTTAAGCGTGAACCGCTAGTGAAAATGCTTGAAGTTCATTCTGGCTCGGTGTTAGGTTTACATCCAATGTTTGGGTCAGATATTGCAAGTATGGCAAAACAAGTGGTTGTGCGTTGTGATGGTCGTTTTCCTGAACGTTACGAATGGTTACTTGAGCAAATTCAAATTTGGGGAGCAAAAATTTATCAAACCGATGCCACAGAACACGATCACAATATGACTTATATACAAGCCTTGCGCCATTTTTCAACTTTTGCGAATGGTTTACACCTTTCCAAACAGCCTGTTAATCTCGCTAATTTATTGGCACTTTCTTCCCCTATTTATCGCTTAGAACTTGCGATGATCGGTCGTTTATTTGCGCAAGATGCAGAGCTTTACGCAGATATTATTATGGATAAACCAGAAAATTTAGCAGTAATTGAAACACTAAAACAAACTTACGACGAAGCCTTAGCTTTCTTTGAAAATAATGATCGTCAAGGTTTTATTGATGCTTTCCATAAGGTGCGTGACTGGTTTGGCGATTATTCAGAACAATTTTTAAAAGAAAGCCGTCAGCTATTGCAACAGGCGAATGATTTGAAGCAGATGTAGTAAAAACGGTTGATTTTAGTTTAATCAACCGTATTGATATTATTTTGATAAAGCCATATTGAGATTTTTAATAGCTTTTTTACCCGTTTCTTCTGATACCTGTTCTAAATTAGCCCCACCAACAAATACCCCCATTTTTATGTATTGGCGAACAAAATAGTTTTTTCCACCATCCATTTGTAGAGTTAAATGATTGTCGCTAAACTCAGATTCAGTAGATATTTTATGATTACCTGGTTTGAGTTTTTGATAGAAAAATACTTTTGGCGCTGATTCACCAATATATTTATCATCCACATAAAGATCTTTCTTCAATGCACTACCAAAAATAGAGTCTCTGTAAATATATAGACCTGCTTGATCTTTGGCTGGAAGCGAGAATTGTTTAGCTTTAATATTATTTTCTGGCGTGTCCATTACAGTATGCGCACATCCAGTTAAAAATAATGAAGCAAATATTAATAATGAAAGTAACTTTTTCATATTTTTCTCCTAGTTTAGAACTGATAGCTAAAATTTAATCCAATGTTACTGGTTTTTACCTTAATATTATCCTGCCCATTTAAGGCTGCTCTATGGTATTCTATGCCAACATTAATAGCATCTGTTACCGCGTATTTAATACCCGCCCCTAATCCAATACCGATTACAGATGAGTTTTCAATGGATACATAATTAGCTTTAGGAATATTTTCCTGATTAATATCAAATACCCCAGCATCAAGGCTAAGTTTTACATAAGGTAGAAAACGTTCTGAAATTCGATAGCCTTGTAGATAGGCAATACTAATGTTTGCTTTCTCTTTCGTTATATTCTCTCCTTCAAATTTAGATTTTGCGCCACTAATAAAGCGATACTTTGCTTCAGCTTGACCAATAAAATTAGATTGACCGAATTGAAAGCCAAATCCACCTAGAATACTTAAACCAGTGGATTTATTACCTTGTGATTCAAAATTACCAGAATACTGAGTGCCACTATGAAGTTTTTCATAGGGAATAGAAATCTGATGTTGGCTAGAACCAAGTTCACCACCAATATACCAGCCTGTAAAATTGGCATTAGACAAAGAGGGTATTAAGATAGCAATACTTGCTATTGCAAATATTTTTTTCATATGAGTGTCCTTAACTTAATGTTCATAAGCTTTAAAATTATGCTCAGAATGAGCTGTGTAATTCTATAAATCAACAAAAATAAAATCAACATATTTTACTATAATAGAATTATTGGTTCCTGTTTTTGTGTATTTATTTTTTGTTCACTACTAAGAATTACATGTGGTGAGTAGAAAATGACAGTAAATAAACAACACTTCACAAAACAGTTGGGTAAGGCAATTGCTCAATACAGACAAAAACAAGGATTAACTCAAGAGCAAATTGCTGAAAAATTAGGAATAACAAACGAAGCTGTATCTAAGTTTGAAAGGGGAGTATCAACTCCTTCATTGACAAGATTATTTGAATACTCTGAAATTTTTAATTGCAAAATTGTTGATTTATTCTCAGTATCAAGTGACAGAGTAATTGATCGTGCTGACTATTTGGCTCAGCTTTTATTGAAAGTTAATGAAGAAGAAAGAGCTTTAATTATTGATATGGTTGAAAAAATGGTTGAACATTTTTCAAAGAATCCATAAGTCATTTGTAGCTAAGTGCGGAGAAAATTTTTATTAAATCTCACCGCACTTTTCTTTTACTGTCTCGCTAATCTTAAGTTTTCAGGTAAATTCTCAAAATTAGAACGGAACGGGTTGATATCTAATCCGCCACGACGAGTATAGCGTGCGTAAACAGTGAGTTTTTCTGGTTTTGCGTAGTGCATTAAATCGCAAAAAATACGTTCGACACATTGTTCGTGGAATTCATTGTGTTGGCGGAACGATACAACGTAACGTAATAATTTTTCGTGATCGATTTTTTTACCAACATAGTGAATATGCAAGGTACCCCAGTCTGGTTGATTAGTGATGAGGCAGTTAGATTTCAACAAATGGCTGACTAATTTTTCTTCGACAATTTCATCAGATATGCAATCTTTCAGCCAATCAGCGTTAAATTCGTAGCTGGTAATTTCAATATCTTGTTCATCAATGCAATCACCTTGTAAGTGATCAATTTTTTGAGAATCGTAAACTGACACTGGATTTAACCGCACTTTTACATCGCCTTGCGCGCATTCGCTTAAATCGCGTTGCATTGTTTGTTGAACGGAGTTGAAGTCGGCAAATTTGCTTTGGTTGAAGCTATTTAAATAAAGTTTAAAACTTTTTGATTCAATCAAATTTTGGCTTTGATAATCCAGATAAATGTCTGCGATAGCCACTTGTGGCAAGCCTTTTTCGTTGAGCCAAGAGATTTCATAAGCCGTCCAAATATCGGCACCAATGGTAAAAGGCTGGTTTTGAGTAATGCCCAATCCATCGCGATTTAATGCGCGTGGCACAGGCTGTAATAAAGTGCGGTCATATTGAGAGGCATATTCCGTTTTTTGACCGAGTTTTAAGGATTTTAAGCTGTTGTCTTGGTAATTCATTTATTTTTTCCTTTATATGTTAAAAATAATTTTGCCTTCCCCTGCTTGCGGGGGAAGGTGGCGCGAAGCGTCGGAAGGGGGATAAGACTTTATCATTCCAACAGAGAGTTGAGGCTTCGACTTAAATTACAAAAAATTCCACGATAGATTCGAAACTAATCGACAGGTGTCGCATTTAAAATGAAAGGTATCAAAAATCGCGTCTTTTAACGCCCAGTTTGCACCACAAGAGGGGCAGCAACGGGATTTTTCAGATTCTAAAGATTGCCCACCTACACGATATAAATAATAGTAAGTCGGTATGCCCGTTTCTTTTTCGATTTCTTGGGCTAAATATCGTCCGTGTTTTGAAAGTGTGCTTTGATGCTCAGAAATTTCTGCCAAAGATTGTTGTTCTAATACCGCACCATTCATTTGTAGTTGATCACAGGCTTGCCAATTTTCTTGCCATTTAATCAGATCTTGGCTTAAGTGCGGTTGATTTTTCAACTGTTTATACAACGAAATTGGTGCGAAATTTTCTCCGCTATGAATCGGCGAGCAGCTTTGTAAATGAGTTGTGTAAAGCACTTGCCAAGCTGGCGAGACATTTTCTGCCGTTTGATCTGAATTGAAATCATCGCCCACAAGTTGAAAACCATCAAAAATTAGGCCGCACTTTTCGGCTTCTTGTAATGCTCTATTCACTTCTGCGTTATTATTTTGCGGGAAAAGACTATCTTGCTCAGGGCAAATGACACGCATAGCAAAGCCTTGTGTGCCATCTTCTTCCGCCAAATATAAAGGAATTTCACGTCCGATAATTTGCCCGTTATACCGCCATTGATCGATCACTGCATTAAGTAAACGGCTTTGTGATTCAATGTTATTTTCTAGTGCAGTTAGGCGAAAATAGGTTTCGATTAAATACATAAATTTTTTAATTGCTGTCCGATTTGGTTTAGGCCGTTTAAACGCGTTTCGCTTAAACGTTGTGAAATGCCGAGTTCGCTAAAAAATACAGTAATATCAAATTTATTCAATTCATCCGCTGTTTTGCCATTGATTTGAGTGAATAAAATCCAAAGCAAGCCATTCATAATTCTGGCTTCGCTAAATCCGTTGAATTGAAAAGTGCGGTCATTTTTAGGCATAATTTGAAACCACATTTGTGCTTCGCAGCCAGTAATAGGTTGCATTTGAGCGAGTTCATCATCGCTTGGGCGAGATAAATTTTTGCCAGCTTGAATAATCAGGCGATAGCGTTCTTCCCAATTTTTAGCTTGTTTTAATTGTTCTATCATTGTAATAAATCCAGTGCTTTATCTAAGGCAGTAAAAAATGCCTCTACATCTTCCTGTGTATTATAAGGGGCAAAAGATAGGCGTAATGTGGTGTGTTCGCCTAAGCGTGCTAAATAAGGTTGAGCGCAATGTTCGCCTACACGAAGCGCAATATTTTGTTCGCTTAAGAGCGTTGAAAGATCGGAACAGTCAATGCCGTCAAATATAAAGCAAACAACGGTGCTTGGTTGAGGGGAATTGAATAATCGGCAATTCTCGTAAGATTTTAACCGCACTTTGACGGATTCAGACAAGGATATAGTGTGCTGTTCTGCTGCGGTAAAATCCCATTTTTGTAGCCAATCCAGTATGGCATTAAAGCCAATAACTCCAGCAATATTGGGTGTGCCTGCTTCTAAACGATAAGGCAACTCGGCAAAAGTAATAAGATCATTTGATACACGATCAACCATTTTCCCGCCAAAAAAGAGCGGTTGAAGTTGAGAAAGTGCGGTCAATTTTCCTGTTAAAACGCCAAGCCCATTTGGGCCATAAATTTTATGGGCAGAAAATGCGAGGAAATCTGCATCTAAATCTTGTAAATCGATTTTAATATGACTAATTGCTTGTGCTGCATCCACTAAAATCAAGGCATGACTATGTTTTCTGATAAGTTGAATCAGGCGTTTAATTGGCTGTTCTGTGCCTGTGACATTTGAAACAAAATTTAGCGCAACCAGTTTTGTTTTTTCAGAAAGGGCTGAAATAAGCGCATTTTCATCAATTAGCCAATTATCTAAAATCGGTAAAACTCGAATTTTTGCACCGCACTTTCTCGCCGTTTCGTGCCAAGTGACAAAATTAGCATGATGATCTGCTTGGCTAATCAGAATTTCATCTTCTGCGTTTAATTGTGGTAGTAATCCATTTGCCACTAAGTTAATCGTGTGAGTTGTACCCGAAGTCCAAATAACAGCGCGTTTATCTTCAGCATTAACCCATTCTTTAACTTGTGTGCGAGCCTGTTCATATTGCGCTGTTTGGGCTGCATCATATTGGCTACGGTGCACTGAACCTGCAGACGCATAAAATTCAGCAGTGCGATCAATTAATACTTGAGGTTTCAATGCGGTGGCAGCGTTATCTAAATAAACAACCGCATCTTCACGTTGGAAATAGGGAAATTCTTGACGGAAAGTTTGATAATCAAAAGCCATATTGATTTTTCTCTTGTCTGCGCCATTGACTTGGTTCAATCGGATTATTGTCCGCCCAAAGACCAATTCCTTTGGCTTGTGCATTTTCTTGAGCTTGAAGATAAATCGGATCATGGGAATATTGCTTATAAGCCCATGCCATACCTTGTTTAACCATTTCTAAATTAATATTGGGGCTGTACTAGATAACTAGATCTAAATCCCCTTAACTAATTGTTTTAAAATGGAAATTTGAGATTTTATTTCACTGTTGTTAAAACGCCATTCACATTCCTTTAAATATAGCTCAAAATGCTC
>NZ_QQJW01000012.1:0-61000 GCF_003493685.1 Haemophilus haemolyticus
CAAAGAATTATCCTGGCGGCGATAGTGCGGTGGAACCACCTGAACCATACCGAACTCAGAAGTGAAACGCTGTAATGCCGATGGTAGTGTGGGGCATCCCCATGTGAGAGTAGGGCACCGCCAGGTTACCAAATACATATCTAAATTAAATAAAAACAGAAGAACCCCAGTTTGAAAAGCTGGGGTTTTTGTTTTTTATAATCTATTTATGATTTAAATAAATAAGACTCTAATTTTAATTTTCAATAAGTAAGTGATTTTTCAACTCATATGAAGTCACATTCCTATAAATGTTTTATTAGCTGTGCTACAATCCCGCTAAAATTCTATCCTTAAAACAAGAGAAATTATGACCGCACTTAATGTATTAATTTATCCTGATGATCACTTAAAGGTTGTTTGTGAGCCTGTTACTGAAGTTAATGATGCAATTCGTAAAATTGTTGATGATATGTTTGATACGATGTATCAAGAGGAAGGTATTGGTTTAGCTGCACCTCAAGTAGATATTTTGCAACGTATTATTACTATTGATGTTGAAGGTGATAAACAAAATCAGCTTGTCTTGATTAATCCTGAAATTTTGGCTTCTGAAGGCGAAACAGGAATTGAAGAGGGGTGTTTATCCATTCCAGGGTTCCGTGCGTTGGTTCCTCGTAAAGAAAAAGTGAAAGTGAGAGCGTTAGATCGTGATGGTAAAGAATTTACTTTAGATGCGGATGGTTTGCTTGCGATCTGTATTCAACACGAGATCGATCACCTAAATGGCATTTTATTTGTTGATTACCTTTCTCCACTTAAACGCCAACGTATTAAAGAAAAATTGGTGAAATATAAAAAACAAATTGCGAAACAATAAGCTTCTGATTCTTAATTAAAGTGCGGTTGATTTTAACCGCACTTTTTCCTATCAATTACCATAACGTAGAACATTATGAAATCACTTAATATTATTTTTGCTGGTACGTCAGATTTTGCTGCACAGCATTTACAAGCTATTCTAAATTCTCAACATAATGTGATCGCTGTTTATACTCAACCTGATAAACCAGCTGGTCGCGGTAAAAAACTGCAAGCAAGCCCTGTTAAGCAACTTGCTGAGCAAAATAACATTCCCGTTTATCAACCTAAATCCTTACGTAAAGAAGAGGCACAGTCTGAACTAAAAGCGTTAAATGCAGATGTAATAGTTGTTGTGGCTTATGGATTAATTTTACCGAAAGCTGTATTAGATGCCCCTCGTTTAGGTTGTTTGAATGTGCATGGTTCTATTCTTCCTCGTTGGCGAGGCGCGGCACCTATTCAGCGCTCAATTTGGGCTGGTGATGCACAAACTGGTGTAACCATTATGCAAATGGATGAAGGTTTAGATACAGGTGATATGTTACACAAAGTCTATTGTGATATTTTACCGACTGAAACTTCAACAAGTCTTTATAACAAACTGGCAGAGCTTGCTCCATCAGCATTAATCGATGTTTTAGATAATCTTGAAAACAGTAAATTTATAGCGGAAAAACAAGATGGCAGCCAAAGTAATTATGCAGAAAAACTTTCCAAAGAAGAGGCACAATTAGATTGGTCACTTCCTGCAATGCAACTTGAGCGTAATATCCGCGCTTTTAATCCTTGGCCAATTGCCTATTTTTCAACGGAAGATAAGGATGGCAATGCACAAACTTTAAAAGTGTATCAAGCGGAGGTATTGCCTCATCAAGATAAACCAGCGGGAACTATTTTAAGTGCGGATAAAAATGGCATTCAAATTGCGACTGTCGATGGTGTATTAAACTTATTGCAATTGCAACCTGCAGGTAAAAAGCCTATGTCTGCACAAGATTTATTAAATGGCCGTGCAGAATGGTTTACTATTGGTAAGGTGCTTGCATAATGAAAAAATTTTCTTCTAAAACTATCAAAGTAAAAAATTCAGTAAAAATGACCGCACTTTCGACCAGAGCTATTGCTGCAAACTTAATTTTGCAAGTATTAGATGAGGGTAAATCCTTGTCAGCGCTAATTCCAGAAGTGCAACTTTCTGTAAAAGCTCAAGATTTGCCCTTACTACAAGAAATTTGTTTTGGCGTGTGTCGCGTATTGCCTCGCTTAGAGCAAATTATCAAACGTCTTGTGGATAAGCCGCTTAAAGGTAAAACTCGCATTGTTCATTGCCTGTTACTTGTGGGATTATACCAATTGCTTTATATGCGAGTGCCTGCTCATGCGGCAGTTGATGAAGTTGTGAACGCAACAAAATCATTAAAATCTGATAGTTTTAGAGGATTAGTGAATGCGGTTTTGCGTAGGTTTTTACGTGAGCAAGGTGAAATTTTGGCCATTATCGATAAAAATTGGCAAACGCTTCACCCTGAATGGTTCGTGAATAAATTAAAAAAAGCCTATCCGAATTGGCGTGAGATCATTGAGGCGAACAATCAGAAACCACCAATGTGGCTACGTGTGAATTCACAAAAAAACGCCCTTGAAACTTACCGCACTTTACTTGAAGAACAAGGTATTTCTTCGAAAACAAGCCATCATCCTAATGCGCTATGTTTAGATATACCGATTGCTGTGCAAAAATTACCGCACTTTGAAGAAGGTGCTGTAACGGTACAAGATTTGAGTGCTCAATGGGCGGCAATGTTGCTTGAGCCAAAAAATGAGGAGTGGATCCTCGATGCTTGCGCGGCACCGGGCGGTAAGACGACCCATATTTTAGAACTGGCACCTCAAGCTAATGTGATTGCATTAGATGTAGAATCCCATCGCTTAAAACGAGTGGAAGAAAATCTTGAACGTTTAAATCAGCAAGCGATAGTGGTGTGTGGTGATGCGAGTCAACCTGACGAATGGTTAGCTGAAATCGGTAAAAGTGCGGTGAAATTTGACCGAATTTTACTTGATGCTCCTTGTTCTGCTACAGGAGTGATTCGACGTCACCCCGATATAAAATGGTTACGTAAAGAAACCGATATCGCTCAGCTTGTTGAACTACAGAAGAAAATTCTGAGTGCACTTTGGGAAAAACTGAAGCCAAATGGTGTTTTGCTTTATGCGACTTGTTCTGTATTGCCCGAAGAAAATTGCGAACAAATCCAAGTGTTTTTAAATGCTCACGCGGATGCGGAGTTACTGCCATTACCCTTTAGTGATGATAAAAGTGCGGTGGGTTTTCAATTCATTCCGCAACCAAATAGTGGTGATGGGTTCTATTATGCGAAATTGCTTAAACGAGCATAAAGGAGAGCGATAATGAAAATTATCATTTTGGGCGCAGGTCAGGTAGGAACAACGCTTGCCGAAAATTTGGTTAGTGAAGATAACGATATCACACTCGTTGATAACGAATCCCCACAGTTACAAGCCTTACAAGAAAAGCATGATTTGCGTGTGGTGCAAGGCTCGCCATCATCACCAAAAGTGCTTCGTGATGCAGGTGCGGCCGATGCCGATTTAATGGTTGCCGTAACAGCTTCTGATGAAATCAATATGGTAGCCTGCCAGATGGGCTATACATTATTTAATACACCAACGCGTATTGCCCGTATTCGTAATTCAGAATATTTACGTGAAAAAGATAAGTTATTCAATGATGAGAATGTACCTATTGATCATTTGATTTCGCCTGAAAATCTTGTAACAGATGAAATTACACGCTTAATTACTTATCCAGGGGCATTGCAAGTCGCCCATTTTGCGAATAATCGTATTAGCATGGTTGTGGTAAGAGCTTATTATGGTGGGCCTTTGGTTGGATATGCGCTTTCCGCATTTCGTGAACATATGCCACATATTGATTGTCGTATTATGTCTATTTTGCGTAACGGCAAACCGATTCGTCCGCAGGGATCTACTATTGTTGAAGCCGGTGATGAAATTACTTTTATTTGTGCAACTGAGCATATAAAAGCAGTAATGAGCGAACTTCAACGCTTAGAAAAACCTTATAAACGCGTAATGATCGTCGGTGGCGGAAATGTTGCCGCTGGCGTTGCGAAATGTTTGGAAAATGTTTGTACTGTAAAATTAATTGAGCGTGATGAAGAAAGGGCTAATTTGTTAGCTGAAAAACTTTCAAAAACCTTGGTTTTTTATGGTGATGCGTCTGATCAAAATTTATTGTTTGAAGAGCATATTGAAAATGTCGATGTGTTCCTTTCATTGAGTAGTGATGATGAAGCGAATATTATGTCCGCTTTATTGGCAAAACGTTTGGGCGCGAAGAAAGCCATGGTGTTGATTCAACGAATTGCGTATATAAACCTGATTCAAGGTGGAAGTATTGATATTGTAGTTTCACCACAGCAAGCGACAATTTCTGCTTTGCTTGGGCATGTTCGTAAAGGGGATGTGAAAAATGTGGCTACATTACGACATGGTATTGCTGAGGCTATTGAAATTGTAGCGCATGGTGATGAATGCACCTCCAATGTGGTCGGGCGCAAAATTGGTGAGCTGCGTTTGCCTATGGGGACCATTATTGGTGCTTTATTGCGTGGAAATGATGTAATTGTTGCACGACGCCAAGTTGTGATTGAAGAAGGCGATCATGTGGTGATTTATTTGAGTGATAAGAAGAATGTGCCTGAAATTGAAAAATTGTTCCAGCCAAGTGCATTCTTCATTTAACGATTTATTTACTTTTAAGATCGGCTCATTATAATCGTCGCTCTTTTTATTCAATCTCTAAAGGAAAAATTATTATGAGTTTTATTAAAGAATTTCGCGAATTTGCAATGCGCGGTAATGTTGTAGATATGGCTGTCGGTGTGATTATCGGTGGTGCGTTTGGTAAGATTGTAAGCTCACTTGTCAGTGATATTTTTATGCCTGTGTTAGGTATTTTAACGGGTGGTATTGATTTCAAAGATATGAAATTTGTATTAGCTCAAGCACAAGGCGATGTTCCAGCTGTTACTTTAAACTACGGTGTGTTTATTCAGAATGTGATTGATTTCATTATTATTGCTTTTGCAATCTTTATAATGATTAAGGCTCTTAATAAAGTGAGAAAACCAGAAGAGAAAAAAGCAGGTCCTACATCAGAAGATTTGCTCACAGAAATTCGTGATTTATTAAAGAATAAATAATGAAATTGAAAAATAAAGGTTGGTAAATATGCCAACCTTTTTTTATTGTTATTTTTTTAGGCTATAATCGCCCCTTAAAATTTAAGGAATTAAAAATGGAAAAATATAATAAACTCCGTATTGAATGGGATTGTCGCCGAGGAATGTTAGAGTTGGATAAAATCATTATGCCTTTTTATTTGGGGCATTTTGATGAATTAACGGATGACAAGAAAGATATATTTATTCGTTTATTAGCAAGTACAGATCTGCAGCTGTTTTCTTGGTTTTTTAATCGTGGTCAATCATCAGATTCAGAAATTCAATCTATGGTAGAATATATCCAAAACGTACAAAAAATCACAACTAATTAAAATTATTAAGATACGTATGAACTTTTTTCACACACTTGTGTCTGAGATTGCAACAA
Organism: Haemophilus haemolyticus; assembly: GCF_003493685.1. GTDB lineage: Bacteria > Pseudomonadota > Gammaproteobacteria > Enterobacterales > Pasteurellaceae > Haemophilus > Haemophilus haemolyticus_O. Next base: position 5,503 of record NZ_QQJW01000012.1, read on the forward strand.
GAGCTTGCTGTCTTGAATATTAAGGCGTGTTAGATATTGGCATAGGAGAAATATGGCTGAACAGCTAACAGATCAGGCTTTGGTAGAAAGAGTGCAGCAAGGGGATAAGAAAGCCTTCAATTTGTTGGTTTCTCGTTATCAGAATAAAGTAGCGGGGCTTTTGACTCGCTATGTATCACGTAACGATATTCCTGATGTAGTGCAAGAATCCTTTATAAAGGCTTATCGCTCAATTGAATCTTTTCGTGGCGAAAGTGCTTTCTATACATGGCTTTATCGAATTGCCGTTAATACGGCAAAAAATTATTTAACGGCTCAAGGGCGTCGTCCACCTAATGAAGATATTTTAGCTGAGGATGCTGAAAATTATGATGTGGGTACGCACTTGCGGGATGTAGATACACCCGAAAATGAAATGTTATCTAGTGAACTTGAACGAATCGTGTTTAGTACGATTCACAGTTTGCCAGAAGATTTAAAAACAGCAATCACCTTGCGAGAGCTAGAAGGCTTAAGTTATGAAGAGATTGCAGAAATTATGGATTGTCCTGTTGGTACGGTTCGTTCTCGTATTTTCCGCGCAAGGGAAATTATTGAGAATAAAATTCAACCACTGATGCAACGCGAATAAAAAAGTCGGAGTTTACTATGCAAAAAGAGCAACTTTCAGCCTATATGGATGGCGAACAAGTCGAGGCTGGCTTGACAGATGCTTTATTGAAAGACGAAGAATTACAAGAATCTTGGCAGGCATTCCATGCTGTACGTGCAGTGATGCGTAAAGAAAGTGCGGTCTTTTTAGGGGCTGATTTTACCGCTAAAATGGCAGGTTTAATTGAATCTGAAGAAGTGAAGAAAGTCGATCTCATTGCCGTGTCTCAACCTGAACCAGAAGATGTGCATAATTCTGTATTTATGCAAAAATTAAAGGCATTTTTTGCGCCAATGACACAAGTTGCGGTTGCTGCTGGCGTATGTTTAGTGGCAGTACTTGGTGTTCAATCTTTCAATAGTAAAAACGAAGCGTCTAATTTACCAGAAGTGCCGGTGTTGCAAACCTTGCCATTTAATAATGCAGTTCAAGAAGTTAGCTACAATGCGCCAAGTAAAGATACATTGACTCCAGATCAGCTTGAGAAAAAAAGTCGTCGCATTGGCGCAATGTTGCAAAACTATGAATTACAACGTCGTATGCACTCTGATGCTTTAGATGTAAGTAGCAGTCAAGTAAGATAAATTGGTTTCCTTTGTTCAGATTATTGATTCACCACCTAATTGTTATTTAGTGTGGTGAATTTTTATCCTTTAGATTTCTATGAAAAAAATCGCATTAAAATTTACCGCACTTTCTCTTTCTTTGCTATTAAGTAGCATTGCTTCTGCTGAAGAGCTTTCTGCGAAGCAGTCTTTAGATAAAATGACACAAGCATTGGATAATCTCAATTATGAAATTGCCTTTGTGCAAACTACTCCAGCAAATATGGATTCGTTTCGTTATCGACATATCAAACAAGATAAGAAAACCTACGCACAATTAGTCACTTTAGATGGCCGTCAGCAAGAAATTATTCAGCGTGATAACTTAGTTAGTTATTTTCAACCAAATACTCAAGCATTTACGCTTAATAGTGGCAATATCGTCGATGCAATGCCTGCAGTTGTTCGCGCTAATTTTGATAAACTTTCTTCAGTTTATGATTTTATAAAACTAGGCAAAGATCGAGTGGCTGGTCGTTTTGCTGACACGATTCGTATTATCCCTAAAGATGATTTCCGATATCAGTATTTAGTGTTTATAGATGAAGAAAATGGTTTATTATTACGCGGCGATATGCTTGATCGTGAAGGTAAATTACTTGATCAGTTCAGAGTCGTAACACTTTATATCGATGATAGACTAAGAGGATTGACGGAGTATATTAACAAAGTCTCAACGCCCCCTTTGTTGAAAGAAAGTAAAAATGAACAAAATTCAGATATAACTTGGTCTGCAGGTTGGTTGCCACAAGGTTTTTCTTTAATTCGATATACTCAAGAAACATTGGAAAATGAAATCATAGATAGCGCATTATATAGCGACGGTTTATTTACTTTTACGTTGTTTGTTTCTAATGCAGGCTCTAATAATCTACCAGAAAATACTTGGAAACAAGGAGCTTATACGATTTATAGTGAAGTGAGTGGCGGAAAAGAAATTACTTTTATTGGGCAATTGCCCATAGCTGCAGCTAAGCGAATTGTACAAGAAGTTAAATTTCGATAACAAGTGCGGTGATTTTTCACCGCATTTTTATCTTTAAAGATTAGTGTAATTTTAATCTTGGTTTTAAATAACGATTTAGTTTATCAACCAGAATAATCAAACCAATTTTAATACAACCGTGCAAAGCATGTTGATGCATTCTATATAAAGATACATAGGCAAATTGTGCAAATTTACCTTGAACGGTAAGTGGATTTTTACCGAATTTATTGGTTAAGCTACCAAGTGCGGTGAAATCTGACAGAGAAACTAAGGTTCCTTTATCGTTATATTTAAATGCTTTTAATGGTTTTTGCTCAAGAAGTGCAAAGATATTTTTTGCACAAGCTTTTGCCATTTGATGTGCGGCTTGAGCTCTTGGCGGGACTAATTTACCGTTTGGTTGCATTAATGCTGCACAGTCACCAATCGCGAAAATACTGTCATCAACGGTTGTTTGAAGCGTGTCTCTTACCACTAATTGATTGATTCGATTGAGTTCTAATCCATCGAATTGCTGTGTCACTGTTGAGGTGCGAACACCCGCCGCCCACACAATCAGATCAGCTTTGATTTCTTCGTCATCTTTGGTGATAAGGGTGTTTGGTTGAGCTTCGGTGATCATTGTATTTAATTTTACGTTCGCGCCCATTTCTTGCAACTCGTCTAATACCGCAGCAGATAAATCTTCTGGTAGAGCTGGCAGTAAGCGAGGCCCAGCTTCAACGAGTGTGACTTGTAAACATGAGTTATCAATCTTGCCATAGCCGTAAGAAGATAAGTCTTCCGTAGCATGATAAAGCTCAGCTGTTAATTCCACACCAGTTGCTCCGCCACCGACAATGGCGATATTCACATTATTTTCATCCACTAATTTTTGTTTAAATTCTTCTTCACCAATATCATCTAAAGCACGGTTTTCAGAGAATTTAAGGAATAATTCCAACATTTTTTGCTGAAAGCGCAACGCTTGATCTGAGCTGTCTAAGAAAATACAGTTATCAGCTACACCTTTTGTGTTGAAATCATTTGATTTGCTACCAATTGCAACCACTAAATAATCGTAAGGAATTCGGCGAGCAACGACGAGCATATCGCCTTCTTGACTATAAACAGGGGCGAGTTCAACATATTTTTGTTCACGATTAATACGTGTGATTGAACCCTGTTCAAAACTGAAATGGTGGTTTTTACCGTGTGCACGATAGCTCAGAGAATCCGTGCCATCATCCATTACACCTGTGGCAATTTCATGTAATAAGGGTTTCCACAAGTGGGTCGCATTGCGATCCACAAGCGTCACTTTAGCCTGTTTTTTACGACCTAATTTATCACCTAAGAATGTCGCTAATTCAATGCCGCCAGCACCCCCGCCAACGATCACGACGTTTTTCATAAAGCTCTCCTAAAAGTTTAAATTGTTAAAAATGTTAAATTAATGTGATGATAACATAACAACTAAACAGGGCGAAAAACTTTCATGAAAATAACCGCACTTTTATTGATGGCAATATTCGTAGATTGGTTGTAATGCTTGAATAGTTTGAGTGATAAAAGATACGGGATTTATTTGACTGAGTTCCGATTTTTCAATGCTTTTTCCTATGCACCAAAAATCCTCATCTGAACGCAAGAGAAGATCTTTTTCAGAAATGCTTTTTACTTGGCGAAAATCATCATATTCGCTTTCATCTTCTCGCCAAATATCAAAATCAGCAAATTGTTTGAAATCAAATTGATCAAGCCACTGATTATATTGTTGCACATTAATTTGTGAGCGATCCGCACGATAGCAATGCCAATCTAAACACACTCTTAGTCGGCGACGATTTAATAGCACAGAAAAGATTGCTGCAGAATTTTGGTTGAACTCGTATTTAAAATAAGCGAAGAAATGCGCGCGTACCTGCCAGCCATTTGTCCAGCTTTCAATATGCGGTTTCGCAAAAGGCATGCCAAGTTGCTTTGCCACTTCTTGAATAATCGCTTTCCAATTATCCCAATGTAATTTGTAATCAGCTTTAATTGCCGGAATCTCTTCCGGACAGAATTTTTTCATTTGGGCAAATTGATAGAAAGGAATATTGAACAGTTCACAAGATTCAGTAGTAAGCGAGAGCATAGTGTTTCCTTAAAAATCACTGTAATTTTTGACCGCACTTTGCGTGAAGAATTGTTTGTCTTCCCAACGCAACAGGGTCATTCGATTATTCCACACACAACCAGTATCCAAAGCATAAATACCTTGTGGCGTAGGTTCATCCACTAAACTTGCCCAATGCCCAAAGACAACGGGAATTTGTTTATAAAGTGGATTATCTAAATTAAACCAAGGCGTGAGCTCTGCTGGCGCATCTTTTAAAGGGGATTTACAAGCAAAATCAAAGCGATGATCCAAATAGCAAAAACGCATTCGAGTGAAAGCATTAATAATGTAACGATGACGCGCTAAGCCCTGCAAATCTGGCGACCAGCGATCTGGCTGTTCAGAATACATATTTTCAATAAGATAATGAAAATCGCCGTGCTGTAAAATCTGTTCAACTTCAGCCGCACAAGATTTAGCAGTTTCCAAATCCCAATCAGGCGAAATACCTGCGTGTGCCATCAGGAAGCTTAATTCTTCATTATGCACAAGTAATGGCTGGTGGCGTAACCAATGAATCAGTTCATCAAAATCGGGCGCGTTAAAAATGGCATCAACACGATCACGCGGTTTTACTTTTTTAATACCCAGAGCGGTCGCAATTAAGTGTAAATCGTGATTGCCGAGTACGGTTTGCGCGGCATTACCAAGTGATTTTACAAAACGAAGACATTCAAGTGATTTATCCCCACGGGCCACAAGATCCCCCACGAGATAAAGTTTATCTTGCGTAGGGTTGAAATCTACACATTCTAATAAAAGCTGTAATTCATCATAACAGCCTTGCAAGTCACCGACAAAATAGGTTGCCATTCTTTCTACAATGCTCCAGTTATGGTTATTAGGTTTTGGCAGTCTTTATGCTAAAAATTTACCATAAATTCTAGCATAGATTTTTTGTGAAGATACTATTCATTTCATGATCTTAAAATAGTAAGATAGCCTGCAATTTAAGGCAGATATGATGTTTTTCTATGTATTCTATTGAACATAAAAATGTAGTGATTAGTATTTCAACGGCGGATAAACGTCGAAATCACATTATCGATCAATTCGGTCAGAAACAAATTCCCTTTGAATTTTTTGATGCATTCACACCTTCTGATCGACTTGATGCTCATTTACAGCGTTATCTTCCAAATGTTGAAGCTACATCAAAGCTCACAGCAGGAGAGAAGGGCTGTTTGGTGAGTCACTTTATGTTATGGAAAAAGTGTGTTGACGATAATTTAGATTATATTTCTATTTTTGAGGATGATATTCTGCTTGGTGAGAATGCAGAACAGTTTCTTGCTAATGATGAATGGCTAAAAATGCGGTTCAATTTTCAAGAGATTTTTGTTTTGCGTTTAGAAACATTTTTAATGCCTGTTCAGCTGGAGCACCAGCAACAAATTTTACCTTTCCAAGAAAGAAACATGGATATTTTAAAATCAAAGCATTTTGGTACAGCAGGTTATATTATCTCTAATGGTGCAGCGAGATATCTCATTAATTTATTTGAAAACCTCGCTGTAGATAAAGTCAAAGCAATTGATGAGATCATGTTTAATGAACAGGTTAATGTTGGTATCTATCAAGTATATCAACTCAACCCAGCCATTTGTGTTCAAGAATTACAATTAAATCAAGAAGAAAGTTTGTTAGTTAGCGACCTAGAACAAGAAAGAAAAAACAAGCCTAAAATTAAGAAAAATAAAACATTGAAGCAACGCTTAGTACGGATAAAAGAAAATATTATTAGGGCACTGAATAAAGATAAATGGAAAGAACAACAATGCCTGAAAGAAATACAAGGTAAAGAAATTGTTCGTTTTAGGTAGTATAATCAGATGAAACTCTTTATATAGGCTTAATCTCTTAAGCATATTCGTAAATGAACGGCTAAAAATCAATTTACACGCAAAATCAAAGTGATGATACTTTAAACCTTAAAAACACTAATTAAGCTGGTTCTCATTTTAGAAAATTAAAAGATATGATAGACAAATTTATACTTAATTTCTCTAATGAGTCTTCTTACTTTTGTGCTAAAGCCAACAACATCAAAATTAGCCTTAAAACCAAGATAACTATTGCTAATTTCCTTAAATAGTGAATATCCTAAATTAGCTTTTAAGTGAGAACTTCGGCTAGACCAAAACTTATCTGGTCCAGGATAATGGTAAATAACTGCAGGAAATTGAATTTCTCGTTCTTTTCGATATTTTATATAGCCAGATTCAGATGGCGTGAAGTTAAATCTTGTATTTATAAATTTAATATCGTCTTTGAAAATACCATTTAAGATATCCTGATCTTGATACTTTATAACATTCTTATATTTATTTAACCAAGTCAGACTCATCTCTAGAACATTCAATTCTCGCCATCTTCGCATATTGATAAGAAGCACTCCAGCGTTAAAATACTGATGATTTTCTAAGCCAATTTGGGTCTTGTAATCGGCTTGCTCAATTTCAATAAAGAAATCCTTACATGCGGCAAGTGAATACTGTTCGATATCAGTATTCCATAAATCATCTAATGAGCCATTTGTTAGCGTATCAACATCAATATAAAGTAACTTATCTACATCAGGGATATATTGAGTTATATTTAATCTGGCATAGGTTGCTAAAGAAATATAATTTATTGTAATGGGAAAATTAGCAAATTTATCTTTATCTATGCCTATGAACTTGATACTTTTTCTATAATTGCAAACGATATTTTCTATAATTTCTTTATTGTTATTATCAATACCAAAATCCAAAATATAGAAACAAATTTCAGATTTCGAATTATTTTTTAATATACTTAATATGCTAACGGCTAAATATGGTGCATAGTTATTATCAGATGAAAACGCGATATTCATATTAGTCTTCTTTAACTGTATCAATTATTACCTTTCTAAGGTTTGTTGTGAAGTCAGCTATATTATGAATATTTTTGACATAAGCAGTTCCAGCACCACCCAAAAACTCATCTATAATCAAACCAACTTTTATTTTTTTCATTATGAATCCTTAGGTTATTTATTAATATGTACTGGGCAATTTATAGCTCAGTTGATTCAAAAAGATTATTTTCATCATTTTCAGGTGGATTATCCGCCAGCCAGTTCGCTAAACGGGCATAATCTGCGATAGCTAAATTTTCTGCGCGTGCATTTAAATCAATACCAAGTGCGGTCAGATTTTTGGCTGAAAATAGTGTTGATAGCGCATTGCGCAGAGTTTTACGGCGTTGATTGAACGCTTGGGAGCAAACACGGTTCAACCAATATAAATCTTTTACAGGATGCGGCAATTCTTTATGCGGAATTAAACGCACAACGGCTGAATCTACTTTCGGTGCAGGTTTAAATGCAGAAGGCGGTACTTCAAGCACAGGCATCACTTGGCAGAAATATTGCGCCATAATCGTTAAACGACCATAAGCTTTGCTATTTGGTGCGGCACATAGGCGTTTTACCACTTCTTTTTGCAGCATAAAGTGCATATCTTGAATCACATCATGATATTTAAACAAGTGGAACATTAATGGCGTGGAAATGTTGTAAGGTAAGTTACCAAACACACGTAATTTCTGGCCTTTTTCTGCTAAATTTTCTTTTGTATAAAGCTCACCAAAATCAAATTGCATCGCATCCGTTTCAATAACGGTGAGCTTTTGATGTAAAAATGGATGGTGACGTAAACGTTCTGCTAAGTCTCGGTCAAGCTCTACCACTGTCAGATGATCGATAAGTTCACCAACAGGCTCTGTTAATGCACCAAGTCCAGGACCAATTTCCACTAAGAATTGATTAGGTTGTGGGTAAATCGCCGCCACGATACCTTGAATTACAGAAGTATCATGTAAAAAGTTTTGACCAAAGCGTTTACGTGCCGTATGGCCTAAGTGTTTTTTTGAGTTCATAAAATAGTCTAGTAAATGATAAAGTTTGTGGTTGGCATCTTTAAATATCTAGCCACTCTGGTTTTATTTTTTTCGGAGAGATCTCATTAACATTATCGTGATAATAAAGAATATGGCATGTATTCTTAGAATTAGGGTGCCAATGCGTAAAATTTTCTTTGTCTTGCGAGTAAAAACAAATCATAGGTTTATTTAACCCCGAAGCGATATGAACCGTTGATGTATCAACCGAAATAAGTAGAGCACAGTTTCTAATCAACTCAATTGTATGATAGATCGTTGTGTGAGGATTTGGATAAACAAATGCATCATCAAATTGATTAGCGATTCTATTTAAATGCTCATGAGTATTAGGCGTTGAAAGTAAGACTAACTGATGTTTATGAGAGTCTCTAATATATGCTAAATAATCTACAATGTGAGCCTCATCAAACTTTCTATTTTTGCCATTTCCATAGAAGTTAATGGCAATAAAGTTATTTAACTTGTTGTCCGTAATAAACTGAAGAATTTCTTTTTTAATTAAGTCATCTTGCGGAACGTCATAGCGATCATCAATTAGACTAATATTTGACAGAGCTAAAGCTTCTTTGTAAATTTCTGAAAAATGGCCGTCTTTAGTAATATTTATATTAAAAATATTATAATCTGCTTTTCTATAGCCGATATAATTACGGGCATTGAGTATTCTCAATAACAACAAGTCTCGGTTTCTAAGTACAAGAGTTGGATCAATGACAACATCATATCTTTCTTTTCTAATGAACAGTGCCGTCTTGACGTAGTCGAGAATGTTTCTTTTCTTTACAAGATAAATCTCATCAATGTTATGGTTTCTTTGAAACAGATAAGCGTTCTGTTTCGTGCAGATGACACCAATTTTTATCAAAGGGTTAAATTTCTTTATTTCCCGAAAAACAAAAGAACTCACGATATAGTCGCCAATTTTCCCATCTTGTCGCAAAAATAATAAACTCTTAGGATGTTCTAAACCTTGGGGATTGTTTGATCTTGATGATTTATCGAGCATCCATTTCCCCACTTTTAACCTTAGTACTTTTAGCTTATTCATATCGATGCTCAATTTTGTCTATTTCTGAGTCGCTGTTTAATCCTCTAAATACACATGGAGGTTCAATACCATAGGTCTCAACGCGTGTTTTTTGGATTAATCCCGTTAGATAATCTGCAGGCAGTCTTATTGGATAAGCGTAATTAAGTAATTTTTTAGCACCTGATAGTGTAATTAAATAAGCGGTTGCATAGATAATGCATCTTCTTGAATTTTTTGAAGGTGCCTTGTAATGTGCAAGTCTATATCTTTCCACAATCCGTTTCTTAAAGAAATGGGATTTAACTTTTCCGTGATCAAAAAAGATCAACTCATGATTTTTATTAATTTTATTGAGCGTATCTTCAACAATTTCCTTAAAGTGCTGTGAAACGATCGCATCGTCTTCAAGAATAATGGCACTTTTAATATTGTTTTCTACCATGTACTCATAAACTTTAATATGACTTATTGCACAGCCAATTTCACCGAGCGTTAAGGGCTTAGGTGATAAATAGTGTTTCGGATAGAAATCATAATCGACAGATTCTAATACGGAAGCAGGAAGTTTTTTCCCATCTGTCGCATCAAAAAAGCTAAATCCTAACCCCAAACCAGAAAGGCGCTTAGCAATATTTTCTCTTCTTGTTGAATGTTTTAAACTAATTACAATTATTTTAGGTATAGCCATAAATAACCCTTGAGTTGAAGCTATTGTTTTACATACAGATTAACGAACATCATAATAAAGTTTGCTTTAGTTTTTTAGATAGGGTGCCACCTTGGGAAAGGTGATACCGCATAAGGCTACATCTTGGCCTCGTATGCTAAATTAAATTCTTTATCTAATCGACTTTAGTGGAACATTATAATCGAATTATTAAAAAAATAATGTGCATTTCAACAAAATACCATTTTAATCTTTCGTCTAACGCCAAAAACGGCTATAATCCGCCCGTTTTTCTTAACTTTTCCGCTTAAAGTGCGGATAAAAAATCGATTATTTTTAGAGGACACAATGGCGAAAGAAGATTGCATTGAAATGCAAGGCACAATTTTAGAGACTTTACCGAATACTATGTTCCGCGTGGAGTTGGAAAACGGTCACGTGGTTACTGCGCATATTTCTGGAAAAATGCGTAAAAACTATATCCGTATTTTGACTGGGGATAAAGTGACTGTAGAAATGACCCCTTATGATTTAAGTAAAGGTCGTATTATTTTCCGCAGTCGTTAATCACAGAAGACTTGAGATAGGCCGATATTGTTATAATATCGGCCTTCTTTTTTTGTTCAAAAAGAACTCAAACTGGTTGCGGAACGTAAAAAAATCGGTATAATCCGCAACCCTTAGCCACATTGAATTTTTCGTTCCTTGCCTTTGCAGATTGGTGGCTGATCTACGTCAAAGGCTGATTAACCCGTAAGGAGCAGTAATGCGTCACTACGAAATCGTGTTTATGGTTCATCCGGACCAAAGCGAGCAAGTACCAGGTATGATCGAACGTTACACCGGTTCTGTAAAAGAAGCTGGTGGTCAAGTTCATCGCCTAGAAGATTGGGGTCGTCGTCAATTAGCGTACCCAATTAATAAATTACACAAAGCACACTATGTGCTTATGAATGTAGAAGCGCCTCAACAAGTCATCGACGAGCTAGAAACGACTTTCCGTTATAACGATGCTGTATTACGCAGTCTTGTTATCCATACTAAGCACGCCGTAACAGAAGCGTCCCCAATGAAAGCGGCTAAAGAAGAACGTAAACCTTTAGCTGAAGTTGAAAACAACGATTTTGAGGATGCTGAAGAGTAATTTGAAAATTGATAATCGTTTTTCGGTTATGGGAGTCGTTTCTCAGTTACCAAAGCGATTAAAGAGCCCTAGTGGAATTGAGCATTGCAAGTTTTTGTTAGAACATCGTTCTGATCAGATTGAAGGTGGTTTCACACGTCAAGCTTGGTTAAAGATGCCAGTTCAAATTAGTGGTAATCAATTGATAGAAAAAACTCAAAGCATTACGGTCGGTAGTAAAATTTTGGTGGTGGGATTTATTACATCACATAAAACCCAAAGTGGGTTATGCCAATTAGTTTTACATGCCGAGCAAATCGAATTTATAGATTAGGAGACTAGCCAAATGGCACGTTATTTCCGTCGTCGTAAGTTCTGCCGTTTTACAGCGGAAAATGTTGCTGAAATCGATTACAAAGATATCGCTACATTAAAGAACTATATTTCAGAAAGCGGCAAAATTGTACCTAGCCGTATTACCGGTACTCGTGCGAAGTACCAACGTCAATTAGCTCGTGCAATCAAACGCGCTCGCTATTTAGCGTTACTTCCATACACTGACAATCATCAGTAATTAAGGAGATACGGTAATGCAAGTAATTCTTTTAGATAAAATTGTTCACTTAGGTCAAGTGGGCGATCAAGTAAATGTTAAATCAGGTTTTGCACGTAACTTCTTAATCCCACAAGGTAAAGCAGTTATGGCAACTAAAGCTAACATTGAACACTTTGAGGCACGTCGTGCAGAATTAGAAGCGGTAGCAGCAGCAAATCTTGCAGCAGCTCAAGCTCGTGCAGCAGAAGTTACTGCATTAGGTTCTGTGACTATTGCATCTAAAGCAGGTGATGAAGGTCGTTTATTCGGCGCAATCACTACTCGTGATGTGGCAGAAGCAGTAACTGCAGCAGGCGTTAAAATTGCGAAAAGTGAAGTTCGTTTACCAAACGGTCCAATCCGTACTCTTGGTGACCACGATGTTCGTTTCCAACTTCACGGTGAAGTATTTGCAACATTAGATGTAATCGTTGTTGCAGAATAATTTGTCAGATAGGCAAAATAAAACCCGGTCTTAGATCGGGTTTTTTATTATTAGTTTAACGTAATAAAAAAGGAGCTATAGCTCCTTTTTATTTGTAACTTTTAGTCATCAAGGAAACTTCTTAATGTTTCTGATCGGCTAGGATGACGTAATTTACGTAACGCTTTTGCTTCAATTTGACGAATACGTTCGCGTGTAACGTCGAATTGTTTACCCACTTCTTCAAGCGTATGGTCAGTATTCATATCGATACCAAAACGCATGCGCAATACTTTTGCTTCTCGTGGTGTTAGGCCTTCAAGAACTTCATGGGTCGCGACTCTTAAACTTTGTGCTGTTGCAGAATCTAAAGGAAGTTCTAAGGTTGAATCTTCAATAAAATCACCTAAATGTGAGTCATCGTCATCACCGATAGGCGTTTCCATAGAAATTGGCTCTTTTGCAATTTTCAATACTTTACGGATTTTATCTTCAGGCATTCCCATACGTTCAGCTAATTCTTCTGGCGTTGCTTCACGTCCCATTTCTTGTAATAACTGGCGAGAAATGCGGTTAAGTTTATTGATTGTTTCAATCATATGTACCGGAATACGGATTGTACGCGCTTGATCCGCAATAGATCGTGTAATTGCTTGGCGAATCCACCAAGTCGCATATGTAGAGAATTTATAACCACGGCGATACTCAAATTTATCTACCGCTTTCATTAAACCAATATTCCCTTCTTGAATTAAGTCAAGGAATTGTAAACCGCGATTCGTGTATTTTTTTGCGATGGAAATTACTAAACGTAAGTTAGCTTCTACCATTTCTTTTTTAGCACGACGAGCCTTTTGTTCACCTCGAGCGACTGCATCACAAATATCGCGCATTTGGGTAATGGTAAGTTTCGTATTTTCTTCAATGCTAGCTAAGTTACTTAATGCTTCTAGGATACGTTCTTCATATTTTGGTAAGCGTTTTGCCCATGGTTTACTGGATTTTAAGGCTTTTTGTACCCATTCAGTATTGCTGCCATTAGTCGTAATGAGTTTTTCAAAATCATCTTTTGGCATTCCTGCAATATCAACTAATATTTTTTGTAATTGACGTTCTTCGTAGCGCACACGTTTCATCATTTCTTTCATTGATAAAACGAGTAAATCGAATTGTTTTGGTACTAAGCGGAATTGTTTAAAGATTTCACCAAGCAGTGCAATTTGATCCTGGACACGTTTTCCTGAGCGACCATGTTTTTCAATAACAGCAAGCGTTTTGCTGTGTTGCTCTTTTAGCTGTTGGAATTTTTCTCTCGCGACTTCTGGATCGATACTATTATCAGATTCGGTTGAATCTGATGTAGATTCTGCTTCGCTTTCGTCTTCATCTTCATTGTCTTCAACATCTGCACTTTCTGATTCCTCTCCGTCTTCAGAAAAGTTCTCATCAATGACATTATGTTCTTCTATTTCTGCATTTGGATCGACAAAACCTGTAATTAAGTCAGCTAAACGGAAGTTTCCTTTTTCCACATCATCATAATTTTTTAGCAACCCATTTAAAGCTTCAGGATAGGCGGCAATGGATGTTTGAACTTCATCAATTCCTTCTTCAATACGTTTTGCAATGCTGATTTCATCTTCACGAGTAAGAAGATCAACTGTTCCCATTTCACGCATATACATACGGACAGGATCGGTTGTTCGACCAATTTCAGATTCTACATTTGAAAGAATTTGGGTTGCCTCTTCCACCGCATCTTCATCTGGAATGGTGTCATTCAACATCATCTCATCGCTTTCTGGTGCTTCGTCCAAGACAGGAATCCCTGCATCATTTTGCAGCGTTTGTAGCAATTTATCGTAATATTCAGGATCAATTACATCTTCTGGTAATAAGTCATTAATTTCTGCATAGGTTAAATAACCTTGAGTGCGACCTAATTCCATCAGTTGTTCAATTTGTTCTGAATATTGTTCAGCTGTAGATTGTTGGTTTTTTTCCATTTTTATGTCCGTTTTGCTTGATGTGATAGTAGCAATATAATTCTTGTTATGAACTTAGAATTTTATCATTGTTATTGAGGATTAACTAACTGTTTTTTCTGCTGTTCTTTACCTGCCAAAAGGTGAACGAGCACTGTTTTTTCCTCGTCAGTAAGCCCTTCAGCTCGTTCTTTAGCTATAAGCATTTCAATGTCTCGCTCAATGGCTTGAATATTTAAGCGACGATAGTTTTGTGAAAATGCATTGATCATTTCTGCTTCGTCCAATAAATGATCCCAAGTTGCCAGTATTTCAAGGGGATTGCTGTAAGGCGTATCACGGAAGTGCTCTAAAATTTGCCCTGTTGTAATACCTTCTCGTTGGCGACAAAGTGCGGTCAATTTTTCCAGAATTTCAAAACCAGCTTCTGCACGTAATGCTTGCACGCCGCTTTCAGACATACGTTTTACTAATTCAGGATTTTGCAGAAGCAATGAAATGACTATTCGCATTGGTGTCTTCTTGATCTTATTATTAGCGGCTTTTTGTTGTGTATTGGCTTGTTCTAATTGTTTTGGAATCAGATTTTCCAGCTGAGTTTGATCAAAAATCCCAAGTTTCTGAGCAAGCATATTGCGTAGCGACAAGCGTAGCATTTCTCCAGGAATTTGGCGAATTAACGGTGCAGCCAAAGCAACTAATTTTCCGCGCCCTTCTTTGCTAGAAAAATCAACTTGTGGACTTAAGTGAGCAAACATAAACTCACTTAAAGATTGTGCACTTTCGATATATTCTTCAAATTTTTCTTTGCCATATTGGCGAATGTAAGTATCAGGATCTTCTCCCTCTGGCAAGAAAATAAATTTGAGTTGTCTGCCATCTTCTAAATAAGGTAACGCATTTTCTAATGCTCTCCACGCTGCATCACGCCCTGCACGGTCACCATCGTAACAACAAACAACTTGCTCGGTTGAACGAAAAATAAGTTGAATTTGTTCTGATGTCGTGGACGTACCTAAAGAAGCTACCGCATAATCCACGCCAAATTGTGCTAATGCCACCACATCCATATAACCTTCAACAACCAGTAATTGTTTCGGTTCATCGTTGGCTTGTAAGGCTTCGTACAAACCATAAAGCTCGTTACCTTTATGATAAGTAATGGTTTCTGGTGAATTCAGGTATTTCGGTTTTTCATCTGTTAATACCCGCCCACCGAAAGCGACGGTACGACCACGTTTATCGCGAATAGGAAACATGATGCGATTTCGGAATTTATCGTAAATATTGCCACGATCATTTCGAGAAAGCATGCCTAACTCAATGAGTTTTTGTTGTTCTTCGCGATTGATACCAAATTTACGCAGTACAGTATCCATTGCATTCGGTACAAACCCAATTTGGAAACGCTCAATAATTTCAGCCGAAAGCCCACGTTGTTGTAAATATTCTTGCGCTTGCGTATTTAATGGTAATTGGCTTTGATAGAACTTGGCAATCTCTAGCATTAATTCATAGAGATTTCGTTTGGTTTGATAATTAGCTTGAGGTTTCCCGCTGTTATTAGCACGTTTTTCGTAAGGTACTTCAAGCCCAGCCATAGCAGCAAGTTCTTCAATCGCCTCTACAAATTCAAGCTTGTCATAATCCATTAAAAAGGAAATCGCATTACCATGCGCGCCACAACCAAAGCAATGATAAAACTGTTTCTTTTGACTAACCGTGAAGGATGGTGTTTTTTCGTGATGGAAAGGGCAGCAGGCTTGATAATCGCGGCCAGCTTTTTTTAGTTTTACGCGCGTGTTAATCACATCGACAATATCGGACTTTGTCAGCAAATCATCAATAAAGGGGCGTGGAATAGAACCTTTCATTGTCGAGCCTCCGTGATTGTGGTGTGAAAGTGCGGTCGTTTTTGGCGTAGATTTTTGTTGTGCTTAAAGTAACAAAACCGTGAGTCCAAAGGATTCACGGTTTGTCTTAACTCGAGTCAGAAAATACTATAAATTAGTATAAACGGGTATTGCGCGCGTTTTCGCGAGCGTTGCGTTTTGCGTGACGTTTTGCAAGTGTTGCATTTTCACGTTTACGAATTGTAGTTGGTTTTTCGTAAAATTCGCGAGCGCGTACTTCAGCTAAGATTCCCGCTTTTTCGCAAGAGCGTTTGAAACGACGTAAAGCTACGTCAAATGATTCGTTTTCACGTACTTTAATTACAGGCATAAGCCAATCACCTCAATGAGTTTAATTTAATTGCAATTTAAAATTTTATTTTCACCAAAGCACCACTGTGCAAATGGTAAATTTAATAAAGGACGCAATTCTAATCTACTTTTAGGGAAAAAGTAAAGGAAAGAATGCCAATTCACCTTAATATTTGTGGTTTCAACTGGTTAAAACCGCTTAAACAGGGTAAAATCGCGCAACATTTTAGGTAATAAATTAAGAAAATCAATGAAAATCTTAGGCATTGAAACCTCCTGTGATGAAACGGGCGTGGCAATTTATGATGAAGAAAAAGGGTTAATTGCTAATCAACTTTATACTCAAATTGCCCTGCATGCAGATTATGGAGGCGTAGTTCCTGAATTGGCATCGCGCGATCATATTCGTAAAACAGCTCCTCTTATTAAAGCAGCGTTAGAAGAAGCTAATTTAACGGCGAGCGATATTGATGGCATCGCTTATACGAGTGGCCCAGGGCTTGTCGGTGCATTGCTCGTCGGCGCTACGATTGCGCGTTCTTTGGCTTATGCGTGGAATGTTCCTGCGATTGGTGTTCATCATATGGAAGGGCATTTACTTGCGCCAATGCTTGATGAAAATTCACCGCACTTTCCTTTTGTTGCTTTGTTGGTATCGGGTGGTCACACTCAATTAGTGCGTGTAGATGGCGTAGGAAAATATGAAGTAATTGGCGAATCCATTGATGATGCAGCAGGTGAGGCCTTTGATAAAACAGCAAAATTACTTGGACTAGATTATCCAGGTGGCGCGGCACTTTCTCGTTTAGCAGAAAAAGGCATACCAAATCGTTTCACATTTCCACGTCCAATGACAGATCGTGCAGGCCTTGATTTTAGCTTTTCAGGTTTAAAAACGTTTGCCGCGAATACGATTAATCAAGCGATAAAAAACGAGGGTGAACTGACAGAACAAACTAAATCGGATATTGCTTATGCTTTCCAAGATGCGGTGGTGGATACTCTTGCCATTAAATGTAAGCGCGCATTGAAAGAAACAGGTTATAAACGTTTAGTGATTGCGGGAGGGGTGAGCGCAAATAAAAAACTCCGAGAAACGCTTGCGCACTTAATGCAAAATTTAGGTGGCGAAGTGTTTTATCCTCAACCTCAATTTTGTACAGATAATGGCGCAATGATTGCTTACACAGGTTTTTTACGTTTAAAACAAGGTCAGCATAGCGATCTGGCTATTGATGTTAAGCCTCGTTGGGCAATGACGGAATTACCAGCAATTTAGGAGAAAAAATGGCGAAACTCTATTTTTATTACTCGACAATGAACGCCGGAAAATCAACGACGTTGCTACAATCTTCCTATAACTATCGTGAGCGTGATATGAACACATTAGTTTATACGGCTGCGATTGATGATCGTTTTGGCGTGGGGAAAGTCACATCGCGTATTGGCATTTCACAAGATGCCTTTTTATTTCGCTCGGAAACCAATTTGTTTGATGAAATTAATGAGCATTTAAAAAAAGAAAAAGTGCATTGTGTGTTGGTGGATGAAGCTCAATTTCTTAGCAAGCAACAAGTTTACCAGTTGAGCGATGTCGTCGATAAACTCAAAATTCCTGTGCTTTGTTATGGCTTGCGTACAGATTTTCAAGCGGAGCTTTTTGAAGGAAGTAAATATTTACTGGCTTGGGCGGATCAACTCGAAGAATTAAAAACAATTTGTTATTGTGGCCGCAAGGCTAACTTTGTTTTGCGCTTAAATGATCAAGGTGAGGTGATTAAAGAAGGCGCGCAAATTCAAATTGGTGGCAATGACTCTTACCTTTCTGTTTGCCGTTTACACTATAAAGAAAAGTGCGGTCAACTTTAAATTAGTTTTCAAACACAACACTATAAGGATAATTTTATGTTACAGAATAAAACATTTGGGAGTGCGCTGATTATTGCAGGCACAACCATTGGTGCAGGTATGCTTGCTATGCCACTTACATCAGCGGGCATGGGCTTTGGTTACACCGTGTTATTGCTCGTGGGCTTGTGGGCTTTGTTGGTTTACAGTGGATTGTTGTTTGTAGAAGTGTATCAAACAGCGGATCAGTTGGATGATGGTGTTGCCACGCTTGCTGAAAAATATTTTGGAGTTCCTGGACGAATTTTAGCAACGTTGAGTTTGTTAATTTTACTTTATGCGCTTTCAGCCGCTTATATTACTGGTGGCGGATCTCTGCTTTCAGGCTTACCAACGGCTTTCGGAATGGAGGCGATGTCGCTTAAAACGGCGATTATTATCTTTACTGTTGTATTAGGTTCTTTTGTGGTTGTAGGAACGAAAGGCGTGGATGGTTTAACTCGCGTGTTATTTATTGGTAAGTTAGTCGTCTTTGCTTTTGTACTGTTTATGATGCTTCCCAAAGTGGCAACAGATAATTTAATGGCATTGCCTTTGGATTATGCTTTTGTAGTTTCTGCGGCGCCGATATTTTTTACCTCTTTCGGTTTCCACGTCATTATGGCGAGTGTAAATAGCTACTTAGGTGGAAGTGTGGAAAAATTCCGTCGTGCTATTTTGATTGGTACCGCGATTCCATTAGCTGCTTATCTTGTATGGCAGTTAGCGACTCATGGTGTATTAAGTCAAAGTGAATTTGTGCGTATTTTACAAGCTGACCCAACGCTAAATGGCTTAGTAAATGCAACACGTGAAATTACAGGTTCTCATTTTATGGGGGAGGTGGTTCGCGTGTTCTCATCACTTGCGTTAATTACTTCATTCTTAGGCGTAATGCTTGGTGTGTTTGAAGGCTTAGGTGATTTATTCAAACGCTATCATTTGCCAAATAATCGCGTTGTATTAACCATTGCCGCATTTTTACCGCCACTTGTATTTGCATTGTTTTATCCTGAAGGATTTATTACTGCATTAAGTTACGCTGGTTTGTTGTGTGCTTTCTATTGCTTAATTTTACCAATTGGCTTGGCATGGCGTACACGTATTGAAAATCCAACATTGCCATATCGTGTTGCTGGCGGTAATTTTGCTTTGGTGTTTGCGTTATTGATTGGCGTGGTGATTATGGTCATTCCATTTTTAATTCAATGGGGATATTTACCTGCCGTAGCGGGATAATGTGAAGAAAAGTCACTCAATATAGTTCTTTTTATAGATAAAAGTGCGGTGAAAAATTTCAGTTATTTGATAATAAAAATAAGCTCAAAATTAACCGCACTCTTTTAGAAGATAATAAGTCATATTTCAGTTGCTTTAAAAATTACAATTTATCCGAATGATGAATCATCACAAAGCGTTCCCAAAGCTGTTCTTCGGTTTCTTGATGTTCAGGATCGGGCTTAATGCAGTTAGTGATTGGACAAACTTTTTGGCAGGTTGGGGTGTCGTAGTGGCCGACACATTCCGTGCAAAGTACAGAATCGATCACATAAATCTCATCGCCAATGGAAATGGCTTCGTTCGGGCATTCTGGTAAGCACATATCGCAGTTAGTACATTTGCTAGTGATGAGTAATGCCATTGTGATCCTTAATAGAAAGTTGAAAGCCGCGAATTATAGCCGACAAAAACTTGATTGACAAAAACTAAACAAAATTTATGAAAAAATTCACTTCCACCCTTTCTCTTATTGTCCTCGTTGTATTAGCAATTTGGCAGTATTTTACTGATTCAACCAAAACTAAAAATCAATCATCTTCTCCCGTAACCGAACAAACTAAGCAAACAAAAGCATCTAAGCCTAAATTTGAGACAAAGCGGACGGATATTGAAAAAAGTGCGGTGAAAAATCCGAATGTTTTTGCCAATTATGATGTAATTATGCGCGATGATCCTATCGGGCAAAATGCAAAGGCGACTGTCGATTATTATATGTTGGCATTATCTTGGTCGCCTGGATTTTGTGATATTCAGCGTGAAAAATATGGTAATCAGTTGCCTTCCTCCTCTCAATATCAATGTGGAAGTAACCGCACTTTAGGTTGGGTCGTTCATGGATTATGGCCTCAAAATGTAAATGCACTTTCAGTGACGGATCATCCACGTTTTTGCAAGGGCGATTTACCCGCATTGCCAAAAGATTTATTAGCACAATATTTGGCTATCTCACCAGGTGAACAATTATTGCAAGGTGAATGGGAAAAACATGGTAGCTGTGCATTTGATTCTGCCCAGCAATATTTTGCTAAGGAGCAGGAATTATTTAGCTCATTAAAATTACCGAATCAACATTTAAGCCGTAATGAACTTTTTCGTTGGATGAAACAACATAATCCACAATTAAAAAATGCTTATTTAGGTGCAAGTCGAAACGAATTATTCATTTGTTATGATAAAAAATGGCAGGTAATGAATTGCCAAAGCAAATAAGAATTTCTTTGATCTAAATCGTTACAACCTAGCGCGAAGTAGGTATAATACGAAAAGCTTTCAATTTTAATTTTAACTTAACAAGAGGATAGATTATGTCAGTAATCAAAATGACCGATTTAGATTTAGCCGGTAAACGTGTATTTATCCGTGCGGATCTTAATGTGCCAGTAAAAGATGGCAAAGTGACCTCAGATGCGCGTATTCGTGCGACCATTCCTACTTTAAAATTAGCCTTAGAAAAAGGCGCAAAAGTGATGGTAACTTCTCACTTAGGTCGTCCAACTGAAGGTGAATTCAAACCAGAAGATTCTTTACAACCAGTTGTTGATTACTTAAAAGACGCGGGCTTTAATGTTCGTTTAGAACAAGACTACCTAAATGGTGTGGATGTTAAAGAAGGCGAAATTGTTGTTTTAGAAAACGTACGCGTGAACAAAGGTGAAAAGAAAAACGATCCAGAATTAGGTAAAAAATATGCCGCACTTTGCGACGTATTTGTGATGGATGCATTCGGTACTGCTCACCGTGCGCAAGCTTCAACTTATGGCGTTGCAGAATTTGCACCAATCGCTTGTGCAGGTCCATTATTAGCTGCTGAGTTAGATGCATTAGGTAAAGCATTAAAAGAACCGGCTCGTCCAATGGTGGCTATTGTTGGTGGTTCTAAAGTTTCAACCAAATTAGAAGTATTAAATTCTCTTTCAAAAATCGCTGACCAAATTATTGTGGGCGGTGGTATTGCAAATACTTTCATTGCGGCAGCAGGCCACAATGTAGGTAAATCTTTACATGAAGCTGATTTAATCCCAGTTGCGAAAGAATTAGCAGCAAATACAGATATTCCTGTTCCAGTTGATGTACGTGTTGGTTTGGAGTTCACTGAAACTGCAGCAGCAACAGAAAAATCAGTGACTGAAGTGAAAGATGATGAATCTATCTTCGATATCGGTGATAAATCTGCAGCACAATTAGCTGAAATCATCAAAAATGCAAAAACTGTTTTATGGAATGGTCCAGTTGGTGTGTTTGAGTTCCCTAACTTCCGTAAAGGGACAGAAATCATTTCTCACGCTATTGCAAACAGCGATGCATTTTCTATCGCAGGGGGCGGTGATACATTAGCGGCTATCGATTTATTCGGTATTGCAGACAAGATCTCTTACATTTCAACGGGTGGTGGTGCGTTCTTAGAATTCGTAGAAGGCAAAGTATTACCAGCAGTAGAAATTCTTGAAAAACGTGCGAAAAACTAACCGCACTTTTCCTCTATAACATATTGATGGTGGCATCAAAAATGCCATCATCAATACAAATTCTTCAAATTGTGGGCTTATCCCGCTAAACATAAAAAGGAAACACAAGTATGGCTAAATTATTAGATATCGTGAAACCTGGTGTCGTAACAGGTGAAGATGTGCAAAAAATCTTTGCTTATGCAAAAGAGCATAACTTTGCTATCCCTGCGGTAAACTGCGTAGGTTCTGACTCAGTTAATGCCGTGTTAGAAACTGCTGCACGCGTAAAAGCGCCAGTTATTATTCAATTTTCTAACGGTGGTGCGGCTTTCTACGCAGGTAAAGGTATCAAACCAACGAGTGGTACTCGTCCAGATGTTTTAGGGGCGATTGCTGGAGCGAAACAGGTTCATACTTTAGCGAAAGAATACGGTGTGCCTGTTATTCTTCATACTGATCATGCAGCGAAAAAATTATTACCTTGGATCGACGGTTTATTAGATGCAGGCGAAAAACATTTTGCCGAAACGGGTCGTCCACTTTTCTCTTCACATATGATCGATTTATCTGAAGAGTCAATGGAAGAAAATATGGCAATCTGCCGTGAATATCTTGCTCGTATGGATAAAATGGGGATGACCCTTGAAATCGAAATTGGCATTACTGGTGGCGAAGAAGATGGCGTTGATAACTCTGATGTAGATGAATCACGTTTATATACACAACCTTCTGATGTGCTTTATGTTTACGATCAATTGCATCCAGTAAGCCCTAACTTTACCGTTGCTGCAGCATTCGGTAACGTACACGGTGTTTACAAACCAGGTAATGTAAAATTAAAACCATCTATTTTAGGTGCATCACAAGAGTTCGTTTCTAAAGAACGTAATCTTCCTGCAAAACCAATTAACTTTGTATTCCACGGTGGTTCAGGTTCTAGCCGCGAAGAAATCCGCGAAGCAATTGGCTACGGTGCAATCAAAATGAACATTGATACTGATACGCAATGGGCGTCTTGGAATGGTATTTTGAATTTCTATAAAGCAAATGAAGCTTATCTTCAAGGTCAATTAGGTAACCCTGAAGGCCCAGATGCACCAAACAAAAAATACTACGATCCACGTGTTTGGTTACGTAAAATGGAAGAATCTATGTCTAAACGTTTAGAGCAATCTTTCGAAGACTTAAATTGTGTTGATGTTTTATAATCCACAAAAATAACATAAAATACGACCGCACTTTTGAGTGCGGTTTTTTATTTTAGCGGAGAAATTATGGAAAAGATCTTAGTTATTCGTAACGATAAATTAGGCGATTTTATGCAAGCATGGCCCGCTTTTGCTATGTTGAAGCTATCGAATCCTTCTTTAAAATTAACCGCACTTGTGCCGAGTTACACAGCGCCTCTAGCGGAAGTTTGTCCGTTTATTGATCATGTTATTATTGATAGCAAAAAAAATGATAAAACGGATTTCAATCGTCTTGTGCAGGAAATCAAAGCACAGCAGTTTGATGGAATGATTAGTTTCTTTTCCAATACCCATAATGGTAAACTCGCTTGGAAAAGCGGAATTAAATATCGCCTTGCACCGGCGACTAAATGGGTTCAAATTCTCTATAATCACCGTCTAACACAACGCCGTTCTCGTTCTGAAAAATCAGAAGCGGAATACAATCAAGATTTAGTCCGCGCTTTTTTGCACAAGCATAATATGCCAGTTGTTGAACCTAAACCGCCTTATTTAACCTTTGAGAAAAGTGCGGTGGAAAATCAACGAATTTTCTTGCAAGAGAGTTTAGGACTTTCCGCAAATAAAAAATGGATCTTTGTGCATAGCGGTTCTGGTGGTTCAGCCACGAATCTTTCTTTAGAGCAATATGCAGATTTAATTAAAGGCTTATTAGCTGAGTTTGATTGCAATGTTGTGCTGACAGCAGGGCCTGGCGAAAGTGAAAAAGCCCATGAATTGGCAAATTTGGTGGATGATTCACGTGTAGCCATTTACGATAAGAATAAAGGTTTAGTGGATTTTGCTCATTCTTTAGCTTGTGCGGATTTATTTATTGCTGGATCTACAGGGCCATTGCATTTGAGTAGTGCGTTTAATATTCCGACAATCGGGTTTTATCCAAATAGCCGTTCTTCTCAGCCGAGACGCTGGAAACCGATTAATGATGTCGATAAACATCTTGCATTTTGCCCACCCGCAGGAAAAGAGACTCAAATGAATCTAGGGTTAATTTCTATTCAACAAGCATTACAAGAGATAATCCCTTTTGTTAAGAAAATGTGTTATTCAAGTGATAACATTTAAAATTCACCAATCAAATTAAAACTGGCGGACATTTTCTGTTCTGCCGGTAAAATTCTTTTCTCTCTACCATCTAAATTCTATATTTCTTATTTTAATGGTTAATCGTTTGCTTGAGTTTTTATTTCTGAAAATGTGATCTCGCTCACGTTTTCAAAATTGTCTATTTTGTTACCATTGCGTACAATACAAAACCATTTTCAAAGGGGACGTTATGTTAGCTTCACTTCAAGATATTCTCGATACGGTTAAAGCCAATAATCTGACTTATCATCAAAAATTAATGACATTAGGCAATATTGCCGAGCGTTTATTTGATCCTCGCGATTTGCTTGGTTATACCGATGAAGAATGGGGCTTTTTACAGAATCAGATGATCTGTGATTTATGTGAAGGTTACGCGATTTATCGCCCTCGTTATATCCTGCCTGATTACAATGTGTATATCCAAAAGGGCTGCGAATTTTTAGAGTTGCCGCCACCAAAAGATCTTGATGAAGCACTTGATGGATTATTGATTCTTTACTCCCACGTGCCATCTATCACAACTTATCCCGTTTATGTTGGTCGTCTTGATGTGTTGCTCGATCCTTTCATTACAGATGAAGAAAAAGACTACATAAAAATTAAACGTTTCTTAAATCATATCGACAAAACTGTGCCTGATTCATTCTGTCATGCCAATATTGGACCTTATGATACGAAAGCGGGTCGCTTGATTTTACGCGCGGTGATTGAGCTTGAAGCGCCAACACCGAATATGACCATTCGTTATGATAAATCCAAAACGAGCCGTGAATTTGCTGAACTTGCAGCAAAAGCCTGTTTATTAGTTTCTAAACCATCTTTTGCAAACGATGCTTACTATATTTCCGATCTAGGTGAAGCATACGGCGTAGCAAGTTGCTATAACGCACTGCCTGAATGTGGCGGTGCTTACACATTAACGCGTTTACGTCTAGGTACGATTGCTCGTGCGTGTAAAAGTGCGGATGAAATGGTGAACGAATTATTACCACGTGTGGCGAAATGTGCTCTTTCAACCATGGATAAACGACACAAATTTGTAGTGGAAGAAAGTAATTTCTTTAACAGTTCATTCCTCGAAAAAGAAGGCTTTATCAAACGTACTAATTTTACGGGGATGTTCGCAATTGTGGGCTTGGCAGATGCCGCAAACCATTTATTGCAATGTGAAGGCTTAAATGAAACCTTTGGTAAGAGTGCTCGTGGTGATGAAATTGCGACAGCAATTATGGATAAACTAAAAGAAATCACTGATGCCCATGAAGGGGTTTACGCAGAACGCACTGGCAATCGTTATTTATTACACGCACAAGTGGGCGCAAGCAACCACGAAGAAGACAAACGTAACGCACCGGCTCACCGTATTCGTGTAGGCGAAGAACCAACGCTACTTGCACATTTGAAACAGTCTGCACCGTTCCATAAATATTTTCCATCTGGTACAGGGGATTTATTCGCCTTTGATCAAACCTATGTGGATCACTGCGATGCGGTGGTGGATATTATTGATGGGGCATTCTCTTTGGGTTATCGCTACATTACCACCTATTTGAAAAATACAGATTTAATTCGTGTTACAGGTTATCTGGTGAAGAAAAGCGAAGTTGAAAAATACCGTAAAGGCGAAGTCGCATTACGCGATACAACCTGGTATGGCTCGGGTACGGATGAATGTGCCAACGTGTTTGATCGCCAATTACGCGATGAAAAAGATGTCACTGCTGAAAAATAATTAGAAAAATGACCGCACTATCTGAGATTTTTGTGCCGTTACATCGGATTATTCCTTTTTCAAATGTAGAGGGGCAAGGCAATCGTTCGAGTATTTTTCTGCAAGGTTGTAAGTTAAATTGCTTGTATTGCCATAATCCGGAAACTATCCCACGTTATACGGAAAATGCGAAATTGGTTAGTTTGCAGTATTTGTATGAGCAGGTTATGGAGGCGGTTCCATTTATTCGAGGTGTCACAATTTCAGGCGGTGAACCGACTATTCATCACAAAAAACTTGTGCCACTCTTTAAGGCTTTACGTTCACAAGGATTGACTTGTTATTTGGATAGTAGTGGCTTTTTTGAGTTTGATCGTATTCGTTCGTTAATTGATGTCACTGATAAATTTTTATTCGATCTGAAAGGAGAGGGTTTTGGCTTGCAAACACTTTGCTTCGATCGGAAAAATCAAGCGGGTATTGTACCACAACAAGTGATACCAGAACGTTTGCATATAAAAAACGATAAACTGGAGCGGAATTTGCAAAATTTAGCTGCCTTGTTGCCATTAAATAAAGTGGAAGAAGTGCGGTTGGTTTTTTTAAAGCATTTTTTTAATGCTGAATATTTAGTGAGAGAGGTTGCTCAACTGCTACGAAATTATCCTGACGTGGCATTAAAAATTATCCGTGTGCATAGCAAAGGTGCGCGTGATGAAGCAGGGTTATCCGCACATATCCCAAGTGCGGAGGAAACAAATGAGCTGGCGAAGCTGGCTTATCAATATGGGATTGAAAAAGTCCTGACTATTTTGTAGTCGTTTGTGTTAAGTGCGGTGAAATTTCACCGACTTTTTCATCAAAAATAAGTAAAATAGTGCCGTTTTATTTTTATCAACTTCACCAACTAAGGGGAATCAAATGAGTGTGTTAAGCAGCATTTTGGGAATGGTCGTATTAATCGCTATTGCCGTGTTACTTTCCAATAATCGTAAAGCGATTAGTATTCGAACTGTCGTGGGGGCGTTAGCAATCCAAGTAGGATTTGCCGCCCTTATTTTATATGTGCCTGCAGGTAAACAAGCATTGGGTGCCGCTGCGGATATGGTATCCAATGTTATTGCCTATGGTAATGACGGGATTAATTTCGTTTTCGGCGGATTAGCGGATCCAAGTAAACCATCAGGCTTCATTTTTGCCGTGAAAGTATTACCGATTATCGTATTCTTTTCTGGCTTAATTTCTGTGCTTTACTATCTTGGCATTATGCAAGTGGTGATTAAAGTATTGGGTGGTGCATTGCAAAAAGCATTGGGTACGTCAAAAGCTGAATCCATGTCAGCGGCGGCGAATATCTTCGTCGGTCAAACTGAAGCACCATTAGTTGTTCGCCCTTACATTAAAAATATGACCCAATCTGAATTATTTGCCATCATGGTAGGTGGTACAGCATCTATCGCAGGTTCAGTAATGGCGGGTTACGCAGGAATGGGCGTGCCATTGACATACTTAATCGCGGCGTCATTTATGGCGGCACCAGCAGGTTTGTTATTTGCGAAATTAATGTTCCCACAAACAGAACAATTCTCTGATAAACAACCGGAAGACAATGATTCAGAAAAACCAACTAATGTACTTGAAGCAATGGCGGGCGGTGCGAGTGCAGGTATGCAACTTGCGTTAAACGTAGGTGCAATGTTAATCGCATTTGTTGGTTTAATTGCATTAATTAACGGTATTTTAAGTGGTGTTGGTGGCTGGTTCGGCTATGGCGATTTAACGTTACAATCTATCTTTGGTTTAATTTTCAAACCATTAGCATACTTAATCGGTGTAACTGACGGTACCGAAGCGGGTATCGCAGGACAAATGATCGGTATGAAATTAGCGGTTAACGAATTCGTAGGTTACCTCGAATTTGCAAAATACTTGCAACCAGATTCTGCGATTGTATTAACTGAAAAAACCAAAGCAATTATTACTTTCGCACTTTGTGGTTTTGCTAACTTCAGCTCTATTGCAATCTTAATCGGTGGTTTAGGTGGAATGGCGCCAAACCGTCGTAGTGATGTTGCTCGTTTAGGCTTAAAAGCGGTAATCGCAGGTACTTTAGCAAACTTAATGAGTGCAACGATTGCTGGCTTGTTCATCGGACTCGGTGCAGCAGCGCTTTAATTCTCGGATAAGTGCGGTGAAAAATGGCCGCACTTTTTATTTTTATATTTGAAAAAAGGAAGGAAAATAATGACTCCACATATTAACGCTCCTGAAGGTGCATTTGCTGATGTTGTTTTAATGCCAGGCGATCCACTTCGTGCAAAATATATTGCAGAAACGTTTTTGCAAGATGCAGTAGAAGTAACAAATGTTCGTAATATGCTTGGTTATACCGGTACTTACAAAGGTCGTAAAATTTCTATTATGGGCCATGGTATGGGGATTCCATCTTGCTCTATTTACGCGAAAGAATTAATCACTGAATACGGTGTGAAAAAAATTATCCGTGTAGGTTCTTGTGGTGCTGTTCGTATGGACGTAAAAGTACGTGATGTGATTATCGGTTTAGGTGCATGTACTGATTCAAAAGTAAACCGTATTCGTTTCAAAGATAACGATTTCGCGGCTATTGCTGACTTTGATATGGCACAAGCCGCTGTTCAAGCTGCAAAAGCAAAAGGCAAGGCCGTTCGTGTCGGTAATTTATTCTCGGCGGATTTATTCTATACACCTGATGTAGAAATGTTCGACGTGATGGAAAAATACGGCATTTTAGGCGTGGAAATGGAAGCTGCTGGAATTTATGGTGTAGCTGCAGAATATGGTGCAAAAGCATTAGCGATTTGTACTGTGTCTGACCATATTCGTACACATGAACAAACCACAGCAGAAGAACGTCAACTAACATTCAATGATATGATTGAAATTGCATTGGATTCAGTATTAATTGGTGATGCACAATAATTTCTTATAGTGGATTGAAGAAGTGCTTGAAAAACAACCGCACTTTTTATATAATCCGCACCCATTATGGGCCGTTCGCGGCTCATATTTTTGTGTGGTGCAATATGTTGCACTGAAAATTATCGGGGAGCTATTTAATAGCGTTATTACCCAATTAGAGGAAAACTAAAATGGCAAAAAAAGTCCAAGCCTACGTTAAGTTGCAAGTTGCAGCTGGTATGGCAAACCCATCACCACCAGTAGGTCCTGCATTAGGTCAACAAGGTGTGAACATCATGGAATTCTGTAAAGCATTCAACGCTCGTACCGAGAGCTTAGAAAAAGGCTTACCAATTCCAGTTGTTATCACTGTATATGCAGACCGTTCATTTACTTTCGTAACTAAAACTCCACCAGCAGCAGTATTATTGAAAAAAGCTGCAGGTATCAAATCTGGTTCTGGTAAACCGAACAAAGATAAAGTGGGTAAAGTAACTTTAGATCAAGTTCGTCAAATTGCTGAAACTAAAGCAGCAGATATGACTGGCGCGTCTATCGAAACCAAAATGAAATCAATTGCTGGTACTGCTCGCTCTATGGGCTTAGTGGTGGAGGAATAATACGATGGCTAAATTGACTAAAAAAATGAAAGCAATCAAAGCTGGCGTAGATTCTACTAAAGCATACGAAATCAACGAAGCGATCGCGGTATTAAAACAATTCGCAACTGCTAAATTCGTTGAAAGTGTTGACGTTGCAGTAAACTTAGGTATCGATCCTCGTAAATCTGACCAAAACGTTCGTGGTGCAACTGTATTACCATACGGTACTGGTCGTGAAGTACGCGTAGCTGTGTTCACTCAAGGTGCTAACGCAGATGCAGCTAAAGAAGCTGGTGCTGATTTAGTAGGTATGGAAGATTTAGCAGAGCAAATCAAAAAAGGCGAAATGAACTTTGATGTTGTTATCGCTTCTCCTGATGCAATGCGTGTTGTTGGTCAATTAGGTCAAGTATTAGGCCCACGTGGTTTAATGCCAAACCCTAAAGTTGGTACTGTAACTCCAAACGTTGCTGAAGCAGTTAAAAATGCTAAATCTGGTCAGATCCGTTATCGTAATGATAAAAACGGTATCATCCACACCACTATCGGTAAAGCAAACTTCTCTGAAGTTCAATTAAAAGAAAACCTTCAAGCATTATTGGCTGCTTTAAACAAAGCAAAACCAACTACTGCTAAAGGTATCTTCATCAAGAAAGTAAGCATCTCTACCACTATGGGTGCAGGTGTTGCTGTTGATCAAGCTTCTTTATAATTTAAAGAATCGCTAGAATTTAAACCGCACTTTTTTAAAGTGCGGTTTTTTGTTTCATAAAATTTCTATATAAGTTTTAAACTTGACGAGAAAGCCGCATTCATTTAAAATTTACCGCCTTAAAATTAGCAAAGATTTAGATTGATTTTTAATCAATTTTGACCTTTAATTGTTTAATTTAACCGTGTTTTGATAGAAAGCACATCTATACAATGATAAATTCACCGTTATTTGTCGTTGTTTTGCTCAAGTTGTCGTCCTATGTAATTTGAGTTGTCACCCCACTACAGAAGTAAGGTTCAGAGTGCGGTCATTTTAACGGTCATTCACGTCACAGTTAGTTTGTGGCTAGGTCACTGAACAGTTAGCAGAGGAAAACCAATGGGTTACTCCTATTCTGAAAAAAAACGAATTCGTAAAGATTTCGGTAAACGTCCGCAAGTTTTAAATGTTCCTTATTTATTAACCATTCAGTTGGATTCTTTTGATAAATTTATTCAAAAAGATCCTGAAGGTCAGCAAGGTTTAGAAGCGGCATTCCGTTCTGTATTCCCTATTGTAAGCAATAATGGCTATACAGAATTACAATATGTAGATTATCGTTTAGAAGAACCTGAATTTGATGTACGTGAGTGCCAAATTCGTGGATCAACTTATGCAGCAGGCTTACGTGTAAAATTACGTTTAGTGAGCTACGATAAAGAATCTTCTTCACGCACAGTTAAAGATATTAAAGAAAATGAAGTTTATATGGGTGAAATCCCATTAATGACTGATAACGGTACTTTTGTAATTAATGGTACCGAGCGTGTTATCGTTTCACAATTACACCGTAGTCCAGGCGTATTCTTTGATTCTGACAAAGGTAAAACCCATTCTTCAGGTAAAGTGCTTTATAACGCACGCATTATTCCTTACCGTGGTTCTTGGTTAGATTTTGAATTCGATCCAAAAGATAACTTATTTGCGCGTATTGACCGTCGTCGTAAATTACCGGCAACAATCATTCTTCGTGCATTAGGCTACACCACTGAAGAAATCTTAAACCTATTCTTTGATAAAATTACCTTTGAAATCGCTGGCGATAAATTGTTAATGACTTTAGTGCCAGAACGTTTACGTGGTGAAACGGCTTCTTTTGATATTGAAGCAAATGGCAAAGTTTATGTTGAACGTGGTCGTCGTATTACCGCACGCCATATCAAGGCATTAGAAAAAGATAAAATTTCACAAGTCGTTGTGCCTTCTGAATATATTTTAGGTAAAGTTGCGTCGAAAGATTATGTTGATTTAGAGTCAGGTGAAATTATTTGCCCTGCAAATGGTGAGATTTCTTTAGAGACTCTTGCAAAATTAGCACAAGCAGGTTACACCACGATCGAAACTTTATTTACTAATGATTTAGATTACGGTCCATATATTTCTGAAACGCTACGTGTCGATCCAACTTATGACAAAACCAGTGCGCTTTATGAAATTTATCGCATGATGCGTCCGGGTGAGCCTCCAACACCAGAATCTTCAGAAGCGTTATTCAATAATTTATTCTTCTCTGCAGAGCGTTATGATTTATCTGCTGTCGGTCGTATGAAATTCAATCGTTCTTTAGCGATCACAGAAGGTGAAGGCGCTGGGACTTTAAGCAATGAAGATATTATTGCGGTAATGCGTAAATTGATCGATATCCGTAATGGTCGTGGCGAAGTGGATGATATTGACCACTTGGGTAACCGTCGTATCCGTAGTGTAGGTGAGATGGCGGAAAACCAATTCCGTATTGGTTTAGTGCGTGTGGAAAGAGCGGTGAAAGAACGCTTATCTTTAGGTGATTTAGATGCAATCACACCGCAAGACTTAATTAATCCAAAACCAATTTCTGCAGCGGTGAAAGAATTCTTTGGTTCTTCACAACTTTCGCAATTCATGGACCAAAACAACCCATTATCAGAAGTGACACACAAACGTCGTATTTCTGCATTAGGTCCAGGCGGTTTAACGCGTGAACGCGCAGGCTTTGAAGTGCGTGACGTACATAATACCCACTATGGTCGTTTATGTCCGATTGAAACCCCTGAAGGTCCAAACATCGGTTTGATCAACTCACTTTCTGCGTTTGCACGTACTAATGATTATGGTTTCTTAGAAACCCCATATCGTAAAGTGGTTGATGGTCAAGTAACCGAAGAAATCGAATACTTATCTGCAATTGATGAAGCAAACTATATCATTGCACAGGCAAACTCAAACTTAGACGAAAATAACCGCTTTACTGATGCCTTTGTTACTGCACGTGGTGAACGTGGTGAATCAGGTTTATATAAACCTGAAGATATTCACTATATGGACGTTTCGACACAACAAGTGGTATCTGTTGCGGCTGCATTGATTCCATTCCTTGAGCATGACGATGCGAACCGTGCGTTGATGGGTGCGAACATGCAACGTCAAGCAGTTCCAACATTACGTGCTGACAAACCATTAGTTGGTACAGGTATGGAAAAACCAATCGCACTTGACTCAGGTGTTGCGGTTGTTGCAAAACGTGGTGGTACAGTTCAGTACGTCGATGCTTCTCGTATCGTTATTAAAGTAAATGAAGATGAAACCATTGCAGGTGAAGCAGGTATTGATATTTATAATTTAATCAAATATACCCGTTCTAACCAAAATACGTGTATTAACCAAATTCCTTGTGTGAATTTAGGCGATCCAATCAATCGTGGTGAAGTATTAGCAGACGGTCCTTCTACTGACTTAGGTGAGCTTGCATTAGGTCAAAATATTCGCGTGGCGTTCATGCCTTGGAACGGCTATAACTTCGAAGACTCAATGTTAGTTTCTGAACGTGTTGTTCAACAAGACCGTTTCACTACCATCCATATTCAAGAATTATCTTGTGTTGCGCGTGATACCAAGTTAGGTGCAGAAGAAATTACTGCAGATATTCCAAACGTAGGTGAGTCAGCGTTAAGCAAACTTGATGAATCTGGTATTGTTTATGTTGGTGCAGAGGTTAAAGGTGGTGACATCTTAGTCGGTAAAGTAACGCCTAAAGGTGAAACTCAATTAACCCCAGAAGAAAAACTTTTACGTGCAATCTTTGGTGAAAAAGCTTCTGATGTTAAAGATTCTTCATTACGTGTGCCAAACGGTACATCAGGTACGGTTATTGATGTTCAAGTTTTCACTCGTGATGGCGTAGAAAAAGATAAACGTGCATTAGAAATCGAAGAAATGCAGCTTCGTGAAGCGAAAAAAGATTTAACTGAAGAGTTAGAGATTTTAGAAGCTGGCTTATTTGCTCGTGTTCGTAATCTTCTTATTTCTAGTGGTGCTGATGCAGCGCAATTAGATAAATTAGATCGCACTAAATGGTTAGAACAAACCATTGCAGATGAAGAAAAACAAAATCAATTGGAACAGCTTGCAGAGCAATACGAAGAACTTCGTAAAGAGTTTGAACATAAACTTGAAGTGAAACGCAAGAAAATCATCAAAGGTGATGATCTTGCACCAGGCGTGTTAAAAGTGGTTAAAGTTTACCTCGCGGTGAAACGTCAAATCCAGCCGGGTGATAAAATGGCGGGTCGTCATGGTAACAAAGGCGTTATCTCGAAAATTAACCCAGTTGAAGATATGCCATACGATGAGAATGGCCAACCAGTTGAAATCGTATTGAATCCACTGGGCGTACCATCTCGTATGAACATCGGTCAGATCCTTGAAACTCACTTAGGTTTAGCAGCGAAAGGTATTGGTGATCAAATCAATACAATGCTTAAACAAAAACAAGAAGTGGAAAAATTACGTGGTTATATCCAAAAAGCGTATGATTTAGGTAATGGCTCACAAAAAGTGGATTTAAGTACCTTCACCGATGAAGAAGTATTGCGTTTAGCTGAAAATCTCCGTAAAGGTTTACCAGTTGCGACACCGGTATTTGATGGTGCAGCTGAAGCTGAAATTAAAGAGCTATTAAAACTTGGTGAATTACCAACTTCAGGTCAAATCACTTTATATGATGGTCGTACAGGTGAGAAATTCGAGCGTCCAGTAACAGTAGGTTATATGTACATGCTCAAATTGAACCACTTAGTTGATGACAAAATGCATGCGCGTTCAACGGGTTCTTATAGCCTTGTTACGCAACAACCATTGGGTGGTAAAGCTCAATTCGGTGGTCAACGTTTTGGTGAGATGGAGGTATGGGCACTTGAAGCATACGGTGCAGCTTACACCTTACAAGAAATGTTAACGGTGAAATCGGATGATGTGAATGGTCGTACGAAGATGTATAAAAACATCGTAAGTGGTAACCAACACATGGACCCAGGCACACCGGAATCTTTCAACGTAATTATGAAAGAAATCCGCTCACTTGGTTTAAATATCGAGTTAGACGAAGAGTAATCAGTAGGGGAGTGAAGAATTTATGATTCACTCGCTTTACGAAAGAAAAATCGCCGAAGTGCGGTGGAAAAACATCGAAATTTTTAACCGCACTTTAAACCTTTAACTCCGACAGGAGAACATTTGTGAAAGACTTAGTTAAGTTTTTAAAAGCACAGTCAAAAACCAGTGAAGATTTTGATGTGATTAAAATTGGGTTAGCTTCCCCAGATATGATCCGTTCTTGGTCATTTGGTGAAGTGAAGAAACCTGAAACCATTAACTACCGTACGTTCAAACCTGAACGTGATGGTCTTTTCTGTGCGCGTATCTTCGGGCCTGTAAAAGATTACGAATGTTTATGTGGTAAATATAAACGTTTAAAACACCGTGGTGTAATTTGTGAAAAATGTGGTGTTGAAGTCACTCAAACTAAAGTTCGTCGTGAACGTATGGGCCACATTGAACTTGCATCGCCAGTTGCGCATATTTGGTTCTTAAAATCGTTACCATCTCGTATCGGTTTACTTTTAGATATGCCATTGCGTGATATCGAACGTGTACTTTATTTTGAAATGTACATCGTGACCGAACCAGGTATGACGGACTTAGAGCGCGGTCAATTATTAACTGAAGAACAATACCTTGATGCTGAAGATCGCTGGCAAGATGAATTTGAAGCGAAAATGGGTGCTGAAGCGATTCAAGATCTTTTAAAAGGTATGGATCTTGAAGCTGAATGTGAAAAATTACGTGAAGAATTACAAGAAACTAACTCTGAAACTAAACGTAAAAAAATCACTAAACGCTTAAAATTATTAGAAGCATTTGTTCAATCTGGTAATAAACCAGAGTGGATGGTGATGACTGTATTACCAGTTCTTCCACCAGATTTACGTCCGTTAGTGCCGTTAGACGGCGGTCGTTTTGCGACTTCAGATCTGAACGATTTATATCGTCGTGTGATCAACCGTAACAACCGTTTAAAACGTTTATTAGATTTAATTGCGCCAGATATTATTGTGCGCAACGAAAAACGTATGTTACAAGAATCTGTTGATGCATTATTAGATAATGGTCGTCGTGGTCGTGCAATTACGGGTTCTAACCGCCGTCCGTTAAAATCATTAGCGGATATGATCAAAGGTAAACAAGGTCGTTTCCGTCAAAACTTATTAGGTAAACGTGTTGATTATTCCGGTCGTTCTGTAATCACTGTGGGTCCATACTTGCACTTACACCAATGTGGTTTGCCGAAGAAAATGGCCTTGGAATTATTCCGTCCGTTTATCTACGCTAAATTAGAAAGCCGTGGTTATGCAACGACAATCAAAGCAGCGAAGAAAATGGTTGAGCGTGAAGATGCGATCGTTTGGGATATTCTTGCAGAAGTTATTCGTGAACACCCAATTCTATTGAACCGTGCTCCAACACTTCACCGTTTGGGTATCCAAGCGTTTGAACCGATCTTAATCGAAGGTAAAGCGATTCAATTACACCCACTCGTTTGTGCGGCGTTCAACGCGGACTTCGATGGTGACCAAATGGCGGTACACGTTCCATTAACGCTTGAAGCTCAATTAGAAGCGCGTGCGTTGATGATGTCAACCAACAACGTGCTTTCACCAGCAAACGGTGATCCTATTATCGTTCCATCACAAGACGTGGTATTAGGTCTTTACTATATGACCCGCGAAAAAGTGAACGGTAGAGGCGAAGGCATGTTATTGCAAGATCCTCGCGAAGCTGAAAAAGCATATCGTACAGGCGAAGCAGAATTACATTCTCGCGTGAAAGTACGTATTACTGAATATGTGAAGAATGAAGCTGGCGAATTTGATGCGAAAACCACGCTGACTGATACAACTATAGGTCGTGCGATTTTATGGATGATTGCACCACAAGGTATGCCTTATTCATTGTTTAATCAAACATTAGGTAAAAAAGCAATTTCTAAACTGATTAACGAAGCTTATCGTCGTTTAGGTTTAAAAGAAGCGGTAATGTTTGCTGACCAAATTATGTATACCGGTTTTGCTTATGCGGCACGTTCTGGTTCATCAGTTGGTATTGATGATATGGAAATTCCAGCGAAGAAATACGAAATTATTTCTGCAGCGGAAGAAGAAGTGGCAGAGATCCAAGAACAATTCCAATCAGGTCTTGTGACTGCAGGCGAACGCTATAATAAAGTAATCGATATTTGGGCTGCAGCGAATGAGCGCGTAGCGAAAGCGATGATGGAAAACTTATCTCAAGAAGAAGTCATCAACCGCGAAGGTAATCCTGAAAAACAAGCATCCTTTAACAGTATCTTTATGATGGCTGATTCTGGTGCGCGTGGTTCTGCAGCTCAGATTCGTCAGTTAGCAGGTATGCGTGGTTTGATGGCTCGTCCAGATGGTTCGATCATTGAAACCCCAATTACAGCAAACTTCCGTGAAGGTTTGAACGTATTACAGTACTTTATTTCAACCCACGGTGCGCGTAAAGGTTTGGCGGATACCGCATTAAAAACAGCGAACTCAGGTTACTTAACTCGTCGTTTAGTTGACGTAGCACAAGACTTAGTGATCGTAGAAGATGACTGTGGTACGCACGAAGGCTTAGTCATGACCCCATTAATCGAAGGTGGTGATGAAAAAGTTCCACTTCGTGAATTAGTGTTAGGTCGTGTAGCAGCAGAAGATATTTTAAAACCGGGTACAGAAGAAGTATTAATTCCTCGTAACACGTTATTAGATGAAAAACTCTGTGATGTGTTGGATGCAAACTCTGTAGACAGCGTAAAAGTACGTTCTGTTGTAACTTGTGATACTGATTTTGGTGTATGTGCGAAATGTTATGGTCGTGATCTTGCGCGTGGTCATTTAATTAACCAAGGTGAAGCTGTGGGTGTTATTGCTGCTCAATCTATCGGTGAGCCGGGTACACAGTTAACCATGCGTACGTTCCATATCGGTGGTGCGGCATCTGCGGCAGCTAAAGAATCTAGTGTACAAGTTAAAAACACTGGTACATTACACTTAATGAATGCGAAATTCGTTACTAATGATGAAGGTAAATTAGTATTAACTTCTCGTAATACTGAATTAACTATTACCGATGCATTTGGTCGCACTAAAGAACACTATAAAGTGCCTTACGGTGCGGTGTTAAGCAAAGGTGACGGTCAAGATGTAACGGCTGGCGAAACTATCGCAAATTGGGATCCACATACAATGCCAGTCGTCTCTGAAGTATCTGGTTTTGTGAAATTCGTTGATATTATTGATGGCTTAACTGTAACGCGTCAAACTGATGAATTAACAGGTTTATCATCAATCGTGGTTCAAGATGTGGGTGAACGTGCTACTGCTGGTAAAGATTTACGTCCAACCATTAAATTAGTTGATGCAAATGGTAACGACATTTTCTTACCTGAAACTGATGTTCTTGCACAGTACTTCTTACCTGGTAAAGCAATTGTAAGTTTAGACGATGGCGCAGCAGTGAAAGTAGGTGAACCATTAGCACGTATTCCGCAAGAATCTGTGGGTACTAAAGATATTACCGGTGGTCTACCGCGCGTTGCGGATTTATTTGAAGCACGTAAACCAAAAGAACCAGCTATCTTGGCTGAAATTTCTGGTATTGTGTCTTTCGGTAAAGAAACCAAAGGTAAACGCCGTTTATTAATTACTCCTGCGGAAGGCGAAACTTACGAAGAAATGATTCCAAAATGGCGTCAGCTCAACGTATTTGAAGGTGAAATGGTACAACGTGGTGACGTAATTTCTGATGGTGCTGAAACACCACATGACATTTTACGTTTACGTGGCGTGCGTGCAGTAACT
This sequence comes from Haemophilus haemolyticus, assembly GCF_003493685.1. GTDB lineage: Bacteria > Pseudomonadota > Gammaproteobacteria > Enterobacterales > Pasteurellaceae > Haemophilus > Haemophilus haemolyticus_O. Next base: position 43,993 of record NZ_QQJW01000012.1, read on the forward strand.
GAATACATTGTGAACGAAGTACAAGATGTTTACCGCTTACAAGGGGTAAAAATCAACGATAAACATATCGAAGTTATCGTTCGTCAAATGTTACGTAAAGCGGTAATTACTAAAGCTTACGACTCAGAATTCCTAGAAGGGGAACAAGTCGAAGTCGCTCGCGTGAAAATCGTTAACCGTCAACGTGAAGCAGAAGGCAAACCACCAGTTGAGTTTGAGCGCGAATTATTGGGTATCACCAAAGCGTCTCTTGCGACTGAATCCTTCATCTCTGCCGCATCGTTCCAAGAAACTACTCGTGTTCTTACCGAAGCAGCAGTGGCAGGTAAACGTGATGAATTACGTGGCTTAAAAGAGAACGTAATCGTAGGTCGATTAATTCCTGCGGGTACAGGTTTTGCGTATCATCAAAATCGTCACAAACATCGTTTAGTTGATGATGTCGTAGCGAAATTATCTGAAGAAGATGAAGCTGCTATTGCTGATGAGTTTGTCATGACTGCAGATGATGCAAGTGCAAACTTAGCTGAAATGCTTAATATGGCAGATGATGCGGAATAATTAATTCCCTATATGAGAAAACCCGAATGAAAGTTCGGGTTTTTTATTTGAATGAAAATTAGTAGACGTTTTATTCCATAACAATAAGTTTGTTTCTTTATAGAAATTTCACAAAAATTTGAGATTTTTAGAAAAGTCCGTTGTTGATGGCTGTGCTACACTTCGCTCAAATTTTTCAAAATAAGGATAATATTATGAGTACAACAAAACCTTTTCCTCTTCCAACGGGATATTTCGGTATTCCTCTTGGTTTAGCAGCTTTATCTTTGGCTTGGTTTCATCTAGAAAACTTATTTCCTGCTGCGCGAATGGTAAGTGATGTTCTTGGTATCGTAGCAAGTGCGGTCTGGATTTTATTTATTTTAATGTATGCGTATAAACTTCGTTATTACTTTGATGAAGTTCGTGCAGAGTATCATTGCCCAGTTCGTTTTTCCTTTATTGCGTTGATTCCTATTACAACCATGTTGGTGGGCGATATTATTTATCGTTGGAATCCTTTAATAGCTGAAGTGATGATTTGGATTGGTACTGTAGGACAGTTACTTTTCTCATCATTGCGTATCAGTGAACTATGGCAAGGTGGTGTATTTGAACAAAAATCCACTCGTCCTCCGTTTTATTTGCCTGCGGTAGCAGCAAATTTCACAAGTGCAAGCTCATTGGCATTACTCGGTTACTATGATTTAGGTTATTTGTTCTTCGGCGCAGGAATGGTTGCATGGATTATTTTCGAGCCCGTATTATTACAACATTTGCGAATTTCATCTCTTGAGCCACCATTTAGAGCCACAATGGGCATTATTCTTGCACCAGCATTTGTGGGCGCATCCGCTTATTTGTCACTCAATCATGGCGAAGTGGATACTTTAGTTAAAATTCTTTGGGGATATGGATTCTTGCAATTATTTTTCTTATTGCGATTATTCCCTTGGATTGTGGAAAAAGGACTTAACATTGGCTTATGGGGATTCTCATTCGGATTAGCGTCTATGGCAAACAGTGCTATCGCTTTCTATCATGGCAATGTTTTACAAGGCGTGTCTATTTTTGCCTTTGTTTTCTCAAATTTAATGATTGGCTTATTAGTTCTAATGACAGTTATTAAATTAGCTAAAGGGCAGTTTTTCTTAAAATAAGGCATTAAATCGACTAAGGCAGGGATTCCCTGCCTTATTTATATATGTCATCTATTTGTCTTTTTCTATTTCAATCACTTCTACACAATTCACCGTGCCCGCTTTAATTCGCCATTTCACATTAAATTCGTACAAACTCATTCCATAAATACGATCACTAGGTTTACCTTGTTGGTAGGCGGGGCGCGGATCTTGTTCTAGCACTTGGCGAATAAAACGACTTAAGTGCGGTCGTTTTTCTTCTCGTTTTTTTACCGCACTTTGGGCTTGCTCGGTAAATTCAACCGTCAATTTTGCTGGTGGTTTTTCTTGGGCAAAGCTCGATTGCGCATTGGATTCACTATCCGCATAGGCAATATAGGGTTTGATATCGAAAATGGGCGTGCCATCCACTAAATCCACCGCACCTAAATGGAGAAAAACGTTACCGTTGATGCATTCTACTTGACGTAATTCGACTTTGGATAAACCGAGAGGATTTGGGCGGTGCGTTGCGCGTGAGGCAAACACGCCAACTCGTTGATTACCGCCTAACCGCGGAGGGCGTACGGTGGGTTGCCATTTTCCTTGTTGGATTTGGTCGAACTGAAAAATTAACCAAAGGTGACTGAATTGTTCCAATCCTCTCACGGCTTCAGGCGAATTATACGGTGGTAAGAGTTCTACAATGCCTACTCCGTCTTCAACTAAATTAGGTTGGCGTGGTACGGAGAATTTTTCTTTATAAGGCGTGTGGATAATGGCGATAGGCGATAAGGTTAAATCATTCATAAATTGGGTGTCTTAGTGTAGAATACGCGGCTTATTGTAATCAAAAGTGCGGTCAAAAAAAATGACAAATGAAAAATTGAAAATGTGGTGGGAGACGGCTAGACCGAAAACTTTGCCCTTAGCGTTGGCATCGATTTTCACGGGTTCGGCATTAGGTTATTGGGCGAATCCACAAGGTTTTAATGGGCTTGTAATGGCGCTTTGTTTACTCACGACAATTTTATTACAGGTGCTTTCTAATTTTGCCAATGATTATGGGGATCATCAAAAAGGTTCAGATACTGAAGAGCGTATTGGGCCATTACGTGGCATTCAAAAAGGCGCCATTTCAGCAAAAGAACTGAAATGGGGATTAATTCTAATGGTGATGGCAAGTTTTTTTTCAGGAAGTTTCTTGATTGGAATCGCTTATGAAAGCCTCTCCGATTTATTCGTTTTCGCTGCGCTTGGCATTTTAGCTATTGTTGCTGCCATTACTTATACGGTTGGGGCTAAACCTTATGGCTATATGGGATTGGGCGATATTTCCGTATTGGTATTTTTTGGTTTGCTTGGAGTTGGCGGCACTTATTATTTGCAAACTCACAGTATTGATAGCCACATTATTTTGCCTGCTATTGGTTCTGGCTTATTGGCAAGTGCGGTATTAAATATCAATAATTTACGCGATATTGAACAGGATGTGAAAGCTGGCAAAAATACCCTAGCCGTTCGTTTAGGTGCGTATAAAGGGCGAGTTTATCATTGTATTTTATTAAGTGTGGCGGCCTTATGTTATTTAGTATTTGCTTTAACAACGGCCATTTCTTGGACAAATTATTTATTTGTATTGGCAATGCCGCTGTTAGCTAAACATGCGATCTTTGTTTATCGCAGTCAGCAGCCAAGTGAATTGCGTCCAATGTTGGCTCAAATGTCTATGATTTCGTTATTAATCAATATCTTGTTTAGTTTAGGCTTGCTTATCGGCTAAATCGGCATATACTAAAGCAAACAAAATTTCAACAATCGATAGGGGAAAGTTATGTTTATTGATACTTCAGAACTTTGCGATCTTTATGCAGAACAAGTGGATGTAGTGGAGCCAATTTTTTCAAGCTTTGGTGGCGTAAGTCATTTTTACGGTAAAGTCACTACGGTAAAATGCTTTGAAAGTAATGGGTTAATTGCTGAAGTATTAGAGGAAAACGGCGAAGGTCGAGTGCTTGTCGTTGATGGTGGCGGTGCTGTACGCCGTGGTTTGATTGATGCAGAATTGGCTCAACTTGCCGTTGATAATGGTTGGGAAGGCATTATTGTATATGGTGCAGTACGCCAAATTCAGCAATTAGAAAACCTCGATATTGGTATTCATGCTCTTGCACCAATTCCAGTCAGTGCAGATGAAAGCAGCGCTGGTGAGAGTGATGTTCCAGTAAATTTTGGTGGTGTCACCTTTTTTCCAGAAGATTATATTTACGCAGATCTGACAGGAATTATACTTTCGCAAGAGCCTCTAGATTTAGAAGATTCGGACGAATAATACGAAAGAGCAAAAGTGCGGTTAAAAATAACCGCACTTTTTTTATCGAAATTTATTGCACTAGATCACATTTCTGAAAATTGGGCGTTGCAACTTATTAACATTCATTTAACATTATAGGCTGTTTGAGTTAGAACACTAACGGAGGAACTTTATGAGTGAGATGAAATCTTTCAAAAACCACAAAAATGGCATTATTTTTATTTTAGATATAGTGCTGTTTTTTGTGTTATTAAAAGTGCTGCCTTATGAGCCAAAAGCAAATGCTGGTTTAGCTTTATTGGCTTTTGTCGCAGTGCTTTGGTTAACTGAGGCATTGCATGTTACGGTTACCGCATTATTGGTGCCATTATTGGCGATTGCGCTAGATTTAGTGAGTACTAAGCAAGCTTTAGTGGCTTTTGCTGATCCTACAATCTTTTTATTTTTTGGTGGCTTTTCTTTGGCTACAGCCTTACATATTCAAAAACTTGATAAAATGATTGCTAATAAGATTATGGCGTTAGCGCGCGGTAATTTATTTATTGCCATTATTTATCTCTTTTTGATTACAGCCTTCCTTTCTATGTGGATGAGTAACACGGCAACTGCAGCTATGATGTTACCACTCGCAATGGGGATTTTAAGCCAACTTGATCGTGAGAAAGAACATAATACTTATGTGTTTGTGTTGTTAGGGATTGCTTATAGTGCATCAATTGGTGGTATGGGAACCCTTGTAGGTAGTCCGCCGAATGCCATCGTGGCAAGTAACCTACATTTAACTTTTGCAGATTGGTTATGGTATGGTTTACCTATTATGATTATTTTGTTACCAATTATGATTGGTACGCTTTATATTATTTTCAAACCAAAACTCCATCTTAATTTTGAGCAATCTTTTGAAAACATTGAAATGAATTCAGTGCGTGTATTAACACTTGTTATTTTTGTTGTAATTGCTTTAACTTGGGTATTTAGTGGGCAAATTAATCCGCTGATTTCAGGCTTACTTGGTTTGCAGAAAAATATTGCGAGCTTCGATAGTGTTGTCGCTTTATTAGCGGCTATTGTGATTTGTTCTACGGGCATTGCAAGCTGGAAACAAATTCAAGAAAGTACCGATTGGGGCGTATTAATGCTTTTCGGTGGTGGATTAACATTAAGTGCGGTATTGAAGGATTCCGGAGCAAGTAAAATTTTAGCTGATAGCATTGTCTTTATGATTGAAGGACAACATTTCTATCTTATTGGCTTGTTAGTTGCGGTGTTCATTATTTTCTTAACTGAATTTACTTCTAACACAGCAAGTGCGGCACTGCTCGTTCCAATCTTTATTTCTATTGCCCAATCATTGGGTATGCCAGAAATTGGTTTAGCATTAATTATTGGTCTTGGTGCATCTTGTGCCTTCATGTTACCGGTTGCAACGCCACCAAATGCTATTGTATTCGGTTCTGGTCAAGTGAAACAAAGTGAAATGGTAAAAGCTGGTTTCGTATTGAATTTAGTGTGTATCGTTGTGATTGCGACTGTCGGTTATATGTTCTGGTTGAACTAATTTAGATTTGATTATTTACAGAATTCTTTAGTGATTAAAATAAATGGGTTAAAGCAAATAAGGCTTTAACCCATTTTTCTTGTGATAAGATTCTTTTATACAAAGCTATTTGTTGTGTTCATAAGCGTAAAGCGTATTGCTCATTAACATAGCAACGGTCATCGGTCCAACACCGCCAGGAACGGGGGTAATATAGGCTGCTTTTTCGGCTGCTTTGTCAAACTCTACATCGCCTACTAATTTTCCATCTAGGCGGTTAATTCCGACATCAATGACTACCGCACTTTCTTTGATCCAATCTCCGGGGATCAAATTCGGCTTACCTACCGCGACGACAAGTATATCTGCTTGGCGAATATGGCTTTCTAAATCTTTAGTGAATCGATGAGTTACTGTGACCGTTGCCCCTGCTAATAATAATTCTAAAGACATTGGGCGTCCGACAATATTGGATGCGCCTACAATTACTGCGTGTTTGCCATGTAGGTCAATCCCTGTTGTTTCTAATAGCTTCATTACGCCATAAGGGGTGCAAGCACGCAAAGTCGGAATGCGTTGGCATAAAAGCCCAACATTGTAAGGATGGAAACCATCCACATCTTTTTGCGGGTCAATTCTTTCAATTATTGCTTCTGTATTAATTTGTTTGGGTAACGGTAGCTGTACCAAAATACCATCAATATTTTTATCTGCATTAAGCTGGTCAATAACTGCTAACAATTCCTCTTGCGTGGTTGTATCTGGCAGATCATAAGATTTAGAGAGAATACCAATTTCTTCACAACTTTTACGTTTATTACCGACATAGACTTGCGAAGCGGGATCTGCACCCACGAGAATGACTGCAAGTCCAGGCGCGCGTTTTCCTTGCTTAATGTAATGGGTGATTTTATTTGCCACATCGGCTTTAATCTTTTTTGAAAGTGCGGTACCAGAGATGATTTGTGCGGTCATTGAGCTGTCCTTTTGAATGATGGGAAAGAAAGCGTTTGCTATTTTAGCGGACAATGATTTTTTTACAACGAAAAAGGGGACGTTTTTCCTAAACTGGAATAATTTTGAACAATTAAATTAAAAAATCAAAAAATTAATTGACTGAGATAAAAACAAACCTATAATTGACCGCACTCGTCGGCGAGTAGCGCAGCTTGGTAGCGCAACTGGTTTGGGACCAGTGGGTCGTAGGTTCAAATCCTATCTCGCCGACCACTTCTTTTATATTGTCTTGAAATTCCGTACAAAAGAAATCCTTTGAATGCGCCCTTAGCTCAGCTGGATAGAGCAACGCCCTTCTAAGGCGTGGGTCAAAGGTTCGAATCCTTTAGGGCGTGCCATTTATCTCTTCAATCTATTTTTTATTCTCTTTTATTAATTTCTTTTGCTATTTAAGCAAGCTACAATACGCCCCCAAGTTTTATCAATGTAAATCAGAAAGAGAATAATTATGCCCTTTGCTATTGGTCAGCGTTGGTTAAGTGAAAGTGAAAACGCTTTAGGATTAGGTATCATTACCGCATTAGATCAACGAACCGTCACGATTTATTTCCCTGCGGCGGATGAAACGCGTATATATGCCGCTGCACAAGCGCCTTTAAGTCGAATTGTATTTAGCAAAGGCGAAACATTATCCCATCAAGCTGGCTGGCAAGGCGAGATTTTAGACGTTCAAAATATGAACGGTTTGTTGTTTTATTTAGTTAAAAATCCACAAGATGAAGATGTTATTGTGCAAGAACGTGATATTTCACCGATTATTTCTTTTAGCCAAGCAAAAGATCGCCTCTTTTCAGCGCAAATTGATCGCAGCACTCATTTTGCATTGCGTTATCGCACGCTTTGTCATCAGCAAGCACAATTTAAATCGCCATTGCGTGGTTTACACGGAACGCGTGCAAGTTTAATTCCCCATCAGCTTCATATTGCAACAGAGGTTGGTAATCGAGTTAATCCTCGCGTGTTATTGGCGGATGAGGTTGGTTTAGGGAAAACCATTGAAGCAGGAATGATTTTGCAAAATCAACTTTTTGCTGAGAAAGTGCAACGTGTTCTTATTATCGTGCCAGAAACCTTGCAACATCAATGGCTGGTAGAAATGCTTCGTCGTTTTAATTTGCATTTTGCACTTTTTGATGAAGAACGTTGCAACGATTTTGATCTTGATGCCGTTAATCCGTTTACAACTGAAAGTTTAATTATCTGCTCGCTGAACTGGTTAGAAACGCATCCAAACAGAGTAGAGCAGGCGCTCAATGCTCAATTTGACTGTTTAATTGTGGATGAGGCACATCACCTCGTGTGGTCCGAAAACTCGCCAAGTGCGGCTTATTTATTAGTTGAACAGCTTGTTCGTATCATTCCATCCGTCTTGTTACTTACTGCAACCCCAGAACAACTTGGGCAAGAAAGTCATTTTGCTCGTTTGCGCTTACTGGATCCAGAACGTTTCTTTGATTATCAAACCTTTGTGAAAGAGCAGGAACGCTACCAACCTGTGGTTAATGCTGTTGAATCTTTGCTGGCAAATAAGACATTAAGTGCGGTAGAAAAAAATCATATTTCTGATTTGTTGCTTGAACAAGATGTCGAGCCACTTTTTAAAGCGATTGCATCAAATAATGATGAAGAACAGCATCGTGCCCGTCAGGAATTGATTCAAGCCTTAATTGATCGTCACGGCACGGGTCGAATGTTATTTCGCAATACACGTCAAGGCGTGAAAGGTTTTCCACACCGTGTTTACCACCAAATTACACTCTCGGAAGAGAATGATAAAATTGATTGGCTGATTGATTTCCTCAAACTCCATCGCGATAAAAAAATTTTTGTGATTTGTCAGACAGCGGCAACGGCGATTCAGTTAGAACAAATTTTGCGTGAACGTGAGGCGATTCGCGTCGCAGTGTTTCACGAAAAAATGTCGATTATTGAACGAGATAGAGCCGCCGCTTATTTTGCGGATTTAGAAAACGGTGCACAGGTTTTACTGAGCTCGAGTATTGGCTCGGAAGGGCGTAACTTCCAATTCGCAGCAAATTTAGTGTTATTTGATTTACCGACAAATCCTGATTTATTGGAACAATGTATTGGTCGATTAGATCGTATTGGACAAAAACGTGATGTACAAATTTATGTGCCTTGTGCGAAAGATTCGCCTCAAAGTCGTTTAGCGCATTGGTACAATGACGGGCTGAATGCTTTTGAACAAACTTGTCCAATGGGAATGGCATTATTTGCCCAGTTTTCTGATGAGTTAGAAAAAGTGCGGTCAAATTCTACCGCACTTTCAGAGAATGAATTTTCTGAATTATTAAAACAAACTAAAACCGCTCGGGAAAAACTCAAGATTGAGTTAGAAAAAGGTCGTGATCGTTTATTAGAGCTAAATTCCCATGGCGGTGAGCAAGCACAGGCGTTAGCGGATCAAATTGCGGATGAAGATAATTCGCCTGAGCTTGTGAATTTTGCTTTAAAATTATTTGATATTATTGGCGTAGAGCAAGAAGATCTTGGCGCAAATAGTATTGTGATTAGCCCAACAGGGACAATGCTTGTGCCAGATTTCCCTGGTTTAAAAGAAGAAGGTGTGACGGTTACCTTTGATCGAGAACTTGCCCTTGCTCGCGAAGAAATGGAATTCTTGACTTGGGATCATCCAATGATTCGTCAAGGTATTGATCTTGTTGCTTCTGGTGATATTGGCAAAGCCACAATGGCATTGCTTGTGAATAAACAACTGCCCGCTGGAACCTTATTAATTGAATTGATTTATATAGTGGAAAGTCAATCGCCAAAAGGGTTACAGCTCAATCGTTTCTTGCCGCCAACGCCTATTCGCCTGTTGCTTGATAACAAAGGAAATAACATTGGTGAGCAGGTTGCCTTTGAAACATTGCATAGCAAATTGAAACCGCTTGGTAAAAATATTGCTAATCAAATGGTGAAAATGGCACGGAGTAATATTGAAGCCTTGATTACACGAGGCGATCAACTCGTAAAATCTTTAGCTGAACCGATTATTACCGAAGCTAAAAATCAGGCAGATCAACAATTAAGCGCAGAAATTAATCGTTTGCAGGCTTTGCGAGCGGTAAATCAAAATATTCGCCAAAGCGAAATTGATATTTTGGAACAACAACGAACACAATCACTGGATGAGCTTTCTAAAGCAAATTGGCGTTTGGATTGCTTGCGTATCATTGTGACGAACAAGGAATAAAAATGGCATTGATTGAATATAATCCGCCTCTTGAACCTTATTTAGATATTATTTATCAAGATAATCATTTGTGCGTGGTGAACAAACCGAGCGGTTTGCTTTCCGTACCGGGCAATCAACCACAATATTACGATAGCGCAATGGCTCGAGTGAAAGAAAAATTCGGTTTTTGTGAACCGGCTCATCGTTTGGATATGGCAACGAGCGGTATTATTGTGTTTGCTTTAAGTAAGGCGGCAGATCGTGAATTAAAACGTCAATTTCGCGAACGTGAACCGAAAAAACATTATCAAGCGATTGTTTGGGGGCATTTGGAGAAAGATTATGGCGAGGTAAATTTGCCGATGATTTGTGATTGGGAACATCGACCTCGCCAACGTTTGGATTTCGTTTTAGGAAAAAGAGCGGTCACAAAATTCGAAGTTTTAGCACGTTTGCCCAATAACAGTACTCGCGTGAAACTGACGCCCGTGACAGGCCGATCTCATCAATTACGCTTACACATGTTAGCATTGGGGCATCCAATTCTAGGCGATAAATTTTACTCTCATCCTCAGGCTAAAGCTATGTCGCCAAGATTATGCTTGCACGCAGAAGAATTGACGATTACCCACCCCATTACAGGGGAAACAATGACTTTTAATGCGAAGTCCGATTTTTAAATTTGCGCAGAAGCACGAGATCACGAATGAAAAACTTTTTAGCTCAACAAGGAAAAATCACCTTAATTCTCACCGCACTTTGCGCGCTTATTTATCTTGCTCAACAGCTGGGTTTTGAAGACGATATTATGTATTTGATGCATTACCCCGCTTACGAAGAGCAAGATAGTGAAGTGTGGCGTTATATCTCACATACATTGGTACATTTATCTAATTTGCATATTTTGTTTAATCTGTCTTGGTTTTTTATTTTTGGTGGCATGATTGAGCGCACTTTTGGTTCGGTCAAATTATTGATGTTGTATGTTGTAGCATCTGCTATAACAGGGTATGTGCAAAATTATGTGTCTGGCCCCGCTTTCTTTGGGCTTTCTGGTGTTGTATATGCTGTGTTGGGTTATGTATTTATATGCGATAAATTGAATCATCATTTATTTGATCTGCCAGAAGGTTTTTTCACCATGTTATTGGTGGGGATCGCATTAGGTTTTATTAGCCCCTTATTTGGTGTTGAAATGGGAAATACAGCACATATTTCAGGCTTGATTGTCGGTCTTCTTTGGGGATTTATTGATAGCAAATTGCGCAAAAATTCGCTAGAGTAAGTCCGTTTAATTTGGATAAAGGATTCGCTATGAAACAATCGTTACGGCATCAACAAATTATTAAACTGGTGGAACAATCCGGCTATTTAAGCACGGAAGAACTGGTTGCTGCCTTAGATGTTAGCCCTCAAACAATTCGCCGTGATTTGAATATTTTGGCGGAGTTAGATTTAATCCGTCGTCATCACGGTGGTGCGGCATCGCCATCTTCTGCTGAAAATTCTGATTACGTGGATCGTAAGCAATTCTTTTCATTACAAAAAAATAATATTGCACAGGAAGTCGCGAAGTTGATTCCTAACGGTGCATCTTTGTTTATTGATATTGGTACCACGCCTGAGGCTGTCGCCAATGCATTGCTTGGCCACGAAAAACTCCGAATTGTGACGAACAATTTGAATGCCGCTCATCTTTTACGCCAAAATGAAAGTTTTGATATTGTCATGGCGGGCGGATCATTACGAATGGATGGTGGAATTATCGGCGAAGCTACGGTGAATTTTATTTCTCAATTTCGCCTAGATTTCGGGATTTTAGGGATTAGTGCGATCGATGCTGATGGTTCATTATTGGATTATGATTACCATGAAGTACAAGTAAAACGAGCGATTATTGAAAGTTCACGTCAGACCTTATTAGTGACCGATCACTCTAAATTTACGCGCCAAGCAATTGTTCGATTGGGCGAATTAAGTGATGTGGAATATTTGTTTACGGATGATGTTCCCGAGGGAATTGTCAATTATCTGAAAGGTCAGAAAACGAAATTAGTTTTATGTTAGAAATGAGAAAGTGCGGTAAAAATAACGTGTTTTTACCGCACTTTTTATATGTTTTATGGGTAAGATTTATTTTGTTGTTACTTGGCAAATTAGGTAGAATAAGCCCATATTTATATAAGGATTCAAAATGAAAATAAAGACGATTCTGACCGCACTTTTCGGCGTAATTGTGCTGACAGATTGTGCAAATAACAACGACACGAAACAAGCAAGTGAGCGTAACGATGCCCTTGAAGGGTTCAATCGAACCATGTGGAAATTTAACTATAATGTTATGGATCGTTATGTGTTAGAACCCGCTGCAAAAGGTTGGAATAACTATGTGCCTAAGCCGATTTCTTCTGGTCTTGCTGGCATTGCCAATAATCTTGATGAGCCGGTAAGCTTTGTGAACCGCTTAATTGAAGGTGAACCGAAAAAAGCATTTGTTCACTTTAATCGCTTTTGGATTAACACCGTATTTGGTCTAGGCGGTTTTATTGATTTTGCGAGCGTAAGCAAAGAGCTACGCGTAGATAACCAACGTGGATTTGGGGAAACTTTAGGTAGTTACGGCGTAGATGCAGGCACTTATATTGTGCTACCGATTTATAATGCAACAACGCCACGTCAATTAACCGGTGCTGTGGTTGATGCTGCTTATATGTATCCATTCTGGGAATGGGTTGGCGGCCCGTGGTCGTTAGTGAAATATGGTGTGCAAGCAGTGGATGCTCGTGCGAAAAATATTGATAACGCTGAGTTGTTACGCCAAGCACAAGATCCATATGTAACCTTTAGAGAAGCGTATTACCAAAATTTACAATTTAAAGTAAGTGATGGCAAATCAACAGAAAATAAAGAATCGCTTTCTGATGACGTGCTAAAAGAAATTGATTAATAAACAAAAAAGTGCGGTGAAAAATAACCGCACTTTTTATCAACCAAGGAGAAAATGATGACTCAAATTATTCATACTGAAAAAGCACCTGCAGCTATCGGCCCTTATGTTCAAGCGGTTGATCTTGGCAATTTAGTTTTAACCTCAGGACAAATTCCCGTGAATCCTGCAACAGGCGAAGTGCCAGCTGACATCGTTGCGCAAGCGCGACAATCTTTAGAAAACGTGAAAGCGATTATCGAGAAAGCGGGTTTAACTGCCGCAGATATTGTAAAAACGACAGTTTTTGTGAAAGATCTTAATGATTTTGCAGCAGTTAATGCAGAATATGAACGTTTCTTTAAAGAAAATAATCATCCTAACTTCCCTGCTCGTTCTTGCGTAGAAGTAGCGCGTTTACCAAAAGATGTGGGATTAGAAATTGAAGCGATTGCTGTAAGAAAATAATTTTCTGTTTGGTAATTTCTGCTTAAAAGTGCGGTCATAAACTCGCATGTTTTTGACCGCACTTTTTGTTTGTATACTGATAACAAAAATTTTACATTACACCTTGAATTTTTGTGAATTTTCCCCACTAAGGAAATACTTAACCCTAATTTTGAGAGAACACATTATGATGCGTATTCTTCTTTTCTTGGCAACCAATATGGCTGTAATGCTGGTATTAGGTATTATTTTAAGTGTGACTGGTATTGCAGGAAATAGCACTGGTGGCATTTTAATTATGGCGTTGCTATTTGGTTTTGCTGGTTCATTAATTTCATTATTCCTGTCTAAAACGATGGCATTGCGTTCTGTAGATGGAGAGGTGATTACTCAACCTCGTAATCAAACTGAACGTTGGTTAATTGATACCGTTAGTTGCCAAGCGCAGAAAGCGGGTATTCCCATGCCAGACGTGGCGATTTATCATTCACCCGATGTGAATGCTTTTGCTACAGGTGCAACGAAAAGCAATTCTTTGGTAGCAGTGAGTACGGGATTATTAAACAACATGACAGAGGCTGAAGCTGAAGCTGTTTTAGCGCACGAAATTTCCCATATTTCCAATGGTGATATGGTGACGATGGCATTATTGCAAGGTGTATTGAATACTTTCGTGATTTTTTTGTCTCGTGTTATCGCAACAGCGGTGGCAAGTTCGCGTAACAATAATGTAGAAGAAACGCGTAGTTCAGGCATTTATTTCTTGGTTTCGATGGTATTGGAAACGCTCTTTGGTGTACTTGCGAGTATTATCGCAATGTGGTTCTCGCGCTACCGCGAATTCCGTGCAGATGTAGGTTCCGCAAGTTTAGTGGGTAAAGAAAAAATGATCATGGCATTGCAACGTTTGCAACAACTTCATGAACCACAAAATTTTGAAGGTTCTTTAAATGCCTTTATGATTAATGGAAAACGAAGTGAACTTTTTATGAGTCATCCGCCACTTGAAAAGCGTATTGAAGCCTTACGCAATCTTTAAAAATTACAAAAAAATCGGCCGCACTTTAATGAGGCCGATTTTTTATTTTCCTTTTTTCACCCAATATTTGAACGGTGGTTTTTCCACTTCTCTTTGCAGTAACGTGTGATCCATAAATTGACAGAAACTTGGAATATCTCTTGTTGTTGCAGGATCGTCAGCAATAATCAAAAGTATTTCTCCATCGTTAAGATGACGAATATTTTTACGAACAAGCATCACCGGTTCTGGACAACGTAATCCTAAAGTATCGAGGGTTTGTGTGACGGAAATTTCAGACATATTCTTTTTTCTTTTGAAAAACAGAGCCATATCATACCGCACTTACGGCAAAATTTCGACAAATCCCACTCATCAGTGATAGACTAGTGCTACTGAAATTACCTTGAAAAAATAAATGGCGGAATACCTCGTTCCTAAAAGTGCGGTTGTTTTTGAAGAAGAAATTAAGAAAAGCCGTTTTATCACTTATTTACAGCACATCGAAGGTTTAGAAGATGCAAGAGCTTTTTGGGCAAAGATTAAACAAGAACACCCAAATGCTCGACATCATTGCTGGGCTGCCGTAGCAGGCAAACCAACGGATTCTCTACAACTTGGTTTTTCTGATGATGGCGAACCTGCTGGAACGGCAGGAAAGCCAATGTTGAGCGCATTGCAAGGTAGTCAATTAGGTGAAATCAGTGCGGTGGTGGTTCGCTATTATGGCGGTATTTTGCTTGGAACGGGCGGATTAGTTCGTGCTTACGGTAATGGCGTTCAACAAGCGTTAAAGCTGATTGAAAGCGAAATTAAAGTTGAACGAACCCCTTTCAAATTAGATTGTGACTATGGTCAGCTAAGTTTGGTGCTACAACTTTGTGAAAAATATCAGGTTGAGATTTTATCTCAAGATTTTCAGGTAAATATTCATTTGATTTTAGGCATTAGTGAAAAAACAGTCGATGTTTTTTCTTCAGAATTAACGGAAAAATCTGCGGGCAGATTAGTCATCCAACTTTTAGAGACAGGCGAATAATAGTGCATATTTTATCGATTATCCGAATTATTGGTATTCTTGTGATGTGTTTTTCTGGCACGATGCTGATTCCAGCATTCGTCGCACTGATTTATGGCGATGGTGGCGGCAAGGCATTTATGCAGGCTTTTATGTTGAGCTTGACAGCGGGCACATTGCTTTGGTGGCCATGCCATCATCATAAACAAGAATTACGATCCCGTGATGGTTTTTTGATTGTTGTGGCTTTTTGGTTAGTTTTAGGAAGCTTGGCAACATTGCCTCTTTTATTGTTCGATTCACCACATTTAACTATTGCTTCAGCTGTATTTGAAGCATTTTCTGGCTTAACTACTACAGGTGCAACGGTAATGACGGGGCTGGATAATTTACCTAAATCTATTTTGTTTTATCGTCAGTTTTTACAATGGTTAGGTGGTATGGGGATTATCGTATTGGCTGTGGCGATAATTCCGCTGTTGGGAATTGGTGGGACACAATTATATCGAGCAGAATCTTCAGGTCCTCTTAAAGATCAAAAATCTTTGCCTAAAATTTCAGAAGTGGCGAAAGCGCTATGGATTATTTATGCTTCATTAACTATTCTTTGTGCCATTGCATATTGGCTATCAGGAATGAATCTTTTTGATGCCATTGGGCATAGTTTTTCGACAATTTCAAATGGCGGATTTTCAACGCACGATGCAAGTATCGGCTATTTTAATCAAGCTTCCATTTATTGGGTTACAACAATTTTTATGCTGATTGGTGGTGTTAATTTTAGTTTACATATTTCCGCTTTTCTTGCACTAGGTAAAAGAAATATTTGGCGAAATTATTGGAAAGATCCCGAATTTCGTTTTTTTCTAACGATGCAAATTATTTTTATTGGTATTGTATCTCTATCTTTATATGGTTATGGTTTAGTTTCAGATATGAACGAGGCAGTAACAAAAGGTGCATTACAATTAACATCAATGTCAATGACTGCTGGTTATACGATTTTTGATATTGATAATCTTCCGCCTTTTATTGGGCTTTTACTGGTGATTTCTGCGGTAATTGGTGGTTGTGGTGGTTCAACAACTGGGGGATTAAAAGCGATACGAACACTTATATTGTGGAAACAAATCGATCGAGAACTGCATAGTTTAATTCATCCAAATTTAGTACAACCAATTCGAATAGGTAAAAATCGTCTAGCACCAAGAATGATAGAAAGTATTTGGGCATTTTTCATTATTTTTATATTGGTTTATTGGGGGTGTGTTTTTGCTGTTATTCTTTGTGGAATGAATGCTTTTGATGCGATGGGAGCCGTATTCGCCACATTAACGAATGCAGGACCGGGACTTGGTTTTATTCACGAAAGTTTTATTGATGTTCCAGAAAGTGCTAAATTAGTCTTTAGTTTTGCTATGATCTGTGGACGTTTAGAAATGTTTTCATTAATCGTGCTGTTTATTCCAAGCTATTGGAAAAAATAATAATTGGAAAATTATTGTATTTTTGACCGCACTTTTTAATGAAATGTTTATATTTCCATCAAAAGATCATTTTTTTAAATATTTTTACAAAAAAGTACTTGCAAGGGATTTGAAAATCCCTATAATGCACCGCACACAACGACGCACTGTTGTGAAGTTTTTTAAGTTTCCACGTGCGTCGTTGTTTTTTGCTCTTTAACAATGTATCAGACAATCTGTGTGGGCACTTGTTGATTGACTTGTTTTAAAAATATTTTTTAATTTTGAAGTCTTAATAGGTGCTTAACTGAAAATTCATCATTACTTTTTTAAGTAGTGTTTTATTTATAGCTAAGCAGTTTATTGAGCGATTGAACTTGAATTGAAGAGTTTGATCATGGC
>NZ_QQJW01000013.1:0-52640 GCF_003493685.1 Haemophilus haemolyticus
CTCCACTAAATAGCGATGAATACGCCGTTCCGTTTTATCAAGATATTCGCCTTGCTGCCGGTAACGGCTTTGCTGATGACATAGCAGACTATAACAACTTCAAATTGCGTTTTTCCAAATCAACACTACGTAAACAAGGCGTACAGTACGAAAATGCGGTATGTGTGATTGCTGATGGAAATTCAATGGAGCCGGTTATTCCAGATGGAACAACGGTAGGAATTGATTTGGGTAATAAGACAATCCGAGACGGTAAGGTTTACGCTATCAATCACGGTGGCTTGTTGCGCATAAAGCTACTCTACAACATGCCAAATGAGCAAGTGAAAATACGCAGTTACAACAGCGAAGAACACCCGGATGAGATAGCAGACATGCAAGATATATCAGTCATTGGAAAAGTCTTTTGGTATTCAGTTTTACTATAGAAACTAACACTGAATATTGTTAATCTGTAATAACTAACCAATACCTAAGGAAAAAATATGGATAACTTAAAAATTGAACGTTTCTCTGATGTCGATTTAAACGATCCATTCTTTGATAGTTTAAAAACTGATTATAAGGAATTTTCCAATTGGTTCATGCGAAAAGCTGACGAAAAGGAATGTGCTTATGTGCTTTACAACCAGCATAGTATTGACGGTTTTTTATATCTTAAAGAAGAAAATGAAATACCAGATATAGAGCAGCCAATATATAATCGACGTATTTTAAAAGTCGGCACATTCAAATTTAATCCACAAGGAACACTTCGGGGACAGAGATTTATAAAGAAAATTCTTGATATAGCAATCGTTAATGACTTTGAACTTATTTATCTAACTATATTTGAAAAATACGATTATCTCATTAAATTATTTCAAGAATATGGTTTTTATCATGCCGGCACTAAGCAGACTATGAATGGAACAGAGTGTGTTTATATGCGAGATATGCGGCACGTTGTTGGTGATATTATTCTAGACTACCCTTACGTTGATCCCAATGCCAATAAATACCTTCTAGCAATTCATCCTGAGTATCACACTCGTCTATTCCCTGACTCTATTTTATGTAATGAATATCAAGATATCGTTCAAGATGTTTCCCACTCAAATAGCATACATAAAATCTATATATCAGCCGCAGATGATGCTTGCAAATTAAAACATGGTGATATTCTTATAATATACAGAACTAGTGATAGACAAGGTCACGCATATTATCGCTCAGTTGTATCTTCCATTTGTGTTGTAGAGGAAGTTCGCCATATCTCAAAATTCCCGACAGAGGAATCTTATCTTAAATATTGTAGTCGATTCAGTGTATTTACCAATACGGAGCTTTCTAAATTCTATAAGGAAAAACGCTACCCATACGTCATTAGATTCACTTACAATATTGCCCTACCTAAACGAGTTACTCGGAAGGAGTTGCTTGACAATGGTATTATCAGAGATCAAAATAGAATAGTGCTCCATCCAATTTCGGATGATAATTTCAGTGAAATTCTATTTTTATCAAAGGCTAATGAAAGTTTTATTATCGATTAAACCTGAATTTGTAGAAAAAATCATTTCAGGTGAAAAAAAGTTTGAATTCAGAAAATCCCTACCAAAACGGGAAGGGATAACAACAGTTGTTGTGTATTCCACAATGCCGGTAGGGAAAGTGGTTGGTGAATTTAAAGTGAAAGATACTTTATCTCACACTCCGGAATCTCTTTGGGAAAAAACAAAGGAGTTTTCCGGCATCACTAAAAATTTCTTTGATCAATATTTCTCCTCAAGAGCTTTAGCACACGCATTTGAAATTGATTCATTCAAGTTATACGATGAGCCGTTAGTAATTTCAGATGTGCTGCCATCTGGCGCACCTCCACAGTCTTATTGCTACATTAACTAATCACCAAACCGCCCCCAGGCGGTTTTCTTTTGCCTGCAATTCCTACCGTACTTTTTAAAATCCGTACTAATCCACTCTCTTTTTTTGTGATCTAGATCGCAAATTCATCAAATAGTCAAAAATAAATTCAATTAAAAATCAAATATTTACTACTTTAGATAGAGAAAATATCTACTTTAATGCAATTTTTTAGTTGCAATTAAATCTACTTTAAGTAGAGTAACCCCATCAAAACGAGATACACAAAAAAACAAGGAGCTTAAATGATAACTCTTCAAGATTTTAAAAAACAGATTAACTCAACATCACCAATTGAGTGCAGTTTAAAGGTCGGCGACCGAGTTATTTATAAAAACGACTTTGGAATCAAATTTGGGCCATTTGAAGTTATTGGGTTTGAAAAGGAAGAAGATATTTCAGGCGGACGATTTGTTTACTTGAACAGCGATAGTTACTGGTTCCCGGTGAAAGCAGAACAATTAACAAAACAATAAGAATCTTTACTAAGCCCTTGTAGTGAGGGCTTGAATAAAGGTTTTACAACCAAGCCGAAAGGCAACGCTCTTTAACAATTTATCTTACAGAATCACAGTGCATAACGGTATTAAGCGGTCGTTAGATTAAAAGCCCTAACCTACTTAATAACACTGTGGTTTAAAGTCTGCCCATGCAAAGCCAGTGAAAAACGGTGCAGTTGCCGAAAGTGGAGCTCAAGCAGGCGAATATTCCCCAATGTGGATATTTCAAAACACATTTGCTAGTACAGAGAGACAACGGCATGTGAAACCGTTGCGAATGATAGATGGAGTGTGTTTTGAAATGGCAACAATAAAACAAACGAGGTTAAAAATGGAAGAAAAAAAAGAAAACAGCCTATCTGATAAAGATAAAAATCTAATCAAACAGGCTGTTTTGGAAAGTGCGGCTAAAAATACAAGTTTAACGCCGCTTGAATTGGCTGAATCATTATGTAGAGCCTTTATTTTGATTCAGAACGATACATATTCAAAAGGTGAATAAATTCAATATCATCATCCAAACTTTTCAGCTCTGCTGATAACGTTTTGATGAACAAGCCGAGTTCTTTAGCGTTTTTTTCGCTAATCGCCGCCATTTGAGTATATTGCGTCTGCATTGGCGTTCTTAGAATATCTCTAGTAAGCATTAATGCGAGAGTATCAGCTTTTGGTTTTCTCATTGGTTTTATCCTTAGTTTGTGTTGTGAGAGATTAAATTATATTCCTTAGTGTTGTGAGAGACAACAAGGCGAGTTTTGCGGTTCTCGTTAAAAAACCGTTTGACAACACCACTCACATCGGATTATCATACCGCCAATTTAAACAGCCTCTTTAAACAGCCTCTTTTAGAGGCTTTTTTTACATCTTTTGAATAATAAAAGGAATATTTATGCCTCACATTTTTGGAAAAATGGGACGAGTGGAGGGGGTAAATGCAAAATCAACCGCAATGTCTCCCATATTATGGTTGATAGCAGTTGTCTTTTCAGGAATAGGAACACTATACTGGGCAACACAGCAAATTAATATCGTTTACTGTGGTTTGTTTTTTATCTTTTGTTTACTTGTATACGCAATTAGATGTTACGATTTCTTTATGAAAAACGACCCAGACCGCCTACAATCCGAACGTTTTTCCATTAAAAAAATGGAATTACAGCAAGGGCAAATTGGTGATAATACAAGTGGGTTAATAAATCAAAGCCAAGCTAGAATTATTGACACTGAAAGCGTGGTTAAGGATGGCGAGAATGACTAAAAAGAAATTTGTACTTTTCGTTGACGATAATTTTTCTGTTGCAGAAAGAGATAAAATCACAAACTACTTCAAAGGTAAGTATGCTTATTGGCATTGGATTAGTAATGTTTGGTTATTATCTACATCTAAAGATGATGTAACAACTGAAAGTATACGAGATGAAGTAAAAGATTTAGTCAATAGAGGTACTATCCTTGTAATCAACGCCTCTGATTCCCAAGGTTGGGCGGGTTTCGGGCAAAATAAAAAGTTTGAATGGATGCATTCAACGTGGAGTAAAAAGCCTAAATCACTCCCTGAAGATAATACTTCCCTTTAAATTGTCAGCCTAGAAAACAAATCTAGGCTTTTTTATTGACACCGCTCTCACTTCGGATTAAGATACCCCCCACTTTCAACAGAAAGTCAGGATCGCAGTCCTGAATGATTAGAGCGGTGAAAAAGACAGTCGCTCAAAAGCGACTTTTTTTATAGCCGCAAAACAGCAAATCTACCTTTTCCCCAAATTTGGGGAAAAGTCCAATGATGAACTGTTTAGGAGGATCGAAAGATCCGCCGTTTACTCTAATCAACGGTACTGCGAATCCTATTCAGTTCATCACCAACTATTCGCAGTGGTTTGTGATGAGTTCTAAAACTTTGATTAGAGAATCACAAAATGACAAACTCAAACTTAATTCCTGTTTTTAACGGCTTAATTCAAAATCAACCTGTTCAACTTTGCAACGCTCGTGAACTTCACACTTTCTTAGATATTGGCAAAGATTATTCTACTTGGATCAAAGACCGCATCAACGAATATGGCTTCATCCAAAATGAAGACTACCTCGTCATCACCGAACGCACCAACGGACGCCCACGCAAGGAATATCACATCACCCTCGATATGGGCAAAGAACTCGGTATGGTCGAAAGAAACAAACGAGGCAGACAAATCCGCCAATACTTCATCCGTTGCGAAAGAACATTAAAAGCCTTGCAACAACCGCAACAGCTCGCATTGCCAGAACCGCAAAAATTCACGTTTGAATTTACTGAGTATGAACTCCAACAGCTCGTTTGGGCGTGGTTCGCTTTATTGCGTGGCACGGAACTTTGCCAAGTACTTCACCCAGCATTAAAACAAATTGGTTCGCACTACGCTGCTTCCGTTCATGACATTGCTTACGAATATCGAAGTAATCTCCGTCAAGCCCATAACGTATTGACACGCATTACAGAGCAATTTGAATGCGAGAAAGGCAATAACTGGTGTGTATTAAAACATCTTCGAGCCTACAACCCTAAAGCAACAGGCTTTCAGCTAGATATTCTCTAAAACATCACAAAATCCGACCGCACTTTACCGTGTGGCGGATTGCTACACCCTAAATTCACTAAATCGACGAAAAAGGAAACAAAATGAGCGTATTTATCAGCGCACTTGTGGCATTTATTACAGCCATCATCACATCTTTGATTTTATATCGTTTAAAAAGTCACGTAGCGCAGAAAGATAATTCAGACGATTTGCATCGTTTGAAGATTGATTCTCTTCGTACTCAGCTTCAATCTCAAGAAACTGCTGGCGAAAATCTTCATACCGAATGTAAAGGCGCACCGCTAAATCAGCCAGTGCATCGACCCGTGCCTGATTCGATTCAAACGACTGATGAACCAAAAGGCTCGCCGCCATATTCCAAGCATCAATAAACTCAAATCGCTTTTCCATTTTATTCTTCTCCATTGAATGGATGGAAAAGCCAATATACCACGTAATCAAGCGTACCTAAATTTTAAAGGAACAGAAAATGAACAAATTAATCATTACGCTCGTGTGTGCATTTGTGGTGTATATGGCGCACGCCCTAAATCTTAATCATGACTGTGACAGCAAAGTCTGTCACACCGAACAGACACAACAATATTAACAAACCACCGCTCTTATGGGCGGTTTTTATTGGAGGAAATATGGGATGGAACAAACTCTTACAATAAAACAAACAGCTAAATTACTTAATCTAAGCTATAGCACGGTTTTCAATCATCGCCATAAATGGGGGTTCTTCCAGATGGAGGGGTCTAATATTTGGCTAGTTGAGAAATCAGTACTTGAACAACGCAAAAAAAAGCAGAATAATTTATACTGCGATGTGCAGGTCGGCGATTATTCTGTGGAGAATAGAAAATGTCGATCAGAAAAAATAAATACGGCGTATGGCAAATCGATATTGCCACACCGAGCGGAGAAAGAATTAGATGCTCTGCTAAAACAACTGAAAAGCGGCTCGCGCAAGAGTACCATGACAAACTAAAACACGAGCTTTGGCAAGTTGAAAAACTAAATAAGAAACCCGAAAGAACCATTGAAGAGGCATTAATTCGGTTTCTTGAAGTTTCACAAGGGCAAAAAGATTTTGCTACAAAAATTCGCCATGTAGAATCATGTAGAATATTGGCGAGAAGTATTGGCAGGACGCTTACTCAGTTCTTTAACAACAGATGATATCCTTAATGCTCTACCCACTCATAAAACAGGGACAAAAGAACCAATTTCCCCATCAACTCAAAATCGTTATCGCTCCTCTATTATGCGCGCTCTATCCATTGCACAGCAATCAGGCTGGATTGATAACATCCCTTATATCCCAAGAAATAAAGAGCCTAAAGTAAGAGTGCGGTGGATAAGTCAAGTCAAAGCACAAGGCCTTATCAATGCCTTACAATTAGACTGGATGAAAGATGTATGTGCATTTGCACTTGCTACTGGTGCGAGAGCGAGTGAAATTCTTACTCTTACTTGGGATAAGGTTGATTTTGAAAGACAAATAGCCATTGTAAGTAGCGATATTGCAAAATCAGGAAGAGCGAGATCGTTACTCTTAGGCACCGAGGCTATGGATGTGTTGAAAAGATGAGCCAGTTTACGCATGTCACCTTATGTTTTCCACCGAGGAAAAGGCAAACGCATAAGCGAAGTCGATAAATACGATTTTAACCGCGCACTTAAACGCTGCAAAATTGAAAATTTCCGATTCCACGATTTGCGTCACACGTGGGCAAGTTGGCACGTACAAAACGGTACACCATTGATGGTGTTAAAAGAACTTGGCGGATGGGAAACATTAGAAATGGTTAAGCGTTATGCGCACCTTAACGCCAAACACTTGTTAGACTACGCAAACCACGTCAAATTTACGTCAAAGTCATCATTTGACACGGCAAATATTATTGCGGAAAATGACGAAATTAGCGAAAAAAGCACAAATAAAAAAGCCGTAAACCATTGATTCCACTCGTGATTTACGACTTTACTTAAGTTGGTGCCTAGGGTCGGACTCGAACCGACACGTTTATTCAACGGCGGATTTTGAATCCGCTGCGTCTACCAATTTCGCCACCCAGGCTTAATGATGTTGAATTATACGTATATATAAATGTGTGACAAGTAAAATTTATTAGAAATAATCCATTTGTTTTAAAAATGAGCAAGGATTTTTTGGTTTTTTAAAAATATCGCCAAACAAATGCAATAACTAAGATACATAACATGATTAGAATCTGAATCAGCCGTTTTTTTGTTAATTTTTCTGCTGCCATAATGCTTTACTCTTCTTAAAATGACTATTTAGTGGTATAATTATTGAGTTAGATCAATTTTACACTAATTTTTTCGAAATATTTGAGGCTTACATGAAAAATTTCGTTGCAGAAACCAAGGCAGGACGCCGGGTTCAATCAGGAGGTTGTGCTATTCATTGCCAGGATTGCAGTATTAGTCAACTTTGCATTCCTTTTACGCTGAACGAACATGAATTAGATCAGCTTGATAATATTATCGAACGAAAGAAACCTATCCAAAAATCGCAAGTTCTTTTTAAAGCAGGTGATTCCCTCAATTCAATTTATGCAATTCGCTCTGGTACGATCAAAAGCTACACCATTAGCGAATCTGGTGAAGAACAAATCACTTCATTCCATTTACCTGGTGATTTAGTTGGCTTTGATGCAATAACTCAAATGCAACACCCTAGTTTTGCACAAGCTTTAGAAACCGCAATGGTATGCGAAATTCCTTATGATATTTTGGATGATTTAGCAGGTAAAATGCCAAAATTGCGCCAACAAATTTTGCGTTTAATGAGTAATGAAATTAAAAGTGATCAAGAAATGATTTTGTTATTGTCTAAAATGAATGCAGAAGAACGTTTGGCTGCTTTTATTCATAATCTTTCTAAACGATACTCTGCTCGTGGTTTTTCAGCTAAAGAATTCCGTTTAACGATGACGCGTGGTGATATTGGTAACTATCTAGGGTTAACAGTTGAAACTATCAGTCGATTATTGGGACGCTTTCAAAAACTAGGCGTTCTTACAGTGCAAGGAAAATATATTACAATTAATGATCTCAATGCTTTAATTGAATTAACTGGCACGAATAAAACCAAAATAACATTAGTTGAATAATTTTAAGGCGTGAATTTCACGCCTTTTTTGTATTCATTAAAAATAAATTTTGCACTAGATCACCTTTTTGAAAATCGAACCTTGCCATTCAAAAGATTCTTTCTTATTCTATGGTGAATTTTGGAGGTTGTTATGAAATTTAAAAATATCCTGGTTGTTCTCAATCCTGAAAATGAAAAACAATATGCCCTTGCGCGTGCCGTACGTTTGGTGAAAGAACAAAAAAATGAAACTAAGGTAAAAATCACCGCACTTTTATCTGTATATGACTTATCTTATGAAATGTCGGCTTTACTTTCTTCTGAAGAACGTTCAGAAATGCATCAACAAGTAATCAAAAAACACCGACATGCGGTTCAATATTACTTAGATAAATATGCAGATCCTGAAATTGAATTGCAATCTCACATTGTTTGGAATAGTAACGAAGCTGAGGCGATTAAAGAAGAAGTCGAAAGTAACAATTATGATCTTGTGGTGAAATATACTAAAGATGAGGAAAGTTTTACCTCACTTATTTTCACACCAGTGGATTGGCAGCTTCTTCGTAAATGCCCTGTTCCTGTTTTGATGGTTCGCGATGGCGATTGGAAACATCAGCGCCGTATTCTTGTGGCGGTAAATGTTTCTGGTGAGCAAGACTATCAAGATGACTTTAATCAAGAATTAGTGGAAACAGGCATGTCACTCGCTGAAAATCTAAATCGTGGTAATGTTCACTTAGTTGCAGCCTACCCTTCAGCACCAATCAATATGGCGATTGATTTACCAGAATTTAATACTTCAGGCTATGAAAACGGTATTCGTGGCCAACATCTCATTAATATGAAAGCATTGCGTCAAAAATTTGGTATTGGTGAAGACCATACTCATGTTCGTGAAGGTTTCCCAGAAGAAGTGATTCCTGAAGTCGCAAAAGAAATTGAAGCTGAGTTAGTGATTTTAGGCACAGTTGGCCGTACAGGTTTATCAGCTGCATTATTGGGCAATACTGCGGAACATGTGATTAGTAAATTAAGTTGTAATTTATTAGGTATTAAGCCATCTAAAAAAGATGATTAATAACAGCCATCTACATTTAGAAATTCCCTAAGTACTAAGTATTTAGGGAATTTTTTTATGCGTTATACAAATGTTTTGTGATCTTGATCACAAATTTGAAATTTTCTCTAAATCACCATTTAAATGATAGTTATTTTCATTTAATATTCGCGTTCATTTTATAAATGCTCACCTCTATTTTTTATTAAGGAAAGGTATGAAAAAAACATTAATTGCAAGTTTATTGGTTTTAGCTGGTGCAGCGCAAGCTCATGAAGTTTGGGTTCAAGCGCCTGCAAAATTGGCATCAGGTTCTGTATTAAAAGCAGAATTAGCTTATGGGGACTACCCTTACGTAGAAAAAATTCCTGAAGCACGTTTAAAAATTTTTGAGCCAATGGAAATTATTCGTCAAGATGGTGAAAAACAAACCTTAGTTCAAAAAGGTGAAAATTATCAATATCAATCAGAGAAAGCATTGTCTGATGGCTCTTATTGGGTGACAGCGACTTATAAACCAACATTTTGGTCACAAAATGCTGAAGGTTGGAAAATGGATAATTTGAAAGGATTAGAAAACCCAACTTATTGTGAACAAACTCAAATGTTTGGTAAAAGTCTTGTTACAGTTGGTAAAAAACCATTAAATGCAGAAATGGCAATGACAAGAGTTGGTTTACCACTTGAAATTGTTCCTTTGCGAGATCCAAGCAAAGTGAAATCAGGCGAACCGTTCCCTGTTCAAATTTTCTACCAAGATCAGCCATTAGCAGGCGAAACGGTAATTGCAACCGCTGATACTATTGTCGTGAAAGATCTTGAAGCAAGTACAAGCCATCGTGAACCACAAGGTTTTTCAGGTAAAACAGATAGTCAAGGACGTGTGAATATCATTCCATTAATTGATGGTATTTGGAAAATTAAAGTCATTCACAAAACACCATTTGCAGATCAACAAATTTGTCAGCAATCTGCAATCTATAGCACATTAATTTTACCGGTTGGTAAAGGATTAGCTAAACTCCCACCAAAACCAGAACACCATCATCATTAATTTTGAAAGTGCGGTGGAATTTCACCGCACTTTTTGCTTTTATTTTCCATTCTTTTTCTTCAAATTTCTTCATAAACTCCTATATTTTTTTGTACTAGTGTAGTAGTATAAAAATATCGTAAATAAAAAGGAGAGAATGATGTCTAAAATTGCCCTTATTACTGGTGCTACTGCAGGATTTGGTAGTGCAATCTGTAGAACGCTTATTCAAGCAGGATATTTTGTAATTGGTACTGGTCGCCGTACCGAACGATTAACTTCACTTAAAGCTGAATTTGGTAAAAAATTTCTTCCTCTTGCTTTCGATATATCTGATCGACTAGCCACTGAAGAGGCAATTAAATCTTTACCTATACAATGGAAAAATATTGATTTACTCGTTAATAATGCGGGATTGGCTCTTGGCTTAGAATCTGCTGATAAAGCGAATCTTGATGATTGGGAACAAATGATTGATACCAATATTAAAGGATTGGTGAATATTACTCGATTCGTTTTGCCTCAAATGGTAGAAAGAAATACGGGCCACATTATTAATTTAAGTTCAATTGCAGCTACCTACCCTTACCCAGGCGGTAACGTATATGGCGGTACAAAGGCTTTTGTAACGCAGTTCAGCTTAAATTTACGTGCAGATTTGGCAGGTAAAAATATCCGTGTTACTAGCGTCGAACCTGGGCTTTGTGGCGGAACAGAATTTTCTAATGTACGTTTTAAAGGTGATAATGAACGAGCTGGAAAACTCTATGAAAATGTGCGATACGTTACGCCACAAGATATTGCAAATATGGTTTTATGGCTCAATCAGCAACCAGAACACGTTAATATTAATCGCATTGAAGTGATGCCAACAGCACAAACTTTTGCATCACTTAATGTGGCAAGAAATTCAAATTAGAATAATAAGGAAACACAATGTCAGAGACTCTTTTAAATCCCTATTTTGGTGAGTTTGGTGGTATGTATGTACCAGAAATACTCGTGCCAGTGCTTAAACAGCTTGAGAAAGCATTTGTAGAAGCGAAAGACGATCCTGAATTCCAACGTGAATTTCAAGATTTACTCAAAAATTATGCCGGAAGACCGACCGCACTTACCCTTTGTCGCAACTTAACAAAAGGTACTAAAGCAAAAATCTATCTTAAACGTGAAGATTTATTACACGGTGGTGCCCACAAAACCAACCAAGTGTTAGGGCAAATTTTACTGGCTAAACGTATGGGCAAAACACGTATTATTGCCGAAACAGGTGCTGGTCAGCATGGTGTTGCTACTGCCCTTGCTTGTGCCATGTTAGATATGCCATGCCGTATTTATATGGGCGCAAAAGATGTTGAGCGTCAATCGCCGAATGTATTTCGTATGCGTTTAATGGGGGCGGAAGTGATTCCTGTACAAAAAGGCTCTTGCTCTTTAAAAGATGCCTGTTGTGAGGCTATGCGTGATTGGTCAGCAAACTATGAAACCACCCATTATTTACTTGGAACGGCGGCAGGCCCTCACCCTTTCCCGACGATTGTGAGAGAATTTCAAAAAATGATTGGGATTGAGACTAAACGTCAAATTCTCGAACGAGAAGGTCGTTTACCTGATGCAGTGATTGCTGCGGTTGGCGGTGGTTCTAACGCAATTGGTATGTTTACTGATTTTATTGATGAACCAAATGTTCGCTTAATTGGCGTTGAACCAGCGGGGAAAGGCATTGAAAGCGGTGAACATGGCGCGCCATTAGGCCATGCAAAAGTGGGCATTTATTTCGGGATGAAATCCCCTTTAATGCAAACTGAAGATGGTCAAGTTGAGGAATCCTACTCTGTTTCAGCTGGTCTAGACTTCCCTTCTGTTGGACCTCAACATGCTTATTTACAAAGTATTAGACGAGCAGAATATCCAAGTATTACCGATGATGAAGCATTGAATGCTTTCCAAGAGTTAGCTAAACATGAAGGCATTATTCCTGCATTAGAAAGCTCACACGCTCTTGCTCAAGCTTTAAAAATGATTCATCAAGAACCTAACAAAGAACAAATTTTAGTCGTGAATTTATCTGGACGTGGCGATAAAGATATTTTCACCGTAGATAAAATTTTGACAGAAAAAGGAATGAAATAATGAGCCGTTTTGAAACTCAATTTGCTGCGCTTAAAGCAAAAAATGAAGGAGCATTTGTTCCTTTCGTCACCTTATGTGACCCTACTTTTGACCGCTCTTTTAAGATTATTTGTACGCTTGTGGATAGCGGCGCAGATGCTTTAGAGCTTGGTTTTCCTTTTTCCGATCCGTTACTCGATGGCCCAGTTATTCAAGCTGCGAATAATCGTGCTTTAACTGCGGGCCATAGCACTGAAGATAGCTTTAAGTTATTAGAAAAAGTGCGGTCAAAATATCCAGAGATTCCGATTAGCTTATTACTTTGTGCCAATTTAATTTTTGCCAAAGGTTTAGATGCTTTTTATCAACGCTGTGCAGAAGTTGGTGTTGATGCTGTGCTTGTGGCAGATATTCCGTTACTCGCAAAAGAAGATTATGTACAAGCAGCTAAAAAACACGGCATTCAACCAGTATTTATTTGCCCGCCAAATGCGGACGAGAAAACAATCCAAGGTGTAGCACAAAATAGCGAAGGCTATACCTATTTAGTCTCACGCGCAGGCGTAACCAGTGCTGAAAATCAAGCTCACGCAGCAAATTTAGATACCCTTGTAGAACAGCTTAAGGCGCATAATGCCCCGCCAATTTTACAAGGCTTCGGCATTGCTCAACCAGAGCAAGTTAAAGACGCGTTATCTTTGGGGGCAGCTGGTGCGATTTCAGGTTCTGCAACGGTGAAAATCATTGAACGAAATTTAGATAATCACGAGCAATGTTTAACTGAATTAGCTGAATTTGTTCAATCAATGAAAGCCGCAACAAAATAAGCAAAAAAGAACCCGCACTTGTGGCGGGTTTCTTTTATCTATAGAAAAAATTAAAAATTTAATACTTTATCGGCTTCCATTGTCCAGTCTGCCAGCTCTGCTAACGTGCCGATTTCTACGCCCTCCGCCAACGGCAATTCAGTGATACCACGAGCATTTGTACAGGTTTTACAAAGTTTAATTGTCGCCCCTTGTGCCATTAAAATTTCCAACATTTGTTGTAAATGATACCCTTCTGCTGGATTTTGTTTTGCTAAACCGCCAGTTACCGCATCAGACATTAAAAATACTTTTAAATTAACCGCACTTTTATGCTGCTCTTGCAACTGTAACGCCAAACGTAATGCACTAAAAAAATGTTCATCACCATAAGGGGATGAATGGATAATAAATAGAATATTTTGCATACTCTTCTCCTTAATTTTCTTGGTATTAATAACCTTGCTGATAAATTCCTTCCAACAATTTCACTGAAAGCAGGGCGAGATTAAAGCGTTGTTCATCTGCCACAGACCAGAATTCTACACCATTTTCTACCGCACTTATTTGACTTAAATGAAGTTTTACTGATTCTTCACCATTTTCTTGTTCTCCATTAAGCACTGGCGTAATTAGCGTTTCTTCTAAAGCGATAAGCTCGCTATTTTGAGGCTGATAGTCGAAATCATAGTCTGAAAGTGCGGTGACTTTTTGTGCCAATCCATAAAATACAGGTACTTGGATTGCGTGGAATGTAGCACGATCTAATTGAGGAAAAATTCGTTGTAATTGATTTGATAAATTAGGTGCTTGATACGGATAAACATCAAACGCTAAGCGCGTTTCTTCTTCATCCAATGGAATACCATTTAATAAACGGGCTGTTTGTCCCGCAAGTTTCGTCACGGTTTCTGCATCCGTATAAGAAGCCGGCAATAAAGAAGTGACAAACACTTGATTAAGATTAGTCTCTTGTAAAATCGGGGCAAGGGTTAAAGCAAGTTGGCTTACTTGTGGATCAGGTAAGCTAACAATGTTACGTTGTCTCAGTTCTAATAATTGTGATTCATTTACCGTTGGAACAACAACAGGCACATCAGAAAGCGCGCTGCAAACGCCTAACATATCAATGACAATACAGCCCTGCTCTGCTGCTTGCGCAATATGGGAAACTTGCTCAAGTTTTCCTGCAAAAAAGACATAATTAAAATCAGCCCATTCAACTTCATTTGGCGAAAGTTGTTCAACGCCTTTATTACGAAAACGAATATTTTGTTCTTCTTCAAAAGGTGTTATTTCAACAATAGAAACGCTACTAATTTCAAGCGCACTTTGTTCTAAACGCTCTACAATTTTTTCACTTAATTCAAATTCTGCTGCTATCGCAATATTTAAGGTTGCGTCCATTTTTCTCTCCGCTGTAAAATAATCGGCATTATTTTACACCAAAACCAGGAACGAAATAATGACACCCGCAATCGATTTACTTAAAAAACAAAAAATTCCGTTTATCTTGCATACTTATGATCATGATCCGAATAATCAACATTTTGGTGATGAAGCCGCAGAAAAATTAGGCATTGATCCTAACCGCTCTTTTAAAACCTTACTTGTGGCGGAAAATGGCGATCAGAAAAAACTCGCTTGTTTTGTGCTTGCAACGGCCAATATGCTGAATTTAAAGAAAGCAGCAAAATCTATCGGTGTGAAAAAAGTGGAAATGGCAGATAAAGATGCGGCGCAAAAAAGTACAGGCTATCTTGTGGGGGGAATCAGCCCGCTCGGTCAAAAGAAACACGTGAAAACCGTGATAAATTCAACCGCACTTGAGTTTGAAACGATTTATGTTTCAGGCGGAAAACGTGGGCTAAGCGTAGAAATTGCGCCACAAGATTTAGCAAAAGTATTAGGTGCAGAATTTACTGATATTGTTGATGAATAAGTGATGGACTTATAAATTTAAAGGCGGATTCATTCCGCCTTTTGACTACTTCAACTCTTCCAATAATTTACCCAATCCGCTCTGGCGTCTTACTGTCTGGCGAATTGCTGTTTTCCATATTTTTTCATCGGCAAATACAGTGAGTTCTTTTTTTGCACGAGTCACGCCCGTGAAAACTAATTCTCGCGACAATACTGGATTCACTTCTGTTGGAAGAACCATTACAGTGTGCTCAAATTCTGAACCTTGAGATTTATGAATCGTCATCATAAAAGCGGGCTCATGTGCTGGAATTCGGCTTGTCAGCACTTCTCGATTGCCAAACCATACTTTGCCATTTGCCAAGCACAGCCCAATATCGCCGTTATAAAGGCGAACATTATGATCGTTTTCAGTAATCATAATTGGCTTACCGATATACCAATCTTGTTCATTACGGAACCAAAGCAATTTTTCCTCTCGCAACGCTAATGCGATTTCTTTATTGAGATTTTCAACACCTAAATCGCTATTACGAAGTGCGGTTAAAAATCTCACAGAATTAAATTGTGCTTGAATAGCCTCGGCATAGGAAATGCCTTGTTCATTTTTAGTGTTAAGATCAATTTTTTGTTTACGTAAATCGTCCAACATTTTTAAGAAAGTGCGGTAATTTTCCACCGCACTTTTTACTACTTGATTGACCGCATCGCTTTCATCATTTAAGGCATTAAAGTGCAATTCTTGTGGATAATATTCAAATAACCCAAGACTATCGTCTGCTTTGCCTTTTTGAATGAATTCAGCCAACTTGCCAATACCTGAATCTTTATCAAAACGGCGACTTTCTGTTAGATGGCATAAGCAATCACGTATTGGATTTGAACAATCAGAACCTTCCACTTTGTAGCTTGTTGTCGCTTGTAAATACGCGGCTTGTTCATGACTATAAGGTTGATTAACAAATTGTGCCAATTCCCCCAATACAGCCCCGGCCTCAACAGAGGCTAATTGCGCCTGATCGCCTAATAAAATTAATCGAGTTTCCGGCTTTAACGCATTGATAAGTTTTGCCATCATCGGCAAATCAATCATTGATGTTTCATCAACAACTAATACATCCAACTGCAAAGGGTTGTGACTGTTATAGCGCGTGTAATCATTAAAGGCATTCACACCCAGTAAACTATGCAAAGTGCTGGCTTTTTGTGGAATCGCATTGAAAAGTGAATCGGATAAATTCATTTTTTCTTGCATAAAACCTAACGCATTTTTAATTGACTCTTCCAAACGAGAGGCAGCCTTGCCAGTCGGCGCAACCAATTTGATGTGTAATTTACAATTAAATAATTCTTGTAGAACGAGTAATAAACGCGTAACTGTGGTGGTTTTTCCTGTTCCTGGGCCGCCTGTAATAATCGAAAATGGACTTTTAATCGCTGTGGCTACAGCCACTTTTTGCCAATCTATTTTTTCCTGTTTTTCAGGAAAATATTTATCTAATTTTTGACGAATTTCATCATAAGAAAAGGCTAAAGTGCGGTGTTTTTTTAAAGTGTTTTTTATATATTGCGCGATACGATATTCATCTTGCCAAGCGCGATAGAAATACAACGCGCCAAATTGAAATGCCATTGGCGCAATTTGATTGACGGGATCTTGCGTAAATGCCATATGCCCGCGCAACGCATTTTGCCAATCTTCCACCGGTAAATAACCAATCTTTTCATGAATTTCAGCTAAATAATCTTCTTCCGTTGTACGATAAGCCAAGCCAAATAAATTATGTTCTAAATAGCGATCTAATTGGCTGCAAGTATTTCCCTGCGTATAACGCCAGCTACAAAGTGCGGCTAATAATATGGCTAAATTTTTGATTGGTTCCGCATAATCCGTATGACATTGTTTATCAGCTATCAACTTAGCAAAATAATAATCACCTTGAGAAAGAATGCCCTGCTCTTTAAGTTTGTGTAATACAAATAACATTAAAACACCCCGTCTAATTCTGTGATTAATTCAACGCTTGGACGATCATAAAATACGCCAGATTGTGGCTCACCGTTCATTCCTCGTAAGAAAAGATAAAATACCCCGCCGAAATCTCGCGCATAATCGTAATGAGGCACAACGCTTTGCAAATAACGATGTAATGCCAGCGTATAAATTAAATATTGCCAATCATAGTGACTGTGTAACATTTCTTTTTTCAATGCCTCTT
Source organism: Haemophilus haemolyticus (assembly GCF_003493685.1). Lineage (GTDB taxonomy): Bacteria > Pseudomonadota > Gammaproteobacteria > Enterobacterales > Pasteurellaceae > Haemophilus > Haemophilus haemolyticus_O. The sequence continues at coordinate 17,244 of NZ_QQJW01000013.1, forward strand.
GATTGTAATCAGCAAGAGTTGAACCTAAGAAATTAGATTTATAATCAACAAGATAATATTTCCCATTATGGCGGAAAACTAAGTCAATCGAACCTCGCACCATGCCCTGAATTTGTTCAAATTGAAGTGGCTCGCTTGGCAAATGATGATGGGCTTTCAACGAGTGATTAAACGCTTCAACATCAAAATGTTCCCGAATAGCCAGATAAAATGGCATTTCTTTAATACAATCTTTATTTGCCAAATCAGCTAATGCTATTCCTATTTCATTAGAAAGTGGCGTATGTGAAATCTGTTGTAGCCAATTTTGTAGCGGTTCTGTAAAGGTTTCATCTAACTGTAAGGATTGTCTTAATTTGTCAATTTCTTCTGTATTTGCCAAGTCAGAAAAATAGCAATTTTCAAAATGGCGATGCAATGCCGTCCCGACTTGTTTACCTCGTGGCAAATCTAAAATGCTTGATTCATTTTCGTTTAAAAGTGCGGTCGAAATTTCAATAGCATTTTGGCTATCGTAATCTTTTACGCCATCAAAAACAGCGTGTTTTTTACCCGCACTTTCAGTGAAATAATTTTGTCGGCGATGACCTTGTTCAATTGAAGTAAAACTGGTTATTCGCCAATCTTGCTCAATATTGCCCGTAAATTCTGCAGCTTTAAGATCATCATTTTTTGTATTGGTTGATAAAGCCGGCAAAGCCTCTAGGTTTGGCTTAGTGCAGATTTCCACATTATCTTGCATTTTTTCTTTAAAGGTTTGCAACAATGTTTCGGTATCTTTAGAATCCGACAAATTTATTTCTTTGCCTATTTCGCCTTGGCTTAATACATAATGTAAGGCATTCCATTTTTTATCAAATTGCGCAGGCAAAGCGAACGCCATTTGATATTTGGCGCGCGTTAAAGCCACATAGAGTAAACGTAACTCTTCAGCAAACGTTTCTTCATAAAGAGCGTTTAAATTGCGATTTTCTATATCCCATAAGGTTTCATCTCGTTCTTTAGAATAATAAATATTGATGTCTTTTTTACTTGGATCTTTGCTCGGCACAGCTAAAAATGGTAGCCAAACTAAATCATATTCTAAGCCTTTAGATTTATGGATTGTCACAATTTTTACCAACTGGCGTTCGCTTTCTAAACGAATTTGAGCCTCTTGACGACCTTCGCCTTGAATTTGTTTTTCAAACCAACTAAGCAATGCCGCTTCACTTTCGTGTAATGTGGCAGCTTGTTGTAAAATCTCTGCCAAATGTAGAAAATCTGTTAAATCTCGCTCGCCCGTTGCTTGGCTTAATAAGCGTTCTGAAATGCCTTGCTCCAATAAAATTTGATGTAACATTGCCAATATCCCTTGACGCTGCCAAGTTTGTTGATATTGAGCAAAGCTATCTGCCCAACGTTGCCAGTCTGCCTCATTTTGCTGAATTTGATGAATATCCGCTGCATTTAAGCCAAAAAGTGCGGTCGCAATCGCATTCAAAATTGGACGTTCTGCCACATTCAAACAGGCTTTAAGCACCCAAGCTAATTCTTTCGCAACATTGCTATCAAATACGCTATTTTGATCAGAAAGATAAACTGACGCGATCCCCAATTTTTGCAATTCATTTTTTACTAAAGCCGCTTCATTTTTATCACGCACCAATACGGCAATATTCGCCGCTTGTAAGGTTTTACAAGTATCTTCATTTTGAAAAACTGCCTGATTTTCTGCCGCACTTTTTAGCCAATGTTGAATAGAAATAGCACATATTTTTGCCATTTCAGTTTTATTCACTTTGTCACTTTCAGTTAAATAAAAACGATAAGCAGGTTCTGCCTTACCGTTTAAATAAAATCGCAGATGATCATCACGAGAATCAACAGCAGTAAAGTTAATATTTTGATAAATAAATGGCGATTGAGGAAAATCAAACAACGCATTTACGCCATCAACCAAATGCTTCTCTGAACGATAATTTTTAGTGAGTTCAAAGCGAGATTGGGCTTCGTCCGATGCTTTTAGATAAGTAAAAATATCTGCGCCACGGAAACGATAAATCGCCTGCTTCGGATCACCAATCATAATAAAACCAGTATTTTTTTCGGGATTATCACGATAAATTTTTGAAAAAATAGCGTATTGTTGTGAATCCGTATCCTGAAATTCATCAATCATCGCAAAAGGATACTGGAAACGAATCATTTCCGCTAATTCATTCCCTTGTGGGCCTTGCAAGGCTTCGCAAAACAAGCGCAATAAATCATCAAAGGATTTTTCTTGATGATTAAGTTTATAATCTAAAAGTTTTTGTTGAAGCCCTTGGCGATAATGATAAAGAATAACTCGACGAAGTAAATCTGGAGACATTAAAGCACTTGCACGTTCTTCTAATTCAGCAAAGATCGGGGCAATAAAGGGGGATGCGCCCTCCTCACCTTTTTCACCTAAAGCTGATTGAGTGAAATAAGACATCAAGGTGTCATTCAGTACATAATCACGGGGATCATTTGCCCAGGCGTTTACTTGATCAATCCATTTCGCTAAACGTGATGTATTATAACTTCGACGGCTTAAGGATTTAGGCTCGCCTTTTGCATAATCTTTATTCAATTCTTCTGTAATTAATTCAGAAATTTTACCCGCACTTTCTAACCAAAAGCGTTTTAGTGCCTTGATATCTTTAAAATACTCACTAAGATATTGGTGTAAAAATTCTGTGATAGAAATAGATAATGCCTGTTGGTTCTCCAAATCAACAATTAAATTTTTGCCTAAATCAGATTCTAATAGGGATAACACGTAATCTGGTGAACCTAGTTCATTCGCAATAAAGTCAGCCATTTCAAAAGGCAATGGATAAAAATGTTCTCTCCAAAATTCATTAGCAAAACGAACCAACAAGTCCGATTGATCTTTAATTAATTCTAAATTGAAGTGAATGCCAGAATGGAAAGCATATTGCATCAACATACGGCGACAAAAACCGTGAATGGTATAAATCGCCGCCAAATCCATATTTTGTTCAGCTAGCTTTAAGCGATGAATTGCCTCAAAAATATCCAAATCCTGAGAAAGTGCGGTAAGAAATTCATCATTTTTAAATGCGGATTTATCTTGAGTTTCTGCAAAGGCTGTGAGTTTATCAATCGCATCTGTTATACGCTCACGAATTTTTTTCTTGAGTTCTTCTGTCGCCATTTCTGTAAAAGTCACCACTAGAATTTCTTCCACATTTAACGGACGAGAAAAGTTATTTTCTCCCGCCTTTAATAAAAGTCGGAGATATAAAGAACCAATAGTGTAGGTTTTCCCCGTACCAGCGGATGCTTCGATTAAGCTAATTTGATTTAAAGGCAGCGTGATGGGATTTAGTGGAATTGTTTCGGCCATAGATTTTAACAGATGAGAACTAATGGCATTATTTTACAAAATTTAAAGTCATAAATGCAAAAAAGACGCTTTTCAGCGTCTTAATAAATTTACTTTTTATAAAGTATTTATACAAATTTTAAGGAAAGTTAATCTATTACTTATTCTTATTTAGATAATTATATACTTCACAAGCTTCTTTTAAGCCATTATTACAGGCTTGCTTAAAAAATTTCTTTGCTTTTACTTTATCTCGCTTTATCTCAAATCTCTCTGCTTTACTAGAATCTAAATAAATTGTACCTAACTTAGCTTGAGCAGCAGGGTTACCTTGCTCAGCTAATTTTTCATACAATTTCATTGCCTCAGCATAATTTGCTGTCATACTCTCATAAATAACAGCTAAGTTTAACTGAGCATCTACGTGCCCCTGTTTAGCTGCTTTTTTATACCATTTAATACTTTCTAGTAAAACCTTACTTTTATTAGAATCTAAGAGAATCATAGGATCCTTTTGAAACATTAAGTGATACATCAAACCTAAATTAAATTGAGCTGATACGTTACCTTGTTCAGCCAAAGGTTCCCAAAGTTTCAAAGCTGTTTGGTAGTCTTCTTTTTCAAGAGCTTCAATACCTTGCTGTAATTGCTGTTCTGTTAAATCAGCCCAAGCAGTAGATTGAAAAGAAAAAATTAAAGTACCTAAAAGTACAGTGGTAAGAAATGTTTTTGTGAATTTCATATATAACCTTTAAATATATTAAAAAATAAATTATTTGGTAAAATATTTTATTGGTATCTCTGTAAAGAAATACCAATAAACTGTAAGAATAAAAATCATTATGGTCCAAAAACGAATTTTATTCAGATAATATTTTCCTGTAGTTATTAAGTTTCCTTTAATCCTTCAAATCCTACCCCTTTTAATAAAATACGAGTAACATTTTTATTAAGAGATTCAGCTCTTCCTTTAAAGCCTCGCATATCGCCAAAAGGTGTAAAGCCTGCAATAGTTGCTATTTCTTGATTCATTAATCTCGCATATTCAAAACAATCAATAATTGCGTCTCGTAAATCATCATCTTTAACTTTTTTACCGTGTACGACACGATCTCGTATGTTTTCAGCTTTTTTAAGCTGTTTACTGATATTTTCAGGCAATGGACATCCAAAAATATTATTGTAAATTTTTCCAAAATCATTTCGCTTTAAATGATGATAATTGATAATGCTTGTTGCTACTTCTGCTTCAGCCCCTAAACACTTCACTGATCCGCCATAAAGTAATCTATTTTGTCCTTGTTCAATTTTTAAGAAAAGATAGGCTATGACAATTTCATATTCATAATCATCATTAATCAACTTTGGAATATGTCCGAAATATTTTCGAATATTTTCTGGTAAAGCTTGGTATTTAGTTAATATACCCTTATAGCTTTTTACTTCTTTTTTAGTATTTTCAATCTTCATAAATAATCTCCACTATTGCAAATGTTTGCAAGCTTTTTGATAACCGTTATCACAAGCCTTACGGAACCATTTTTTAGCAGTAGAAATATTACTTTTTACCCCCATTCCTCCGGCATACATAAGACCTAAAAGATATTGGCTATCTGTATGTCCCTGTTTAGCCAAAGGCTGAAGAAGTTTAAGGGCTGTTTCATAGTCATTTTTTTCAGCGGCTTTAAGAGCTTGTTGAAATTGACTTGTGGTATCTGCCCAAGCAGTAGATTGAAAAGAAAAAATTGAAGTAGCTAACAATGCGCTAGTGAGAAGTGTTTTTGTCAGTTTCATAACATACCTATTAATTAACCTTAATTGAAATACTAAACTTTTTTGTTTAGCAAGATGTTTTGTTGTTATCTCTGTAAAGAGATAACAACACCCAGTATACTGGGTGCGAAAAGGTTAAAAATTAAACTTTAAATAACTAACAAAAATGCTTTTTTCTTATTTATATTTAATCATTTAAAAAATAGAAATAGGCTAAAAAACACACACTGGTTTTAGGAGGACAATTTAGCGAAATTATCAATTTAGAATGTATAGAAAAGATAGACTTATCTATCATAATAATGAAAAAAGGACGCTTTTCAGCGTCCTAATTCTTCTTTATCTAAACTTTAAAAAATTAAAGTGCAGATTTTGCTTTTTCAACTAATGCAGCGAACGCTACTTTGTCGAATACAGCGATATCAGCAAGAATCTTACGGTCGATTTCAACAGATGCTTTTTTCAAGCCGTTGATGAATTTGCTGTAAGATAAACCATTTTGACGCGCTGCAGCGTTGATACGTGCAATCCATAATTGACGGAATTGACGTTTACGTTGACGACGGTCACGATATGCGTATTGACCAGCTTTGATCACCGCTTGGAAAGCAACGCGATACACGCGTGAACGTGCACCATAATAACCTTTAGCAGCCTTAAGAACTTTCTTATGGCGTGCTCTTGCAATAACACCACGTTTTACACGAGCCATTATTTAATCTCCTATGTAATATTTTTCTAAAATGAACTAATCGTACGTTTTGCTTAAATAACGGCTTATGCGTATGGTAAGCAAGCTACTACTAAAACTTGGTCTGCTTTCGCAACCATTGATTTATGACGTAAATGACGTTTACGTTTAGTTGTTTTTTTAGTCAAAATATGACGTAAGTGAGATTGTTTACGCTTGAAACCACCAGAAGCAGTTTTTTTGAAGCGCTTCGCTGCGCCGCGTACTGTTTTGATTTTAGGCATTGTTAAAATAACTCCGCATTTTTCGTTTAAAACAACATAATCAGGCGAACTTATAAAGTTACTTGGAAGCACTGATCATTTCCATCATAAGGCAAATTAAATTGCCTTTTCAAAAGCAGTTAGGCTGCGTAGTGTGCCCAACGTGCAGTTGTCTTTTCATTTAAGTCAAACTTAAACAAAAAGATTTGCTGAGATTTATCAGCAAAATTCTTATTTTTTCTTCGGTGCTAACACCATTACAGCCTGACGGCCTTCTAATTTACCTGGTGCAGATTCAACGACAGAAATTTCAGCTAAATCATTTTTTACGCGCTCTAACACATCAAAACCAATGTCTTGGTGAGCCATTTCACGACCGCGGAAACGCACGGTAATTTTCGCTTTGTCGCCATCTTCTAAGAAACGGATTAAGCTGCGTAATTTAACTTGGTAATCGCCCTCGTCTGTTCCGGGGCGGAATTTAATTTCTTTAACTTGTACAACTTTTTGTTTTTTCTTTTGTTCTTTAGCGGTTTTACTTTTTTCGTAAAGGAATTTACCGTAGTTCATAATACGGCAAACAGGCGGTTCAGCATTTGGGCTAATTTCAACAAGATCAAGTTCTGCTTTTTCTGCCATTTCTAGGGCTTGTTGAATAGAAACAATCCCTGCTTGTTCACCATCTTGGTCAATTAAACGAACTTCTTTTACACGAATCTCTTCATTGATACGGTTTGGGCGATTTACTGCCGGCGCTTTTTTTACGGTTTTAATAATCGTATTCCTTCTATTGGTTAATAGTAAAAATCTTTTCGCTAAAAATAAAAGATTTCAAATTTGTTGCCCGTTAAGGAACGGGAAAAATCTTACGGATTCTATAGTATTCACGCCACTTATGCAACAAAATTTAGCCTTTAAGCGAAATTTCTACGCTTAAACTTTCGCCAAATTCAAGCAATTGATGAATACGTGCAGTTTCTAGGCACAACATTGTTTGATAGCCTGTTTCAGTCATTCCACTCGTTTTCTTGTGCCAAGGATTCCAAAGGACAAATTGGCTTGCATTATGATGATGCAGTGCAATTGTACGATTGAAACTTTTATCTACGATTTGATTCTGCATGTTTTCTGCGGAATAAATGCAATCAACATTTTCATAAATGTGACGCGGTGACGGAACGTTTTCTTGTTGTTGGTTTAAGCTATTAAAACAAGTTTCAGGTAAACCTTGTACTTCCACTTGATTGATATCCCCAATATTGAAATAGGTATGTAATGCTGCTTGTGCAGGTTCTTCGCCATAATGTGTGAAAGTTAAATGACATTTGTCTGTAAATACCATTACAATTTTAGCTTCGATAATATTTAAATCAGAAAACAACTCAAATTCTAACCGCACTTTATGTGATGAAATATCGTAATGACTCAACTGCCATAAACGAATACGAGCTGTGCCATGTGCAGGTTGTTTTACGCCACCAAACCAAGGATAACAAATCGGTACGCCACCACGAATAGCATTGCCATTTTCGAATGGTTCTACTTCACTTAACCATAATACATCTTGCTTCGCATTTTGCGGTTTCCAACTGATAAGCTGTGCCCCTTGCAAGGAAATTTTTGCCGTTCCAACCGCATGTTTTAAATGAAGAACTGGAATATCATTATGTTGAACAAGATGAAGTTCTGGTGTCAGTGTTTTTAGTAATGTTGTTTTCATATTTATTCCTATAATTTTAAAGGTTCAGAGATAACAAAGGGCGTATCAGATACGCCCTTAATCTACGACTTTGGTTAAATTTCGTCAATAATTCGATAAACCCAATTTTCCAGTGGATCATTCAGACGTTTCATCTCTGCGCGCATTTCTTCCAACATCTCTTTTTTGATGCTGTTATATTGTGAATCATAGAATAAATTATGCATTTCTTCTGGATCGTTACGGATGTTGTAAAGTTCACAAACATCAGTCGCATTAAATACGAGTTTATAATCTTTACGACGCCACATACGTTGTTCAAAATACACAAAATGCCCTGCGAGCTGACCAAGCACACCTTTTCTTTGGTTATCTTGGTGTTGGCGCATAATCGGGAGAATACTCTGCCCTTCAAAACTTTCAGGAACTTTTTGATTAGCTAAATCAAACACTGTCGAAGTTAAGTCGTGAAGATAGACAAAGTTATCATCTTCTTGATTGACTCGGTCTGAATTTGGGTCTTTGATAATCATAGGAATGTTATAGGTGGCATCAAACATAAATTCACCTTTTTCAATCATTCGATGCGCCCCCATTGCATCACCATGGTCTGCGGTTGCTACCAAGAAAGTGCGGTCATAAAGACCGTTTTTTTCTAAGTATTCGAATAATTCACCGATCGCATCATCAATTAAGGTGATATACCCCCAGAATTTTGTGATGACTTCTTTCCAATGATCTTCGCTCGCTTCCCACATTCCCCACATTTTTGAAATTGTGCGGAAATGTCCTGGTTTGCCCTCTAACGGTTTAAAGAAACTTTTATCAAGCACCACATCTTCTTTTCGATACATGGAATAATAAGGTTCTGGCACGATACAAGGCGTGTGTGGCCCCCAGAAGTTTATCCATGCAAAGAACGGCTTGCCTTCATCTAATGATTCTTGAATATATTTCTTCGCTTCATCAATGATGAAATAAGGGATGGTTTGATCTTTTGTGCCTGAGAGTAAACCGCAAAGTTCTTGTACTCTTAAATGTGGGTTATCACCAAAGTAGGCGCGGCTTACTTCTGGGATGTCATACCCCTTTTCTTCTAACCATTCTTTATAACGATTAGAATGTGTTGGCGGTTGGTTGAAGACTAAATTTTTATATACCCCACTGCCGGGATAGCCATAACCATCAAAGTTATGGCCTTTAATCCCGTAATCTTCGGGTACAGATTTAGTACCTACGTGCCATTTCCCTACAACATAGGTGTTATAGCCAGCTAATTTACCGATATTCGGTTTTTCTTGGCTAATTTCACCAGTACCACCTTTTTCCCCATTTTTAATAATGCCGTGAGACGACGGCATTAATCCAGTAAAAAGTGAAGTACGTGCAGGACCGCAAACAGAAGCTGGCGTGAAAGCATTATTAAAGCGAACGCCATCTTTTGCCAAACGATCCAAATTCGGGGTTTTCACAATTTGGTGCCCATAAGGCCCCAACATATCTTTACGAATTTGATCCAGTAGAATGTAAATAATGTTCATTATTTAGCCTCTTTATCTCGTACAACAAATAACACGATAATTTGTAACACTGCCCATACGCCAAGCACCATTGATGGATTGCCAGATTCTGATGCCATACCAAGTGGTGAAAGGAAAGTGTAAAGCGCAAGTAAACCTAAGATTAAAGACACGCTGGTTACTTTTAAGTATTTCCAGTTAGTTAAATCTACGTTACCTAAGTTTTCTTTGTTTTCAATGTAAGGTTCACGGCGTAAGAATTGTCCTAAGATGAGCATTAATACAACATCAAATACGAATAATCCGCCCATAACATACACAAAGTTGATTTTGACATTAAACACCCAAACGATGCAGAAGTACAAGATAACGTGAGCAAGTAAAGCGATACGTGCCGCTTTGCCAGATACCGTTTTGTTAAACATACCTACGGCAAATAAAGCAACGATTGGAATATTCACAAATCCTGCGAAACGTTTAGTGATTAAGAAGATACCATCAGTACCAAACATGAGTAACGGAGCGAAAATCATAGTGACGATCGCCATAATGGTAGAAACTTTTTTCGCGTAAGAAATTAATTCTTCTTCTGACCGCACTTTTTTGCTGATAGAAGGTAATAAATCTTTACAGTAAATGGTTGCTGCTGAATTTAAGAATGAGTTAAAGGTACTTAAAATTGCGCCAAATAGTGCGGCAATAAAGAAACCTTGTAACCAAGTTGGCAATACTTTGTTTACTAATAATGGATAAGAGGCATCAATTGGATTTACGCCTTCACCTAAAATATGGAAACTCAATAAACCAGGAAGGTTTAAAATGATCGGTAAAGTTAATAAGAATAATGCCGCAATCAAAATGCCTTTTTGACCTGATTGTAAATCTTTCGCACCTAAGCAACGTTGTACGATAGCTTGGTTCGTTGTCCAATAGAAAAAGTGAACAACCATAATACCGGTGAAAATCGTTGGCCAAGGTGTGGCATCGGTTTCGCTACCAATTGCATTCCATTTTTCAATATGCGTTGTTGTGATTGTGTGTAAACCTTCAGAGAAACTGCCATCGCCTAAATACATCAAGGCAAAGAATGGGACAAGCAATGCGCCAATGACTAAAATCACCGCATTGATCGTGTCTGATACCGCCACTGCTTTCAAACCACCAAAAATCGCATAAATAGCCCCTACAACACCAATGGCAATGACCGTGTAAGTTATGGCTGCCCCATAACTTAAACCAAATGCAGTTTCTAAGTTGAAGATTTTATTAAAGGCAATTGCACCAGTGTAAAGTGCGGTTGGAATTACGATGAAAAGATAAAAGACTAAGAAAAGCGTGGACATAATCAAGCGAGTTTGACGGTCAAAACGGCTTTCAAAAAACTCTGGTACTGTTGTGTAACCGTTACGCAAATATTTCGGCAACATATAAAGTGCCAAGAAACAAAGCGGAATAACCGTTGGAACGGTCCATGCGATAATGGAAAAGTTTCCTTTATAAGAGACCGCATTTACGCCGATAAGTTGTTCAGTTGAAAGCGATGTCAGCACCATTGAGCAACCAATCATTAAACCACTTAATCCGCGACCTGCCAAAAAATATCCTTTTGAAGATTTTAAATCATCCCCTTTTGTTTTTAACCAAGAAATATAAGCAACCACACCAGTTACAATGAGGAAGCTGAGTATCGTCATGAGCATATGTTGTCCTCCCTATATCGATCAACATAGCGTAACGATAATATAACGCTCTCTAAAGGGTTATGATAATTGTCATATTAAGATTGTGAGATGGATCACAGAAATAATAATTGAAGATAAATTCAATGGTTTTTATTTTCTGTCAGTTGAAAAAAATAAAAAATGATCTGCCCCCAAAAGTTGGACAGGTTAGTTAACTTAAATATTGAGCTCGGTATTGCACTGGGCTCAATCCTTTTAAACCAAGTTTAATTCGTTTTTGGTTGTAATACACTAAATATTCTTCAATTTCAGCCTGTAATTCAGCGATTGAATGATAAGTCCGTGAGTAAAAACACGCTGATTTTAGTATCGAAAAAAAACTTTCAATCACCGCATTATCATAGCAATTTCCTCGGCGACTCATACTTTGCACTGCTTTACCCTCCAACATTTTCACCCATTCCGCCGTGCCATACAATACGCCTTGGTCGCTATGAATAATCGGGCATTCTATCGGTTTAATCTTACTAAGCCCTTGTTCTAACATCTTTTTTACCAATGAAAACTTCGGGCGTTTTAGCCACACGAAGTAAATCATTTAATGCGTGGTTTGGCTTCAATCTTTCAATGAGTTTTCTTTTTTCTGTCGTTGTTTTTGACGGTCGAGCGCCTCCAACTCCTTTAGATAAGCAATCTCCGCTCGAGCCAAGGCGAGCTCTCGTTGTAACTTTTTAAACGCTTTAGGTGAAAAGTCTGTGGTTTCCGGGATTTCAATGTCTTTCTTTTTCATTTTTGACTTCACTATTTTTAGTGTTTGAAGGTTTGTATGAGGCGATTTTACGCCATCAAGCCCTCTTTCACGAAATGCTTTTAGCCAATAGATGACGGCAGAATGGGGAATGTTATGAAGTTTAGCCACCTCACGGATACCATAATCCTGTTCGGTGACGAGTTTGATAATTTTCAAACGAAATTCATAAGAGTAGGACATAATCTGGACCTCAAATTAGGTGTCCAGGTTTTGGGGTGCAGTTCAAAATGCGGTCAATTTTCAAAGCGTTTTAAAATCTCTTAAAATTTGACCGCACTTAAGACGATTATTTATCTAATTGAACGGGAAGAAATAAGCTCAATGGCCGTTTTTTCACAATTTGGCAAACTTCATGCCAAATTGGCCACCAACTCTCAATTTCCGCATTCAAAGAACGCAGTGCAATCCGAAGCGTTAATGAAAAGCTGACAATTAAATTCACTAAACCAATCAACAATACAAAACCAATGCATTGTAAAAGCAATGAATAGGTGAATTATCCGCTCACAGCAATATAGCCTACATTCGCAGATGAAAATGCTACATGGCGAATATCTAACGGAAGGTGCGTTAAATAACCTACCACACCGGTAATACCAAGCAGCATACCAAAGCAAAGGTTACCGATAAGCGAGCCATAATTCTCATGCATATAATTAGCAAATTTAACGCGAGATTTCTCAGACATTAATTTTTTCAATAACGGATGTTGCGTTAAACGCATACGCATATTCAAATAATTGCTGCGGTTATCAAAATAACCCGAAATAATCCCGGAACAGAATAACCATACACCCGCAATGGCTGCAAACCATAAGGTTCCCGCAAAAGGATCAATGCTATGCAACTGATAAGCGATTTGATCAGCATTCATCAATGGCTCACCTGTTTTATATTGGTAACCAAACGCAATCAATGCAGCCAATCCCATCGCAATAAGTACATTGCCTAGCACAGCAATACTTTGAGAGCGAAATACATCCACTAATAATTGGGCTAATTTCATATTGACGCTTTTGCCTTGAGGCGTTTTCTCAACAGCCTCAGCAAAACGGGCTGCAGTCATGGCTGGCTGTTTCGTCGCTACCGTAAAATGCAATATAAAGATCACCATAAAACCTAAGCCGTAATTTAAGCCTTCGGCAATCCCTTTCCAGACTTTGTCATCAATAATGCTACCTAGATAGATTTTAAATAGCGCCATCAGTGCAATTAATACGCCACCACCTGCCGCAGAATAAAACATTGCCCAATACTCTTTTTTATCTCGCGTAATGTAGTGCTCACCGTGGTCACCCGCATTTTGGGTAATGCTACGTGAAATTAATCTTGAGCTTTGTTTCCATAATCGGGTGATGCTATGTTTTTCTGCTGCTGCGCGGGCAAAACAGCCGGTTAATAACAATATTCGGCGTGGTAAATAGCGATTTGAAACAAAAATCGCCATCAAGGTTTCTAATCGTTCTAAGGTCTGAGAAAGACGCTCCAATAAATAAGCCGTATTTAAAGAAGAGCCCACCACTGCTCCACGTTTTTGCAAACGCTCAACCAATTTTTTACATTGGCTAAACATTACCTGCAAATGACTATCATCAAAAACGGTTGATTGGCGGCGCGCCTGTAACCAATTCAGCACTTCATGGTGCAATGCCACAAAAGGTGAATCAGCATTCAACAGAGAGGGTTCCATTCGCATCAGTTCAGGATCCATATCTTCAGCCGCAATCCAAATTGAAAGCATCTCAATGGCAAATAGCCCTTCACTTTCAATATGATTTTTTAAACGTTCCCGATCTTTTTGTTCTGTATAACGGGTTAAAACGCCAAATACGCCTCGCCACGTTTTTAATGGGACGGCATCAATCCAGCGCGCATCATTTTTATCGCTAAACAATAAATAAAAAATATCACGTAAATCATTAATATCTTTAAAAGAGGGGTTAAAACGCTCATAAATACGTGTTTTCATTTCTTGCCCAAAACCGCCACGCGTAAGAATACCACTGCTAATAAACAACGGGTAAAGACGTAAACCACATAACCAACCACATAATAATTTCGAAACAGAACAACCTAATTCTTTATCGTTCTTTAAGATAAACTTAAATAGATGTAAGGTTGGAGAAATTTTTTCTGTAGGGCTACTACGTAATAATTGACACAGCCCTTCCACAAGACCAAAGGCATCATTTTCCTCGACTTTATTACGCAAAAATTGCGGTAAAGTATCTGGTTTTATCATGCTTTCCTCCTGTAATCGTTTATATTCAAAGGGTAAATATTATACAGATCTGTTAGGGAAAATAAAAATGAAAGGAAAAGTGCGGTCGGTTTTCAAGGCGTTTTTCAGCCGTTTTGAGTTTATATTGAAACACCGCCTCGCCATTAAAAATGGGCATCTTGGTTGTGTCGCTTGTTGCTGCCAATTTGTTGGCAGAAGGTAATTTCGCAAAAATTTTCCATTATTCAACCGCTTGTTGAGAAGGGTTTAGAAGGCAATCAATCGCTTTTAGTGCATCTAATGCTTTCATTTCTAGACTTTAAAAGTGCATTTTCGGCACACCTGCATCTTGCGGGTTAATACGAATAAATCCGCCTTTTTTTGCTTTCGCCGTACTTAAAACCCAACATAAATCTGCGTTGAATCACCGAGTTAGATGCAACTTTTGGTTGTTTCACAAATTTTTTTACATCCTCAAAAAGTGGATCTTTTGCCATAATTACTTTCATTGCCATTATTTGCTCCTTTTATTGATTAAAGGCTTGATAGATATGTAAGAAGTAAAAAATCTCCCTTTATGGAAAAATCATATGAAAGGAAGCGACAACTTGTGTCGTTTGCGAATGTTGAAAGCGGTTATTTTTAGAAGATTTTTTGCAAATAAGATGATCTGTATTGCAATATGAATATTTATCTGGTTACATATACATATAAAATTATTAAGGAAAAAATATGAATAACCAAAACCCGATTGAAATTTACCAAGCTCAAGATGGCACAACGCAAGTGGAAGTGAGATTTGAAAATGATACAGTTTGGCTTTCCCAGGCGCAGATGGCTATGTTATTTGGTAAAGATATTCGCACCATTAATGAGCACATTACCAATATATTTGATGACGAAGAACTTGAGAAAGAATCAACTATCCGGAAATTCCGGATAGTTCGCCAAGAAGGTAAACGCCAAGTCAATCGTGAAATTGAGCATTATGATTTAGATATGATTATCTCTGTTGGTTATAGAGTAAAATCTAAACAAGGCATTAGTTTCCGCCGTTGGGCAACTGCACGTTTAAAAGAATATCTGACTCAAGGCTATACTATTAACCAAAAACGTTTACAGCAAAATGCTCACGAATTAGAACAAGCACTTGCGCTTATTCAAAAAACGGCAAATTCATCAGAATTAACGCTAGAAAGTGGTCGTGGATTAGTGGATATTGTCAGCCGTTATACGCATACGTTTTTATGGCTACAACAATATGATGAAGGTTTACTTACCGAACCACAAACACAGCAAGGCGGTACATTACCGACTTATGCTGAGGCTTGTTCTGCACTAGCAGAGTTAAAATCACAGCTGATGGCAAAAGGTGAAGCAAGTGATCTGTTTGGACGTGAACGAGACAATGGCTTATCTGCGATTTTAGGTAATTTAGATCAAAGTGTATTTGGTGAACCTGCTTATCCAAGCATTGAAGCAAAAGCAGCGCATTTACTTTATTTTGTCGTCAAGAACCATCCTTTTTCAGATGGTAATAAACGAAGTGGCGCATTTTTATTTGTAGATTTCTTACATAGAAATGGGCGTTTGCTGGATCATTATGGGCATCCAGTTATCAATGATACTGGGCTTGCAGCACTCACTTTATTAGTGGCTGAATCTGATCCGAAACAAAAAGAAACGCTTATTAGGCTTATTATGCATATGCTTAAGCAGAAACAAGAGAAGTAATGATAAATAGCGACCAAAGTCGCTATTTGTTTAAAAAGTGCGGTCGATTTTCTATGTATTTTTAACTTTCTCCAATAACTCAGCTACCACTTTCGGAACGCCCTCACCCGCTTTTTCTTTTATTGCGATAACTTGCTTACGAACAAACCCTGTATTTGGATTAGGATCGATCAAATAGATAAGTGAACCATATGGAGCTAGATTTACCAATCCATTAGCTGGATAAACTTGTAATGAAGTGCCAATAACAATCACAATATCTGCCTTTTTCACTAACTTTTCTGCTTTAGGAAACATTGGTACATTTTCCCCAAAAAAGACTATATGTGGACGCATTGGATGACCGTGATTATCCTTATCCTCTAACAATTGATCACCCAAACATGGAACAATGTAATCGGTATTAAAACTGCTGCGAGCTTTATTCAATTCTCCATGTAAATGGAGTACGTTAGTACTTCCCGCTCGCTCATGTAAATCATCCACATTTTGAGTGATTATATGAACTTCATAAAATTCTTCCAATTCAACCAAAGCCAAGTGTGCTGCATTAGGCTCTGCAGCTTGAGCATTACGACGTCGTTCATTATAAAACGCCAATACTTTTGCACGCTTTTTCTTTAAGGCTTCAGGCGTGCAAACTTCTTCTACTTTATGCCCCGCCCACAAGCCATCTTCCGCTCTAAAAGTTGGAATACCACTTTCGGCACTAATGCCAGCACCGGTTAATACTACGCAAATTGGTTTCTTTTCCAAAGTCATTTTTCAGGCTCCTTTTTGTTCTAAAATTTCATCAATCTGTCTATCTCTCGCCATCATGCCAAATATATTCCCTGCTTTATAAAGCGGTTGATAAGTATAGGTTTCAATGTGCAAGAATGGCTTATCTGAAAGATGTTGGAAATATTGTTTTAGCTGTGATTTTGAGCGTAATAACACGTCATATTCGGCTTGAATATGGGCACTCATTGCTTCAATACGTATCTTAAATTCATCACTGAGATAAGGACTGATAATTAAATAGACCGTTTTCTGTTCGGTTGCTGTTTCATCCGCATAAACACAGGCTAAATTAAACACTTGCCATTTATATCGATCCGCAAAAGTACCAATGACTCGGCTTTGCTCCTCATTTTCAACTTGCACAAGGGCTGCAGGCTTTTTCAAACAATCTTGCAAAATATCACTTGGTGTAAAAGGCCCACAGCCTAAGTAAGATAAGACACAATTCCAATTAGCAAACTGTTCTGTACCAAAATGAACATGTTCACCTTGAAATTTGCCAGCACCATTTTTAGTGCGATCATCAATTAAATAATCGCCTTGGTTGAGGTTTTTATGATGGGATAAAATCAATCGTTTGTATAAGGCTGAACCTTTTTCTTCACCGAAATAATGTTGAATCCATTTTACTTTATCACTCCAAGCGGAAGGATTATGCCAAGGCGCAGTAGAAAGCACATAAATATGATATTTCTTCATCAATTTATGAACGGCAGAAATCGCGTTTGGCATTGGTTCCATTAAGCTAAAAATGCCCTCGACTTCATCATATCGACCTTCATATTCTCGCTTGGTTTTATCATCTAGTTTTGCAATACCTGATGGAAAATCTACCATCACATTATCCATATCAATGTACACAATCTGTTTCATTTGAATGTCCTCTCTTCAGATAGATTTATCATAAAGCGCAAAGCGACAATTTATGTCGTTATACTGTTTCTTCTAAATATACACGCTCAATTTCTTGATAATTTTCACCAAAGTGAGCTATCCACCACTCCAGCATTTGACTTTCGATCACCGTTGCTGAAATTTCATAATCATCCCCAGAATCTTTTACTGTTTGATCTGTTGATAGTGGTGTTTCTGTTAAAAATCCACCAATATCTTTATTAATGCGGAAAGTTAATCGAATTTTTCGACCATAGGTAAAACCAAACTTTTGGCTTTCTACATAAGATTTCAAATTGAAATTAGGGCGTTCAAATATCATTGTACTCACTGTAACCTTAAGCAAGCGATGCAAAGCAAGGTGTAAAATATCGCCATTCTCATATTGTGCGACTAAATAGCTACTTGGTCCTTGTTGTACCAAAGCCAATGGCTTGACCTGTGCCTTATGTTCTTTACCGTGAATACTCCGATAATGCACCTGTAAAAATCGATTTTGATAAAGTGCGGTACTAATTTGAGAAAAAATTTCTGGATTGATTTTGGCAGGTAATAACGGCTGACTAGTTGGCGCAATAGCAACTTTATTAAGCCATTCTGCCCCTGATTTTTTATGGCTGTCATAAACCAAATTATATTCGGCCTGTTGAAAGAACGCCTCCATTGAGCTCATAATGCTAGAAGGCAAAATGCCATTGAGATATTGTTTAGCAAGCATAAGCACAAGTGATTGCTGTTCATTTAAAATCGGTAAATCCAAGCCTTTAGCATTTGATTTCCATCGATATCCATAAGGTTTATCACGCAATCACGTTCAATTTCAAACTGTTGAGATAAGCTTTCTAGCTGGCGTTGGATTGAACGAATATCACGTTGAACGCCAATATCAGCAAGTTTTTGTAAGATTTCTTCTGCAGTGATAAAACGTGTTTTCGGAATAAGGCGTAAAATTTCAAGTTGAATTTGAAGTGCGGTTAAGTTTGAGGACATTTTATCTCCCAAATTTGAAAAAAATCATGATAAAAAAATGCTGGAAAATTCCAGCATTATACTTTCTAAATTCGTCTGACTTGCCAGAAGGCTTTCGACCAATAAGGGTTATTCATTGAAGAATAAACAACGCCCCCTCTGGTGGAAGCATGAAGGAATTTGTCTTCTTTTACATAAATTCCTACATGATAACCATTAGGACCTCGGCCAGTTTTAAAGAAAATTAAATCACCCGTTTGAATATCTTCTTTGCGGACATGTTTACCATAATTAGCTTGTTCAGTTGTACTTCTTGGCAAACGAAGATTAAAACGATCGAAGAAAGTTTTCTGCACAAAACCGGAACAATCTACGCCACGACGTGAAACACCGCCGAGCACATAAGGTGTACCCGCCCATTCATGTTGTTGTTCGCTCAACATGGCTATGGCCATAATAGGATCGCCGATTTGGCCTTTATAGTTCATCGCATAATCATCGTTTTGAAAACTGGAACAAGCGAATAAAAACAACGAGGCAGTAGCGATTAAAAATGATTTATATACTTTCATACCTTTTCATATGAAAAGTGCGGTAGAAATTCACCGCACTTTTTGTTGCTGACTATTTAGTTTTTTCTACACGGGCACGTAACTTTTGCCCAGGTTTAAATGTCACCACTCGGCGAGCAGAAACTGGCACAACATCACCTGTTTTTGGGTTACGCCCTGGGCGAGATGATTTATCACGTAGTTCAAAATTACCAAATCCTGATAATTTCACATCTTGACCAGATTCTAGCGATAAGCGGATCTCTTCCAAAAAGTTCTCCACTACATTTTTCGTATCTTGTTTAGATAAGTGATATTTATCGCTTAAATATTCAATAATATCAAGTTTAGTTATCGTAGCCATATTAATCCCTTAATTCAGCATTAAAGCGTTGTTTTACCTCCGCTAATACTGCTGAAATCACTGCATTAATTTCTTCATCTTCAAGTGTTTTTTCATTATCTTGGACTGTTAAGCTAATCGCTAAACTCTTATAGCCTTCAGCGACGCCCACACCTTGATATACATCGAACAAGTTCACTTGCACCAATTTTTCGCCACCTGCTTGTTTACATGCTGCGATTAATTCCCCTGCTGGTACGCTATCCGCGACGACTAAAGCTAAATCACGACGGTTTGCTGGGAATTTAGAAATTTCTTTTGCTTGGACCACATTACGTGCCGCAATTGCATTCCAAAGAATTTCAAATACAAAAGTTTTGCCATTTAAACCAAGTTTTTGGCTAATAGATGGATGAATTGCACCAATAAAACCAATTTCTTGACCATCTAATTCAATAGCAGCAGATTGTCCAGGGTGTAATGCATCAAATTGTTTTGCAACAAAACGAACTCTATTAGCCCCTTCAGTTAAAGAAAGTACTGATTCTAAATCGCCTTTAAGATCAAAGAAATCAATAGACTCTGCTTTACCCGCCCAATGTTCAGATTTTGCCGTTCCAGTAATCACCGCACTTAAAACAAATTCTTGACGCACGCCAAATTCAGCATTAGCATCTGGTACAAAACGTAATCCTGTTTCAAATAAACGAACGCGGGATTGTTGGCGATTTTGGTTATAAAGCACAGCACCTAATAAACCACTCATTAAAGACACACGCATTGCGGACATTTCCACAGAAATAGGATTTGGCAATACAAGTGCCTCTTGATGTGGATGTAATAAACTTTGAATTTTGGGATCCACAAAGCTATAAGTAATAGCTTCTTGATAATCTGCATCCACAAGTGCGGTCTTAATTCGAGCTAAATCTAAATCAGATTCTTTGTGCTCACGCATGCGGAGATGCGCTAATGGTGCATTGTTTGGAATGCTGTTATAACCATAAATACGCGCCACTTCTTCAATTAAATCTTCTTCGATTTCAATATCAAAACGCCAGCTTGCAGAAGTTACCGTCCAAATATCATTTGCATAAGTAACATCAAAACCAAGACGGTGGAAAATTTCTGTTACGCTTTCTGTTTCAATATGATGACCTAAAAGTGCATCTAATTTACTACGGCGAAGTTGAACTGTATTGACTTTAGGAAGATGAGTTTCACTGCTTGCTTCACAAATCTCACCCGCTTCACCGCCACAGATTTCAAGTAATAATGCAGTTGCTCGTTCCATTGCTTTACGGGCTAATTCAAAATCCACACCACGTTCAAAACGGTGCGATGCATCAGTATGTAAACCATATTGTCTTGCACGGCCTGCAATCGCTAATGGAGCGAAAAATGCGGATTCTAAAATCACATCTTTCGTTTCACTATTCACGCCACTGGCTGCACCACCAAAGATCCCTGCCATTGCTAAAGCACCATTTTGGTCAGCAATTAATAACGTATTTGATTGAAGTTTTGCGCTTGAGCCATCTAATAATACTAATTCTTCCCCCTCTTTCGCGAAGCGAACTTGAACAGGTTGTGTAACTTTAGCTGCATCAAACGCGTGCATTGGCTGACCAAACTCAAGCAAAATATAGTTAGTAATATCGACAATAGGATCGATAGAACGAATACCACAACGACGCAATTTTTCTTGCATCCACATTGGCGATGGTGCTTTTACATTGACGTTCTTTATCACACGTAATAAATAACGCGGGCAAGCTTCTGGTGCTTGTAAATCAATTTGAACTTTATCAGAAATTGTTGCTGGCACTGCTTCAAAGTGCGGTTGATTTACGAGTTGTTTATTTACCACACCAATTTCACGCGCAATACCTGCGATGCTTAAACAATCCGCACGATTTGGCGTTAAGCTAATTTCAATAGCATTGTCATCTAAACCCAAATATTTACGTAAATCTGTACCGATTGGTGCATCAAGTGGCAATTCAATAATACCATCCGCTTCAACATCAATACCTAATTCAGAAAATGAACAAAGCATTCCTTCTGATGGTTGACCGCGTAATTTCGTTTTCTTAATTTTGAAATCGCCCGGTAATACCGCACCTTCTGTTGCACAAGCGACTTTTAAGCCTTGACGACAATTTGGTGCGCCACACACAATATCCAATAAACGATCACCGCCTACGTTCACTTTAGTTACACGTAATTTATCCGCATCGGGATGTTGTGCACATTCCACTACTTCACCAACAACGACACCATTAAATTTACCCGCAACGGCTTCTACCCCATCCACTTCTAAGCCAAGCATGGTAATTTGCTCGCATAATTGCTCGGTTGAAACGGATGGATTCACCCATTCTCTTACCCACTGTTCACTAAATTTCATTTGTTGTTATCCTTTTAATTCAAATCCGAGAAATTACTTAAATTGTTTTAAGAAACGTAAGTCGTTTTCAAAGAACGAACGTAAATCTGTTACGTTATAACGTAACATTGTTAAACGCTCAACGCCCATTCCCACGGCAAAACCAGAATATTCATTCGGATCAATACCAACATTACGCAAAACATTTGGATGCACCATACCGCAGCCCAACACTTCTAACCATTTACCATTTTTACCCATCACATCCACTTCCGCTGAAGGCTCTGTGAATGGGAAATAAGATGGACGGAAACGCACTTGTAAATCTTCTTCAAAGAAAGCGCGTAAGAAATCGTGCAATAAACCTTTTAATTCGGTGAAATTTGCTTTTTTATCCACATAAAGTAGTTCAATTTGGTGGAACATTGGCGTATGCGTTTGATCGTAGTCATTACGATATACACGTCCTGGAGCCATAATGCGAATTGGTGGCTGCATTTTTTCCATAGTACGAATTTGCACGCCAGAAGTTTGGGTACGAAGTAATAATTCTGGATTAAACCAGAAAGTATCGTGATCCGCTCGTGCTGGGTGATGTTTAGGAATATTTAACGCATCGAAGTTGTAATAATCACTTTCAATTTCTGGGCCATTTTCAACTGAAAAGCCAAGTTCTGAGAAAAATTTTGTTACACGATTAATCGTCATGGTAACTGGGTGTAAGCCACCTGTTTCAACTTTGCGACCGGGCAAACTCACATCCACACGTTCTTTTTCTAATTTTGCGTTAAGTTCAGCCTGTTCCCACTCCGATTTTTTTGCATTTAAAAATTCTAACGCAGCTTGTTTTGCTTCGTTAATTTTTGCGCCCATCGCAGGACGTTCTTCTGCTGACACATTACGCAATTCTTGCATTAATTGAGTAAAATGCCCTTTCTTACCAAAATATTCGACCCGGATTTCATCCAAAGCCGTTAAACTTTTATCCTGAATGGATTCAATCGCTAATTTTGCTTTCTCGACAAGCTCGTTCAGATGTTGCATAGTTTCCCCTGCTTCTCTTTTCTCTATAAAATAAAAAACCGAGTAATGATAATACCAAGTACTTAAAAAGTAAAAGAATAATACGAAAAATCATTGGTTTATCAAAAATAAAAATGGAATAACGTTATCGCTATTCCATTTTTTCTTGTTACCAACAAAATCGTTCATTCACAAAATTTTCTGACCGCTCTTTTTGCCATTTTTCTTTATTTATTGGATTAGCAAAAAAGAGTGCTTGTTCCTGTAAACGTTGAACTAATTTTTCTTCTGCTTCTTTTAACGCTTTTTGACGATCTGCAAATTTTGCGGGTAATGCTGGTAAGAAAATCACTTCATAAGGATGCGTAATTGTCCATTTCACTGCATTTTCAGCAGCACGACTTTGTTTATAAAAATCACAAAACGCATAAGTATTAACAAACTGCCCTACAACATGGCTGAACCCTGTATTATCCTGCACCGTTTGTTTTGGTAAATCCAACACATAAAGTGCGGTGATCAAACGATTTTGTCCACGATAAAACCAAGTAACAGCTTCATCTTTTAAGCCAAAATCGTAAGCTCGAGCAGCTAACGTGAACATCGTCATTGGTGAAATACGAGCCGGATTTTCGTCTACAAATTTCACCGCACTTTTATAACCTTTTAGCGTATTTTCACGTAGCATAGGATCAATTTCTTTATGTACAAATACATTTTCTGCTTTTCCATTTTCCGCAGAATAATAAGGTTTGATATAAACATCCATCGTCTTCACTGGTTCTTTACTAATAGAACTACAAGCAGTAATAAAAAGTGCGGTTATAAAACACAGTATTTTTAACATATGGATTTTCCTTATATAATGCTCAGCAAATTTCACTGCATTGTTATTATGAAAATTCATCTAATCTACAGTAAAACCACATTAGAATTCAATAATGAAACAAGTTTACTTGATCATCTCGAGAAAAATAATATTCATCATGAATATCAATGCCGTAGTGGCTATTGTGGTTCTTGTCGTGTGAAGATCAAAAAAGGCAAGGTGTCCTATAAAGATACGCCCCTTGCCTTTATTCAACCTGATGAAATTTTATTATGCTGCTGTCATGTAGAAAGTGACATTGAAATTGATTTATAAATTATTTAAATCTAATACATCGGTCATATCAAATAAGCCATTCGCCTTATTTTCTAACCATTTACCAGCACGCACTGCGCCATTAGCGAAAGTCATTCGGCTTGATGCTTTATGGGAAATTTCTACACGTTCGCCAATATCTGCAAACCAAACCGTGTGTTCCCCCACCACATCCGAAGCACGAATAGTTGAAAAACCAATTTCATCGCGTTTACGTTCGCCTGTGATTCCTTCACGGCAGAAGACTCCGTGAGTTTTTAAATCGCGACCTAAGGTTTTTGCGATATGTTCGCCCATAGAAAGCGCGGTGCCAGATGGCGCATCAACTTTATGACGGTGATGAGCTTCGATCACTTCAATATCACAATAATCCCCCATCACTTTTGCCGCTTTTTCTAAAAGCTTGAAGACTAAATTCACGCCAACACTGAAATTTGATGCAAACACAATAGCAATTTTATCTGAAGCTGCTTTAATCGCTGCTTTACCATTTTCATCAAAACCCGTTGTACCGATCACCATTTTTTTATTATTCGCTACGCAAAACGCAATATGTTCAAGGGTGCCTTCTGGTCGAGTAAAATCGATTAATAAATCGAATTTATCTTTTTGGCTTTCAAGATCGTCTGAAACTGTTACACCAAGTTGACCAATTCCCGCCAATTCTCCCGCATCCGTCCCGACTAAAGATGATCCTTTGCGTTCAAACGCCGCACCTAGTTCTACACCTTCCGCAGAATGAACCGCTTGAATTAATTGACGCCCCATTCTTCCGCCCGCACCGGCGATTGCAATTTTTAATGCCATATTACTTCCTTTTTTATTAATGAATTATTTCGTTGATGCCGTTATAAACAAGCACACAACCAAAAAATAAAAATACAATACCTGCCATATTATCAATATAACGACTGTATTGACTGTATAAACGCTTGGCAATATTACGTGAAAAAATCAATGAAATCACATAAAAATAACAAAATGTTTCAACCACAATTACCATAAAAGCCAAGATAATTTGCCACATTTCAGTGATATTTACTAAGACAAGCGACATCACGCTACTAAAATACACCACGACTTTTGCATTGGATAAATTCACTAAAAGCCCTTTCACAATTTCTTTTTTAATCGTGGTTTGCTGATTAAATTCAGTATCAGAGTGCGGTTCAAATTGAGCGTGTTTTTTACTGCGAGCCATTAAAAAACCGATATATGCTAAGTAACTACCGCCTAGCAACATAATAACGCCATGTAATGCAGGAATAGTAACGAACAACACCGCCAATCCCAACATAGAAAGCATTCCCCAAAAGGCGATGCCAAGCGTTATGCCTAAAATGCCACAAACTGTATTACGACGAGAGTTACTTGCCGCCATCCGACTTACATAGAAGAAATCAGGCCCCGGCGTCATTAATCCAAATAAATGCACAATAATTAAATTCAGCATCACAACGTCCAATACTGAATTGCAAATACGACAATCACCGCATAAATTGCCGCTAAAACATCATCGACCATAATGCCAAAACCACTTTCTAGTTTTTCGTCAAAATAACGAATTGGGAACGGTTTTAAAATATCGAAAAAGCGAAATAACGCAAAAGCAGCCCAAATCCACTGCCAAGATAATGACGGTATCGCCGCTAATACAATAAATACACCGACAAATTCATCCCAAACGATAGAACCATGATCATGCACGCCCATATCTGCTGTGGTTTTTTGACAAAGGTAGCAACCGAGTAGAAAACAAAGTGCGGTAAAAATTAAAAAGATTTTTACGCCTAGTAAAGAAAGTAAAATCACGCCTAAAATTGTTCCAGCCAAACTCCCCCAAGTACCAGGAGCAGGATGAATTAAGCCCGATCCGAAACCAACAGCAAGCAAATGAATAGGATTTAAAAGAGAGATTTTTTTAAGAGGATTATTTTCTGTCATTTTGATTCCTTAAAATGATCGAAACCACTTGAAAAAGTTATATTCACAGGTTTTCCATCACGTAAAAAACGGGGAGAAAAGTCGCCGCACTTTTCAGTGATTTTACCAATACAAGTGCAAGGTACGTTCAGTTTTTTCAAGCGTAATTCTAATTCATCTTTAGATTCGGGCGGTATGGTAAAACAAAGTTCATAATCTTCGCCACCACTTAAGGCAAATTGTTCCGCTTGAGTGCGATCATATTTATTTAAAATCGATGATGAAAGAGGTAAAGCTGTAAGCTCAACTTCAGCACTACATTGACTTCGTTCAAGAATATGCCCTAAATCAGAGATTAGCCCATCGGAAAGATCAATGGCTGCATGAGCGATGCCAATTAACGCCCGCCCAAGTTCAATTCTAGGTATTGGTTTAAGATGACGTTGTTGCAAAAAAACATCATCAGAATCAACCGCTCTTTTGCCCAATAAAATTTGCGTTAAACCTGCTGCGCTATCGCCTAAAGTGCCTGAAACATAAATTAAATCACCAACTTGCGCTTTATGCCGACAAATCCCTTTACCTTTTTCGACAAAGCCTTGTGCCGTAATCGTAATAGACAAATTACCTTTTGTAGTATCGCCACCAATTAATGTGACGTTGTATTTTTTTAACGTGTGCAATAAACTTTGACTAAATGTTGAAATCCAATTTTCATCTACGTTTGGCAAAGTTAATGCCAGAGAAACCCATTTGGGTTGTGCCCCCATTGCAGCAAGATCACTTAAATTTGTTGCAACCGCCTTATAAGCTAAATCTTCAGGTGAAATGGTTGGTAAAAAATGTGTATTTTCCACCATTGTATCGGTCGTAATGGCAAGCTGATAATTCTCTGGCACGGAAACCAGCGCACAATCGTCGCCAATAGATAATTGAACGGAATCATCAACTAATATTTGTGGCTGAAAATATCGTTTAATTAAATCAAATTCACCCATTGCTATTTTCACCTATCTTATAAAAGAAAAGGCACGCGTTAAAAACGCGCGCCATTTTCAGTTTAAAAGGATTATTTACGCCCTAATGCTGGTGCGATTTTATCAAGTACGCCATTGATATATTTATGGCTTTCATCTGCACCAAATACTTTTGCCACTTCAATCGCTTCATTGATAACCACTTTATATGGCACATCTAATTCAAAGCGTAATTCATAAACAGCCAAACGTAAAATTGCAGTTTCAATAGGATCAAGCTCATCAAAAGCGCGGTCAATATAAGGCGAAATTGAAAAATCAATGGTTTCAATATTTTCGACTATTTGACGAAATAATTTACGGAAGTAAGGTTTATCTACGCCATCCATATCTTGATCTAACACAAAGGCTAATTCCACTTGTTCTGCAGTATTGCCGGATACCGCCCAAGAATACAAGGCTTGAACAGTACATTCACGCGCACGACGACGAGCAGAAGGCTTTTTCACTTGTTTTTGTTCTGTCATGATTTATGCCGCATCAATTTGTTGAATAAGATTAACCATTTCAAGTGCGGTTAAGGCTGCTTCTGCACCTTTATTACCTGCTTTAGTACCAGCACGTTCAATCGCTTGTTCAATATTTTCTGTAGTTAATACCCCAAAAGCGACAGGGATTTCAGCATCCATTGCAACTTTTCCTAAACCGCTGCTCGCTTCCCCTGCTACATATTCAAAGTGCGCTGTACCACCACGGATAACTGTACCTAATGCAACAATCGCATCAAATTTTTTACTTTCAGCTAAACGACGAGCAACTAATGGCAACTCATACGCACCCGGAGCACGCACGATAGTGATATTTTCATCTTTCACTTGGCCGATACGTTTTAATGCATCAATTGCACCTTCTAATAAACTTTCATTAATAAAACTGTTAAAACGAGCAATTGCTACTGCAACTTTTGCATTAGGTGCTGCGACTGAGCCTTCTAAAACTTTCATATTTTTTCCTATTATTAGCCATAATGATTTTGGCCCGAGATTTTAGCATAAAATCGCGTATATTCAATATTAATAAGGCTTTACCCTATTTTATTTAGGGCTCATTTTTAAGGCTATTTTATTGTTCATAACCCGCACCAACACTATATTTTTATGGAAAATTTCCTTCATTAAGGTAAACTATCGGTAATTTTATGTGAATTACATTCAGTTACAGAGGTTTAATATGTCTAAAGTGGCATCAATTGTTGATGTATTACAAGGGAAAGTGGCGATTGGTGAAACCGTCACTGTGCGTGGTTGGGTGCGTACCCGTCGCGATTCTAAAGCAGGATTATCTTTCTTAGCGGTTTATGACGGTTCTTGCTTTGATCCAATTCAAGCGATTATTAATAACGATATTGAAAATTACGAAAGCGAAATTTTACGTTTAACAACAGGCTGTTCTGTGATTGTAACGGGTAAAGTCGTTGAATCACCTGCAGAAGGACAAGCAGTTGAATTACAAGCAGAAAAAGTAGAAGTGACAGGGTTTGTTGAAGATCCAGATACTTACCCAATGGCAGCAAAACGCCACTCTATTGAATATTTACGCGAAGTAGCTCACTTACGCCCTCGTACCAATATTATTGGTGCAGTTGCACGTGTTCGCCATTGCTTATCTCAAGCCATTCACCGTTTCTTCCATGAGCAAGGTTTCTACTGGGTGGCAACCCCATTAATTACTGCATCAGACACTGAAGGTGCGGGTGAGATGTTCCGTGTTTCTACACTTGATTTAGAAAATCTTCCACGTGGTGAAAATGGAAAAGTTGATTTCAGCCAAGATTTCTTCGGTAAAGAATCATTTTTAACGGTTTCAGGTCAGTTAAACGGAGAAACCTATGCTTGTGCATTAAGCAAAATTTATACTTTCGGCCCAACATTCCGTGCAGAAAACTCTAATACTACCCGTCACTTAGCTGAATTCTGGATGGTTGAACCTGAAGTTGCATTTGCAACTTTAGCGGATAACGCAAAACTTGCAGAAGATATGTTGAAATACGTATTCCGAGCAGTATTAGCAGAGCGTAAAGACGACTTACAATTCTTTGAAAAACATGTAGATAAAGATGTTATTACGCGTCTAGAAAACTTTGTAAACTCAGATTTTGCGCAAATTGACTATACTGATGCCATTGATGTGTTATTAAAATCTGGTAAGAAATTTGAATTCCCTGTTTCTTGGGGTATCGATCTTTCTTCTGAACACGAACGTTTCTTAGCGGAAGAATATTTCAAATCACCAGTTGTGGTGAAAAACTATCCAAAAGACATTAAAGCATTCTATATGCGTTTAAATGATGATGGAAAAACTGTGGCAGCAATGGATGTGTTAGCTCCTGGAATTGGTGAAATCATCGGTGGTTCACAACGTGAAGAACGTTTAGACGTGCTTGATAAACGTATGGAAGAAATGGGATTAAATCCAGATGATTATTGGTGGTATCGCGATCTGCGTAAATACGGCAGCGTTCCACATTCTGGTTTTGGTCTTGGTTTTGAACGCTTAATTGTCTATGTAACTGGCGTGCAAAATATTCGTGATGTAATTCCATTCCCACGTGCGCCAAGAAATGCAAATTTCTAATTCAATTTAACTTTAATATTGACCGCACTTACGCCAAAGTGCGGTTAATTTTTTCAGAATTTTAAGGAAAGTAAAATGGATAAAATTAAGCAACTCTTTGCCAACAATTACAGTTGGGCACAAAGAATGAAGGAAGAAAATTCAACTTACTTCAAAGAGCTCGCGGATCATCAAACGCCACATTACCTTTGGATTGGTTGCTCTGATAGCCGTGTACCCGCAGAGAAATTGACGAATCTTGAACCAGGTGAGCTTTTTGTACATCGTAATGTTGCTAACCAAGTGATTCACACAGATTTTAATTGCCTTTCTGTTGTGCAATATGCCGTCGATGTGCTTAAAATTGAACATATTATTATCTGTGGCCACACCAACTGTGGTGGTATTCATGCGGCGATGGCAGATAAAGATTTAGGGCTTATCAACAACTGGCTTCTTCATATTCGTGATATTTGGTTTAAACACGGTCATCTTCTCGGTAAACTTTCCCCAGAAAAACGTGCCGATATGCTAACTAAAATTAACGTAGCAGAACAGGTTTACAATCTTGGGCGCACATCAATTGTAAAAAGTGCTTGGGAACGCGGACAAAAACTCTCATTACACGGCTGGGTATATGATGTAAATGATGGATTTTTAGTGGATCAAGGCGTAATGGCAACCAGCAGAGAAACCCTTGAAATTTCTTATCGAAACGCTATCGCTCGTTTATCAATACTTGATGAAGAAAATATTTTGAAAAAAGATCATCTTGAGAATACATAAAAAAACGCCCTTTCGGGCGTTATTTTTTTAAGCTTTACCTTCAGCCAAATTTTTCTTTTCTTCCAATTCTTCCCAGCGTAAAAATGCTGTTTCTAATTCGGCTTCAGTATCCGCCAATGCTTTTAATTTAGCATCGGTAATATCATGAGCCTGTTGGAAAAATGCAGGATCGGCTATTTCAGCTTGAAGTACGGTGATTTTAGTTTCTAATTCTTCCAAAAGTTGTGGAAGTTGTTCTAGCTCACGTTGTTCTTTATAAGAAAGTTTTACGGATTTCGGCTTGGAAGTGCGGTCATTTTTCACCGCACTTTCTTCTTTTAGTGGTTCAGTTTTCTTCGCTTTAGCCTGTTCTTCTGCTACTTTGCTTGCCCAGAAATTGGCTTGTTGCTGTTTAGCATCAAAGAATCCACCCACATACTTATTCAAACGCCCTTTACCTTCGAATAAATAACATTCTGTCGCAGTATTATCGATAAATTGACGGTCATGGCTCACAATTAACAATGTGCCTTGATAATCAGTCAAAATTTCTTCTAAAAGTTCCAATGTTTCTACATCAAGGTCATTGGTCGGTTCGTCAAGAATCAATAAATTATTTGGTTTGAGTAATAATTTTGCGAGCAATAAACGATTTCGTTCTCCCCCCGATAAGGCTTTAACTGGCGTCATTGCTCGTTTTGGTGGGAACAAGAAATCTTGTAAATACCCCAGTACATGGCGTTTTACACCATTGACTTCAATATCTTGTTTGCCATCTGCCACATTATCCATTACGGTTTTTTCAGGATCTAAATCAGCACGGTATTGGTCAAAATAAGCAATCTCTAATTTGGTACCACAACGAATTTTGCCTGATGTTGGCTGAATTTCCCCCAGCAATAATTTAATGAAAGTGGTTTTCCCACAGCCATTTGGTCCAACAAGCGCAATTTTATCTCCACGTAAAATCGTTGTTGAAAAATCTTTTAACAAGGTTTTTCCTGCGATTTCATAGTTCACGTCTTCCATTTCAAAGACAATTTTGCCTGAACGACTTGAGGTATCTAACTGTAATTTGGCTGTTCCCATTACGTCACGGCGTTGGCGGCGTTCCTCACGCATCGCTTTTAATGCTCGAACTCGCCCTTCATTTCTTGTACGGCGAGCCTTGATACCTTGGCGAATCCACACTTCTTCCTGTGCTAGACGTTTATCAAATAATTCATTCTGCAAGGCTTCAACGCGTAGATTTTCTTCTTTTGTGGTTAAATATAAATCGTAATTGCCTGGATAAGACACTAATTGACCGCGATCTAAATCCACAATGCGTGTTGCCATTTTGCGAATAAAAGAACGGTCATGGGAAATAAATACAATACTACCTTGGAAATCCAATAAGAAATTTTCCAACCATTCAATAGCTTCCACATCCAAGTGGTTGGTTGGTTCATCAAGTAATAACACATCAGGATCGCATACCAATGCGCGCGCTAATGCTGCTTTACGCAACCAACCACCCGAAAGTGCGGATAATTTTGTGTTTGGATTCAAACCTAGTTTTAACAACACTTCATTGATTTTATTTTCAAATCGCCAGCCATCAGCGTGTTCTAATTTAGCCTGAACTTGCTCTAGCTGACTTAAAATTTGATCACTGTAATTTTCTTCCAATTGAACAGAAATATGGTGATATTCTTTCAATAAATCCGTTAAATGCCCAACACCTTCCGCAA
Source organism: Haemophilus haemolyticus (assembly GCF_003493685.1). GTDB lineage: Bacteria > Pseudomonadota > Gammaproteobacteria > Enterobacterales > Pasteurellaceae > Haemophilus > Haemophilus haemolyticus_O. Next base: position 49,100 of record NZ_QQJW01000013.1, read on the forward strand.
CATAATCAAAAATATTGCCTTGTGCATTACGCGGAGGGTCTTGCTCTAAACGAGAAACCACAAGATCTTTTTCGTATTGGATTTTGCCATCATCCATGAGCACGTCGCCTGCGATGATTTTCAATAAAGTTGATTTACCTGCGCCATTACGCCCAACTAAACAAACACGTTCATTCGGTTCAATATGTAGTTCTGCGTGATCTAACAAAGGTGCATCACTAAAGGAAAGATATCCATTGGTTAAACTAATTAATGCCACAACTGCCCCATAAAAATTCAGTGAAAATTAACCGCACTATTCTATACGGTTTGCATAAAAAATCCCATCAATTCGATGGGATTCTCTCTTAAATCAAAGTTGTTGATATACCCGCAATGCGTGTGCATCCGACATGCCTGCAATATAATCGCAAATAATCCGTTTCTTCCCTTCTTCTGGTGCATTAAGCCAACGATTTGCAGTATTTCGCGGTAATAAACGTTCTGGATCAGATTCAAAAATCTGGAACATTTCTGTCAACATTCTCTGTCCTTTATATTCGATTCGTTGGGTATCCACATTGCGAATAACATAATCCCAAACGAATTTTTTAAATACACCAAGTGCAGCAATCACTTCAGGTGGTAACTCCGCGTTATAACGCAACAAAGGTTCATCAAAATTTGCCGTTAATTTCCACCACACATTGGTAATAAAAAAGTTTACCAATGCACCAATGGCTTGTTTGCGCTCAAAATGTTTATCAGAGAAAAGTCGTTGGCTAATTGAATCAATATTTTCATGCAACCAAGCTGAAGGAATTTGTTTCAATGCAGTATGTGCCGCTTGCCATTGATGAGGATTGACAACACCAGTCACAATCGCATCTTCTAAATCATGCACGCCATAGGCAATATCATCCGCCAATTCCATAATGCTGCAATCCAGAGATTTAAACCGAGTATGTAAAGATTCAGCTGAATTTTCCCGCGCTTTTTTAAATTGACAGAATAAAGTGCGGTCATTTTCAGAAAGATTTTCCAGCAACCAATTAAACATTTTTAAATCATCACGGAAAATGCCTTTTCCCGGAATCCAATCGTGAATACGCACAAAACGAGGATCAATATTGCGAGAAAAATTAAGTTCTACATATTGAGGCGAAGCCACATCTAACAACGCAGGATATTTCACTACACCCAATAGTGTTCGACGCGTTAGATTCATCCCTGCATTTTCAGTGTAAGGCTCAAGTTTCGTTAAAATTCTAAAGGTTTGTGCATTGCCTTCAAAACCGCCCTGCTCTGCCATCATATAATTTAATGCCGTTTCGCCACCATGCCCAAAAGGTGGATGCCCAATATCATGAGCAAAACACAAACTTTCGATAAGATCGTTACTCGGTAATAAAGGTTTTAATTGTTTTTGCAACTCGTTTTTATCAATATTTAATGTTTGCGAAAGACTTTCAAAAGTTTCTAAAAATTTAAGTTGTGCAACGAGACTACTGCCAATCTGTGCGACTTCCAAAGAATGGGTTAAGCGAGTGCGATAAAAATCATTTTCGCCAATCGCGTGAATTTGGGTTTTCGCTTGTAAGCAACGAAAAGCGGCAGAATGTAAAATTCGCCCACGATCCCGACGAAATGGTGGGCGATTATCTTTTTCGCGTGGAGGATCAGGAAGAAAACGTTCTGTCCAAGAAGAATCAATGATAAGTGGTTTCATATCGCTTTGTTTTATTTCGTTTTTCTGCATTATCTAATCATTTAGCACAAAAAACAACCGCACTTTATCTGGAACAAACAAAATCTAGAATGAATAAAGTGCGGTTGAATTTTTATTGATATTTAAACAAAGAAATAAATCAGCTTAAATACAAATGGCGCGAGAATAGAACTAATAATCCCACAAAGCACAAGAGAAATAGAACTGTAACTTCCCGCTGTTGGGTTGGTTTCCATACAACTTACCGTACCAAGTGCGTGGGACACTGCCCCGACAGATAATCCAATCGCTTCTTGATGTTTAACGCGTAATTTTTTCAACACTAAATAACCAAATACAGAGCCTTGCAAGCCTGCAACAACGACCCCAACTGCAGTGACGGCAGGGATTCCCCCTAGATTATGCGAAACTTCCATCGCGATTGGTGTAGTGATTGATTTTGGTAATACCGTCGCCACCATTTCAGGCGATGCACCAAGTATGAGCGCTAACACCGCCCCACTTAGCATCGAGAAAAAAGAGGCGATCACCACAATAGATAAAATAATCTTCCATTGTTTAGCAATTTGGCGAAGTTGTTCATAAAGAGGTAATGCAAGAGCAACGATACTCAAACCAAGTAAGTTATTAATAGGTGCATTTCCTGCCATATAATCATCATAAGGAATCTTTCCTATCACTAAAATCGCAACCAAAATTAATACCGTTAAAATAAAAGTATTAAAAATCATTGATTTCCAACGTTTACTAATTTGTAGTGCAAGCCAAAATCCGAAAATTGTCAAAAATGTATAAAGATAAATAATGTACTGCTGCATATAAAACTTTCCCACTATATTAAGCTGATTCATTCATTTGTTTAGCTTGGTTCTCACGGCGTTTAATCACTTTTTTACGTTTATGTGTAAAAGATTGTAAATGGAATAAATGATTCCCTAATGAGCCCATGACAACCAACGTTACGCAAGTGCTGACAACATTCGGAATCAGTAAAATATTCACTTGTTCTACTAATAAATCTGAATATTTAATGATTCCAACACTTACCGGCACAAAAAGCACAGCCATAAAACGAATCAATAAGCTCGCACCTAAATAAATCCAATCTAAATGAATTAATCGTGTCGTTAAGCCTAAAAAGAGCAATAACAATCCCCAAATACTTCCAGGTACACCAGCAGGCACATAATGAGCGATAAGATTTCCGAGATATAACATAATGTACAAAATGACCAACGAACGGGCCAATAAAAATGATTTTTGAATCATATACAACCTTTTTTTCAATTTTTTTCATAATGTTTCAAAATTATTTTACGCTTTTTTTTTCTGAATTGACCAGTTTTTTTCGGTAAAATAACCAGACTTAGATCAAGAACCTTGCAAAATGATAAATCGAAAAACACTATTGACGAGTTTATTACTTATTTTTACCGCACTTTCTGCTTGTTCTCGCGAAAAAAATACCTGTCGTGTGGTTAAAATTAGTGACGGTGATACGCTTACCTGCCTTGCGAAAAATAATCGACAAATCAAAGTGCGACTAGCTGAAATTGATGCACCAGAAAAAAAACAAGCTTTTGGACAAAAATCTAAGAAAGCGTTATCTGATATGATTTATCTCCGTGATGTGCGTCTTTCTTTAAAAGGTCAAGATCGCTATCAACGCACATTGGCGATTGTTTATTATCAAGATAAAAATATTAAGGGGCTGTACTAGATAACGACTAAAAATCCCATTTAGGTTAGAATAAACCAATGAGAAAAAGTCGCTTAAGTCAGCATAAACAAAATAAACTCATTGAACTGTTTGTCGCAGGTGTCACAGCAAGA
>NZ_QQJW01000014.1:0-46116 GCF_003493685.1 Haemophilus haemolyticus
TTCTTGCTGTGACACCTGCGACAAACAGTTCAATGAGTTTATTTTGTTTATGCTGACTTAAGCGACTTTTTCTCATTGGTTTATTCTAACCTAAATGGGATTTTTAGTCGTTATCTAGTACAGCCCCAAATATTTTTCATAACCTTCTTCCCCTGGTTGTTTAATTTCAGGTGCAACAAGATCAGTTCCTACAGAATTAAATCCCATATCATCAAAAATAATATCGGAAGGGCTTCCGCCTGAAGTATTGGTTTTGGCATGATTAAATACAGCATAGGCTCCAAGGCGCAAATTCACCCATTTATTATTTTCAGGGTTATATTCAAAATCTGTATTCACTGCGGTTTGTTTTACATTGGCAAGCGGCCATTGTAGAACTGTGCCTTGTTGATAGCTGGTTTGCCATAAACGGGAAGGCATAATTTCACCATAATGCATATCACTATGGCGTAAGCCAAATTTTAATTTGGTGTGATCGTTAAACTTAATGGTCGCTTTGCCTAAATAAGATTCAGATTCAAAAGATGTGTTAGGAACTTCTTTTTTCGGATGATAAACAATCGCTATCCAGGGAATATAAGGATCATCACTTCGATAATAATTAGGATCAAAATCATGGGCCTTTGCGTATTCATCTAAAGTTTTTCCCTCACCATAATTATGACCACCCTTTCCACCAGAAAAATAATTGCCTTTGTTACGATAAGCATAAGCAACTAAGCCTTCAAAATGCTCATCTTTTGTTGCGATGGCTAAGCGATAGGCATTGTCATTAAAGAATTTATTTCTACCATGAGAACGAGCAGGGTAACGATCGGATGTTCTAAAATAAGCTGAAATAGCACCTAATCCCATATCTTCGGGATGATCGAGTTTTCGGAAGTCTTGACCAATAGGAATAGGATAACCACGTTGCTTAATAGAATTATTAGCTGTTTCAGCTTTAAATTCGATACCAAATTTTTCACCTTTTTTAATAATGTCATCAGGTTCTAATGTGGTAAGACGGATTGTGCCTGCTGCGCCACTATCTAAAGTGCGGTCTAAATTTGGGCCTTTTTCAACAGTAACACCGCTAATTAAAAATGGATCAAGATAGTTACGGTTGCTCACACCCGCAAAACCACGCCAAACTGTGATCGCTTGTTCTGTACCATCAACTAAAACGGGAATTCGACCTTGCCCCTGCACCCCACGAATATTAGGATCCAAAGCACCGCTATTACGTGCATCACCGCTATATACGCCCGTTGTGCCTGTTAATAAATCTGCTACAGAATGTCCTTTGTAAGTTTCAATTTCTTTCTTACTTTTATATTCGGTTACTTGGTTTTCTGAAAACATTTTATCTTTACCTGCTTCGGCTTTACTTTCAGAAGTCCCTAAAACAGAAATCGTATCAAGCTGATTTATTTGTGGGGAAGCATAGATAGTTTGATGAATAAGCAAGGTGAGTGGACAGAGCATAAAGGAAAATTTATGTTTCATTTTTTGAATCTCCATATCAAACAATAACGATTATCATTTAAATGTTAGTCCTATTTTTTTGTATCCGCAAAGAAAAATTGTTTATTTTGTGATCGATGTAACAAAATTTTTCACTAAAAATTTTTTGACTTAAATCACAAGTGCGGTTCTTTTTTGCGCATTTTTTAGAAAAGATTTTTATAATTCTTTCTAGGTATATTTTGATAGAGAAGAAAGATATGGAGCACGAATATCAACGGGCGGTGACTCGCGTGTGCGTACAAACGGCACTGCTCTTGTTACAGCATGGGGCAGAAAGTACCGTGGTGGTGCAAATGGCGCAGCGTTTAGGCATCGCACTTGGCGTAGAAAGCGTAGAATGTGCGCTCACGGCAAATGCGGTGGTACTGACAACCTTATCAGATAATCATTGCATTACCACCGCACGAAAAAATACGGATAAAGGCATTAATATGCAAATGGTTACTGATGTTCAGCGTATTGTGATTGCTGTTGAACATCATTTGTATGACTTAGAAATCGCACAAAGAAAACTGGATCAATTAAAACCGCTTAAATATAACCGATGGTTAGTTGTATTCATGATTGGCTTATCTTGTGCAGCATTCGCCCATTTATCGGGTGGAGACTGGGTGATTTGTGGCATCACCTTTGTGGCGGCAGCCATCGCCATGTTTGTGCGACAAGAATTTTCTAAACGGCACTATAATCCCCTTATCGTCTTTTCCATCACCTCTTTTGTCGCCTCGCTGATTTCTGGCGTGAGCTTAAAATATAACTTAGGTAACGATCCTCAAATTGCCTTGGCGTCTAGTGTGTTATTACTTGTGCCAGGGTTTCCGCTGATTAATTCTTTAGCGGATATATTAAAAGGTTATGTGAATATGGGATTAGGTCGTTGGACGATTGCAACTATTCTCACTTTTGGCGCATGTCTTGGTATTGTATTCGCGTTAAGCCTATTACATATTACAACTTGGGGGCATTAAAATGTTATTAGATATCACAATATTTATCTTGAAATTACTCGATGATATGTTATTTGCCGCGATTCCAGCAGTGGGCTTTGCTTTAGTATTTAATGTGCCGCCAAAAGCCTTAAAATATTGCGCGATTTTAGCCGCACTTGGGCATGTTACACGCACATTATTACTGCATATTAATATGCCTATTGTATTTGCCACCTTCTTTGCCACTTGCGTAATTGGATTTTTAGGCGTGCATCTTTCCCATCGTTATTTAGCCCACCCTAAAGCCTTTACCGTTGCCGCAATTATCCCCATGATCCCCGGTGTTCATGCCTATAAAGCAATGATTTCAATGGTACAAATCCATCATTTCGGCTTTTCCGACGCGTTATTTGAACAAATGATTAGCTCCTTTATTAATACCAGTTTTATCTTAGGTGCGATTGTATTTGGATTAGCCTTACCGGGCTTATTGTTTTATCGACAAAAACCTGTGGTGTGACACTAAAATAGTTCAACAAAAAAACCGGCATCAGCCGGTTTTCTTACTATTCTTGTGATTTTTTCTTGAGGTATTCATAAAGCTCATCTTTAATCCGTAATTTTTCTTTTTTCAAAGCCTCAATTTCCATATGAGTAGCGAGCTGAATGTTTTCCTGCATATTCTTAATTTCATGATCTAATTCGTTATGCTTTTCAAAAAGACGATCGAAATAAGCATCATTACTTTTAAGTTTGGTGATTAATTCCCTGTATTCTGGAAACATAAAATCGCTCCTGTGTTAGTTAAAATCGATCTTGAGTTTACGCTTTTCTTTACAAAGAAACAAAATTCAATCTTAAAAATTTGACCGCGATCACAAAAATTTATTCTGAACGAATTATTTTTGCTCATTTACCTTTTTATTTCTTCCTGCACCTAAAACCAACATAGCTAACAAACTAAGCATAATTCCAAAGCCAGCACCAATACCCGTTGAAATAACATAAGGTTTCTCTGCCATTACAAGATTAGGCTGTTGAACAAAATGGAACGCCACCAAATTATTATCTAACGGTTGAACAGATTGCATCATTTTCAATTTGTTTTCCCAAGAAACGTCAATTTTGGCGTCCGCCGCATTTTTCACTTGTTCAAATAACGATTTCCATTTTGTAATCAATTCATTATTTAACGTTTGACGCGCTTGATTATTCACGTAACGAATGTATTCCACAAAAAGTTGATCCACTTCTTCACGATCAAAAGAAGATAGGATGAATTGATCAAGATTATTTTCTTGGGAAAATTTAAAGTGCGAGGCAATTTGCTGAACGGTTTGATTTTCAACTTTAGCTCTCGCTTTCACAAAATCAGATTGATTTAAAAAAGCCATTAATTGAGCGGATGAATTAAGAATTTTTGTAAATTCATGATACGCAGAATCTGTCGCCTTACGCTCAATTTTTACCATATCAACGGCATCAGCATCACCGCTAACTAAACTGTATGTAGAAAAAAGAGAAAAATAATTACCCAATTCATTCATTTTTGGCGCTTCAAATTGCGCACTAACCTGCCATTTTGTCGGGTGAAAATGCGCCCCCGCAAAACCAAGTCCACCACCGATAAGCATAAACAGAAAAGAAAGAATAAATTTTCTCATAATTTACCTAAAATTCAGACTAAATGAGGTGTGGATTCTAACACAAAGTGCGGTGTATTTTTGCTTTATTTTCAGAATCTCGCTTTTCCCTTGGCTTTTAACTGGTTTATTTGAATAAAGCACGCTAGAATAAAGTCATTTTCATTTCAACGAAAAAAGTAAGGAAATTCTATGATCGATCCAAATTTGCTCCGTAATAATTTAGCGGAAGTCGCAGAAAAATTAAAAGTAAAACGTAACTTTATTCTTGATACAGAAAAACTCACCTCATTAGAAGAACAACGCAAGAACTTACAAGTCACCACAGAAAATTTACAAGCTGAACGTAATACTCGCTCCAAAGCTATTGGTGCAGCGAAAGCACGCGGTGAAGATATCACGCCATTATTGGCAGAAGTGGATAATATGGGCAATCAATTGACTGAAGCAAAAGCACAATTAGATGCGGTACTTGCGGAAATCAATCAAATTGCATTAACTATTCCAAATCTACCAGCAGACGAAGTGCCATTAGGCAAAGATGACACCGAAAATAAAGAAATCTTACGTTGGGGCACTCCGCGTACATTTGATTTTGAAGTTAAAGATCATGTCACTTTAGGTGAGGAAGCAAATGGCTTAGATTTTGCCGCAGGGGCTAAATTAGCGGGCGCGCGTTTTGCCGTAATGAAAGGTCAAATCGCAAAAATGCACCGTGCATTAGCGCAATTTATGTTAGATCTTCATACTGAACAACACGGCTATTTAGAAACCTATGTGCCTTATTTAGTGAATCACGCCACACTTTATGGCACAGGTCAATTACCAAAATTTGGGGAAGATTTATTCCATACTTTAGCCTTAGAAGGCGAACAACCTTACGCATTAATTCCAACTGCAGAAGTGCCTGTCACTAATTTAGTGCGTGACGTGATTATTGATGAAACAGAATTACCAATAAAAATGACCGCACATACGCCATGTTTCCGTTCAGAAGCGGGCTCTTACGGGCGTGATACTCGCGGTTTAATTCGTATGCACCAGTTTGATAAAGTGGAAATGGTACAAATCGTTGATCCAGATAAATCAATGGAAGCACTTGAAGAATTAACTGGTCACGCAGAAAAAGTATTGCAATTATTAAATTTACCATACCGCAAAGTTTTACTTTGCACAGGCGATATGGGCTTTGGTTCTTGCAAAACTTACGACTTAGAAGTGTGGGTGCCTGCACAAAATACTTATCGTGAAATTTCTTCTTGCTCAAATATGTGGGATTTCCAAGCTCGCCGTATGCAAGCACGTTGTAAAGCAAAAGGCGATAAGAAAACCCGCTTAGTGCACACCTTAAATGGTTCTGGCTTAGCGGTTGGTCGTACTTTAGTGGCTGTGCTTGAAAACTATCAAAATGCAGATGGTTCAATCACTGTGCCAGAAGTGCTACGTCCATATATGGGCGGATTAGACGTTATCGGCAAATAATCCTTCTATAAAATAAAAAAGCGTGGATTTTAAAATTTCCACGCTTTTTTTTATGGAAAATATAGGGCGTTAAGTCGTTATTGTGGTTTAAAACACGCCATTTGGCTGCCAAATTTTTTTCTTCGGCATCTTGTATTTTTTTTTTTTTTTTTTAGAATGGGGAAGTTTTTGCGCTGTTAAAAATGGCAAAAACATCAATATTGGAGAAATCCATTATTTGTCGTCATTTTTTTATTGAACATTTAAAAAAGGAAAATAAATGAAAAAATTAATATTGGCAACAGCATTAGTTGCGGCATTCTCAAGCCAAGTTATGGCAGCATCTACATCTACTGTAGGTGGTACTGCAGCAGGAAAAGCAACTGATGGTTCTACACCAGGTGCAAACAGCGGTATTGTTCGTTTCCAAGGTGCAGTAGTAGATCAAACCTGTACTATAGCGACAGAGAGCCAAGATCAACTGGTTGTATTAGAAAATGTTCCAAAAAATCGTTTTGTTACAGCAGGTGATACTGCAATGCCAACACCATTTGAGATTAAATTAAGTGGTTGTACCCTACCTACAGCTACAAACGGCAAAGCAACAAAGGTAAAAGCGCGTTTTGCTTCTGTGAAAAATATAGATACCGCCAATAACTACACATTAAAAAATACTAAGGCTGGAGGCGCAACTGGAGTAAATATTCAGTTGTATAAAGCAGATGGTACTACAGCACTAACTCCAATGAAACGTGTCATAAAAAATACTCCTCATCCATATACCAATGTAGCAGATGATAATTATGGGACTCCGGATACAATTTCGGGCACAGAACACATTCTTCATTATATTGCTAAATATTATGCTACAACTGCTGTAGCAAACATTACCACAGGTGCAGTCGAATCTGCGGTTGATTTTGAATTAACTTATGAATAATTCTTTTGGCTAATATTATTAGCTTTTATTTCACCGCATTGTTAAGACAATTTTAGCAATGCGGTTTTAATTATTTGGTGGTATCACCTTATTTATGAATAAAGTTGAGAAAAAATGATGTTTAAGAAAATTGTATTCGGATTAACCGCACTTTTTACCTTTTCTGCCCAAGCGAACGTCGTCATTATCGGCACCAGAGTAATTTACCCTCAAGATCAAAAAAATATTATCGTGAAATTAGAGAATAACGGTAAAAATGCAGCATTAGTACAGGCTTGGTTAGATACGGGCGATCAAAATGCCGATCCTAAAAATATTAAAACGCCTTTTATCATTACTCCGCCAGTAAGCCGTGTTGAAGCAAAATCTGGTCAGAGTTTACGTATTACTTATACAGGCAGCCAATCTTTGCCACAAGATCGAGAAAGCCTCTATTATTTTAATTTACTTGATATTCCGCCTAAACCAAGTGCGGAGCGTTTAGCTGAAAGTCCAAACTTTTTACAATTGGCTATCCGTTCCCGTTTAAAATTCTTTTACCGCCCAAGCAATCTCCCTATAACAGTAACAGATGCCTATCAAGCGGTAAAATGGATTGCGACGCCAGATGGCATTAAGGTTAGCAATCAAACGCCTTATTATATGAGTTATGTTTCAGCTCAAATCAATAAAACTTCAGTTAAAGACGCTCGTATGGTTGCGCCTTTTAGTGAGGAAGTTTTCCATGTTTCAGGCGCCCGTGCTGGCAGCAAGGTGACTTGGAATCTCATTAATGACTTTGGTGGCGACACAATTGGTGAATCTATTTTGCAATAATGGGGGAGTGTTTATGCGTATTCAAAAAACATTATCCCATTTTAACCGCTCTTCTCTTGCTATTTTATGTGCTTTAGGGCTTTATGGTAACCAAGCTTATAGCGATGAATTTGACGCCTCCCTTTGGGGCGGTGGTTCTGTTTTAGGCGTAGATTTTGCCCGTTTTAATCAGGCAAATGCGGTATTACCAGGAGAATATCGAGCAGATATTTGGGTAAATAATCAATTAAAAGGTCACGAAACGTTACGCTTTGTTGATAATTCGGAAGGTCGAGCTGAACTTTGTTTAACGCCAGAACTACAAGATGTATTAGATCTAAAATCTGCTGCGATTATCAAACAAGGAAGTAATGAAGATTGCGTATTTGTTAAGGATGCAATACCAGAGAGCACCTTTGTTTATAAAACTGGCGAACTAAAATTAGATTTTGAAATACCGCAAGCTTTAACTGTTCAACGACCTCGTGGATACATTTCGCCAAAACGTTGGCAAAGTGGAACGACAGCGACATTTTTAAATTATGATTTAAATTACTATCGCTATCAAACAGAAAGCACTATAAGTGACAGCCTTTATGGCAATGTGAGAGCGGGCTTGAATATCGGTTCTTTAGCTTTCCGCCACACTGGTTTTTATAACCAAGTTAATAGTCGAAGCAAAGAAAATTCTTTCCGTTATACCTATTCTAAATATCAGCCAAGTGAGACCTATGTTCAGCGCGATTTTGAACTATTGCGAGGAAATGTCACCTTAGGTGATTTTTATACTAGCGCACAGGTTGGGGAAAGTTTTGGTATGCGTGGAGTGCGCATTGCTTCTGATGATCGTATGCTAAGCCCTTCACAACGTGGATTTGCGCCTGTTGTACGAGGTGTGGCAAACAGTAATGCCAATGTCACTATTAAGCAAAATGGCAACATTATTTATCAACTTTCTGTGCCTGCAGGGCCTTTTGTTATTTCTGATTTATACCCAAGTGGATATAACGGTGATCTTCTAGTAGAGATCCAAGAAAGTGATGGTTCTGTCCGCACTTTTACGGTGCCATTTTCTAATGTCGCGCCTTTGATCCGTGTTGGGCAATATCGCTATCAAATTGCATCAGGTCGCTATCGCCATTGGAATAACGAGTACGTCGATCCAATTACTCAAGCCACTCTACAATATGGTTTGTTTAATAATTTGACCTTAAATGGTGGCGTGATTTACAGTAAAAATTATCGTGCTGCTTTATTTGGTTTTGGTTTAAATACGCCGATTGGTGCTTTTTCTGCGGATTCTACTTGGTCACATGCCATTTTCCCAGAAGAAAAGGAAAATAAGAAAGGTTATAGTTTACACGGAACTTACAGTATTAATTTTAATAGCACGGGTACTAATATTACGTTGGCAGCCTATCGCTATTCATCCCGTCATTTCTATACTTTACGTGACACCTTGGCAATTAACCATCGTGATTATATTTACGATGAATTTGTTAATGTACGCACTCAACGTCCAAAAAGCCAATATCAATTCTCTATCAATCAAACCTTAGGGGATTACGGCGATTTGTATTTGGTCGGGCAGACTTATAATTATTGGGGCGAAAGTGGAACAAATAATGAATACCAGATTGCCTATGCGAATAGTTACAAAAAATTGAACTATAACATTACGCTATCACAAACGACCAATAGCGAAAGTAGCAAACGAGATAATGCTATTTATATCAATCTAAGTTTACCTCTTGGTGAAGGTAAACATACCGTCAGTACTTCTCATTCTCGTAATAATTCAGGATATAGCTACAATCGAGTCGGTGTTAGTGGCACGATGGGAGAGCAAAACCAATGGCATTATGGTGTAAATGTATCCAAAAATAATCATCAATATCGTGGTATTGGCGCAAATGGTGGCTATACGGGGCGTTTTGGTAGCTATCGTATGAACATTTCGCAAGAAAAGAACCATAACCGTCAAATAGGATTAGGCGCAAGTGGTTCTATTGTTGCTCATAAATATGGCGTGACATTAGGACAACAAGTGGGAGATAGCTTTGCTATTGTACGAGCCAAAGATGCATCTGGCGCGTTAATTCAAGGCAATAATCAACGTATTGATTATTTTGGCAATGGTATTATTCCTTACACTATGCCTTATTCAATCAACTATGTTCGCATTGATCCAAAAGATATTTCTGGCAACATTGAATTTAATGCCACTGAACAACAAATCATTCCACGTGCTAATGCGATTAATTTAGTAGAGTTTAGCACTCATAAAAATGTGATGGTGTTGTTTAATTTAACTCAATCCAACGGTGAAAATGTGCCAATGGCAGCGACTGCACAAGATGATAAAGGCAATTTTGTGGGGTATGTGGTGCAAGGCGGTATGTTATTTGCTGGTCAATTACAACAAGAAAAAGGAAGACTTACAGTCAATTGGGGACCAAATCATAATGAGCAATGCTATTTTGATTACCAAGTTAAGTTAGAAAATCTTGATAGCTTAGAAGCCCAAACATATGATGCAATGTGTTTACCCATAAAAAAATAAAGGAATTTATCATGAAACAAAGAATCAGCTCTTATTTAGTGCTGTTTACCCTGTTACTGGCAAGTACTACTTACAGTCATGCGTCTTCTACTGGAACGATTTCTTTTACAGGATTGGTAAAAGATGATGGCACCTGTAAAGTAGAAATTGGTAGCGACGATCAATTAGTGGTACTTCCCACTGTGGCGACTAACCGTTTAGCTGCTGCAGGGCAAACTGCAGGTAAAACTAAATTTACTATCAAACTTAAAGAATGTAATGCTGAAGATAATGGCAGAGCAGAGATTAAGTTTAAGAATGCAAATGCCACAAATGGATTATTAAATAATCTTACTACAACGGGCGCACAACATGTCTCGATTCAATTAATTAATGCAACTAGTAATCAAATTATGCTACTTGATGGTACAGCTGCCGATTCTGCAAAAACTGCAAATACAGGTATTCAGCTTGGGGGAAAAATCATTCAGCCCCAATTTGATTATTATGCTCAATATTATGCAACAGGGAGTGCTACTGCTGGCGAGGTCACTGCTCGAGCAGAATTTGAAATTAGTTACCCTTAAGATTAAATAAATAAGGAAATAAGAATGAATAAATCCGTTTATAAAATAGCCACAACTATTTTACTGATGCTAGGGATGCGGGAAACATTTGCTAGTTGCGCTCAGATAGACTCATCAGGAAAAGTAGAAAATCCAATGGTTTACCATGTTGTGGGAAATAACGATGCAAGCTTGGAATTAAAGACTCAATATTTTTCACAAGATCAAGAGGAATTTATCTCAGAGTGGTTTTCCACAGCAGAATCAAATACAGCTTGTTTTGATTTAAGTAGATTTAGCAATACTAGTAATAGCTTACCTCCCTTTACCATTACAATGAAATTAGTTATGCAAGGTAACCTCACATCAACTGGAAGAACTTATGATGGTTATACGATATATAAATTAAACAACTCTAACCTAGGCTTGATCTTTGAAGCCATAATGAGAAGTGGTTCACAGAAATTTTCTTCTGTTAAAGTGAATAGTCAAGAGACAGTTATTGGTCAAAATCAAGTTAAATTTAGCCAAAGTACTGGGTCATTTGGAGCCATTGTCAGAGCGCGTTATATACTATTGAATAAACCGACTAGCGGTACGAGTTACACAATTCCAGCAATAAATGAAACTATTTTTAAAATAAAAACGGAATCTAATACCGTAAAAAGTACTAAATATCCTTACAGAGATTATATATTGAAAGATGATCATGGGACATTTGTTAATCTCTCAACAAATGGGCTTGTTATTTCAAATCCTATTAAATCTTGCTTAATAAATGGTGGTTCAGATCAAACTATCCCGTTAAGAGAGATTTATAAGAGAGAGATTGACCCCACTGCAAGCGGGAGTACTGGTAGTTTAGAAGCGCGGGGCGGGAATTTTTCCCTAGATGTAGATTGTACTGGAAAAAATAATAAAGAAGGAAATCAGCTTAAGCCCCCAAAAGTATTTGTCACTTTCAATGGACAAAATGGCACGACTAACAATGGTAATAATGATTTATTAAACATTCAAACAGGTACAGGAAAAGCGAAGGGGGTTTCCTTACGCTTAAAACAACACGATAATAACACTTCAATTAAATTTGGTAAGAAATTCCAAATGGCAGATGCCACAGGAAGCGGTTATTCTAGAAACAATTTCGACGTATATTATGTTAATAATCAGAGTGTTCCCGTTGCAGGCGGTGAAGTAAAAGCCGCAACGACGTTTACACTATATTATCAATAAACTCACTAAAATGAGAAGAATGTAAAATATTCCCAAAATAAGGAAACCAAAGGCTAACTTTTAAAAGTTAGCCTTTTTATTGGATTTTAAAAACTTACATAATCCCTAATAAATATCAATCAAAACCGTTTTTTCTGCTTTTTTAGGTTTTAATTCCCCCACTTCATATAAATCAATGCCCGCATCTTTGGCTATTTCAATTACCGTTTGAACGCTATTAGGCTCAACTGCCACTAATAAACCACCTGATGTTTGAGGATCACACAAAATCGCTTTTTGTTCTTCCGTTAATACACCCACTTTATGCCCATAACTTTCAAAATTACGCCCTGTTCCACCCGGGACGCAACCTTGTGCAATATAATCTTTTACACCGTCCAAGGTTTTAATTTTGTCCGCAAAAACTACCGCACTTAGATTTGAACCTTCACAGATTTCAATTAGATGACCAAGTAAACCAAATCCGGTGACATCCGTCATTGCGGTGGCGCCCTCCACTTGGGAAAATTGACTGCCAATGGAATTCATTTGGCACATAGCGGCAGTGGCTAAACCTTGATGTTCTGGTTTAAGTTTTCCTTTTTTCTCCGCCGTCGTCAAAATACCAATACCAAGCGGTTTCGTCATATAAAGCTTACAACCTGATTTTGCAGACGCATTACGTTTCACTTTTTCAGTATCAATCACGCCTGTCACGGCTAAACCAAAAATAGGTTCAGGCGAATCAATGGAATGCCCCCCCGCCAAAGCAATACCCGCTTGATGGCAAGCAAAGCGACCACCATCAACAATTTTCTGTGCAACTTCTGCAGGTAATACATTAGTTGGAAAACCTAAAATGGCGATGCCCATAATCGGCTTACCGCCCATAGCAAAAATATCGCTAATGGCATTGGTCGCGGCAATTCGTCCGAAATCAAAAGGATCATCCACAATCGGCATGAAAAAGTCTGTAGTACTGATAATTGCAGTTCCATTACCAAGATCATACACCGCTGCATCGTCAGCAGTTTCATTACCGACGAGCAAATTTGGATCATAAAATTTTTCCAGTTCTGAATGTAAAATTGTCCCTAACACCTTAGGCGAAATTTTACAACCTCAACCTGCACCATGGCTGTATTGCGTCAGCCGAATTTTTTCTTCCATTTTTTATTTACCTTGTTGAATATCCGTTTTTGAGAGTATGGCTTTTAAACCCTATTCTTAATCATAAAGATCTTCGCTGTCCTTCCTTGTACGCAATAGTTGCAAAATCCAAACATATTGCTCTGGCGCTGGCGTAACAAAAGATTCTATTTCTTCGTTCATTGCTCGGGCTGATTGTTCAGGATCATCACTTAAATTCATTGCAGGATGAATTTCCATTTCATACTTGCCAGCCTCAGCGTTATAACGAGGAAACATTGGAATAACAACCGCTTTAGAAAGTTTTGCCATTTTATTTAATCCTGGCAATGTTGCTTTATAAGTTCCAAAGAAATCAACAAATACGCTTTGCTCTGCCCCAAAATCTTCATCTGGTAAGTAATAACCCATTTCGCCTTTACGAACATGATTTAAAAAAGGTTTAATGCCATTTTGGCGAGCATGCATTTTTCCGCCAAAACGTTGGCGTGTAATCGTCCAAAGCCAATCCACCAATGGATTACGGTGTGGATTATACATAGAAGTCATTGGCATGCCTTGAGTGTGCAAAATAATGCCCGAGGCATCAATCGCCCAGCCATGTGGCACCATAAGAATAATATTCTTGCCTTCAGCTTTTGCCTGTTCGATATGTTCAAGACCGATAAATTTGCTACGTTTTTGCAAATGTTTCTTTGAACGGATAGCAATCTCACCAATACCAAACATAACTTGTGCAACAACCGCAAACATTTTATCAATCACTTGCTCACGTTGTTGTTCAGTCCAATGAGGGAAACAATATTGCAAGTTAGTTTGTGCGCGCGTACGCTGTTTTTTTGCTTTATGCCCAATCCAAATACCTAATTTTCCCGCCAATTTATCGCGCAGACGAAAAGGCACAAATGCTAACAACAATAAAAAGAAAATACCGAGCCAAATTCCCCAATATTGAGGCTTTAAATACGACCATGAAAAGTGCGCTTCATAGCCCACTCTCGCCGTCAAACGTAAATTTTGTTGATTATCCGACATAATAAAATGTAATTAATTTTAACCGCACTTTTGCGCGCTTTCCGAATTAAAAATGAAACCAACCCTGATCGTAAACCATTTTAGTCGTCATCATAAAAGACATGATAACAACCATTGGTCGAATCAAGGTTTTACCTTTCGTCATCACCATTTTTGCACCTAAATTTGCGCCTAAAATGCTCCCAGCCATCATCACGAAACCCACTTTCCAAAGAATTTGTCCGCCCAATAAGA
The DNA here is from genome assembly GCF_003493685.1 of Haemophilus haemolyticus. Taxonomy (GTDB): domain Bacteria; phylum Pseudomonadota; class Gammaproteobacteria; order Enterobacterales; family Pasteurellaceae; genus Haemophilus; species Haemophilus haemolyticus_O. The sequence goes on from NZ_QQJW01000014.1 coordinate 14,016, forward strand.
AAAGCACAAAAGAAGCAAGGTTTGAAGTGAAGTTCATCACTTTTGCATGTGCTGTCGCTTTCGGGAGATTAAATCCTAGCAAAGTAACACAGGCTAAACTCATAATTGAGCCAGTCCCGGGCCCAAAGAAGCCATCATAAAAACCTAAAAATGGGCTAACTAAAAGACCAAATAACAGAGAACTTAATCGTTGTTTCCGATCTTCATCACCTAATTTAGGAGTAAATAAAAAATACAAACCAATGGCTAAAATCAAAAAAGGCAGAATTTTTTTGAAAATCGCCACGTCAATTGATTGAATTAATAATGTACCTAGAGCAGAACCTAAGAAAACCCAAATCAAAATAAACCAAATATCACGTAAATTAACCGCTCTTTTTCGCAAAAAATAAAGGCTTGCGGATAATGCACCGCCCATAGCTTGCAATTTGTTGGTGCCTAACGCCATTGCCGGTGGCATGCCAGTCATAAGCAACGCTGGAATGGTGATTAATCCACCACCGCCAGCAATTGCATCAATAAAAGATGCGACAAAACCAACACAAAACAATATTGCTAAAAGATCAATTCCGATATCCATATTGATTTACCTTAATGCTATTCTAACCATTCACTCCGATTCGGTGAGTTCAAAATTTGTTGGCACAAAAACGGCTCTGGTGGTGTAACTTTAGGTTTACTCACTGAAGTGCTTGGTTTTGGCGGTTCAAACCAAGAATATAATTCGTCTCCACAACCATCACCAGCAGGAACAGGGGCTTGATTTTCACAATAAGGCGCATCTGCTGGGCAAGTTAAACGAACATGAAAATGAGAGTCGTGACCATACCAAGGTCGAACTTTGTGTAGCCAACCACGATCATTGCCAGCGGTTTGGCATAATTTTACCTTAATCGCAGGATTAACAAAAATACGCGTCACATTTGGATCTTGCGCGGCTAACTTGATTAACGTCGAATGATTGGTATTCCAAACACGTTCATCTACTCGTTGCGTCTTTCTATCCACAACTAATAAACCTTTACCATCAGAATTCAGCGCATCGGCGTCCGACATTTCGCCCATTCTTAACCAAATATCCGCATCTAATCCCATCTGATGGCTAGCATGACCAGTTAAAAATCGTCCGCCACCTGGCATGGCAATATCGCCTACTAACATCATTGGCAACCCAGCCGCTTTAACACGTTGTCCCAAACGTTCAAGATACTGAATCATATTTGGGTGGCCATAATAACGATTGCGATTCATACGAATCACTTGGTAACCTTCACCTTTCGGCGGTAGTGCTTGCGCTCCAATAATACACCCATTGGTATAACTACCAATAGGTTTTGCTTTCCCATCGTCACTTGGTATTGGACGTTTCACTTTTTGCCAATCTAGAGGAGAGGCAACAACGTTAAGAGAGAAAAGTGCGGTAAAAATTATGGTTGTTTTTAATAAAATTTTATTCATTCTAAGGTTTTGCCGTGGATAAGTATATCCTAGGTTTTGCCGTGGGTAAGTATACCCACGGTTAGAAAAATAGTTCCCCTTTGGGGAACTTTACTCTTACCCCAAAGAGGTAACATCAAACTAACCTAGGGTATACCTACCCTAGGTTAGTTTTATTTACACTGTGCCTTAAAACGCAACAGGTGATCTAATAAGACAATCGCCATCATGGCTTCTGCGATGGGTACAGCTCGAATCCCCACACAAGGATCGTGTCGGCCTTTTGTGACAACTTCTACGGGTTCACCATTAAGATTGATTGAACGACCTGGAATTGTAATACTTGAAGTTGGTTTTAGCGCAATCGTGGCGATAATCGGTTGACCAGAACTAATTCCCCCTAAAATGCCACCGGCATGATTGCTTTCAAATCCATCGGGGGTCATTTCATCACGATGTTCTGAGCCACGTTGTTCAACCACTGCAAAACCATCGCCAATTTCGACGCCTTTTACTGCATTAATGCCCATTAATGCATGGGCAAGATCTGCATCTAAACGATCAAATACTGGCTCGCCTAATCCTACTGGAACATTTTCTGCAATAACGGTAAGTTTTGCGCCAATAGAATCTCCTTCTTTTTTAAGTTCACGGATCAATTCATCAAATTTTTCTACCGCACTTTCATCAGGACAAAAGAATGGATTACTGTTTACCTTTTCCCAATCAATGTCTCCGATGGTCTGCGGCGCAATTTTCACATGACCGATTTGACTTAAAAAACCGCGCACCTCAATGCCAAAATGTTCACGTAAATATTTTTTCGCTATCGCCCCCGCAGCAACCCGCATAGCTGTTTCACGCGCTGACGAACGCCCACCGCCACGGTAATCACGGATGCCATACTTTTGCTGATAGGTAAAATCAGCATGTCCTGGGCGAAAACGATCTTTAATCTCGCCATAATCTTGCGAACGCTGATCACCATTTTTAATGATCATTCCAATACTTGTGCCTGTCGTTTTTCCTTCAAACACACCAGATAAAATTTGAACTTCATCATCCTCACGACGCGGCGTGGTATATCGAGATGTCCCGGGTTTACGACGATCTAAATCTGGCTGAATATCGTTCTCTGATAATTCAAGATTTGGCGGTACCCCATCAACGATACAGCCTAATGCAATACCATGTGACTCTCCAAAAGTTGTCACACGAAAAAGTTGTCCGATTGTGTTACCAGCCATAATTTCTCACTTATTTTTTTACGTCAATAAAAGGCATTTCTTCGCCAGTATCATTATTTTTGATAAAAACATCAAGTTGGTTAAATGCAATATCAATATTGTTTTCTGCAAAGAGCTCATTAATACGGCGATTAAGCGAATCAATCGTATTTGTACGTTCAGCAAGTTGAGCAACATAAACGCGCAATTCGTGATCCAAGGTGCTGGCACCAAAACTCAAGAAATAGGCTCTTGGTTCAGGATCCTTTAATACTGTTGTCTGCTCATTTGCGGCTTGTAGCAATAATTTCTTCACTAATTCAAGATTAGAACCATAAGCGACACCAACATTGATCACTAAACGCGTCATAGTGTTAGAAAGTGCCCAGTTAATTACCTGCCCTGTTACAAAAGATTTATTTGGCACAATCACTTCTTTACGATCAAAATCAATCAACGTAATTGCACGAATACGAATTTTCGCAACGGTCCCGCTCACGCCATTAATTGTAACGGTATCGCCTACTCGAATTGGGCGTTCAAATAACAAAATAATACCAGAAACAAAGTTAGCAAAAATCTCTTGCATACCAAAACCAAGGCCAACAGAAAGTGCGGCGAATAACCATTGTAATTTTGACCAAGACATACCCAAGGTTGCAAATGCCCACGCGCCGCCAATAGCGATAAAAATATAAGTGAGCAACGTCGTAATGGTATAGGGCGTACCTTGTGAAAGATTCACGCGAGAGAAAATCAATACTTCTAAAATACCCGAAATGTTACGTACCAATACATAAGTAATCCCTACGATAACTAAGGCAACAAGAAGATTAAATAAAGTAATGCTTTCTGTCACTGTACCTGCTTCAGTAGTTGTTGTTTGCTGCCATAAGGTCACTTCACGCAAATAACTTGCCACCGTGACAAGATCTGACCAAACGTAATAGAAAATTCCAATCAACGCAGTCCAAATAAAGAGATCAGCAAAACGTAATAATTGACTACGCACTTCATTTAACGCTAAACCTTCTTCTTTTTCATTCAGAACAACAACATCATCGGATGTCGAACCATCATTAAAGCCTGCTTGTTTTTGACGGAGTTTTTCTTCTAAACGACGATGAGCCAAGCGACGAGATGATACAGTAATACCACGATAAATTACTTGGCGAATTAACCACCACACACACCAGGCTATATAAGAATTAATCAGATGCTGTATTAAATTCAATGCAGTGTAATAGTATCCCAATGCAACTAATAGCACTAAGCCAACAGGAATAATCTGTAAACCAAATTGAACAATTTTGACGATAATGTGGTTATGGTTTTTTTTCTCATCTTCATAAGAACGTAGCACATTCTTGAAACGTGGTGCGATGATAATAATGCAAAACAGCAATGAAACAATCGTATTTACTTGTCCAATCACATCATTTGCTAAACCATAATCAGTTACGTTACTAAATACTGATGTATTCAGTAATAAAACAACCGCTACAACAATACGTTTAATTACACTTTGAAAACGCACCGCACTTTGTTGAGAAAATTCAAAGTGGCGGACAAAAATTCCATTCGGGCGAAATAAAGAAAGCCAAAACGTGAAGAACCACCAATAGCCCGCCATACTAAACGACCAATCCCAAAACTCAGTTGGATTTTTCATAAAGAAGAAGCCAAGCATTTGACAAATGGCTAAAAACCATAAAGTTCCAGAAAGCGTTAAAAATGCAGTAAGCAATAAGGCTTGTGGTGTATTCCACTGATTATCATATTTTAATCGGTTAATTTCGCCGTTAATTTTTGACAGACGTTGTTTGATGCGATCTTTAAATTTAAAAATAGCACCACCCACGACAAACAAGCCCAAGCAGTACATCAGTAAGTAAGGCAAGTTACTGTAATTTGTGGGTAAACCAATTTTTTTCACAATACCATCGACTTGCGATATAAATGCCCTCGGCAATTCAGCAAACCAATCTAAATTGATAGGATTATTACTCTTAACCCAGAAACTTTGTTGCTCCAATTTTGATTGAATTTGATCACTGATTTGAGTAATTTGTTGCTGAGTAAGCTCTAAAGAAATGGCTAAATTAAGTTGATTATTCAATGACTTAATTAAGTCAGAACTCATTTTACGACGCTCAGTCAATAAATTAGTTAATTGTATTTTTTCGGTGTTAGTAAATTTTTCACCTTCATCTGATTCGACTTTAGCAATATACGCGTCTAAATCATAAAGCTCATTACGTTTTTGAGTAATATCGAAAATTTGAACACGCAAATCCGCAATTTGTTTTGATAAACCTTGAATATTTAAGTTCGTCGGTAATTTTTGTTTTTGTTGCTGGATAATACGAGAAAGCACCAACGTACCTTGTAATGCGCTAATTTGCTCCTCGATGGTATGTTGAGTTTGAGTTAGGCTATCAAACACATTACGCATTCTTAAATCATCTTGCGTCAAGATGTTCGTCTTTTCCGTTTGTTGCAACAAATATTGACTCAACTCTGCATTACGCGCCAATTCTTTCTGAATATAAGCATTTTTCGCGCTATTTTGTTGCTGTTGCTGAGCTTGTTCGACTTGGTTTTGAGTTTGCGCCAAGTTTTTCTGATTAATCACTTCTTGGATCGCCACAATTTGTTGTTGTAGCAGTTGCAAACGAGCATTCAACAAATCATAACGGCTTTGATAAAGCAATGTCAGCTGATCGCTATTTTTCAATAAATCTTGGTTGTAAGCGTTTTTTAAATCAATCAACTGTAATTCTATTTGATTTTTTTGACGTAAAGTTTTTGTAAGATTGCTATTGGCTAATTGTTGATTAATTTCTTGTGTGCGTTTCAAATTCTCAGTAAGACTGGTTTGTGCACGCTCAGATACAGAACTTTGCCCCGCTAATTGAATATTAGCCTTGCTTAACGCAGTTTGGGTTTCCTGCTGTTGAACATTCAGTTTGCTTAATGTAGCCTGTAAATCTGCTAAATTTTGAGCTTGATAATCGACTGATTTAGATTGTTCTAACTGCTTCTTAAACGCCAATAAATCTGCATTATTTTTCTTAATTTCACTATCAGCATGGGCTAAAACATCATGTAAATCTTCATTATTTTTTTGTTGAGTTTGAATGAGTTGCAATAAATCTAAAGAGGTTTGCAATTCATTAATAAGCGCAGTTTTTACATCACCGTCAGCCATTTTTTGTGCATCGGCTAAATCAGTAGTGAGTTCTTGCTCCGTAGGTAATAATATTTTGCTTTTATTTGCAGCCAATGTTGGATTCACCGTTGCCCAACCAATTAAAGCTGTAGCTAAAAGTGCGGTGAAAAAACGTGATGTTTTCATAAGTTACCTGTATTTTTTATTGTTTGTTTATTTGTTTTGCTAACCAATCGGCAAGCACTTTACGTGATATTTTTATTGCGCCAGCAGATAAATCTACTGGTAATTCATAATAAGCTATTGGCTGTTTAAAGCGAGCCAATTTATCTTGTAAAAATTCAGTGAGTTTTTCGACCGCACTTTGATTAAAGGGTTCATTCAAAGCAACAATCGCAACTGGGCGATAGCCAAATTCATGATCGGCTTTGGGCAAAACAAAAACTTGTTTCACCATAGCATTTTTCAGCATCACTTGCTCTATTTCTTCTGGCTGAATATTTTCACCGCCCGAAATAAACATATTATCAAGTCGTCCGATAATAACCAGTTCGCCCTCTTGCAAAATGCCTTTATCTTTTGTCTGAAACCAGCCGTCGCTATTCGTTAATGGAAAAATTTGTCGATCTTTCCAATACCCCATCGCCAAACCAGCGCCTTTTAGACAAACTTCATCATCCACCAAACGATATTCTCGACCTAATAACGGTTGCCCTACGCCTTGTTTTTCATCAGATTGTTTGGCAACAACCGTAGACGCCATTTCCGTCATTCCGTAGCCAGAATACGTTTCGATACCATATTTCACCATTTTTTGTGTAAGTTCTGTGGGAATATGCGTACCGCCCAGTAAAATATGACGTGTAGAAAATGAAATGCTCGGATTTTTCTGTAAATAATCTAATAAACGCTGTAATTGCGTTGGCACAAGAGAAACGTGAGTCGCCTCCAATAATGAAGCGTAAAAATCCGTTTTCGGAAAATGCAATTCAGCACCACAACTCAACCAACGCCAAACAATACCTTGACCTGAAACATGATATAACGGCAAGGAAAGTAGCCAAGAATGTTCACTATCGAACTTCATCAATTCGCATACACCCTTCGCATTATCTAAATGCGCTTTAACATTATGCACTACCGCTTTTGGCAAACCTGTCGAGCCAGACGTGAGCGTCATTGTAGCTGGGCGAAAGAAATCAGCTTTTTGTATAACTACATCAGCTTTTGGAAAATCCCTCAAATCTTCATCATAAAAACAAAAATCGATGTGATGAACATTACACAATTCTGTAATTTTTTCTTGAGGAAACGCAGGGTTAATACCTAGAATTTTTGCACCCAGTTGGATTGTAGCAAGATATAAAAATAAAATGTTCTCTGTATTTTTTCCAACAAAAGCAACCGCACTTTCTGGATTTACACCTTTATTTAGTAAGAAGGAAACAGTTTGGTTCACTTTCTCGGCTACTTGCGCCCAATTAAAAATATCGCCCTGTGCAGTGCGCAAGGCGATTTTATGAGAAAACTTAGGGTGGATAGCAAAGGCTTGCCAAGGATACATCATTAATTTACCGTGAAATATGCCCGCACTTCGTCAATTAAACTTTCAGGCAAATCCATTGATTGCATTGCGCCTTCCAACATCAGCATTTTACGGCCACTGTTTGTATTAGTAATAACCCAATAAGGCGTATCTGGAATTTGTTTTGGTTTTGTATGATTGCCAGTCATTAACAATGTTGCTTCATCGCGTGCAAAATAAACTCGCGTACGACCTTGCAAAGATTCTGTGGCTTGCGCAAAACTCTCAGGATTAGTGCGATAAAGCACGCGCAGAATGGCTAAGAAACGCGTAACAGCTTTGCCTTCTTCTTGAAATTCTGTCGAGTTCAACAACGTTTGAACTTTTTCTACGATCTGATTAATTGCAGTTATCGGCTGTTTTTTCGTCGGTTTTACACTTTCTGATTTAGCAGGTTCCGTCTGTACTTCCACTTTTGATTCTGTTTTTTCGTTATTTTCAGCCGGAGCAAATGTTAAGTCATCGGCGAAAACACTCGCATGTGCCGGTAAATTAAGCAAACGGCGTAAAATATCCGAAGCACTTTCCCCAATAGAGCGGGTTTGGCTCGCAATGTATTGGTATAATTCTTCATCAACTTCAATGATCTTCATTTTTTTCTCTCTGTTTGCTAGAATTTTTTTAATTATAACGACTTCTTTACAAATTCTCACGCAAAAATTATGGCAAATTCATTGCTCAATTATCAATTTCATCAAGTAAAACAAACGATTAATTCTCCAACTTTGGTTTTTATTCATGGTTTGTTCGGGGATATGAATAACCTTGGAATCATCGCCAGAGCTTTTAGCGAAAATTACAATATTTTACGCGTAGATCTGCGCAATCACGGCCATAGTTTTCATTCGGAAAAAATGACTTATCAACTTATGGCTGAAGATGTTATTTCTGTCATTCGCCACTTAAATTTACCCAAAGTGATATTAATTGGTCATTCTATGGGGGGGAAAACCGCCATGAAAATCACAGCGCTTTGCCCAGAATTAGTCGAAAAATTAATTGTAATTGATATGTCTCCCCTACCTTACGAAGGATTTGGGCATAAAGATGTGTTTAATGGCTTATTCGCTGTAAAAAATGCAGCCCCTAAAACTCGTCAAGAAGCGAAACCGCTCTTAGAAAAGGAAATTGACGATCAGGATGTCGTGCAATTTATGCTGAAATCTTTTGAACCCAATTCACCTGATTATTTTCGGTTTAACCTCACCGCACTTTTCAACAATTACGCTAACATTATGGATTGGGAAAAGGTGCATGTACTCACGCCGACGCTGTTTATCAAAGGTGGAAATTCTTCTTATATAAAAATAGAGAATAGCGAAAAAATTTTAGAACAATTTCCTCATGCGACGTCTTTTACTATTAGTGGTAGTGGGCATTGGGTCCATGCTGAAAAACCTGAATTTGTTATACGTGCGATAGAGCGATTTGTAAATAAGAATTAATTAATTTAAATGAGAATACTTTTGTAGTATACTCCCACACAATTTAGGGAATATCCCCTATTTATAATCAATACGTTAAATTTTAAAAGGAAAGAAAAATGGCAGTTGTTGGTCTATTTTATGGCAGTGACACAGGCAATACCGAAAACATCGCAAAAATGATCCAAAAACAATTAGGTAATGACTTAATCGATATTCGTGATATTGCAAAAAGTAGCAAAGAAGATATTGAAGCATATGATTTCTTACTTTTCGGTATTCCGACTTGGTATTACGGCGAAGCACAAGCAGACTGGGATGATTTTTTCCCAACGCTAGAAGAAATCGATTTTACAGATAAACTCGTAGGTATTTTCGGCTGTGGCGATCAAGAAGACTATGCTGATTATTTCTGCGATGCTATCGGCACCGTGCGCGACATCGTAGAACCGCACGGCGCAATCATTGTGGGTAACTGGCCAACTGAAGGCTATACTTTTGAAGCATCAAAAGCATTATTAGAAGACGGAACTTTCATTGGGTTGTGTATTGATGAAGATCGCCAACCTGAACTCACTGCAGAACGTGTGGAAAAATGGTGTAAACAAATTTACGATGAAATGTGTTTAGCCGAGATCGCTTAGAATTTTTCACATAAAAGGAAGGGAACTTTATGTCTGAAGAAAACATTAAATTACTTAAAAAAGCTGGATTAAAAATCACTGAACCTCGTTTAACCATTCTTAGCTTAATGCAAGAACACAAAAATGAACATTTCTCAGCAGAAGATGTGTACAAAATTCTACTTGATCAAGGGAGTGAAATTGGCTTAGCGACCGTTTACAGAGTATTAAACCAATTCGATGAAGCTAATATTTTAATTCGTCACAATTTTGAAGGTAATAAATCTGTATTTGAGCTAGCACCAACTGAACACCATGATCATATTATCTGCGAAGATTGCGGAAAAGTATTTGAATTTAGTGATAATATTATTGAACAACGCCAACGTGAAATTAGCGAAAAATATGGCATTAAATTAAAAGCGCATAGTTTATATCTTTACGGGAAATGTAGTGATATTAATCATTGCGATGAAAACAATTCAAATAAATAACATCTCTAAGGCGACTCAATGTCGCCTATCTTATATTCAAATTTTATCCGAAAAAATAACCGCTCTTTTTTAAAGTGCGGTTATTTTCTATTTAAAATTTTAAGGATTAATAAACACCTTGTGCCAACATGGCATCAGCAACTTTGACAAAACCTGCTACGTTTGCGCCTACCACATAGTTAATATTTTCTTGCCCCTCAATCGTGCCGTATTTTTTACAGTTTGCATGAATATCTAACATAATACGATGCAATTGTGCATCCACTTCTTCTGCAGTCCAATACAAACGTTGTGAACTTTGCGCCATTTCTAAACCAGAAGTTGCCACACCACCAGCATTAGCCGCTTTACCAGGTCCAAATAATACACCAGCAGCCTGTAACGCTTCTGTTGCTTCAATGGTAGTTGGCATATTGGCACCTTCAGCGACCAATCTCACGCCATTTTTAATTAAAAGTTGAGCATCTGAAAGTTCTAATTCATTTTGAGTTGCACAAGGAAGCGCAATATCAACTTTAACTTCCCAAGGGCGTTTACCTTCAAAATATTGCAAACCAAATTGTTCTGCATAATCTTTCACTCGACCACGTTTCACATTTTTAATTTCTAAAAGTGCGGCTAATTTTTCAGTAGTAAATCCCTCGGCATCATAAACATAACCTGATGAGTCAGAGCAAGTCACCACTTTTGCGCCAAGAGATAATGCTTTTTCAATAGCATATTGCGCTACATTACCAGAACCTGAAACTGATACGACCTTACCCGCAAAGCTATCGCCTTTTTCAGCCAACATAGCTTGAGCAAAATAAACTAATCCATATCCCGTTGCTTCTGGACGAATTAAGCTACCACCAAAAGATAATCCACGACCAGTAAATACGCATGCAGCTTGGTTCGATAATTTTTTCATATAGCCAGCTAAATAACCAACTTCGCGCCCACCAACACCAATATCACCTGCTGGCACATCAGTATCTGCCCCTACATGACGATAAAGTTCAGCTATCAATGCTTGGCAAAAACGCATGACTTCTGCATCTGATTTTCCTTTTGGATCAAAGTCCGAACCACCTTTTGCACCGCCCATAGGCAATGTGGTTAAAGCATTTTTAAAAATTTGCTCAAAACCCAAGAATTTTAAGATTGATAAATTTACTGATGGATGGAAACGCATACCACCTTTAAATGGACCAATTGCACTGTTAAATTGTACACGAAATGCACGATTTACCTGTACTTGCCCTTTATCGTCAGTCCACGCCACACGGAATTGAAATGCACGTTCAGGCTCGACTAAACGTTCCAATAATCCCTCTGAACGATATTTAGGATTAGCTTCTAAAAAAGGCCAAATAGAAGTAAACACTTCTCTCACCGCTTGTAAAAACTCAGGTTGATGACCATCACGTTGAGCGACTTTTGCTAAGAATGTATCTAAGGAAGCAACTGTTGACATAATGAATTTCCTTCTTTGTTGTTGATGTTGTGTGTATTGTGTTTTTTAATTATGTTCGCCTCATCGGGCACACTGATAATATGCAATGAGCGATTTAACGTTGCAACAATTTTTATGAAGGAAATTTAAAGAAAAACAAAATTGAAAGAAATTATCTAAAAAATCACCCAATTTATTAAATAGAAAATAAAAACAAAGATAATAACCTAATAAAATGATGATGTTTTAGGTGAAAATACGACACTTTTACTAAGCTATAAATCACATTTAGTCGTGAATAAAGAAAAGATATTGTTTTATGAAAAAGCAACGCGACGATGTCATCAATGCAATAAAAAAGGGGCTAAGCCCCCATTTAATATATTAATCGATTCATTATTCTGTTTTTTCTGATTCATCGTTGTTTTCAACCGCACTTTCATCATCTTTGGGTTGATAAAAACGAGCTACTAATAGGCCAAGCTCAAAGAGCAAGCACATCGGCACCGCGAGTAAAGTTTGTGAAAAAACGTCAGGAGGCGTTAAAAGCATGCCGATAAAAAATGCCCCCACGATAATATAAGGACGTTTTCCTGAAAGTGCTTTTACTGTTGTTACGCCAGTCCAGCAAAGTAGAATGATAGCTATCGGCACTTCAAAACACACACCAAAAGCTAAAAACAATGCCAAAGCGAAATCTAAATAGCTGCTGATATCTGTTGCAATAGCAACGCCTTCTGGTGCAGTTTGTGTGAAGAAACTAAAGACAAACGGGAAAACAACGTAATAAGCAAAAGACACGCCACAATAAAATAAAATCGTACTTGAAAATAGCAACGGATAAATCATCCGTTTTTCATGTTGGTACAATGCTGGCGCAACAAAAGCCCAAATTTGATAAAGCAAATAAGGGACAGAAATAAAAACAGCGACAATCGCTGTCAATTTAATTGGCGTAAAGAAAGGCGTTTGAATATTGGTTGCGATCATCGTCGCACCTTTTGGCATAACCGTTGTTAAAGGTGCAGCAACGAAATGATAAATATCATTGGAAAAATACACCAATGCGACAAAAACCAATACCACACAAATCACACAGCGTAATAAACGGTTTCTTAGCTCAACAAGGTGTGTAATTAGAGGTTGAGATTCATCCACATTACTCATAAAAACTCGCTATGATTCAGTTTTTGAAGATTGAGATTTTGGTGCTGGAGCAATTTCAATCTCATCCGGCGGATAATAATCAGATAAACGCTCGGTCAATTCTGCTTGCTCGTGGGCTTCAAGTGCGGTTAAATCTGCAGGTGTTTTTTCTACTTCAGGTAAAGTTTCTGTAGAATCCTCTGTTAATGCCACATTTTGAGGTTTTTCTGCATTTTCAGCCTCACTTTTAATTTCTTTAATTTGCTCTTCCACTGTTGTACCAGCTTGAGCTGCTTTATCTTCTAGCTCGGCTTTCATTTTATCTGCTTGAGCTTTTAATTCTTCCACCGTTTTACTCAATTCTGGTGAAAGGGTTTGCAAGTTTAAAGATTCAGCTTTTTTGATACTATCCTGTAATTCTTGCAATTTTAGTTCTTGTTTCAACTCATTTTGCACATTGGCAGCTAAACCACGAATCGTTTTCACCCAGCCCATCACTGTGCGAATAGCGACAGGTAAACGCTTCGGTCCTAGCACAACTAGGCCAACCACCATTAACAAAACAAGTTCTGAAAAACCAATATCAAACACGGATTAAGCCTGTTCTTTCTCTTTTGTAGTTTCAGTTTTTGCAGATGTTGCATTATTGTCAATAGACTTAAATTCTGCATCTTTTGCTTTTTCGTCATCTTGCATTGCTTTCTTAAAGCCTTTCACTGCTGCGCCAAGATCTGAACCTGCATTTCTTAATTTTTTCGTACCGAAAACCAATAAAATGACTACTAATAAGATAATCATTTGAGCAGGGGATAAACCAAACATAATAAACTCCGTTCTGTAAAAAAGAAAAAATTTGGGTCGGAATATACCCTTTTTACCCACTTAGAACAATAGCTATCGGGGATTATTTTCAATTTATCACGATATTAATGATAAAACGCAATATATGAATAAACTAAAAATGGCTAAAAATTTCTTTCTAGCCATTTTATCTTTATTTCCAAATGCGGGAATCTAATATTTTCTTACGTAATTCAGGGTGTTCGTCAATTTTAAACTCTGGTGTTTTTCCTTCTTTAAGCTGGCGTTGATAATCCTTCATCAATTTCCATACGATTGGCGACAACATCAAAATTGCGATCAAGTTAATGATTGCCATGACGGCCATTACCGTATCTGCGAAATTCCACACCACATTGCCTGAACGAACTGAACCAAAATACACGAAGAATAGCACCATTAAACGGAACAACAAGACAAACCAAGGTTTATTTTTAATAAAACGGATATTACTTTCCGCATAAGCATAGTTACCAATAATAGAAGAATAAGCGAATAACAATAAAATAAATGCAAGGAAATGTACGCCAAATTCACCTACATGATATTGCAAGGCATTTTGCGTAAGTGAGATACTTTTGAGCGTTTCGCTACCATAATTATTTGAAAGCAAAATAATCACGGCAGTACAAGAACAAACAATCATAGTATCAACAAAAACACCGAGCATTTGCACTAAACCTTGGCTAACTGGATGCTTTACGTGTGCTGCTGCAGCCGAATTAGGCGCAGAACCCATCCCCGCTTCGTTTGAGAATAAACCACGTTTAATCCCCATCATCATTGCTTTTGATACAAGCGCACCAAACATTCCGCCAGCGGCAGCATCAAAACTAAATGCACTTTGAATAATACGATGAATCACGGAAGGAATCATATCAATATGCATGCCAAGAATAATCACCGCCATAATCAAATAGAAAAGAGCCATCATTGGCACAAGACTACTCGAAATAATCGCAATACGCTTAACGCCACCGAAAATAATAAGTGCGGTCAAAATTACTAATGAAATACCGACATATTCCCCTTTCCAATTCCACGCATTGCCCGTTGCTTCAACAATGGAGTTCGCCTGTACAGAATTAAAGGCAAAGCCAAATGTAAAAATTAATGCAAGCGCAAAAGCCACTGCCATACAACGTGATTTTAAACCTTGCACAATATAATAAGCAGGGCCACCACGGAATGAGCCATCTTTATCCTGAATTTTAAATAATTGAGCAAGAGTGGATTCAGCGAAAGCACTCGACATACCAATAAATGCCGTTACCCACATCCAAAACACTGCGCCTTCGCCTCCCAAGGCGATAGCCGTTGCAACCCCACCAATGTTACCAACACCAACGCGACTCGCAAGACCTGTCGTAAACGCTTGAAAAGGTGTTAACGAACTTCCTTCCACTGCACGACCAAACCACATTTCACGAAGGCTTGCTGGGAATAAACGGAACTGCACAAATCCTGTTGTAATGGTAAAAAATAGACCCGTCCCAAGCAAAATAATAATTGTTGCATCCCATAAAGGTCCATCAAAGTGTGCGACTATCCAAGTTAGCACTTCTTCTAACATTTTTGAAAATTCAAATTCCATAATCATTCCTCAAGCGATAAATAATTTGATTGTATGAGTTTTCAATGAAAAGGCGAGATTTTTTAATGATTTCTCTAAAGAAAAGAAACACAAACAAGAAAAAATCTAATAAATTTAGAATATTCTAAATATTTTCCAAAACAAAGGGCGTATTATTTGAACACGCCCCACTAGTTTGTTGAATTATTTGGTCAAAAACAACGCTGCCGCACCACGCACACCACCAGAATCGCCGTGTTTCGCTTTTTTAATTGGTGGAACTTTTGCTGTCCGCATCAAGTGAGGCGGTAATGCTTTTGGTAAAGCCTCATAAAGGTAATCAAAATTAGATAATCCACCGCCGAGTACAATCATATGCGGATCAAATGCCGTAATGATATTGCCAATAGAAATCGCCGCCAACTCAACAAAAAGATTCACAAAATCTACCGCACTTTCATTGCCTTGATAGAACAAATCAATAATTTCACGAGCAGATAATGTTTCGCCTTTCAAATCTCGATAAAGCATTTCAAAACCGCGACCAGACAAATAATTATCCAAACAAGCCTTGTTGCCACAACCACATTGATAAATAGGGGCGTTATCCCATCCCAATAATTTCAAGGCATGATAATTTAGTTGTAAATGACCAAGCTCTCCCGCCATTCCCACTTGACCTGAATGAACTTTACCATTTAAGACAAAGCCGCCACCAAAACCAGTTCCAAGAATTAAACCAAGTACAGTCGGATATTGCTGATTTTCCGTATCCCACGCTTCAGATAATGCAAAACAATTTGCATCATTTTCTGCCCGCACTTCACGGTCTAAACGCACAGACAAATCGCGTAAAATCGGTTTATTATCTGCCACACGAATATTGGTAATTTCAGCTAATCCAGTTTGTTGATTCACAAAACCAGGCACGCCCAAACCTACTGTGCCCACCTCACCAAACTTTTCATCAGCACGATTCACTAAATCCACAATCGTGTTAAGCCATTCTTCATAGTCGTTTTTAGGTGTAGGTACCCGTTCAGAATATAATTTTTCTAATTTTTCATTGAATACGGCAAGCTCTATTTTCGTGCCACCAATATCTAAACCATAATACATAATCTGCTCCTTTATAAAGAAGTGCGGTTAAAATTAGCCAAAATTTTAACCGCACTTAAATCATTATTTTATGACGAAGATCGCCTTTTTCTTTAAAAAGGCAAAAATAATGCTATTAATCAACCATGCCAGCAATGTCGCCACTAATAAATCAATTGGGTAATGCATGCCTAATCGCACACGGCTAATCAACATCAATAAGCCCCACACCGCAATACCGGCCACCAGCAATTTTGCTTTAAAAGAACGGTTACCCAATAATTGGGTAAAGCCAACAGCAAGCATAAGCCAAGTTGCTGCAAAAATCGTATGCCCAGAGGGAAACGAATAGCCCGTTTCATTTTCATAATGATGAACTAACCAAGCTGGCGTGATGGCATCCATCGAATAAAAATCCTTAGCGATTTCTGCACGCTGAGTGCGGTCATTTTTATAAAAGTTTTCAGGCGTTGAATGAGTTTTCTCAGCTAGATAAACGGTGAACGGACGAGGTTCTTCAAATAATGCTTTTGCCCCCGTTTTTGCGGCTTGAGTTGCAATAACTGAAATCCCCATCACAATTACGCCTAATAGCCATTGTTTTGGATTTTTGAATAAAAAGGTAAACAAAAGCGTAAATAACACACAGGTGATCAAAGCATAAGGTACGCTACCCGTTTCAGTGAGCAAATAAAGCCAATAATCAGCTTGAGTTAATTGGCTATTACCATACCACTGATAGGAAATACCCCAAATAAAAAATGGTACAAGACAAAGTAATAACGTATATAATGACAGCCTTTTGAACATGCTCGCCCCTTGATAATAAAAAATAATGCGCGCATTCTAACAGAAATGACTACGAATAAGGATCACTTTATGGCAAAAATTCAGCTAGTTGCGCAAGCCAATTTACCCACTGAATACGGTATTTTCAAAATGGTGGGATTTGAATTTCCAGATACAAAAAAAGAACATGTAGCCTTAGTGATGGGCGATATATCTAATGCTGATGAACCTGTGTTAGCACGCATCCATTCTGAATGTTTAACAGGCGATGCGCTTCACAGCTTAAAATGCGATTGTGGGTTCCAACTGGCGACAGCGTTGAAACAAATTAAAGAAGAAGGTCGCGGTGTCTTAATTTATCATCGTGAAGAAGGCCGTGGCATTGGTTTGATTAATAAAATCCGTGCTTATTCTTTGCAAGATAAAGGAATGGATACCATTGAAGCCAATCTAGCTTTAGGTTTCAAAGCAGATGAACGCAACTTTGAAGTCTGCGCCGATATGTTCGAGCTACTTGGTGTCAAAAAAGTTCGCTTGATGACCAACAACCCAGAAAAAGTAGAAACCATGAAAAAAGCAGGTATCAACGTGGTTGAACGAGTACCACTTAATGTCGGCGAAAACCGCTACAACACAAAATATCTTGATACTAAAGCGAAAAAAATGGGGCATTACATTGTGCATAACAATGATGAACAACATTTAATGACTTGCCCGCATTGCCAGGAAGAGATTATTTAATAAAATAATACATGTAAAAAAAGCCATGCTGTTGTATTGAACAGTGTGGCTTTTTTATTTAAACTTTATGTCATGGAATAATCAAAAGATTTTTTAGCATATTGCTAAAAACGAGAAACCCCGTCTCGTATTCCAAAGATCGGGGCTTATCAGGAGTAAGTAAAATGAAAAAAACGCTCTTTTTCATTTTCTTGATTATCTGTTGTTTAGTTAGCTGTTCTGGTACAGTTATCTAAGATAATCGCTACGGGGACGATGTAGGAGTTGTCCCCAATGCCTCCAATCTTAAAGAATTCTTTCCTTGATTGCAAGCGTGATTACTAATTTTTAACCTTTCTCCACAAATCTTTACTGTAAATGACACCGACAGAATTTACTTGCGCACCCATTATACTTGGTGCGAGATAAACGGGTATACTATATTGAAAAATGGGTAACACTAAATATTCTTGTTGAACTATCCCTTTTAATTTCGCGTAATTTTCTAACCGCACTTTTTCGGATGTTGTCGTCATTGCACTTTCAAATAAACGATCAAATTCTGCATTTTTATAGCCATTTTTGTTATCTGGGCTTTTTGAATAGAACAAATTTAGAAATGCTGCAGGATCATTAAAATCAGCACACCAGCCAGAACGAATTAATTGAAAATCGCCTTTTGTGCGGGCGGTTTGCAATTCTTGCCAACTCATCCCTTGATTTTCAACTCGTAATAAATCTGATTGCGATAATTGACGATTTAATCGCATTGCAATAGTTTGATTCAGAGACGAATCATCATAACGAATGCGTAATTTCAACGGATGAGTTTCACTAATTTGGTTTTGGGAAAGAAGCTGTTCTACAACAACTGGCTCCCAAACAGATTCTTGCTCACCTAGCATAGATTTAGGTAAAAAAGTATTGCTAGGATGAAGATGAGCAATATCTGCAACCAAATTTTTCGTAGAAACCATCGAAACAATCGCTTTTCTTAGCGCACTTTTTTGCAACATAGGATCGGCAAGATTAAACTCATAGAAGTAAGTACAAAGTCGCGGATAATCTTGGATATTTTGAACTGATTTTTTGGGATTTAATACAATATCAAAATCAGACAAATCTGCATCGACTGCAATTTTTTGATACTTCACTTGCTGAAATATTACTTTTTCTTTTGCCCAATAATAAGGATTGGGTGTTAAAACTTGCTGATTATTATCTTGACTTTGTAATTGATAGGCACCATTGCTGATAAGGGTTTCAGTCGATTTCGTATAGCGAGGTAAAAGGCTGACGTGCGCCAGCATAGAAGGTAAATATGGCGATGCTTTATCTAATTCAATGCGTAAAGTGCGGCCATTTTCGGCAAATAATCCTAGTGATTCCACAGCTAGCGTTTTTTCCAATACTGCCTTAGCATTTTTCAGATTCATAAAAGCCAAATAATTTTTAAGTGGGCTTTCAGATTGAGAAAGTGCTTGCCAAGATTGCACAAAATCTGATGCAGTGATAGGCTTACCATTCGACCATTTAGCATGTTCACGCAAAATGAAAATCCAAGTTTTATTGTCTTCGGTTTGCCAACTTTCTGCTACAGCTGGAACAAGATTACCTTGCGCATCATAAGCTGTTAATCCTTCAAAAAGATCTCGTAACAATTGAGTTTGTTCTTCGTTTTGTGCTTGCCAAGGTTGCAAAGTCAAATCGCCATAAACACCACGTTTTAATTCAACTCGATTAGATTCCAATTGAGTATTTTTTGGTGCCTCAACTTGTGGCGAAATAGGCTTGGGACTATCCAATTTATCACAAGCCACCATCGTAAAAATAATGGAAAAAATAACCGCACTTCGCTGGCACAACGCGAACAAATTATTCATTTTCAGTTTTAACCCAAAATAAGAAGAACCAAAACTTAATACAAATCAATGCAGCAATAACGCCACGCCCTATTACGCTTGGCGTAAAATAAAAACCAATTAGTAGCATTGTGGTAACAAAAGTCAAAATACAAATTTTGGTATTTTTCTTTAATGCTCGATTTTCATTAAAAGACTTGAGATGTTTTTGATAAATACTTGTGCCTAAAAACCATTGTTCTAAGCGTTTTGAACCTTTTGCAAAGAAAAATAAAGTAAGTAATAAAAAAGGCGTGGTCGGTAAAATAGGAAGGAAAATTCCAATGATGCCAAGTGCAAGTGAAAGAAAACCTAAAATAATGTAAATAATTTTCATAATGTTCCTAATAAAAAGAAAATGCGAACCATTATTACTGATTTTTTAGATTTTTCAACCTTGATATTATAGAATTTGCCGTCACATAAAAAGTAGTTTTCAAAAAAGGAACATTTATGTCTATGTCAAATCCATTACTTAACATTCAAGGCTTACCGCCATTTTCACAAATCAAGCCAGAACATATTCAACCAGCTGTTGAAAAATTAATTCAAGATTGTCGAGATACGATAGAACAAGTGTTAAAACAACCGCACTTTACTTGGGAAAATTTCATTTTGCCTTTAACGGAAACTAATGATCGCTTAAATCGTGCGTGGTCCCCCGTTTCTCATCTCAATTCAGTAAAAAATAGTACTGAATTACGTGAAGCCTATCAAGCGTGCTTGCCGTTACTTTCTGAATACAGCACTTGGGTTGGTCAGCATAAAGGGCTTTATAATGCCTATTTAGAGTTAAAAAATAGTGCTGAATTTGCGGACTATTCTATTGCACAGAAGAAAGCCATTGAAAATTCACTGCGTGATTTTGAACTTTCAGGTATCGGGCTTTCAGAAGATAAACAACAACGTTATGGCGAAATTGTGGCGCGCTTATCGGAATTAAATTCACAATTTAGCAATAACGTATTAGATGCCACCATGGGTTGGGAAAAAGTCATTGAAAACGAAGCAGAACTTGCTGGCTTACCTGAATCCGCACTACAAGCTGCACAACAATCTGCCAAAAGTAAAGGATTAAAGGGCTATCGTTTTACGTTAGAAATCCCAAGTTATTTGCCAGTCATGACTTACTGTGAAAATCGTGCATTGCGTGAAGAAATGTACCGAGCTTATGCAACACGCGCCTCTGAACAAGGCCCTAATGCTGGCAAATGGGATAACAGTAAAGTTATGGAAGAAATTCTTACATTACGCGTGGAATTGGCGAAATTACTCGGTTTTAATACTTACACCGAACTTTCACTTGCCACCAAAATGGCAGAAAACCCACAACAAGTGCTTGATTTCTTAGATCATCTTGCCGAACGTGCTAAACCACAAGGCGAAAAAGAACTGCAAGAATTGAGAGATTACTGCGAAAAAGAATTTGGTGTCACTGAACTTGCGCCTTGGGATATTGGTTTTTACAGCGAAAAACAAAAACAACATTTATACGCTATTAATGATGAAGAACTTCGCCCTTACTTTCCTGAAAATCGCGTGATTTCAGGTTTATTTGAATTGATTAAACGCATTTTCAATATTCGTGCAGTGGAACGCAAAGGCGTGGATACTTGGCATAAAGATGTGCATTTTTTTGATTTAATTGATGAAAACGATCAACTCCGTGGCAGTTTCTATCTTGATTTATATGCACGTGAACACAAACGTGGTGGTGCGTGGATGGATGATTGTATTGGGCGCAAGCGTAAACTGGATGGCAGCATTCAAACGCCTGTGGCTTATTTAACTTGCAACTTCAACGCACCGATAGGGAATAAACCAGCCTTATTTACGCACGATGAAGTCACCACGCTATTCCACGAATTTGGGCACGGCATTCATCATATGCTTACACAAATTGATGTCTCCGATGTAGCGGGTATTAATGGCGTGCCTTGGGATGCGGTGGAATTACCAAGTCAATTTATGGAAAACTGGTGCTGGGAAGAGGAGGCATTGGCGTTTATTTCAGGGCATTACGAAACAGGCGAGCCGTTGCCAAAAGAAAAACTCACGCAATTGTTAAAAGCGAAAAATTTCCAAGCCGCAATGTTTATCTTACGTCAGCTTGAATTTGGGATTTTTGATTTCCGCTTACATCACACCTTTGATGCGGAAAAAACCAATCAAATATTAGAAACACTTAAAGCGGTGAAATCACAAGTTGCCGTCATAAAAGGCGTAGATTGGGCAAGAGCGCCACACAGCTTCAGCCATATTTTTGCTGGAGGCTATGCCGCAGGTTATTACAGCTATTTATGGGCTGAAGTATTATCGGCGGACGCTTATTCACGCTTTGAAGAAGAAGGTATTTTCAACCCAATCACCGGCAAATCATTCTTAGATGAAATTCTCACGCGTGGTGGCTCAGAAGAACCAATGGAACTCTTCAAACGCTTCCGTGGCCGTGAACCGCAATTAGATGCGTTGTTAAGACATAAAGGAATTATGAACTAATACGTCAAACTATAGGGCATGCACGACATGCCCTTTCTCAAATATTTTCCTCTAAAAAAGCCATTCATAAAAACATTGCAAATTTCAACCGCACTTTATCAAGACAAAACCTGAAAACGAGACATTATTTTTACAAATAGCCGCAAGATAAACTCATAGAAATTCACGCAGAATAGACTAATTTCCTGTATAATTTTTCACATATCTATCCAACTCATTACACAAAATATTCTGAGGATTTTATGGCTGCTGCAATTCAACAACGTGCCGAACTTCAACGTCGTATTTGGCAAATTGCTAATGATGTGCGTGGCTCGGTCGATGGCTGGGATTTCAAACAATATGTGCTTGGCACACTTTTTTACCGTTTTATTAGCGAAAATTTTGCCAATTACATTGAAGCGGGCGATGAAAGCGTAAATTATGCCCAATTACCTGATGAAATCATTACACCAGACATTAAAACAGATGCCATTAAAACCAAAGGCTACTTTATTTACCCAAGCCAATTATTTAAGAATGTCGCGGCTAATGCTGGCAGCAATCCTAATTTGAATACTGATTTAAAACAGATTTTTACTGATATTGAAAACTCAGCGATGGGCTTTCCGTCTGAACAAGATATCAAAGGCTTATTTGCCGATTTTGATACTACCAGCAATCGCTTAGGCAACACCGTAAAAGATAAAAACGACCGCTTAACGGCTGTTTTGAAAGGCGTGGCTGAACTTGATTTTGGCAAATTTGAAGATAACCACATTGATTTATTTGGCGATGCATACGAATATCTTATTTCTAACTATGCCGCCAATGCAGGCAAATCTGGTGGCGAATTTTTCACCCCACAAAGTGTTTCCAAACTCATTGCTCAAATTGCAATGCACGGGCAAACCTCGGTCAATAAAATTTATGACCCTGCAGCAGGTTCTGGCTCACTTTTGCTTCAAGCCAAAAAACAATTTGATGAACATATTATTGAAGAAGGCTTTTTCGGGCAGGAAATAAACCACACCACATACAACCTTGCCCGTATGAATATGTTTTTGCATAACATCAACTACGACAAGTTTGATATTGCTTTAGGCAACACCTTAATGGAACCACAATTTGGCGATGATAAACCTTTCGATGCCATTGTTTCCAACCCGCCTTACTCCGTGAAATGGGTTGGCTCCGACGATCCCACATTGATTAACGATGAACGATTTGCCCCCGCAGGTGTGCTTGCTCCAAAATCAAAAGCAGATTTTGCCTTTATTTTACACGCATTAAGCTATCTTTCAGGCAAAGGCAGGGCGGCGATTGTCTCCTTCCCCGGCATTTTTTATCGTGGCGGTGCGGAGCAAAAAATTCGTCAATATTTGGTGGATAATAATTTTGTGGAAACAGTGATTGCCCTTGCACCTAATCTATTTTACGGCACCAGTATTGCCGTGAATATTTTGGTTTTGTCCAAGCACAAACCCAATACCCAAACCCAATTTATCGATGCCAGCGGTTTATTTAAATCCGCCACCAATAACAACATTTTAGAAGAGGAACATATTGAGCAAATCCTAAAACTCTTTGCCGATAAAGAGGATGTGCCGCATTTGGCAAAATCCGTATCCTTTGAAGAAATCGCCCAAAATGACTACAACCTTGCAGTAAGTTCGTATGTGGAACAAAAAGACACCCGCGAAGTAATTAATATTGATGAACTCAATGCTCAAATTCGTAAAACAGTTGCCAATATTGACCGCTTGCGTGCGGAGATTGACAAGATTGTGGCGGAAATTGAGGGATAAAATGTAGGGAGGGCTTCAGCCCACCCTACGAGGAGCAACAAAAATACAATGAAAAGCAACCGCACTTTTTTAGAAAAATTATTGGATGGGGCTGAGGTTGAGTGGAAAACTCTCGACGAAATATTCCATTTAAAAAATGGCTATACCCCATCAAAAGGAGTGAAAGAATATTGGGAAAACGGCTCAATTCCTTGGTTTAGAATGGAAGATATTCGAGAAAATGGACGCATTTTAAATACAGCATTACAAAAGGTTTCAGAAAGTGCGGTTAAAGGCGGAAAACTTTTCCCCGCAAATTCAATTATTATTGCAACCTCTGCAACTATTGGTGAACACGCTTTAATAACCATACCATTTTTAGCAAATCAAAGATTTACGGTTTTATCTTTAAAACCAGAATATATCGATAAATTTAATATTTATTTTCTATACCATTACTGTTTTACGCTTGATGACTGGTGTCAAAAAAATACTACTATGTCTAGTTTTGCATCCGTTGATATGAATGGATTTAGGAGATTTCCAATCCCCATCCCCCCACTCTCTATCCAAACCGAAATCGTCCGAATTTTGGACGCATTGACAGCACTTACCAGCGAGCTTACCAGCGAGCTTATACTACGCCAGAAGCAATATGAATACTATCGGGAAAAATTATTATCTTTTGATAGCTTAGAACAATTAAATTACGGGGGGGGGGAAGAAGAAACTTATTGATGTGGCTATTTATGCAAAATCACGCATCTCGACTGATAAATTGGATAAAGAAAATTATATAGGGGTAGAAAATTTACTTCAAAATAAACTGGGTAAAACAAGTTCCAATTATGTACCAACTGAAGGCTCATTTATTGAATATCTTCCTAATGATATTTTAATTGGAAACATTCGTCCCTATTTAAGAAAAATCTGGTTAGCAGATAAAACAGGTGGAACAAATGGTGATGTGTTAGTTATACGATTGACAGATGAAAACATTATTCCACGTTATCTTTATCATATATTGGCAAATGAACATTTCTTTGAATATAACGTTAAATATTCAAAAGGTGCAAAAATGCCTCGAGGGGATAAAACTGCAATTTTGCAATATGAGTTTGATGTTCCCCCACTTGAAGAACAACACCGCATCGTTTCAATCTTAGACAAATTTGAAACCTTAACTAATTCCATCACCGAAGGCTTGCCGTTGACAATTGAACAAAGCCAAAAGCGGTATGAATATTACCGAGAATTGCTATTAAATTTCTCGTAACCCGTAGGGTGGGCTTCAGCCCACCAATTAACCATAACAAACGGTGGGTTAAAGCTCACCCTACAAATTTGAGAAAAAATAATGAACGACTTAATCATCTACAACACAGACGATGGTAAATCTCACGTTGCTTTATTGGTTGTTGAAAATGAGGCTTGGCTGACCCAAAATCAGCTTGCGGAACTTTTTGACACCTCTGTACAAAATGTAACCACCCACATAAAAAATATATTACAAGACAAAGAGTTAGATGAATTTTCAGTTATTAAGGATTACTTAATAACTGCCCAAGATGGCAAGCAATATCAAGTAAAACATTATTCCCTTGATATGATTCTCGCCATCGGCTTTCGTGTGCGTAGCCCTCGTGGTGTACAGTTTCGTCGTTGGGCGAATACGCAATTACGTACTTATTTAGATAAAGGTTTTCTATTAGATAAAGAGCGGTTGAAAAATCCTCAAGGTCGATTTGATCATTTTGATGAATTACTGGAACAAATTCGTGAAATTAGAGCCAGTGAATTGCGGTTTTATCAAAAAGTACGAGAATTATTTAAATTATCCAGTGACTACGATAAAACAGATAAAGTCACTCAAATGTTTTTTGCAGAAACACAAAATAAGTTGATTTATGCCATTACACAACAAACCGCCGCAGAACTCATTTGTACGCGTGCAAATGCCAAATTGCCTAATATGGGTCTTACCTCTTGGAAAGGTGCTGTTGTACGTAAAGGCGATATTATTATCGCTAAAAACTATTTAACTCATGATGAATTAGATTCCTTGAATCGTTTAGTTATGATCTTTTTAGAAAGTGCCGAATTACGCGTTAAAAACCGTCAAGATCTGACATTAAATTTCTGGCGTAATAATGTCGATAATTTAATTGAATTTAACGGTTTTCCGTTGCTTATCGGTAATGGAACCCGAACCGTAAAACAAATGGAAACCTTTACCAAAGAACAATATGCCTTATTTGATCAGGTCAGAAAACAGCAAAAACGCATACAAGCTGATAATGAAGATTTAGAAATTTTAGAAAAATGGCAAAAAGATCTGAAAAAGCAAAAGCATTAAGGAACTACTTATGACCCAATACAAAACTATCGCTGAATCCAATAATTTTATCGTTTTAGATCAATATAATAAATTTGTGGAAGAACCTAATACTGGTTATCAAACAGAAGGGAGCCTTGAGCGTGAGTTTATTCGTGATTTACAAGCTCAAGGCTATGAGTATTTACAAGGGCTTAATAATCACGATGAACTGATTAAAAACTTACGTGTTCAATTACAACGGTTGAATAATGTGGTTTTCTCTGATGCAGAATGGCAACGTTTTTTAGAGGAATATTTGGATAAACCGAGCGATAGTCTGATTGAGAAAACCCGCAAAATTCACGATGATTATATTTATGATTTTGTATTCGATAACGGACGCATTCAGAACATCTATTTGCTTGATAAGAAAAATCTTGCCAATAATTCTCTGCAAGTCATCAATCAATTTGAGCAAACTGGCAGCTATGATAATCGTTATGATGTGACAATTTTGGTGAATGGTTTACCCCTTGTACATATTGAACTGAAAAAACGCGGCGTAGCCATTCGTGAAGCCTTTAATCAAATTCATCGCTACAGCAAAGAAAGTTTCAATAAAGAAAATTCACTTTTCAAATATCTGCAAATTTTTATAATCTCCAACGGAACTGACACCCGCTATTTTGCCAACACAACGAAACGTAATAAAAATAGCTTTGATTTCACAATGAATTGGGCAACCGCAAAAAATACCCTGATTAAAGATTTAAAGGATTTTACCGCGACTTTCTTACAAAAACATACTCTGCTCAATGTGTTGGTAAATTACTGCGTGTTTGATGTTTCTGATACTCTATTGATTATGCGTCCGTATCAAATTGCCGCTACTGAGCGTATTCTATGGAAAATCAAAAGTTCATATCACGCCAAAAATTGGAGCAACAAAGAAAGTGGCGGTTATATTTGGCATACCACAGGTTCAGGCAAAACGCTTACCAGTTTTAAAGCATCTCGCCTTGCGACAGAATTAGACTTTATTGAAAAAGTATTCTTCGTAGTAGATAGAAAAGATTTGGACTATCAAACCATAAAAGAATACCAACGCTTTTCACCAGATAGCGTGAATGGTTCGGAAAGTACGGCTGGGCTAAAACGCAATATCGAAAAAGACGACAATAAGATCATTGTTACCACCATTCAAAAACTCAACAACCTGATGAAATCGGAAGATAAATTGCCGATTTACGATAAACAAGTGGTTTTTATCTTTGATGAATGTCACCGTTCTCAATTTGGTGAAGCACAAAAAAATCTAACGAGAAAGTTTAAAAAATACTATCAATTTGGTTTTACAGGCACACCGATTTTCCCTGAAAACGCATTAGGTGCGGAAACGACAGCAAGTGTGTTCGGTACGGAATTGCATTCTTATGTGATTACCGATGCTATTCGTGATGACAAAGTACTGAAATTCAAGGTCGATTACAACGATGTCCGCCCACAATTTAAAGCCTTAGAAACAGAAAAAGATCCTGAAAAATTAACCGCACTTGAGCAGAAACAAGCCTTTTTACACCCTAAGCGTATTAAAGAAATCTCGCAATATTTGCTTAACAATTTTAAACAAAAAACCCACCGCTTGAATGCCATAGGTAAAGGCTTTAATGCAATGTTTGCGGTAAGCAGTGTGGAAGCAGCAAAACGTTATTACGAAACCTTACAAAATTTACAGGCAGAGCAGGAACATCCGTTAAAAATTGCAACAATCTTTTCGTTTGCAGCCAATGAAGAGCAAGATGCGATTGGCGATATTCCAGATGAGACCTTTGAACCAACTGCTCTAAACAGTACGGCAAAAGAATTTTTAACAAAAGCCATTGATGATTACAATCACTACTTTGGCACGAATTATGGCGTAGATAGTCAATCATTCCAAAATTACTATCGCGATCTTGCCAAACGCGTGAAAAATCAGGAAGTGGATTTACTGATTGTGGTCGGAATGTTCTTAACAGGCTTTGATGTCCCTACGTTGAATACTCTTTTCGTGGACAAAAACTTGCGTTATCACGGATTAATGCAGGCTTTTTCTCGAACCAACCGCATTTATGACACAACTAAAACCTTTGGGAATATCGTCACTTTCCGCGATTTGGAACAAAATACCATTGATGCAATCACGCTATTTGGCGATAAAAATACGAAGAATGTCATACTAGAAAAAAGCTACGACAGCTATTTTAACGGTGATGACAATCAACGTGGTTATTTAGAGGTTGTTCAAGAACTGCAAAATCGCTTTCCTAATCCAACAGAAATTGAAACAGAGCAAGATAAAAAAGAGTTTGTAAAATTATTTGGCGAATATTTGCGTATTGAAAATATTTTGCAAAATTACAATGAGTTTGCAGCATTGCAAGCCTTACAAGCGGTCGATTTAAATGAGCCGATTGCAATGGAGAAATTCAAGCAAGTACATTATGTGAATGATGAACAAATTGCAGAAATGCTGAAAGTTCCTACTTTACCAGTAAGAACAGAGCAAGATTATCGTTCAACTTATAATGATATTCGCGATTGGTTACGCCAAAGAAAAGAGGGGAATGATAAAGATAATTCGCCGATAAATTGGGATGATGTCGTATTTGAAGTGGATTTATTAAAATCTCAAGAAATCAATTTGGATTACATTCTTGCGTTAATTTTCGAACATCATAAGAAAAACCAAGACAAAGAGGTGCTAATTGATGAAATCCGCCGTACAGTTCGTTCAAGTTTGGGTAACCGTGCGAAAGAGAGCTTGATTGTCGATTTTATCAACCAAACAAATTTAGATGATATTTCCGATAAAGCGACTTTAATTGACTCATTCTTCCTATTTGCTCAAGCAGAACAGCAAAAAGAAGCAGAAACCTTAATTCAAGAAGAAAATTTGAATGTCGATGCAGCAAAACGCTATATCAGCACTTCATTAAAACGCGAGTATGCCAGTGAAAACGGCACGGCACTTAATGAAGTATTGCCAAAAATGAGTCCACTTAATCCACAATATCTCACTAAAAAGCAGACGATTTTCCAAAAAATTGCTGCATTTGTAGAGAAATTTAAAGGGGTTGGTGGGAAAATTTAAATTTAATACATCAATCATTAAATCCAGCAGTTTGATCCTAAAACTGCTGGATTATTGTTATCTGTTCAAATAAAAATTGATTAGTTTTTACAAAATTGAGCTAAATCTTCTACATATTCCAACCAACGATTTCTAATTTCATCAATCAATTCACCGCAATTAAAAATATCAGAATTTTTAGCCGCACTTTCTAAAGTATCCGCTAATTGACGTAAATGATTTAACCCCACCGATGCCGCTGCGCCTTTAATTTTATGGGCGGTATCTTCTGTTTCTTTCATCTTATCTTTTGATAATTGAGCAAGATAATTTGGCATAGTTTGTTTGAATAAAGATAAATTTTCTAAAATTTGGGATTTTCCAAGCGTTTCAATCAGCGCTAAATCAAACTGTTCTGAAAGCTCATTATCATCATTCATGTCTATAATCGATTCGCTTTCATCCGCAAAAAATTGCTGCAGACAATGGTGTAAATCCTTAATTGAAATAGGTTTACGTAATACACCATCCATACCCATTTCTAAATATTCTTGCTCGCTTTGCATAACATTGGCGGTAAAAGCAATCATTGGCGGTAAAAAATCATAAATACCGTTCTCATAGTTCTCTCGCAAATATTGTGCGATTTCAAAACCACTCATATCTGGTAATTTAATATCTAGCAATAAAATGTCGTAAACATTTTTCTCAAATAAAGTGATCGCCTGCTTGCCATTTGTCGTAACATCAACATGATGCCCAAGTTTTTCTAAAATAGTTTTCGCAACCATAATATTGAGGTCAACATCTTCCACTAAAAGAATATTCAGGGACGGAATATTTTTCTTAACAGATTCTTTTTCAGAAATTTCTTGAGCCTGGAGAGTAAGATGGAAAGTAGCGCCTTTTCCTCGCTCACTTTCAACCGTTAAATCCCCTTCCATTAGCTGAGCAAGATTTTTAGAAATAGCCAGCCCAATTCCGCTACCCGCACTTTGCTGACGACTTTCTTTCACTTGATAATACATTTCAAAAATATGTTTTTGTTCTTCAGGCGAAATCCCCATTCCTGTATCTTTCACAATAAAATTGTAACAGTCCTGATTTCGCATTATTTTCAGAATAATATTTCCCTGATCCGTAAACTTCACCGCATTACTAATTAAGTTCCACAAAATTTGGCTCAAGCGAACACGATCAAGATTCAGCCAATTAGGTAGATTTTGTTCAAGCTCTAAAGAAAAAATAAGATTTTTTTGTTTGGCGAGGAAACTAGAAAAATTATAAATGTCGTTTAATAAGGCGGGGAAATCTGTTGGCTGACGATTTAATTCAATTCGGCTGGCATCAATTTTTTCCAAATCAATAATATCGCTAAAAATATAGCCTAAACTGACCGCACTTATGTTGATAGTTTTCAAATAATTACGCTGACGATCATCTAATTCATCATCAAGTAAAATCTGGCTAAGCCCGACAATTCCATTCAATGGCGTGCGCAATTCATGGCTTATTGTAGCAAGTAAGGTACTTTTATCACGGCTATTTTTTTCTAACTTTTCCAATGCTTGGGATAATTTTTTCTGAGCGGCAATTCGCTCGGCAACCTCATTTTCCAACCGATTAACCGAACTAGAAAGATCAAGGCGAGAATGTTCAAGTTTTTCGACCAATAAAGTGAAAAAATAAATAACAAAAGGCGCAGTGAGTAAGCCAAAAGTTACCGAACGAAAAATATCTACCCAAGCAATCTGATGAACAATAAATAGACTAAATAAAATCTGAGTACAAAGTGCTAAAACCGCGAGAATCATCACGCCTAAAAGAGAAAAACGAAGTCGCCCAAGACGAATAACCCAATCCACATAACTCTGAGCAAAATATTTGAAATTTTTCATCAAATCTCCTAAAACATTATTATCGTTATAAAAAAACTGTGCATACAGGCTTTATTATATCCATAAAGTAAAAGAGATTGTTATTACTATGTGTGCGTAAGAAATGAAAAACTTAGTCTTTATTAATTATCTGTTTGACTAAAATTTGTAATTCAGGAATAACTTGTTCTTCAAACCAAGGATTCTTTGTTATCCAAAGCTGATTACGTGGGGAAGGATGCACGAGAGGCATAAAGTGCGGTAAGAATTGACGATAATTTTTAACAGTGTTAGTTACATTATCTTTATTTTCAGATAAATAATATTTCTGTGCATATTGCCCAATAAGAATAGTGAGCTGAATATTAGGTAAATGCTCTAAAATCATTGGATGCCATTTTTCGGCGAAACCTTGACGAGGCGGTAAGTCACCAGATTTACCTTTTCCAGGATAATAGAAATCCATAGGAAGAACTGCAAATATCCCAGAATTATAAAAATAATCGTAATCTACTCCCAACCATTCTCGCAGACGATCACCGCTTTTATCATTCCAATATAAACGAGTTTGCTCAGCTTTTAACCCTGGAGCTTGACCTACAATATTAATTCGAGCTGTTTTAGGCACCGAAAATAAAGGGAAAATTCCACGACATGTAAAATCTTTATTTTGAGGATCGGCGATAATACTTGAAGTTATTTCGTCTAAAGTTTTAAGCATAATGGAGGTCATTAGAAATGAATGTATAAAGTCTATTTGAAAAATATGAAAAATCAAAACGGTAAATGATATAAACAGACATATTTATTGAAAATTAAAATCAAATTCTTATTTGATTAAATCATGAATAGATTATAAAAAACAAAAACCCCACTTGTTCAACTGGGGTTCTTCTGTTTTTATTTAATTTAACTTAGATAAGTATTTGGTAACCTGGCAGTGCCCTACTCTCACATGGGGATGCCCCACACTACCATCGGCATTACAGCGTTTCACTTCTGAGTTCGGTATGGTTCAGGTGGTTCCACCGCACTATCGCCGCCAGGATAATTCTTTGATAACTTGT
>NZ_QQJW01000015.1:0-44951 GCF_003493685.1 Haemophilus haemolyticus
AAGAGCATTTTGAGCTATATTTAAAGGAATGTGAATGGCGTTTTAACAACAGTGAAATAAAATCTCAAATTTCCATTTTAAAACAATTAGTTAAGGGGATTTAGATCTAGTTATCTAGTACAGCCCCTAATTTTAAATGCGTGCCACATCAAATTTACTTAAATCAATACGATCTTCTGTGCCATAAAACATAGCAAGAGCATGGCGTAACGTTTCAGCTCGTTTTGGTAAACCTTTTTCCGCATAGGTTTTCACTTGTTCATACACGGCTTGTTTAAAAGGCTGTGTATCGCCCGGATTGCCATTCAAATTATCCGCACTGGCAAAATAACGGAAACCCGCCGCTATAGCTAAAATCCATTCCAATGCTTGAGGTTTCACTTCCACCTTTTCAAAATCACGCTGGCGTTCTTCAGAGCGTCCATCTGGCTCATACCAATAACCAAAATCTTCTAGTTTACGACGTTCTTTGCCTGCCACTAACCAATGGGCAATTTCGTGCAATGCACTGCTGTAAAACCCTCGCGCAAAATAAATCGCGTTATAAGGCACTTCATCATTTGCGGGTAAATAAATGGGTTCTTCACCGCCTTTGACTAAGCGAGTGTTGTATTCCTCTTCAAAACATTGATTAAAAATCGCGATAATATCTTCTAATTTATGTTCCATGGTATCGACTCCTAAAAAACCGCGAGATTATATCACCAGAGGCTCATTTGTTCTTGTTTATTTTCTTCAGGTAAATTGACATGTAACCCAATCAAACGAATCGATCGCCCTTTTGCTCGCATAAAAATTTGAGGAAGTAATTGCTGAAAACTCTCCAAAGAAAGTGGCAAACCTGTTTTCTCCAAAGTAGTTACTTGAAAATCTTCAAATTTAAGCTTTACGCCGATTTTACGAAATGCAGATAACGGTATATTAGGACTAACACGTTCAAGGCGACGAATTAGCTCTTGATAAAGATTATTTAATAAGGCTAAAGCTTGCTCAACTGAGTGAATGTTCTCAATCAACGTTTGTTCTACGCCAACTGATTTACGTTCACGATGAGCTTGTACTTCACGATCATCAATGCCATGACTAAAATCCCAAATACGTTTACCCGCTTTACCAAATTGATTTAATAAGACGATTTGATCAAAGTTTTGAATGTCAGCACAAGTTTCTAATCCCATATCGAATAATCGTTGTGATGTCACTTTACCCACACCAGGAATTTTATTTAAAGATAAGGTTTTAATAAATTCACTGACTTCGTTCGGCTTAATCACAAATTGCCCATTAGGTTTATTCATATCCGAGGCAATTTTGGCAAGGAATTTTAAAGGCGCCACGCCTGCGGAGGCAGTTAAATTCAACTCATCAAAAATTGCTTGGCGAATTTCTTGCGCAATCCAAGTCGCTGAGCCAGAACATTTTTGACAGTGCGTAACATCTAAATAAGCTTCATCTAAAGAAAGTGGTTCAATAATATCGGTGTAACGCTGGAAGATTTGATGAATTTGTGCTGAAACTTGTTTATACAACGTCATATTCACAGGCACAAGAATGAGATTAGGGCACTTTTTTATGGCTTTAGCCGTTGGCATTGCGCTATGCAAACCAAATTTTCTCGCCTCATAATTACAAGTTGTTAACACACCACGTTGACGAGAAGAACCACCCACAGCAACAGGCTTTCCCTGCAAATTAGGATTTTCACGAATCTCAATTGATGCGTAAAAACAATCCATATCAATGTGAATAATTTTTTTATCTTGTAGCATAAAAAAGTGCGGTTAAATATTTTCTAATATTAATTAAGCAAATAACTGTTTAAATATACATTAAAATTAATAGCCTTGCAATTTAACCTTTTATAAATGCCCTTTAAAGCAGCAATTCAATCAATCTCAACTTTCCCTACTTTTCTTTTTTTGTTAGACTAACACGCAATTTGGGGGCTGATTCTGGATTCGACGGGATTAGCGAAGCCCAAGGTGCACGTCGAGGTGCGGTAGGCCTCGTAAATAAACCGCAAAAAAATAGTCGCAAACGACGAACAATACGCTTTAGCAGCTTAATAACCTGCATTTAGCCTTCGCGCCCCAGCTTCCGCTCGTAAGACGGGGATAACGCGGAGTCAAACCAAAACGAGATCGTGTGGAAGCCGCCGTTTGAGGATCGAAGCACTAAATTGAATCAAACTAGCTTAAGTTTA
Organism: Haemophilus haemolyticus; assembly: GCF_003493685.1. Lineage (GTDB taxonomy): Bacteria > Pseudomonadota > Gammaproteobacteria > Enterobacterales > Pasteurellaceae > Haemophilus > Haemophilus haemolyticus_O. The sequence continues at coordinate 2,204 of NZ_QQJW01000015.1, forward strand.
GCGTGTCTGTCCGCATGCTTAAGTGAAATTAAAGACGAGACTAAACGTGTAGTACTGAAGGTAGAGTAATTTCGGACGGGGGTTCAACTCCCCCCAGCTCCACCAATTATTTGTTTTTTAACGTTTTTTGTGTTTTCTCTGTTCTAACTGTTCAATAAAAACAACCATTTAGGCGTTTTTATTGTTTTTTCTGTTCACCTTAGTTTTTGGTAACTGTTACTTTATTGTTACTCTCTTATTTTTGAGATAAAACCGAGTAACAGTTTGAAGATAAATTTTTATTTTTCAAAGGCTTAAAACTAATGGCTAATCAAAAACTAACGGATACCGTGATCCGCTCTCTTAAACCAGGCCAAACTAAAGGCGATTTTGTCGAAAATCTTTACATTAAAGCCAATCAAGCTAAAGGCTCTTATAGTTGGCTTTATGTTTTTACTGATCCTGTTACAAAAAAACGGATTAAATATACGTTTAAGAAACGATACCCTCTTTTATCACGCGATGAGGCGTTAAAAATTGCATTAACTTATAACGAACGTTTAGCGCAAGGGATTAACCCGATAGAGCACGAAAAAGAGAAAACCCAGCAAGCGGAAATTCAAGCTATAACATTTAAGGAAATGGCGGAAATGTAACCAACCACTTAAAATGAGAAACAAAGAAACAAATAGGGATTGGGCGGAAATTTTCGGGAATAAGTGGGATGGATATAGATAAAACGGGGCTTGGCGGTGTGCCAGCCCCTTTTTTATTGGAAGAAAAACAGAAATAATGAAATGGGAAAAAATTTCCAAAACTCGCCGCTTTAACCGCTAAATTTGGGAAACGTTAAAGCGGGTTTAAATGGTGTTTAAATCATATTTTTGCCGAGGTGGACGAGTTGTCCTATAACTTGAAGATTTTCGGCTTCATCCTTTGAAAGTATGATTGGGGGATATTCTTCTCTATTGTCTGAAATCAGCTCCACGCCGTCCCAACGAATTTTCACGCGTTTCACCCACACGCTTGCTCCGTTTTGCACTAAATAGATTTTATCGCCTTTGATTTCCTTTCTTTTTAAATCCACCAACATCTGATCGCCGTCATCAATGGTTGGGCGCATTGAAATGCCGTCTGCCCAAAATACTGCCGCATAGCGTGGGGTTACGCCCAGTTTGCGCAAGAGCGCGGCAGAATAAGGCGTTTGCTCATCAGGCTTTGTTACGCCCTCATTAAAACTGCCGAAGCCTGCTGAAACGTTGATAGAAGAATAGCTATCAATCATGATGACATCATCATTCACGCTATGAACTAAATTAACGGCTTTTTTCCCGACAATACTAGCAGCAGCAGCGCTCAACACAGCCGCTCCATGAATAAACGACACCCCCCCCTTTTTTTCTATTGCTGTTTCAAAGCCTAGCTGTTTCTGAACATCTTTTGGCAGTGATGAATAGTGATATTCAAATGTCTTTCCTTTTACACCATCTCGTTGGCGTTTTTTCCAGCCTTCTCTTTCTGCCTTCTTAACAATCCCTTTATCAGATGAAGGTAAATTCAAATTTTCATCCATGAGTTCTTTTATAGAGAACCACTCTTTGGAGTTCTTCATAAAAACCCTTGTAAGGAACTCAATTCGTTTCAAGCTGCGAGAATCTAACCTCTTGACATATAAGGAACTGGCAAAAAATTAAATTTTTTGAAAAGAACTATTGAGTTCCTTACAAAATAGTTGTATAGTTCTTTTCAGTTACTCACAAGAATAAGTTTAACGTATTAAGTAAAATCGTAAGGATAGCACATTATGAAAAAGAGTAAAAAAAATATGCATCGAGCATACATCATCGCAGCAATTAGAGAGAAAGGAAGTACATTGTGCCAGCTCTCAATAGACGCAGGTTTAAGCCCGAGAACACTAAGCAATGCGCTAGATCGCAAGTATCCAAAAGGGGAAAAAATCATAGCTGATTTCATCGGTATTCCACCTCAAGAAATATGGCCTGAGCGTTACTAGCTTGTAAGGAATTTTTATGGAAACTTGGTTCTCTATTCAAGAGCTTTTAGGGCTTAAATCTTTGCCTAGTTCCGACCGTGGAATTATGAAAAAGGCAGACAGAGAGAATTGGGAAAAACGCCAACGTGATGGCATTAAGGGAAGAACTTACGAATATGCCTTCACCTCTCTCCCCCAAGAAACCCAAGCTGAGATTTTATTAAAACAAGATGTGAGTTCGGTGGTGGTTGAAAAGCCGAAAACCAAAAAAGAACTCAACTATCTCCCCGAAGTGATTTGGAAACCTTATGAAAAGGCGACTGATAAACAAAGGGAACACGCCAAAGCGAAACTTGCGCCACTGCATAAATTAGACGATTTAGTGAGAAATGGCTTGGAATTGATGACTGCTTTGGATGCTGTCGCGGAAGAATGCGACATTGCGAAAGGATCGCTCAAACGTTGGTATTACCAAGTGCGGTCGTTTGAACGCCCAGATTGGTTACCGTTATTGATTGCTAAACACAATAACAAGAAATCTGGTAAGGAAGCGACATTTACGGAAGAAGCCTGGGAAGCCTTTAAAGCAGATTATTTCCGTAACGAACAACCGCAATTCGGCAGTTGCTACGAGCGTTTAAAACGTGCTGCAAGGGAAAACGGCTGGAACATCCCATCGGCAAGTAGCATAAAACGCAAAATTGAGCGTGAAGTGCCGAAATTGGTGCAAGTGCAATTACGCGAAGGTGATCATGCTGTGATGCAGTATTACCCATCCATGCGCCGCACCGTGGCGGAAATTGAAGCCCTTGAATGGATCAACGGCGACGGCTACCAACACAACGTGTTCGTGCGTTGGCATAACGGAGAGATTGTCCGCCCTAAAACCTGGATTTGGCAAGACATTCGCACCCGCAAAATCTTAGCTTACCGTGTGGATTTGAGCGAAAACAGCGACACCATTCGCTTGAGCTTAATGGATTTGATTTGGAAATACGGCATCCCGAAAAAATGCACCATTGATAACACCCGCGCGGCGGCAAATAAATGGATGACTGGGGGCGTGAAGAACCGCTATCGCTTTAAAGTAAAAGAAGATGATGTGACTGGGATTATCCCGATGCTTGGCATCGAATTGTTGTGGACATCGGTGCAATTTGGCAAAGGTCACGGGCAAGCAAAACCAATCGAACGTGCGTTTTCACACGGTGGTTTAGGCGAATTAGTCGATAAACACCCAAGTCTTGCAGGCTTTTACGCAGGCGAGAACGTTTATAACAAGCCCGATAACTACAACAGCGGGAAAGACGGCGTAGATTACGACACATTTATTTTAGCCATAGAAGATGGCATCCGCACTTTCAATGAACGCGAAGGCAGACAAACGGAAATTTGCCAAGGCATTTACAGTTTTAGCCAAGTATTTGAACGCGATTACGCCAAGGCGCAAATTCGCAAGGCAAGCGCAGAACAAATGCGGTTTTTAATGTTGATGAGCGAAGCCGTTACATTGAGAAAAGACGGCACATTTGAGTTAGATGCTGGTGGTAAGGTCAATAATCGCAAAAACCGCTATTTAGCGAGCGAGCTGATTGCCACCGCACACCGCAAGGTGGTGGTGAAATTCGACCCGCAAGACTTGCACAACAAAGTGTGGGTTTACGGTTTGGATGGCGTGTTCTTAGCCGAAGCGAAATGTACTGAAGCGGTGGCATTTGGTGATAAAGCGAAAGGTCGTGAGCACGATAAAGCACGCAAACAAATGGTGAAAGCGGTGAAAGCGGTAGCGAAAGCCACACTCACGATGAATGCACAAGAAGCAGCGCGTTATCAGCCTCAATTCGAGGAAGAAGCACCGCTAGAACCGAAAATCATCGAGCTATTCCGACAAGAAGGTAACGCAGTGCGCAAACACGAAGCGGTATTAGATGACGATGAAGATACCAACGATTTTGAACAAGGCTGGCAAAAAGGATTGACCATGCTTAAGAAAGAAAAAGGGCTTTAAAACAAGTTTAAAGCCGATTTATAGGAGATGAAAAATGAAAACTAATCTTAATCATCAGGATACCACATTTCTTCACCAGCTTCGTTCAGAAACGGTGAAGAATCGCCAAATTGCGAAAGCCACACGGGTGAAAATGTATAAAAGAGATCTAAATCAGACAGAAAGTTCAGCGACGTTTCAACAGTTTTCCGAGCTGATGAAGTCCGAACGGTTTTTAACTCTAACAGCCTGTTTTGAATCATTAGTGCAATCGTTGCCATCCGCCAATGGGCATAAGTCGATTCAAGACGAAAACGTTCAGAAGACGTCTTTTCTTGCTGCTTGCGCGCTTTGGTGGGAAGACCAATTAATGAAAGCAGATAAGGGCGAAGGTGTTCCTCTTCAAATTCAATATATTTTTCAAGGCTTGGATAGTGCTTTAACGAGACAAAGAGCGCATCAAAATCCTTGGAATCCCAATCGGAAAAAATAACCTGAGCGGCATATTCGGCGCAGTAGTCTAGCTCTTTGTATTCAACATCCATAGGCAATCGACAAAGATTAAACATAGATACTCCTAGCAAACAAACAGGGCAATTATTATGACACTAATTAACCAAATCAAACAACTCTTAGACAACCAAATCTACACCCAGCGCGAGATTGCTGCGCAATCAGGCGTGAATCCTGGGGCATTAAGTGCGTATTTAAAAGGCACTTATGCTGGCAATGTAGAAAAGGTTGAATACGCATTAAACAACTGGCTCGCCACCCGTGAGAAGAAAGAAAAAGTGTTTGTGGAAGCACCGCACTTTATTGAGATTCCGACCGCCAAGAAAGTTTTTTCAGCCTTAGATATGGCCAAAATTTTACCAACCATGGTGACCGTTTACGGCGCAAGCGGTGTGGGCAAAACCAAAGCATGCCAAGAATACAAAAAAGTGAACCAAAACGTGTGGATGATTACCGCAAGCCCAGCGCGCGCCACATTAAGCAGTATTTTGTATGAGTTGGCTCTTGAGTTAGGCATCAACGATGCACCACGCCGTAAAGACCGCTTATCACGCCTAATTACTAAAAAGCTCAAAGGCACACAGGGTTTGGTCATCATTGATGAAAGCGACCACCTTCCTTATGACGCGTTAGAAGAGATCCGAATTATCCAAGAAGAAGCCGAAGTAGGCTTTGCACTAATTGGTAACGATAAAGTTTACACCCGCATCCAAGGCGGCGTAAACCAGGCGCATGAATACGCGCGTCTTTGGTCACGAATTGGTAACAACTGCGGCGTTAAAGCTAGCACAAAAGGCGATATTAAAGCCATCGGGCAAGCCTGGGGGCTTGATATAGCCGACAAGGATTTAATGACCGTCCTTTATGACATCGGCGGCAAGGCGGGCGGCTTACGCGCTTTAACGCAATATTTACGCCTTGCCGGTATGACGGCGAAAGGACAAGGCACGGTGATCACACTAGACCTCATTTTAACCGCCCAAGCACAAATGAAAGGAGCGAATTAATGACAAGCATTACAAAAAACAACACCTTGCGCGAGCAAACTAAACCACATCCAGTGTTTGGTGGTTGCAACAAAATCGCCCTAGGTTACTTATCACAAACGCAAAAATGCGTGTTTGAGTTAAACAAAATGGGGTTGCATGTATTAAGCATTGAGTTTGACAAAATCAAACCACGCGTGCGCATTGAACCGAACGCATTAACGAAGAAATTTGAAAAAACAGGCCAGGCGCTTGCGTATATCCAAGGCAACGACGGCGTGCATTTTGCCGAATATCAAATGATGGTCGAAGGCATCAAGGTAATTTGGCGCAGTTATTTACACTAAAAACCAGGAGGGAAAAATGGCAAAAAAAACAACCCGAATTAAAACCGACACCTTTGCAGTGCGTTATCAAACACGCGATGAGGTGGAAGTGGCAATTAAAGAGATCGGCGATTTAAACCGCGAATTAGAACGCCTAGCGATTGAACAAAACGACCGCTTGGCCGCCATCACCGAAGAATACGCACCAAAGATGAACGCAATCAAAGAAAAGCTCGCGCCAAAACAAGATGCGGTGCAAGCCTGGTGTGAAAGCCGCCGCGATGAATTGACATTAAACGGCAAAACCAAAACCGGTGCATTTAATACAGGCGAAGTGCAATGGCGACAACGCCCACCGTCAGTCGGTATTCGCGGCACAGAGAGCGTGATTGAAAGTTTGCACACGTTAGGCTTGGTTCGCTTTATCCGCACCAAAGAAGAAGTGAACAAAGAGGCCATGTTAAATGAGCCTGAATTAGCGGCAACGGTAGCGGGCGTCACGATTAAAACAGGCGTGGAAGACTTTGTGATTACGCCGTTTGAGCAATAGGTGGCGTGATGAAAGATACAACAGAGCTTGAACGGGCTTATCGCTTCTATCAACAATCCAAACAAGATAAAGATGCGATTGCGTGCGGTTGTTTGAATGATGCTTATGAATGGATTTTTGACGAATTGAAAAAGCTGTTTGATACGCAGAATTAAAACCTATTTAAACGCTCTTTAAATCTCCCCTAACCCCTCTTTACTCAAGAGGGGAGATTTTTTGGGGTTATAGGCAACCTTTAATCAAATAACCAGCCGATGCACCGAGTAAGTGCGGTTTGTGAATATCCGTGGTGCGAATGACTTCAAGTTTGCCACCGTTTTCTTTGTAAGTGTCCACAAATAAGCCACCTTGACGACGGACGGTGTAGCCATAAGACGGCTCATACACTGTGCCTTTGCGTTCGGTTGAACGTGGCGCAACATAGGCAAGCACAATGGCGTCAGACCAGATGTCTTTAAGTTGATTGCTTTCTTCATACACCGCTTCGCCGATTTTTACGGTATCAATGCCAATCAACTTGCCGAATACTTCAGGCGTTACAATTGCCACTTGTGAATACTTGAGTTTTTCAATGACAGCTGGGTGTTCTTTTAATGCTGCCCACACATCGCCTGCAATCACGCATACATTCGGTTTGCGACCAATCGCACGCTTCACGGCACGAATGCCCGTGTCGAACATCGCAAAGATGTCTGCTTGTTTGCTAGTGATTTTCGATGTACCGCTTAACGTGACTTTGTTGCCACTGTCATATTTGCTTTCATCTAATGCCAGCGTTGCCACTTCTTTTTCACGACCGAGTGCAATCACATCTTGGGTGGTGTTGAGTGCGAACTGACGGAGCGAGAAAATCGCTTCGTTTTCTTCGCGGTAGTCGATGGCGTATTCCACATCGTGCTCTTCCAACGCCACGTCGATTGCCGTGATGTCTTCAGGGTCTAAACGATTGGATGTACCGCGTAAGTTACGCACCGTACTTGGTAAGCGGAATGCAAGGCGACCAAATTTCGGAATTTTGCCCGCTTCTTTGTCGATTTCGACGGTCGGCATTAACACTTCGCCGATGAGTTCTAAATTGTGATAGCCCTGTGCCAATTTGGTTAAAACAGGATCTTGCACACGGAGTGCTGCGAGATTGTGAGCAGTCATAAATTTCCCTTCTATTGATAAATTGCGTTAAAAGCGGCGGTGTAGCTCACGCCGTGTTCTTTGGCATACGCCATAATTTTTTGGTCAGCTTCGATGCTGGCTGGGTTTGTGCCTTCGGCATATTCCACCGTACCATCTTGCGGTGCTGCCGCTTTGTCTTTGGTGGCGACTTCACCAAAGTTCACCACTTGTGGCTGAGCACCCAAAAAGGCTTTGAGTTTGCTGTGTAGGTTTTCGCCTTCGCTAAATTCAACTACACCACCTTGCATTGTGGTGGAAGCATAGTTCAATAAATCTACCGCTTGCTGTTTAGCAATCGGGGCAAGTTTGCCCGCTTTCACTAAACCTTCAGCAAAGTCGGCATTTTCGGCTTTGGCTTGGTTGAGCGCGGTTTCAGCTTTTTCGGCTTTCAATTTTTCGTTTTCTGCCTTGAGCTGTTCAATTTCTTCAGGTGTCATTTCAAGTTCTCCTTCGGTTGATTGAGCTGGGTCTGAAGTTGGGTTATTCGGTTCATTAAAATTCGGCACAGGAAAACCGGCTTCATCTTGTTGATACCGTTTCAAATCATTGCGGATAGATTCTTCTACCACGCTATTGACTAAATAATCAGGCAATGCTTTGTCGGCTTCATCTTGTCCGTGTTTGCCAATCAGCCATTCACGCAAACGTCGCCACAAACCTGCTTCCGCCCAGTCGGAAAAATCCACTACGCCTTGTTCGTTTTCGGCAAATTCAGGGTTACGCAAGCCTTTTACGGCGGGTGGCATTGCCCCTAAGAAACCGACGTGGCGTAAGTACAAACTGCCTGGGCAAGGATTGTTTGGGCTATCGGCAAGATAGAACGAAGACGACACTTTCTTAAATCGTCCTTTTTCCACCATTTCGGCAAATTCAGGATCCACTTGGTCGAACTCGGCTTTGAGTACATCACCGTCCAACTCAAGGCGTTTTACCCAGCCATAGGCAGGTGCATTGTGTTTTGGGTGTCCAACTACCGCGGGGGATTCGTGAAAGTTTACGTCGTAGGCATTGACGGCTTGTTGCAAATCATCGATGGTAATTTCCACTTCTACGCCATTTGCATCTAGTCGTTTGCCGGCTTTGAAAATTTCAATAAAGGTCATTTCGTTCTCCTTGTTTGCACACATCATAGAAAAAACGACCGCTTGTAGCTTTTAAACTGGTTTAAGGATTGAAAAAGAGAATTTGAAATGGGAAGAAGGAGAAAAGGCGTGTTTTTGCGTGTTTACGGGTGTTTATAAACACGCCCAAGGGATTTCGAGCAATCATTTATCGAATCCAATTTAAAACGCCAAAGAGGGCGTTTTATGCGTTATTTTTGAATTTTAGACAAAGTGACTAACTTTGGTCGATTTGGCGTTGCAAAAGAGCGGTCGCTTTTCGCAAGAGTTTTTGCTCGTCTTGTTCGCTTACGCCTAACCACGGACGTTTAGGAATGGTGACTTTACCCCCACGCCCCGCCTTACCGCCGAATTGGTGCAAACGGGCATATTTAGCATCTGAACCAAACTCGACATTTTGGTCGTTATAGTTATAGGCAGTTTTCTCCGACAAATAACCGTCTTGACGCAGGATTTTGGTGGACTTGCCTTTCTTTTGTTTGCAAGCCAAGGTTTTTGGCGAAAGCGACTGCCAGTTATTGCCTTCAGGATCAACTTCCTGCTTAAACCGTTCTGCATGGATTTTCTTCAAGGTTTCGCCCAGCACGCCATAGAGCTTGCGAGGGTGTTGCAGTTGTTGGGCAATACTGTGGAGTTTTGCGGCTGCTTGGATGTCGTTGAGGGTGATTTTGATCATGGCGTTATTCCTCTCTAAAATGCAAGCGTGGTAATGTTGCCACGCTTCATTATAAGGAAACGAATATGGATAAAGAAAAAATTGATTCGATGCTTGAGCGTGTAAAAGAATCAGGCTATCGTTCATCGTTAATGCTTGCTCTGGCTGAATGGGCAGAAGAAAAACTGCGTCAGCAGGAGGTGCTTGATGTTAATTCATTGCAAGCGTGGGCTACTGCACCGAATCGCAAGAAGGCATTTTCATTTGCAGTTGAGCGATTTTTAGCAGAGCTCAATACCTCAAGTAATACCGACAGATAAAAATAATCGCTATCATCAAGCTCTGAGCGATGCAAAGCAAGCGTGCGTTCAAACATAACTTGCATTGTTTCACTTGGGGCTTGCTTTTCTCTTTCTTGAAGGGTTAAAGCGGCTTCGCTCATTTGAATAAGTAATTGCATATTTTCTCCTATTGATTAAAAAATAAGTTGGGCGTATAGTAAAACCATTGCAGTAGGGGTTACCAACTGGAAAGGGTCCAGGGTCGAAAGACGGCTGATTATCCTGTTCGAATCAGGCAAACTACTGCAATGAACCCCATAACACTTCAAATGCTCCTAATTGAGTAAAATCTTCAACCGCACTTGCTGTTCTCACTACATTTAATTTTTGAGCGAGTTTCTTGCCACTTAATTCATCTTTGATTTTGACTTCATAATCCATTTTGATAGCAACCTTACCTTTCTCAGTTTCATAGATAAATAGCAGCACATCGCCCGCATTCTTGTTGCGTTGCTGTTCTTTTGCTTGTAACAAAATCGCCTTTGGATTTCTCAACTTCTCTGGCAATTGCTCCCAAAACTCAATCGGCAGGTTAATACCTTTGGCTTGTTTGGTATCACGCAAGGCGTGCAATACATCTTCATCACGCACGGCAATCACGGCAGATTGCGGAGCTTTTTCAAGTGCGGTCAATTTATCAATCACTTTGGCTGGGATTATGCCCACGTTTTTCATTTGTCCACGTGCCATTTTTTCGGTGGCAACGGTATCTACCATCGACTTCATCGCGCCGTTTAACATCATCACGGCACGCGGATTTTGTAACACGTTTTCAATCAGTAGGCTGGCAAGTTTTGGCTCGGCATTGACGAACTTATTGAACAACAGCTGATCCACGTCCGTATTTCGCCCTGCAGTCAAGCGTTCAAAATTATGCGGTTGAAATCCTACATCATAGCCTTTCGGTACACGTACCATTCGTGGATTGCCGGAACGTGTGCCTACTAGTTTTTCTTCCCATTTGATTTCAGGCGATGGACTGACGGTTTTACCCATCTCTTTCAAATCATCCTCATCGTGGGCGGTCACGGTGCAGTGGCAGCCATAGGCTTTAATGGGGTAGTAATAACGCCAAAATGGATCGCTTGCCGGCAAAATCGTGCCGTCCAAATCAATATGCTCTTGGCGTGGATGGGCGTTGTCGTGGTGATGATATTCCCAATAAGGCATCACATCGGCAAGGTCTAAATGCTGCTGCAACCGTCCGCGATTGTAAGCAGCATAAACGTTGGTGTCGTAAATAATACGGGTTCGCCAATTTCTGCCACCGTTGTAATCCCAGCCTTTGCGAGCGACAACCTCATCAAAACGCTTGCGGAAGCCTTCCAGTGTTTCGCCGTTGTTGATGGCTTCATCTACCGCTTCACGAAAGGCAAGTAGCACCTCATTGCGGTTGGCTCCTGCCACCATAAAGAAGTAGTCGTGTTCATCGCCTAATACGTCAAGGTAGCTGTTGGTCGGTAGATTGAGCTTTTTCTCAAAGTATTTGACTTGATTTTCAAAGGTGAATTTCATTGGTAAATCTCCCCTAGCCCCTCTTTACTAAAGAGGGGGACTTCGCACGCTCATCTTCTACAGATTGTCGCCCTGCAAATTGTGCCGCCGTTGAACCCCACGCCAGCAGTTCGCCATATTCCGCAAAACTTAATTCAGGAATAAGGCTATCCAGCTGATTGCGGAAATCTTCAAGGCTTTCGGCTTGCCCTAATTGGTCGCGAATGCTTTGCAACCAATGTTCAACGTGGGCTTCGCCCTCTACTTCTAACTGTTCGCCGATGGTCTCAATCACGCTTTTCGGGATAGGTTCGGCAAAGTCGGCAGTGTTGGCAGATTTTTCCGCTTTTTCGACCGCTTGCATAATGATGTCACCGTCTTCAAAACCATAAGTGCGGTGGATATATTGCTCGGTAAAGCTCACGCCGATTTCAGTCAAAATCTTGTCACGTTCCGCCTGCAGTTTGTCAATGCTTTCTTGCTCGAATAGCTCGAAGGTTGGCAAGGTGTCCACGCTGAAATTGAGTTCACAAATCCACGCCAGCAACTGATTGAACACGCCTTCCACAAGGCTGGCGTCATCGTTGCGAATATCACGCGTCACTTCTAGCCCTGCGGTGGCAGAGGCTCGGTTAGCTTCCGCTTCAGTGGTTTGGTTTTGACCGAGTAACGCAATGGCGATTTCTGATTTGCAGTAACGTAAGAAATCATCGAATACTTGTGAGCTTGCCCCTTTGCTTGCACTTTCTTTTAAATCAATGGAACTATCTTCAGGAATGGCAGCTACGGCGGTTCCCAACATCTTTTCCATACTATCCAAAAGTTCATCAATTTCGTGAATTTGGGCTTGGCGTGGGTGTTTACCGACCAGCCACGGGCTGCCATATTTTTCCATAAATTCCAACCAGAATTTAAAGCCTCCTTTCTTAAACGTTGCCGCCCAGAAGCAGAGCGAGAGATCGCCCAAGCCATACGGGTTGATGTAGGTCGCATTTTGTGTGGCAAGCAACATTCGATAAGGCGGCAGTTCTTCGCCGTTGATGTTCTCTTTGGTACGAAGTTTAAGCTGGTTTTCTTCATCGAAGACGAACCACTCTTGCGTTTTGCCTACGATTGCCGTTGGCAACAGTAAGCCGTTCTCGCTTTCCCACATCACTTCCAACGCCTGATAACCAAACAACGTGGCATCAAGTATTTCACTGATGATTTGGCTCATCGGCAAGCGGTCGAAAAGTGCGGTTAAAATCTCATCCGTTTTTTCATTACCTGTCGGAGTAATTCGCCATTCCAGCCCCTTGATTGCCGCTTTGCGACGGCGAACACAGCCTCCAACGTGGCTGTCGGATAGGATTTCACGGTAAGCCGAAATATCCTTGCCCATTTTTTTCAGCACAGGATCAGGGTTCGGCAGGTAGTGCATAAACGACCAATAGTCAATGGCGTTGGCACGGCTGGCGATGACGCGGATTAGGTCTTGTTTTTTTGGTGTCATTGGCTTTCCTTATTTTTCATAATCCACAAAGGCGGCAAGCAATAAAAATACCCACCAACAGCGGCGGAAATGGTTAAAGTTACAAATGCGATCATGGTTAATATCCTTGCGTTAATTTTCGGCTGGCTCTTGGTTTGCGACTGTGGGCTTTCACAGGCAACTGCACCAACTGACGGCTAGCATAATGAGCAAGCAATAAAGAAATTGCGGTGTCGCCGTGGCGTTTGTTTTTGCCGTCTGCACTTTTGGTTCGTTTATCGGGAATGCGTGGCACGCCTTTCACCACTTGGAATGAACGCAAATCGGCAAGAATATCGGCATCTTTTGGAATGCTGTCGAGTTCGCCATCTTCGAGCGCGGCTTTAAATGGGGCGGTGTGTTCGCGATACCATTTTTCCGATAACTGCACGCAATCCACCAATGAGCCGAAGGCATCACGAGCAGCTTCAGCTAAATAGCCCCCATTCCCACGTGCATCAAAAGCTGCACCGGCAAAGCGTGGCAAATGCTTGAGAATAAACAGCACAATTTGTTCTTGTTGCTTGTAAGGCATATTGCCCAGCTCCACAATCAATCGAACGCTTTTGGTTAAGTTTTGCTGTTGTGCTAACACCACAAAGGACGTCATATCGCCACTGCGAGCAAAGTCTTCGCCTAAAAAATGTAATTGCGTTTCATCTAAGGTTTGCAAAATCGGCTGAAGCGTGGTTTCGCACCAATCCAGCATTTCCTGATAGCGTGTCGGCTCAGGTACAAGGCTAAAGCCATCTTTTGCCGTCATTCGGATTACGGGCGTGTTTTCGTTCATTTGGCGTTCAATCAACGCTCGTGAGAGCCATAAGCCTGTGCCGTTTTTCGGCACGCAATAGTATTCTTCTTCCGCATCTTCTTTGGTTGCCGTGTCATTGAGTAGGTTTTCTTTCCATTCTGCTTCTTTTTCGGCTGTCCATTCTTGCTTGCTGACTTGGCAAATACGTTGGTATAACCCTTCAGCACAGGCATCATCAAGGGTAATCGTATGCACTGAGTAGCGTTTTCTGCCTACCCGACTATCTAAAATCAGCTCATTGAAAAGGTTGTCCGCACCGTTGTGGGTAGAAATCAACCGCACTTTTGCACCCCACATAGTGAGAGCAAGAGCGGCTTTTAATACTTCCGCAAGGTATTCGTGAAAGGCTGCTTCATCAATAACCACCACGCCTTGCATACCACGTAAGTTTTTCGGGTTGCTGGAAAGGGCTTTTACTTTGAAGCCTGATGCAAAATAGATTACATAGGTCAGAATGTCCTTATCTTCATCTTGCAACACTTCTTCTTGAATTTCGCCTGCTGCATAGTTAAACGCCCTTGCCCACATTGCCACCGCGTCAATAAATTCACGTGCCATTTCCTTGTTTGACCCAATGTAGAACACATCAGAGCCACCATCTTTTTTAGCAAGGCTGGCAATCAAAGCATCATCAGCAGCTTCTGCCCACGTCAAACCTGTTCGACGAGATTTTTCGGCAATTTTGAGCTGGGATTTATCTGCTATCCAACGTTTTTGATAGCCCAACAGTAGCTCGTTTGGGTCAAAGGGAATGAGATCTTTCACTATGCAATACCTAAAATTTGCTGTTTGATTTTGTCGGCAGTTTCGGCTGATAAGCCCGCCTGAATAACAATTTTTTCCGTTTCTTCAGCAGCAAGCTCTGCTCGTTTTCTTACATCGGCTTGATAGACTTTGAGCTTAGTACTTGCTTGAATGAGTGATGCCACATTTTTGCCTGCAAAACTTAGGGCTTGGAATTTCTCCATCGGGGTCATCTCATCATCTTTGGCTTCTTCAATATCGACCAAGGCATCAAATAAAGACGACTGCAACATCCCCATCAAGGCTTCACTGCGTTTATCTTCCTTATCTTCTGCGCCTTCAGCGATAATACGTGCGGCTTCGGTACTATCTTTGATTGCCTTAAAGCGGCGTTCAATTTTTTGCCCATAGCGATGAATTGCCGACTTGCTGATTTGGTAGCCTTTTTCACGCAGTAGGTTTTCCAGTTCGACATAGCCGGAAAAGCCATTCTCGGTTAAGGCACGCTCCAGCCAACGGCGGACATCTTCAGGCAGTTTTTCAATACTTGAGCGAGGTGCCATGATTTCCCCCTATGCCCAATACTTTTCAGGGCGTGCAATTCCTGCTTGGCAGTCGATGGTGTATTCCACAATATCCACGCCCAAGCGGTTAATATCGGCAAACCACACGCCGTGCGGTTGTTTGGTCAGTTCCACCAGTTTGCGGTCGGAAAGGTATTCCAACTGCTGGCGGATTTCGTGCGGCGTGACATTTGGGTAAATGCCTGCCATCACATCACGCAAAAATTGTTCGCTGGTGGTGTATGGCATCGCTTTGTGTAAAGTATTGAGCAAGTGCCAACGCATACCTTCTCGGCGGGCTTTTTCCATCATTTTGCACTCTCCATTTTGTATAAATCACTTAAGGTTTTGTGTAGGGCATCCATTTTGGCTTCCAACACTGTTTGTCCGCGAATGTAGTCATCACGCAGGACATAAACGAGCGGCAGACTCGACTGCATTTGGTTGAATTGCTTTTCCAATTCTTCCACTTTGTCGTTTACTTTGAGCTGGTTTTGGTGGCGTTCACTCAAACTGTTTTGAAACTGCGATACTAAAATCTTGGCAAAGCCAAAACAGCAACCAAGAAACGACAACAACAACCCGACCAAGTGCCAAAATTCCACGTTAATGGTCATTGTTCGTCTCCTTGCAGATTTCCCGATAGGTCGCGTTATGCACCGCAATTTGACGGAGCGTTTCGGTGGTATCTTGGCGACTGGCTTTGATTATGCCAAAGCCCGAACAGCTGGGGTTAATCACGGAGATCGCCCGACTGTTGCAAGCGGTTAATGACATCATCACGGCGAGAGCCACGAGTGTTTTCTTCATTTTTCTTTCTCACTTCAAAATGTTTGACTTGGGTTTGAGCCACTGTCTTTTCCTGTTGCAGTTGCTCGTTTTGCTTAAACAAGCGGTCGATTTCCTGTTGAGCTTTGCGAATTTTGTAACAGGCAATCGCACCGCTGACCAAAACTACCGCAACCCCACCTAAAATTAAGTAAGCTATCATTCTTCTTGCCCCCGATTATTTAACGCATTAGCAAAACCTTTGGTCGCCACGCCACCACCGCAAAATAGGGCGAAGGTGTTAAAGAGTTCTCCTACATAGGCTCGGTCTAACCACACGGCATAAATCAAAATGCCAGCCATCAATAACGCCCCAAAAAATTGAATAAAGGCAGTGGTGGAAAGGCGACCGTTGTCGTTGGTAATCAACTCACTCAGTTTTTTCATTTTCTTTTTCCTTGTTGAAATAGTTTTGTTGGGCTGAAGCATAGCCAAAGAAAGTCAGGATACTTGCACAAACAAAGTAGCCGTAATATGCCAACATAATGCCAAGCAAAGTATTTGTGATCATTTCCCAATGATACTTAGCTTTGGTGTATTGGAATCTCGGCTTTGAAGAGCCAAAGAATATTGCCAATATCGCAAGTGCGGTCATAAAGTAAAAGAACCATTCATAGGCTTGTACAAGGTTTTTAATGCCTAATTCATTGGCAGAAATAAAACCACCGAAAATAATGATTTCCCATACCAAAGAGAAAAAGGTAATTCCGCGAATTTCTCGTTTCATTTTAGTAACTCCAGCGTAAGTAAAAGGCAGTAGCAGCGGTTGTGCCACCGTTGATTTTGCGATTTCGTTTGGCGTTGCTACTCATTCGCCAACCTCGTGTAAATTGCTTCTGATGATTTGGAAAACGTATTGATGCACTCATCGTTTATCCCTTAAATAAATGCTCAACATTCACGACCTCTTCGCTATCCAGCCAGCTCCACACATCAAAGCACGGGCAGTCTTTAATCCATTCGTTTGGGCTGATTGTGCCGTCGCCGTTGAGGTCGGGGCTTAGATCACGATGTCCACAAATGCGAGCACTGGGATATTTGGCTTCTAATTGGCGAAGCAAGTGGTGCAGAGCTTTCCATTGGGCTTCCGTATATTCGCCGTGATTGCGTTTGTCTTTGGTAATACCGCCGACTAAGCAGATGCCAAGGCTGTTTAAATTATGTCCTTTGACGTGTGTGCCTGTTTCGCCCTCTTTACGACCAGTTTCAACTGTACCGTCGGTATCAATCACGAAGTGGTAGCCGATATGTTGTAAGTGCGGATTGAATTGCTTGTAATTGCCAGCTAAACGCTGAAAGCCACGCTGTTTGTGCCAGTCATCAATGCGTTGAGCAGCGGTTTGGGTAGAGGTGCGAAGTTGCTTGCCGTTTTGAGTGGCTGAGCAGTGGATCACGATTTTGGTGATGGGTGAGGTGTGCATAAAAAACTCCAGTTATAAAGGATTACTTGATAACTGGAGTGTACTGAATATAGGTGGGAACTGATTTTAAACTGGTTTAGATAATTATTTTTGCTTTTGATGTAATACCGCTTTAATAATTACTGCATCACTAATTAAGCCATCTTTGACTTTCTGCTTAGCATTAATGGTTAATTCTACAGGACGTTTCTCAAAAGTACCGTTCTGAATTGCTTGCTTGTATTGATTTTCAAAGGTATCGTCTTGTACTTCCGCTGTTAGTTCATTTCCAGTTGTTTCATTCCTAATTTTTACCTTAAATCCGGTTTTTAGTTCGGTGTGAACAGTAATTATTCTATACATTCCATCTAAACGAACATCTTTAAACTCAGGTTGAATTTCTCTTGGTTTTGAAGCTAATACTTTAGCTTGCGCACCTGTTAGTGATACACCTTGAAGTTGTACCTTATCGGCATCAGACGCACTACGCAAAAATTCATTCTGTGTTTCTTGAGAATGTATTTTTATAGCTTCTAATGTTGGGTGTCGATCAAGTACCTTATTCACTATTTCTTTATTGGCTTCAAGTGTTTCTTTGGTTAATTCAGTTTGAATAGATATTGCCTGTATTAGTGCTTTTTCTGTTTCTTTTGTCGCAGAGAGTTCTCTTTGATGCTTAAGATCTCCCAAATAATCTTGGTAGAATCCTTCACCAAAATAAAGAACAAGAAATGTCATTATTCCTATTAACAAATATTTACTTGGCATTTTCGCTATAAGTGCTTTAAAAAGTTCAGTCCAATTTATACTACCGCCGTCACCAAATTCAGAACAACCTTCGGCAACCTTAATCACAAGCTCTAGTTGTTTCTTTTCTGCTTCAGATAAACGCTTTGGTTCACCATATACTGCAATAGCATACGCTCTATATATCCCTTCTTGAAGTTTTAAAAATGCCTTCATTATCGGTGGAGTGATTGTTGAATGATAACGTTCACCAACAACTTTCATTTGTATTACGGGCCAATCGATAAATTGAATATTTAGATTATCTAATTCGGGAAGCTCATCATCTGAAAGTTTTTTCAGAAAATCGTAAGCATCTTGTTCGTTACGGATAACGATGTCTAATTTATCGTTTTGTTGTTCAGTTGTCATCTTAATTCCTCAGTTCCTCAATTATTTCTTTATCTTCCCACCACAAATACTTTCACAAGGTACGCCGTCTTTGTCGCGGTCTAGGCTACTTACGTCGCATTGGGTAAGGTAGAAACGGGCTTCTTCGCAGCTATCCATATCTTTACAGGTGCGTTTGCCTTCGCATTGGAATTGTTCTTTAGCAAATACGGCAGCCGCCACGCCTAATAAGGCAAAAGCGGCATATTTGAGGGATTTTTTCATCTATACTTCCTTACTCGGCAGAGCCAACAGATGACATAATACCTACACCATTGATGAAGCCGACTTCATATTTCTTGCCGTTATAAATGAAGCTGTCTGATACACTTTTTTGCTCAGTGGTGAATTGTTCCGAAAGTGCGGTTTGTGTTTGAATAAATTTCTTTCCTGCTGTTTTCATTCCACCTTTACCTTCGGCAGCAGATAATAACGCTGAATTTGAGAATAGCATCACAAGGTTATCTGTAGTGTTTTGAGATGGTGTAATGATTGTTACAACACTGATGATATTATGCGTTTTCTTTTGCAAAGTGATATTCATAGCAAAATTATTTGAAAAAGAGTAACTCATTAGATCATAGTTATCATTTTTCTCAAATTTTGGCTTTTTAGGCATTTTGAATGGTGAACTCATTTCTTTAAAGTTTGTATTTACAATTTGAGAAAATTGAGAGAGATTCATACCAATATCGTGAGCCGGCTCTTCTTCTGCTTCTTCTTTAGCCGTTTCTGTTGCTTTTTCTTCTGCGGGTTGCTCTGCTGCTTTTGGTGTTTCAGCTACGACAGGCTCTTGCTTTTTAGGCTCTTCTGTTTTAGCTGGTTCTTCTGCTTTTGGCTCATCTTTTACCACTTCAGTTACTGTTTTTTGCTCCTCTTTAACAGTTTCTTTTGAGGCTACAACCTCTGTTTTTGTTTCAGTTGTTGCTGTTGCATCAGGCTTTGGAGCGATGATAATAGCACTGACTATCAATCCTAAAGCTCCGACTAAAAAGCCTGTAATGTGGCGAATGAACGCTCCTTTGCCCTTGGCTTTGAAATGTTTTGCAACTGCATACCAAAACACAACAAATAAGATGAGTGGAATAAAATTGATCATAATGGTTTCCTTATGGTTGGTAAAAAACTCTACGCTACTTTACGAGCCGTAAGTGCCGCCGCTTCCGCCAGAGCACTTGCGGTTTTCTCTATGGCTTCTTTGCCTTGCTCGTTGCTTTCTCGGTAGTCTTCGAGCAGGGTTTGTTCTGAGGGTGAAAGTTCATTATTCGGAATTTTTCCGATAAAAATATCTCCTATTCCAGCAATAATCCAATTTGCATTCACATTAAACTTGGTGATTAGTTCAAACATCAAGTCATCAGGCAGTTTTTGCTTACCTCTAATAACATCACTTAAGCGTGAAGCGGTCGTTTTTTCTAAAGCCTCTGCAAATTTTTCTGCACTTGAATAACCTAATTCTTTCTGTAATTGCTTAATTCTTGCCCCAATAGTCATATTTTTAGCCTTTTATCGGAAATGATCCGAAAATAATTTAGATTTTTCGGAAATTTCACTTGTTATTTCGGAATTATTCCGCTATATTTTACCACATCAACAACAAACGAACCATAAAGCAACAGAAAGAAGGAGGTGTTTATGTTCAGCCGTTTATTGATTTATTTTTTGAAAAAGCCACAGGTGGCGAAGGTTATTCGGGAGATTGCTCGCCCGCCTGGCGAGCCATTAAATCTGCAAACGTCTTTAGACGATTTTGAACAACTTCTGGCACGCGTCCTTGAACAGCGAAAACGGCGTGGGTATCCAACATCTCTCGAATAACTTGGCTCACAGCTTGTTTTTCCTTACTGCCTAATGCGGCAGAAGCAACAGTATTTAGTAAGAGAGATTGAGTAGATAAAAGAAGTGTGAGTTCTTCTTGCTCGGTTCTTAATTGTTCAATTTCGTTTTTTAATTCGGCAATCTGATTTTCCATTTTTTGTTCCTTAGCAAATAAAAATTGATTGCCATAATTTACCACAAAACAACACGGAGAAGAAATGACAAACAAGGTATTTCACCCCTTGCCGTATCCGCAAACGCTAGAGAGTGCAAGGGCTTATTTCTTACTGCACGGGATTAACCGTAGCGAATGGGCAAGGCACTTTGGTGTGGATCAGCAAGCGATTTCCGATTTACTTCGCGGACAGCTGAAAGGCACTTGGGGCGAAGCCCATAAAACAGCGGTGTTGTTGGGTTTAAAGCCTAACCCAGACCACAAAGCGGCGGCTTAATCACGCAACCTGCTCTTTAACAATTTGGAAAAAACAGCGAAAAATCTAACCGCTCTTTATTTTAGAAAACAATAGGAGAACAAGATGAAACTGTTAAACAGACTAATGAGTTACCTACTCAGAAAACAAGGTTACAAAGTAATTGACCCAATTACCCAAATTGATTTATCCACGCCAGCGTTTATGCGTGATCCGAATGTGGTGGCACGGTTGAAAGAGAAAGGATTTTTACAATGAAAGAGAAAATTAACGGCACGCAGCGTGCGTTGCGGATTTTAAAAGCCCTGAAGGGGCGAACGATGGACGGCTTAAGCAACAAAGATTTGTGCGAAGCGATTGATGAAACGCCGGTGAATATCACTCGTGCCACGGCGATTTTAGAAAGCGAAGGCTTTTTGCGCAAATTGCCCACAGGCAACTGGACACTCAGTTTTGCCCTGCTCAACCTTGCGGTGTGCTATGAGCAAGATATGCAGGCAGTGAATGAGCGATTTAATGAAATGCGACACCGTGTGGCAACAGGCGGTTTTTAGGAGTAAGCGATGACAGATTTAAGATTAAGTGAACAGCAAGATGCGGTGGCATTGGCAAGTAAGGCAATGACACAGGATAAGGCTCAGGCTTATGAATTGGTGGGAATGTTAAAGGCATTTGATTTTACTCAAAAACTCGTAACGGTTACGACTTTGAAGACAATCAATGAAATCAAACAATCTAAGCAATATAAAGGGTTAGAACTATTAAATAGAGATGGAGAACTCGTAACGGTTACGAGTTTTAAAGATTTTTGTACTGCACTTGGCTTTAGCGTTGAAAAAATTGATGCCGATCTTTTAAACCTAAATACATTAGGCGAAGAGTTCTTTGAAACTAGCCAACGCCTCGGCTTAGGCTACCGCGAAATGCGAAAACTTCGCCAACTGCCTGAGGAAGCTCGTACGGAGATTGTGGAGGCAGATTATTCGGAAGCGACAGATAAAGAAGATTTGATTGAGAAAATCGAAGATTTAACCGCAAAACACGCCAAGGAAAAAGAAGCCTTACAAGCC
Source organism: Haemophilus haemolyticus (assembly GCF_003493685.1). Taxonomy (GTDB): domain Bacteria; phylum Pseudomonadota; class Gammaproteobacteria; order Enterobacterales; family Pasteurellaceae; genus Haemophilus; species Haemophilus haemolyticus_O. The sequence goes on from NZ_QQJW01000015.1 coordinate 23,670, forward strand.
CAGTTGAAACGCAAATCGGACGATTATGAAGCGCAAGCGAAAGTGCTTGCCACCAAAAACGAGCGGATTAACCACTTAGATTTGGAGCTAGCGAAGAAAACCAAAGCGATTGAAACCCAAACGCCTGAACAACGCGGTGGCGTATTACGCGAAGAAGCCGCTGCGATTTCTTACAAAGCAGAAGCCGTGCTACGAGGGCAAGTATTCCAAGCCTTTGAAGCCTTAACCGCTCACACGGAAGCCACAGGCATTGACCACAAGCAGTTTATGAGTGGCGTGCTTGCCGAGTATCAGTTGATTTTGTCGGAACTCAAAGAACGCTTTGGCTTAGATGATACACCAAGCGGCGAAGCCTTACCTGAATGGGCGCGAGAAGATTATCAACCTGACGGCAAGTTAGATGAAAGTGTAACGAGCATTTTGGACGAGATTGAGCATGATGCTCACATTCAAGATGCGGAAGTGGTGGGTTAAGGAAATGCAATGGCAATACTACCGAGCGTTCTCGCCCAATATGCCGAGCGTGTGGAGAAAGCAGGCTTTGGCGAGAAGGAAAAAATTATTGAAGAAGGCTGTGCATTCACCGGTTTAAGCCGAGCCACCTTTCTTCGGCAAATTAAACCCTACCGCCCAGCGAGTGGTCGCAAAGTGCGGTCAGACAAGGGGAAACATCAAATGGATGCGAATGAGCTGAAATTGATTAGTGCCGCCTGGTTACACCTACGGCGCAAAAACGGCAAAACCATGGCAACGTTGGAGCGGATTTTGGACATATTGCGCGCCAATGACAAAGTGAAAGCGGAGTTTGTGGACGAGAAAACAGGCGAGGTTCGCCCTTATTCGGCAAGTTCAGTGGAGCGTGCATTACGCAATGCCAATTTGCACCCTGACCAGCTGTTACGCCCTGCCCCTGTGGTGCAGTTGCAAAGCCGACACCCGAACCACGTTTGGCAAATTGACCCGTCTTTGTGTGTGCTGTATTACCTGAAAGAGACTGGCAAAGGCAATGGGTTGTGCGTAATGGAAGCCGAGCAATTCTACAAAAACAAGCCAGCGAATGTGGTAAAAGTCGAACCACAGCGGGTGTGGCGGTATGTCATTACCGACCATGCGAGTGGCGTGATTTATGTGGAATATGTGTATGGTGGTGAAACGGCGGAGAACATTTCTGAAACCTTTATTAACGCCATTCAGAAGAAAGAGAACCCTGCCGAGCCATTTTTCGGTGTGCCGAAAATTTTGATGTTCGACCGTGGTTCTGCCAATACGTCACAAATGTTTACACACTTGCTGAACCAGTTGGACGTAAAAATTGAAGTGCCGAAAGCTCACAATGCCCGAGCCAAAGGGCAAGTGGAAAAAGGCAATGATATTGTAGAGCGTCAATTTGAAAGTGGGCTGCGGTTTATGAATGTGAGTGGCTTGGCAGAGTTAAACCAGCTTGCTCACCAGTGGATGCGGTATTTCAACGCCAAAGCGGTGCATAGCCGCCACGGTATGACCCGTTATTCCGCGTGGCAGAAAATTCACGCTAAGGATTTAATTTATCCACCCAGCCGTGAGATTTGCCAAGAACTGATGATTACTGCACTCACAGAACGCTTGGTGACCGATAAGTTGGAAATCAGCTTTAAAAATCACCGATATGATGTACGTGATGTACCTGATGTGAAAATTGGCGAGAAAATCACGGTGGGCAAAAATCCTTATCGCCCTGAATGTGTGCAGGTGCACTGCTTTGAGCAAGTGTTTGCTGATGATGGCACGATGAGCCTGAAACCTTACTGGGTGGTGTTGGAGCCTGTGAAAATCAACGAACTAGGCTTCCGTGTGGATGCTGCAATCATCGGCGAAGAATACAAAGCCCACCGCAAAACGGCATTTGAAACCAACAAGGAACAGGCGGAGCAACTGGCTTATGGTGTGGAAACCGAAGATGAGTTGAAACGAGCGAAGAAAGCCAACAAACCATTATTTAATGGGGAGATCAATCCATATCAACACATTGAGAACACGGACTTAAATTGGTATATGCCGAAAAAAGGTCAAGAACACGAACTCACCACCAACGCCCGACGGGTGGAGCAAAAACCGATGTCGGTGGTGGAATTTGCCAAAAATGGCAAGGCTCGCTGGGGTGAGTTGTGGAACGGTGAGTGTTATCAATGGGTGAATGGCAGATACCCACAAGGCGTGCCGCCACTTGAAGCGGAACGGCTGTTGAGCTTAGGGTTTGAAGATTTTAAAGCGGAGTTTGTGGCACCAGAGCCTAAAACCTCGCATTTGAAATTGCTTGCCGCTTAACCACCAAAATCTCCCCTAACCCCTCTTTACAAAAGAGGGGGACTGATTGAAGGAGCATTTTATGCTGAAGTTAAAACAGGTGCTGATTGATAAGGGCGTGAGCTTAAGGCAGTTAGCACAGATGATGAATGTGTCGCCTGCAACCATTTCTCAGTTGATAAACCATAATCAACGGGTGCGGGAGTGGGCGGCATTTGAGAAGAGTTTAATAGCGTCTTTGCAAAAGATTGGGATAAACCAACCGCTTGCAACGCTATTAGAAAAGGAAGCGACAGGGGAAAGTTTGGCGACCGAGCCTGCCGCTTCCGCCCTTAAAACCAAACGAGAAATTAAGGACGAGATTATGTTACTCGCAAAACAGGCTTTATTTCCAGCCACTAAGAAACATTTTTTATTACCGATTGACCCTTTTTCCGTCGATATTCGCTCGGCTGATGAAGTTTTCGTCACCAGCGACATTCGTTATGTGCGGGAGTCGCTTTATCAAACCGCCAAGCACGGTGGTTTTATGGCGGTGGTGGGTGAAAGTGGTGCAGGTAAATCCACACTCAGACGGGATTTGATTGACCGCATTCGTGCCGAAAACGCTCCGATTGCGGTGATTGAGCCTTACATTATCGCGATGGAAGACAACGACATCAAGGGCAAAACGCTCAAAGCAGCCCATATTGCCGAAGCGATTATTTCCACCCTTGCCCCACTGCAAAGCGTGAAGCGTTCGCCTGAAGCACGTTTTCGCCAGTTGCATCAAGTGTTGAAAGAAAGTTGCAAATCAGGCTATTCCAACGTGCTGATTATTGAAGAAGCGCACTCGTTGCCGATTCCAACCTTGAAACACTTAAAACGCTTTTTTGAGTTAGAAGATGGTTTTAAAAAGCTGATTTCCATTGTGTTGATTGGTCAGCCTGAGCTGAAGTTGAAACTTTCTGAACGCAACACCGAAGTGCGTGAAGTGGTGCAACGCTGTGAGGTGGTTGAACTCGCCCCACTTGATGCAGAGTTGGAAAACTATGTGGCGTTCCGCTTAGCAAAAGTGGGCAAAAAACTCAGCGATATTTTTGAAGAAGACGCGTTTTTAGCGGTGCGACAACGCTTAACGGCGGTGGGACGAAATAAAACCACCACCAGCTTGTTATATCCGCTCGCAGTAAATAACTTGCTAACTGCGGCGATGAACTTGGCAGAAAGTTTAGGTGTGCCGAAAGTGAACGGCGATGTAGTGATGCAGGTTTAGGGGGCGATATGAGAAAAACAACCTTAATTTTAACCGCATTTTTGTTGGCTGGCTGTGATGATGGAATGATACAAAAGCAAACGTGGGCGTATGCCGAACTTTGTATCAGCGGTGTAGTTTACCTCCGCTCTCCTAATGGTAGCCTAACCCCAAAAATTAACGCAGATTTTTATCCTTATACTTGCCAAAAAGGAGTAACAAACAATGGCTAAAAAACTGACCGACATTACCGTAACAATGAACTCTGATTACGATAATAAATTATTTCTAGAAGAATACGAAACAGCAACGGCGGATTGGACGGAAGAAGAACGAGCTGGCTTACCAGTATCTGAAATTGCATCTATCTTTAAACACGAATTTTCAGATGGTTCTGTTGAATATATTTTTAAAATTAAGGAATAAAGAATGGCTAAACGAGCAACACGAGTAAAAAGCGAAGTACAAGAAATTGCCTTGCAAACCCAAGATGAAGTGGCGTTGGCGATTAAACAAATTGGTGATTTGGAGCGTGAGCAGGTGCGATTGACCACCCAGCAAGCAGACGAGAAAGCAGCGGTTGATGAAAAATACACGGCGCAATTGACTGCGCTGAAAGAACAAGTAAAGCCGTTACAAAAAGCGGTGCAAGCGTTTTGTGAAAGTCGTCGTTTAGAACTCACTAACGGAGGCAAACAGAAGACGGCTTACTTTACCACCGGCGAAGTACAATGGCGCGCCAAACCGCCTGCAGTGGTTGCCAAAGGCATTGACGGCATTTTAGAAAGCCTGCGCAATTTGGGGCTTTTTCGCTTTATTCGCACGAAAGAAGAGCTCAATAAGGAAGCGATGCTTGCCGAGCCTGATATTGCACGCTCTATTTCGGGCGTGACCATTCGCGAGAATGTGGAAGAATTTGTCATCAAACCGAATGATGAGGAGGTGCGCTAATGGGGCGAAGACCGAAAATCGACCGCGATGTTCTAGAAGAAGCCTATCGCGAAGCAACGGAAACCGCAGCAGCAATGGAACGTTCGGGCAATTATGCCCGAGCTAGTGAATTGTGGGGAGAAGCAGCAAAGCAAGCGGTAACACTCAAACAACGTGAGTGGTGCAACACGCGCAAAACCTACTGCAAAACATGGCAAGGTAAACGGGAGAAAAGACAATGATTTCCACACTAGAAGCCTTAAAAATGCAACTTCGCCAAGCGATTATTCAGCTGGAACAGGCTGAAAAATCACTGGATAAAGAACAGATGGAATACGCCAAAGTGTATGTAAGTAATGCGAAAGGGATTTTGATGAAAATGGGGGTAAGACTGTGACAAACCATTATATCTCTATCATCAACATTGAACTTGAACCAACAAAAGACGATTTAATGTTCAAAATAGGTATTAACTATAAACCCAAGCCACCGAATGCAGTAAGCAATATTGTGACTGATTTAATGGCTACAATGCCAGTCATTCTAACAAAAACATGGAATGATATGATTAAGTTAGCTCCCGAAATTGAAAATGGTTTTATGGCTACGCTTCACTTTGATTTCTTTCGAGATGAAGATGGGGATTGGGCAACTAATGGGCATATCGATAAAAAAGAAGGCATTGATCCATTATTGATGGGATTAGCAAAAATGATTTTTACTGATGATCCTGTTATTCAAAAAATACTGGAAACAAATGAAGAACCTAAATATGTTCAACATTTTGATCCAACTTGCTAACTAAACCGCCTTCGGGCGGTTTTCTTGTATTAGGAGAACCGAAAATGAAAGTGAAATGTAGTGCGTGTGGAGCGTTGCATTCGTTGGACGCGTTGATTGCCAACAAAGCTGCCAGCGATGCGTTAAATGCGGCATTGTTGGTGAGTGGTGAGTTAGGCGAAGCCTTAATTCGTTATTTGGGGCTGTTTCGTCCTTCGAAAAGTTCGCTCACGTTCGACCGTGTGGCAACCTTGCTGGGCGAACTCACACCGATGATACAGGCTAAGACTATCAAACGTGATGGGCATGAGTTTCCTGCACCGCCTGAGGCGTGGATTTATGCCATTAACCAAATGATGGCGAACCGTGTCAATTTTACCCTGCCGATGAAGTCGCATGGTTATTTGTTGGAAATTATTGCAGGCTACAAGCCTATCGGCACAGCGGTGGCTGTGCAAAATCCTGAGCAAAATCGACCGCTTGCAAGTAATAAAATGAACGCAATTAAAGGAGCATTGGAATGGGGCAAAACAATCAATGGCTAAAACCTGTGCTAGCTCAAGGCGTGGCAATGTTATTGCTGTTACGCCTAAAAAATTCGCCAACGGAAGATGTGATACAGCCAACACTGGAAGCATGGTATCGGGTAATCACTTATAAAAAGTCGTGGGATATGGAGCTGGATAAGGTGCGGTTTGAGACAGCATTTATGACACTTGGGCAAATTTGTGATTGGTTTCCTACGCCAAAACAACTGCTAGAAGCCTTGCCACAGCGTGAATATCCTGAGCTTCCGCCACCACCGCCAAAAAGTGTAGAAGAAATGGCACAGGAAAAGGCACAAGCGGAAAGTAATTTACAAAGATTGAAAGCAATTTTAAGGGGGAAACGATGAGAAAACGATTATTACAACTGGTGCATATTGGGAAAAGTCAGTTAGGAATGGACGATGAGACTTATCGAAGTCTATTATCTCAGCAATTCTACCAAAATTCTGCGAAAAATATAAGCTATTCAGAGCTAGTGAAACTGGTCAAAATACTGCAACAAAAAGGTGCAAAAATTCGCTTACCAAGAGATACACCGCAACTTTCTGCCGTTCAGCGGAAATTGTGGGCGGTTTGGAAGGCTACAGCCGATGAAAGTACGTCTGCAGCGTTGAATGCGTTTGTTGCTAGATATTATGCGGACGTTGCAGACTGGCGTGAGCTGGATAGTGAGCAAACGGTATCTATTATTGAGCAGTTAAAACAGTGGAAAAAACGAGTAGGTAAATGATGAACGAAGCCAAATTTGACAATAATGACTTTCAAACCAAAGCCCCTGATTTATTGGCAGATTTGGCGAAATATACGGTGATAGCGGTGCGTGAATGTTACCCTGAAATGGACGCGGAAACGGCGGAAAATATCGGAATGATTGTGGCTTTGAAAACAGGCTATAACTGGGGCGGTTTGAATGTGTATGTGCCGAAATCAATGTCGCTTTTCGCCTGCGAGCGTGAAAAACAAATTTTCAACGAGTTCACGGGCAATAATCACGCCTACCTTGCTAAGAAGTATGGTTTATCTTTGCAATGGATCTACAAAATCGTCAAACGCGTGCAGAAAGAAGAAATTGCCAAACGACAGTTCGATATGTTCGCTCAATCCTAAAAAACAAACCCAGTGACCGTAAAAAGTCGCTGGGTTTTCTTTTTCTCTATGTGTAACTCTATTTCATTTCGCCTTTTTCATTTCTTCCCACTTCATCCAAATTTTTCCCATTTATGTTGGATTATTTTTAGTAGTTATGTTGGATGGGTTTATAATAGATCCCGATATTACGCGCTATCGTCCGATGGTGATTATCGCTGACGATAATATGACAGGGACGAGCGGTTATCAACGGGCAATGTGGGAACTCAAACGTAACAAGGCAGAAGCGCAAAAATCTACAGCGACTGTGCAAGGCTGGCAGAAACCTGATGGTTCATTATGGTTGCCCAATGAAATAGTGTGGCTTACTGCACCCGAGTTGGGATTTGAACGACAGGCTCGTTTGATAGTGGAAGTCGTTTTTACTCTTGATGAGAATGGCACACGTAGTCAGCTTACCTTAATGCATCGAGATGCCTTTGATGAGCCTGATGAGTCTTTGGATAAGGTACAAAAAGGTAAAAAGTCAAAAAAATCAAAGAAAGATAATGTGACAGAATTTACTGACTTTAAGAAGGAATAATTGATGGACGGTTTAAACAAGGTTTTAGCCCCAATTAAACGCGGTTTAAAGTCGTTGGTTTCTCGTGCGGTAGTGTCTATTGTCACCGATTCATTCAGTCGCCAAAATTTACAGGTACGAGTGCAAGCCGATGAAGTGGTGGACGATGTAGAACGTTTTCAAAATTATGGGCATTCTTCTGTGCCAATGGGCGGCGAAGCTATTGTGCTTTCTGTGGGTGGTAAACGTTCACATTTGGTGGCGATTGTTGTCGAAGATAAAGGCGTACGCCCGACTGCTTTAAAACCTGGTGATTCGGTACTTTACCACGCCGAGGGGCATACGCTATTATTAACCGAAAATGGCGAAGCCATTCTGACCTGTAAAAAATTTACGGTGAACGCGGATGAGATTAACTTTGACGCTCCACAAACGCAATTTGCTGGCGATGTGACTATTATTGGAACATCAACAGCAGCAGATCACCTTTCAAATGGTAAGAGTGGCGCGAACCACGACCACGAAAAAGGGGTGGGTAAACCGGTGTAAAAGCGATGTCAGATTTAAGTATTATGTGGAAAGACGGCGAAGGTGATGTTGTTTCGCTTGATTCTGCATTATTGACGGATGACAGCTTAACCAATGCCATTGTGATTAGCTTATTCACCGATGCGCGCGTAGATAATCAACGCGGCTGGTGGGGCAATGACTTTAATCAGAATGAAGAAAAACAAGTGGAAATGGGATCTCGCCTATGGACACTTGCCCGTTCTAAACAACTTGCCGATGTGCTTGATGATGCGCAAGCCTATGCCGAACAAGCCTTACAGTGGCTTATTGATGATGGTCACGCCCTTGCCATTGACGTGATGGCGACCAATCCTGAACAGTCCGTGCTGTTGTTAAGCGTTGTTGTGACGTTGCCTAATGGGCAAACCGAGCAACGCACGTTTTCAGCAGTATGGAGCCTGTAATGCCTTATCAATCCCCAACGCTTTCTCAACTTGTCAATCAGGGCGAACAGCAATTTCTAAGCCGTTTTCCAGATGTTAAACGACATTCAGTCGTGTCGGTATTAAATCGCATTAATGCGGCGTTAAGTGCCAGTGAGCATCAACATCTCGACTGGTTAGCTCGCCAAATTATTCCCACCACAGCAGATGAAGATTATTTGCTGGAATATTGTGCCTATAAGGGCATTTATCGAAAGTCAGCCAATGCGGCACAAGGCGTGATTCGTATTGAAGTCGTAAGTGCGACAGAAATTGTCGAAGGCACGCTGTGGCGTGATGGCCGTTCCGATTTAACCTTTGCCGCGGTGCAGACTACACAAGTACAAGCAGGCTTTGCCGAAATTGCCGTGCAATGCACAGAAAACGGCAGCCAAGGTAATATCAATGCGCAAACTCAACTTGCTTTGACTAATGCTATTTTAGGGGTAAAGCCTAATGCAACTGTGCTTAAAATGAGCGGTGGCACAGAAATGGAATCACTTTCAGCTTTATTAAGCCGTTTAATTCAACGTGTACAACATCCGCCCGCAGGTGGTGCACCACATGATTATGTGCGTTGGGCATTGGAAGTGAATGGGGTGACGCGTGCTTGGTGTTTTCCGCGGTATTACGGTGGCGGCACAACTGGCGTGGCGATTGTGTTAGACAATCAGGCAGATATTTTACCTACCACTCAGGATTGCGAGCGAGTGAAAGCCTATATCAGTGGACACAAGAACACAGTGACGGGACTTTGGGAAGGCATGCCAGCAGGCAATGAGTTATTTGTATTTGCCCCTAAAGTGAAACGATTAGATTTAACCATTCGTCTTGTGCCAGCAACAGAATCGCTAAAAAGTGCGGTCAAATCAACATTAGTTTCTTTGTTTCAAACCTTAGCACCAGGTGGGCTTTTATATCTTTCCCATTTGCGAGCAACCGTTTCTAATGTGATTGGCGAAACAGATAACAGCATTCTTTCGTTGCAATCGGATATTCAACTGGAACGCGATCAAATTTTAGTGTTGGGGAATATTACATGGCAAACCTAACACAAGTGGATTATTTAGACGCCGCATTAAAGTTATTACCAGTTGGCTTGGCATGGAATCGTAGTCCTGATAGCAATATGGGGAAAATTTTATCCATTCGTGCCGAACAATTAGTGCAAGTCAATGAAACTGCCCATCAGCTCGTGAAAGAACGAATGCTCAGTAATGCATTTTTGTTACTAGATGATTGGGAGTTTTTTTATGGACTACCAGAATGTACTGAAATCAATACGATTGAAACACGCCGTGCCGCGTTGATAGCGAAAGATAATGAGGTTGGCTCATTCAATAAATATTATTTAGAAGAATTAGCAATACGCCATGGTTATCAAATTAAGGTGGTAAACCACTATCCGCACCATTGTTTACGTGATTGTGGTTATCCTTTACATCCGCAAGAAAATGCGTGGCGTGTATTTATTTATACGACATCAAAATCTATTAGGAATGCAACGTGTTTGGAAGATGTGAGCCAAGAGTTGGTGTTATTTGAACGCTCTAAGGTGGAATGTTTTTTAAAGCGTTTTTGTTATTCTCACCTAGAAATGATCTTTATTTATCAAGAGGAATGATATGTACGCACTCGACAATAATTCTGGTGTCGTTGTGATGCCAGAAGTGAAAAATCAACAGTTCCAGCCAAATGCGCCGCGTTGGTTTACCGAAGGTGGAAATGGCATTGCGCCGAGCTATCCGGGAGCGGACTGGTTCAATATTGTGCAGGCTGAACTGTTAAATATTTTAACAGATGCTGGGATGACGCCAGATAAGGGGCAATTTAATCAAATTACGCAAGCAATTAGAGCGGTTGTTTCTGCATCTGTAAAAACATCATTGAACGATAAAGCACCTATTGCATCACCAATATTTACAGGTACTCCAAAAGCCCCGACCCCGGCTCAAACAGTCAATGATACTACTGTGGCTACAACCGCCTATGTTCGAGCGGCGATTGCAGCATTGGTCGGGACGGCACCAGCAACGTTGGATACTTTATCCGAAATTGCGAATGCGCTTGCCGGTGACGCCAATGTTAAGGCGACGTTATTAGCCGAGATTGGCAAGAAAGCAAACGTAAGTCATACGCATACCACCAATCAGATTACGAATTTTAATGAAGCAGTAAATGCCGTAATTGATAGCGCATTTACTTATCAAAAAATCGGCGATTTTGAAGTACGAAAATATCCTGATGGGACGATGATTCAGACCTATAAAAAAGTAAATCCTCGAGGCATTACTAATAGATGGACCGAACTACATCAATTTAATTGGGCAGTCTCATTTATTGATAAACCTAAAGTGTGGGCATCTCAAAGTTCAGATGAAAACACAGATAATGCTAACGATAACGCAAATGTATCCGTAACTGTTAATAGTTTTATTAAGTTTAATAATTTCAAAAGTAGTGGCAGTGTTTGCGCATATTGGGAGCTTAACAATGAATATGACGGAGCTTTCAAATCAATGAACTGGGATTTTCTAGCTATTGGGAGATGGAAATAATGACTATGTACTACAAAAACGGCTTTTATGACGACACCGACGGCGGATTTGTGCCGGAAGGCGCAGTAAAAATTAGCGAAGATTTATACCGCACTTTGCTAGACGGTCAGGCACAAGGTAAACAAATCATCGCAGACAAAACAGGCAACCCTGTATTGATTGCCCCACAACCGAGCGCCGCGCACGAGCTAAATCTTGACACATTGCAATGGGAAATTTCACCCGAAAAAATGACCGCACTTTTGGCAGAAACTCAGAATCAACTTATTGCAAATATCGACTCTCACGCGGCCACGATATATAGCACATGGACTCGATTTGAAAGCGAGTATCGTGAGCGACAAGCAGCGGCAGAAGCATTTAAATCTGCAAACTATCAAGGCGAGTGTAGTCGTTATATCACCGATTTTGCTAAACGTGCCGGGCTAGATAATAAAACAGCTACAAATCTTATTTTGACGCAAGCCGCGGGGCTGGAAAAACTACAAATGGAGCTTGCCAACCAACGTATGCGCAAGTATGAACTCCAAGCCCCTAATCTCACGCTTGAGCAGTTGCAATCAATCCATGATGACATCATCAAGCAAATGGATAACTTGATGGAGGCATACCAAAATGGCTAATGTTTATTTGGCGATGTACAAACACAAGCGCGACTGGCGAAAAGAGCCAGTAAAAGCAATGGCAGACCGCATCACTCGATTTTTTACCAAAGGCCAATACTCGCATTGCGAGATTGCCATTGAGCGTATTGAGTTTGGTAACGGATATCATTATGAGCATGTGACAGTATATGACTGCTACTCATCATCGGTGCAAGACGGCGGCGTGCGTTGCAAGCAGATTGATGTGTCCGATAATACCAAATGGGATTTAATCCCATTCAACGATGTCACCGAGGCGCAAATCAAAGCCTATTTTGACCGCACTTCTGGCAAAAAATATGACTGGTGGGGTGCGTTAGGGATTGTGCTTGGCATCAAACAAAAACGCTCAAAATATTTTTGCAGTGAGTGGTGTTTTAATGCGATTTGCGGTGGGGAAAATGGCTGGCGGTTTAGTCCAAATCAACTAGCAGCTATATTTAATAAAGAGAAAAGTTAAAAGGAGAGTTTACCCTGCACAAAGTTTAATTCAATAAAGAAAAGACGGCGATAACAACGGCACTAGGAATGCTCGTTGTTACCAGCTACGCAGAACGAGCCTGCATATAGCCATACGCCGCCTACCTTGCGCAAGGCTGGCGGATTGTAACAAATCTTTTGATTAGGAGAAATATATGCAGTCAATTAAAGCAATCCGTTGCACATTTTGTAACAAATTATTGGCGAAAGTGGGGATAGTTGGTTATTTAGAAATCAAATGCCCTCGTTGCAAAACCGTTAATACTACACGTTAATTTGATTTGAGTGTCAGAATGCCTTGAGCATCGGAACGCCATAGAAAGGAAAAACTATGGCAAATCAAAGCACCTTTAAACAAGCCCCATTGCCGTTTATCGGACAAAAACGAATGTTTCTTAAACATTTTGAAACAGTTTTAAATGAGAATATAAAAGGCGATGGCGAAGGCTGGACGATTATTGATACATTCGGCGGTTCAGGCTTACTCAGTCACACCGCCAAACGGTTAAAACCGAAAGCCCGCATCATTTACAATGATTTTGATGGCTATGCCGAAAGATTGGCATATATCAACGACACTAACGCCTTACGCACACAAATCTTTGCAAAAATTGGTAACGCTACGCCAAAGAATAAGCGTTTACCAAAGTCGTTAAAGGCAGAAATCATTAAAATCATCGACCAATTCAAAGGTTACAAAGATTTAAACTGCTTGACGAGTTGGCTATTGTTTAGTGGACAACAAGTAAGCTCATTAGACGAACTGTATAAGAAAGATTTTTGGCATTGCGTTCGTCAGTCTGATTATCCAAAGGCTGACGGCTATTTAGACGGCGTAGAAATTGTGCGAGAATCATTTCACACACTTTTGCCGAAGTTTACCGATAATCCGAAAGCCTTGTTTGTATTAGATCCGCCTTACCTTTGCACCAAGCAGGAAAGCTACAAACAAGCCACCTATTTTGATTTGATTGATTTCTTGCGACTGGTCAATATTACGCGACCACCGTATGTGTTCTTTAGCTCGACGAAGTCGGAGTTTATTCGCTTTGTGAATTATATGCTGGAAGATAAGGTGGATAATTGGCAGGCGTTTGAAAACGCCAAACGGATTACAGTCAATGCCAAACTGAACTACCAAGTGGCGTATGAAGACAATTTAGTCTATAAATTCTAGCAGTAACAAAGGCTTCGAGTGTAATCACGAAGCTTTTTGTTTTAGTCTTCTAATTCGGAAAGCAAACAATAAAACGGTGGGGCGAAAGGGGCGAGCGTAGACGTAAATTTCACCACGCAATCTTTGCGTCCGTCTTCCACAAAACGCACATCTAAAAATGCAGTGTTATAGACAAAAGTTTGCCCGCATTCGTTAGGCAGTGAATATTGCGAACCGTCTACAATAAAACCGTCGTGTTCTTTTACGGCAACAAGAGCTAACTCCGTCATTATTTCTTGCTCGGTTCTCATTTTAAAATTTGTCATTTTGTGGGTTTCCTGTGTTTGTTTAACTTGGCCATAGGATTGCTCTCTTAGGTTTATATAGCAAGTCATCATTACGGAAAAATGACTGACTGTGGTCAAATTAGGCTGGGGATGGATAGAGGGCTAAATAGGTGCAGATATGTAACGCTGTTTCATTAAATGAAAAAAAGCAAGAATGTGCGAGTTTATCTAAAGTGTAAAATTTAAACGCCCTTTAATGATGATTTAAAGGGCGTTTTTATTTCTCAAATTTAGCGATTTTTAACCGCTTAAAATGGGAAACAGCCAAGATTTCAGATTTCTCACTTTTAACGGTTATATTTCTCAAAATTCGCGGGCGGCAACATTGAATGTTGGAACAATTGTTTCTATAATGTCCAAAGTTTATGTCCTCTTAGCGCTATTAAGTGGATATAAAAAAGCCGAAGTGTTTCCCTCACCTCGGCTTTCTTTTGCATATAAAAAAGCCAAAATGTAAATGTATTACACTTTGGCTAGTGTGGAATAATTCTAGTGCAGTTTTTGGCTAATGTCAATCTGCTTTACAGTTGAAAGCCTTTTTAAAAATCTACTCTAATGGCTTTCGGATCAAACTGGCGCAAGTGTTCTAATGCTCGCCAATTTGTCATTGGATCAATCTCAAACTCTTGTGTAATGCGATTTAAGATTTGGTTTGTTGAGCGTAGCACGCTTAAATATTCGTAAGCCTGTCCGTAGATTTGCCCGCTCATATTTGAGCCTAGCGCCTTAAAGGCTTTTTCGATGTATTGGAATGTGCCGACGCCACGTTTGAAAGCGAACCATAACCAAATAAGCTGTTGGAGTTCGTACTCAGTAAATTCAAAAGAGAATTTCTTTTCACGGTTAGGCAATTCAGCCTCAGTGATTAATTCCCCTTCTAAAATTATTCTGTGAACATACTCTACCGCTTGCGGTAACTGCTCTAATGTCAAATCTTCGATTGATTCCACATTAAAGCGTTGGTGGATTAAATGATAGGCATCGGAATAAATTAATCCTTTTCTGCTCACGAGCATATTCACGGCATTGCGTAACCCTGTTCTGTCATTGACGGATGTTTTGCTTTCATATTTTCCTGTTTTACGAATAGTAGGTAATACTTCTGATGTAACCCATTTTCTAAAACGGTGTGGAATAGATCCTTTTTTCACTGCATCACGGCAACGTAAGATCAAAGTGTACATTCCGCTTTCGCTGATGATATTCATTTCTTGTTGTCCACCAAGGGTGTAACTTAAAGTTACACCCTTTTCGTCTTCATCTAATGCCAATAATGCCTTACGATTGTTATCAATACCTATTGCATCGCAAACGTCCTTAGCAACAAACCAAGGCTCATTATTAATAGCTAAAGTGCGGATAGATTTTGATTCAAAGTTGAATGTAGAGAGTTGGGTTTGATTAGACATAAAATGTCTCCTTTGGATTTTTTTACGAAATTAAGATTTACCCTAAATAGGGTGCCAAGAGGTTCGTAAACCGTCCAAAGTCGGCTGGAGTTATTCCCCGAAGGTCTTTTATTCCTCGCCCTCTCGGCATAGATGAAATTGGATTTATGCGTGTAAAGTCTTAATGGCAATAAAACTAAACGAGATCACAAATTTTACGCATAAAAAAACCGCTATGCTATCGGGTGCGGACTTCCGCTTTGGATTTAAGGCTACGACACCTTGATAAAAATAATAATGAAAAAAGCCTGCTTTGTAAACAGGCTTTATTCTTATCTTGACAAATTTTTACACTTACCTATGCCAATAGGTATGTTGGAACTGCTATTGGGATAAATCCAGCCCAAAGTAAAACCTCTCTTAAATCTCTACTCATATTACCTCCAATGCATCAAATTTAGCTAATTATAGGGAAGAATCTCAAGGATAACTGTGAGCTTATTCACAAATGCTGAATATATTTATTCTACCATATTGAAAACCTACTCAAATAAGATACTATTGCTAAAATACCTGCTTCAAGGAAAGTGAATTATGGATGAGTTTTCAATTTTATCAATTGGAATAGCATGTATCTTTTTCGCTGTTTTGCTTTGGCTTGTCGATAGAGAAAATCATAAAGAAGCCCCAACCTCCATGATTGATGAAATCATAGATAAAAATAATTTAGAAATAAAGGCTAAATTATTAAATAAAATACAAGAGTATGAACATTGTATTAAACAAAAAGATAATTATATTCGTAAAAGAGAGACTGAATATTACGATTTAGAGAAAAAACTAGATAAGGCTTCTTTTGATTTGTTTATGTCCTATGATGAAATTAATGATTTAAAAACTCAAGTACTAAATCAGACCAATTTAAACCAATCACTCCAGAAAGAACTACTTTCTTTTAAAACATCATCTATTCAAATTTCCGTGAAAAAATGCCCAGCTTGCCGACGCGTACAACCTCTCTCCGAATTTGGGAAAAACGAACATCAACCTGATGGTTTAACAAAGTGGTGTTCTCTCTGCATGTCTGAGGGCGCGCCTATGCCACACGATATGTCCGGTATGAAAATCTGTGAAAAGTGCGGTCAAAATAGAAAGAAAAGCAGCTTTTACCCTTCTAGTCGTTATGCTGATGGACTTTCTAAGTGGTGTAAATTTTGCTTAGATAATAAAAAATAACTACCATCGATTAATATTTAAGATATTTCCACTAGAATCATTACACATTGTTGAAGATCCAATAGAATTGCAATTAATCAGAAATTTCTTTATTTAATCTCTGCTTAATCACACTTTCCGCACCACTCATATCCTCATAGCAATGGTGTTCAAAATCCACCACCAATGCCAAGAGATAGCGTTTGAAATAGGCTTCAGTACAATCAATGGACTTCATCAAGTGATAGATATTGGCGCGTAACTGTCCTTTTCCGCGACACTCAGGACATTCACGTTTTTGCACTCGACCGACTACCCCCGTTCCACGGCAACGTGGACAAGTATTTGATTTACTCAATTCATTAATTTCACGGACTCTTAATTGACGAGCTTCCACACCATTAATCGACAAACCATTTTCTTCGGCAATTTTATTCACCTTTTCAATCGTTGGAAGATAAGCATATTGCGATCGGAGGTATCTCTTTCTAAGAGCTTTGATATGTTTAATTTGGCTTGGTAAGGGCAGATCGCAAACCATATCAACTACGCATTTCATCGCTTCCGTTGAGTGTTCAGGGAATCCGCGATCCTCGCACCAGCTTTCAATATAACTATTCACAAATTCACGCGAGAATGGATCTTGGCGATATTTACACATCAACAAGTGATAGCCGAACATGTATTCGCTTTCTGCTTTGGCAAAAGCGCAGATAATTTGATCTTGATAAAGCAACGCAGCACCACCGCGGCCCACAGTTTCAACACTCACGCATTTAGGATTATGTAATTTCACCAACAATTCGATTGATTTACTCATTTTCAAGCCCTCTAATTTTTACTACAACCATTCCGCCTTTTTTGGTTCCGCAATTTTTACTGCGAAAATCTTTTATCACTTTGTTGTTGTCGTCTTGTATTAATCCTGAGGCAACTAAACTATCGAAAAGCCCTTTGTTTATATTATCGGGATCTCGGTTTCGGTTATCGGGATAATAAACTTCAAGATGCACTGCAACTGCACCGATAAATGGATCGAATTGTTGTAAAATTTGCAATGCTTCGGCTTTAAATTTTCTCCCTGCTTCGCTGATATAATGCCGTCCGCTTCTTGTGTGTCGCCAATAGTGATTGACTGATGGCGGATAAGGTAAGGCAATCTCTAGCCAATCACTCATAACTTGCCCTCCTTGCGCAAAATTTGCTGTGTTCGTAACACTCCTTCAGCGTGTGCCAGGCGGACATCTTCAGCATCCATTTTTCTAGTTCTACGGTCACATTCATCATGGCAAGATGAGCATGCCCAAGCACCAAAAATATCATCGGGCTTCATACCGACTCCATTTAATCCTGCCATACGATAATGTGCTAATACGGTCGTTTCAGGATTATGATTACAAATACCAGGTAACCGCACTTGACACTCTCTCCCTTTAGCTTCTTTTCTAAAATTACTCATTATCCAAACACCATCTGAAAAATTACCCAAACCGCTACAATCCAAAGTACGATTTTTAGCTCTAGAACCTCGTCATCGTTTAAACGCTTCATTTAAATCCCCATCTATCGTTAAATCTCACGCCATTTTGCACGCCCCAACTGGTCACATACTCGATAAGGCTTGCCATTCTGCTCACGCTCATTTGAGCCGAACTTTCACGGATATTCACAAATTCCCCCTCAAGACCTGGCACAACATCTGCTTTTTGATTTGTGGCGATTGCATGGCCCGAAATAAACAATACTTTCCACTGCTCCATTGTGAGCTTACGCCCCATAAATTCCGCTTGGTTCGCCACATCTTGGCACATAGCGTGAAACTTGGCGTTTTGCTCAAGGTTTCGTGTTATTGGTTGGATTTTGACTACCAACGGTTTTTTATCATCCGTTGGCAGTTCTCTGATAAACTCAATGCAATTCAACCGCACTTGGTTTGAGCGAAGGAAGAATTGTTTTTTAAATTCCATATCCACCGCACTTTTTAACAAAATCAAGACTTACTGAACGCATTACAAAATCTTCCATTGATGGATCAAATACAACAATCATTTGTCCTTTGCTATTCCCCTTGATTTCTTTCCCTGTTACAGGGTTGATAAATGCAATACGACCGCCTGTGATATCAATCACTTTATTCGCCACGCCTTGAATATGGTTTTGATACCATTGAGTAGATTTATCATTGTTGAGTAACATCACGACTAAATAACCAGCATCACATAATTCTTTTGCGCGTTGTAGATATGGTGTAACGTTGGAATAAGGCGGGTTCACATAGATTCTTAACGGAGCCGAACAACGTTCTGCTACTTCGTCCAACAATACATCTAACATTTGCTCAATCGGCATTAGAAAGTCATCTGCAATTGATTGATGCTCATCATTGTCTGAGTTAGATTCACCGATATAGTGACATGTCAAGGCGTTTTTGGCATTTGCGCAACCATCAAGATCGAACCAACCGAAACGTTGAGATAGCCATTTAAAGACATAGTGCGGTGTTTGCCATGTATCTTTATCAAATTGTTGTTCTGTCATTGCAATGTCCCTTTCATCATTGCCATCAAGCTATCGCGCGCCTTATCAGCCTTCGCTTTATCGTAAAAACTTGACTTTTCAGGAATCATTTTCGGAATATCCTCAAAAGAAAAATTCGACCGCACTTTTTCTGCCGCTTCTGTGAGTAATTTCGGAATAGCTTTCAACGTGTCCTCTTCCGATTTTTTCTTGCACTTTTCGTACAGATTTTTAAGCAACCAAAATTCCACTTTTGAACGATATTGAAATTCATCCCGATTGAATCGGGCATAGCCTAAGAAAATTTTATAACGTTGGTATAATTCCGCTTCATTCGGTAAGCCCAATTCGTGGTAGTCCAGAACTTTGCATGCTTGAATAAATTCACCTACACTTGGCAAATACCCATTTGGCTTAGCACGCATTTCTGCCATACCTCGTTTAACTTGTGTTATTTTTGTAATTCCATTTTCAGCAAAGCCTAAAATCCACTGGCGTTTTACTACCTGCAATCGCTCTGGAGTGAGGTTGAGCAACTGAGGGCAACTAGCGCAAAGTTGATCGAACAACGTATCAATAAATTTCTCCGCTTGTGGTGATACACCTTGATGCAATGATTGATGAGTTAATTGGTTCACAGTACATTCTCCCAATCTTCAGGACGATTCCATGGCAACGCATTTTTTTCTTCAAAACTCATTTTTTGCGCTTGGGATGTTCGCAGTTTCTCATCACGCCAATCCCACGATGCGTTAAATCCTTGCCAGTTTCGTTTTATTGCGATTGCCACCGCCTCACAAATTGAGATGCCAGCTTTGTCAGCCTCTGACTGATACCCTTTGAGGGCTGTTTCAGTTATAGGAGCTTTTTTAGCTTTGCGAAGAACGATAAAGTCGTCAGCAAGTTGGCCGGTGATCCCAAAGTCAGCAAGTAAATCCAAATCGCTTTTTTTGGTATTTTTTTTATTTGTATTTTGTATAGTGTTTTTAATATTGTTTTTTGTGTGTTCACTTTCCGAACTAGTGACTGGTTCACTTTCCGAACTAGTGATGTTCACTTTCTGAACTAGTTCACTTTCTGAACCAGTCTGTTTTCCGAACAAGTTGATTGCGTAAACGGATGTATTTCTTACTCCTGTTTTTTTAACTAAAAATCCTAGATCAACAAGTTTTTTTAACGCATCAACCACTGCGGTTTTACCAGCTCCGGTAAACTTGATGAATTGAGTTAAAGAGATTGCATCGTATTCCTTATTCCAGCCTTTAGTTTTACGAATAACAAACAAGTAACATTTAAGCTCTACGCCGCCAAGCTCCGCCATTAAGTCATCAACTAACGCATTCGGGACCTGGAAAGAATTTGGGATAAAATAATCGTTACTCATCACGCCACCGCCTTATTAAGCATTGTTGATAGTTTGGCTAAACCCTTTGCAGTTACTAATACTTGAGGGTAGATTTTTTCCGTGCCGTCAGGTTGTGTGACAGGGTGTGCTTTATGCTCTAAATAACCACGTTGCAATTTGTCTTGATAAGCAATCCAAGCAGATCCAACAGTGCGCTTATAAATCCACCCGTTAGCAAATAAAAATTGGGTAAATGCTCTCGGTTGCATTTGTAGGTGTTTAGCGGCGTTAGTGAGATTCATCGCGCCCTCGGTTGAGGTTGCTAGACGGTCAAATGCTTCCGCTTTAGGGGTAAGCTCGATCACTCTTTCAGAGTACGTTGCAAGCGCGCCACGCAAGTAAACTGGGTCGTTTAATAACATCATAGGATCGGTAGATTTCGCCACTTTTTCCATCTCAATAAAATATTGTCTGGCTTGCTTTCCTTTTTCGTTTCGCTCGACCATTGATAGTTCTTTTGCCATATCAATGGAAATCTGAATTTCTTTCTGAGGGCGACCACCGATAGGGTTTTTCTCATTTTTGAGTAAAACTACAAAGTCTTGATTTTCAACAAATTCATATTCTGAGATTCGTCTTTGAATCCAGTCTGAGAATCTTGTAGAAACTTCCAGGAAGGAATGTAATTCTCTCGCATTTACCGTTTTAACTTCAGAATTGTTGATTTTACTGTTGCTAATCTCAATTAGATTTGCCATAATTACCTCGTTTAACACTTTATTAATTAGCCACGGTTGCCGCCGTGGTTTTTTATTGCCGTTTATTTAGCGAGATCACGCACTCGATTGAGTGTTGTGTTGCTGATAAATGCTTGTTTAATAATTTGCGGATTAAATCTTCTTCCGCGCTTGTGATTTCACCGTCCGCCAGCGCTTTTTCTAACGCCTCAAACAACAATCCACGAGCGGACAGTTCACGCAGTTGTAAAGTTGAGATTTCTACCGAATCCAATTCGCTTGCGACTGGTGCCGGTACAAAACACCCGCCAGCATTTCGGCAAAGCTCATCGATAAAATCAGTGCATCCGTACTCAAGTTGCAGTGCAATCAATTCTTCATTTTTGAATCGTTGGCCCTTTATTTGATAAAGGCGATTCTTTAATTCACTTTCGGTAAAACCTAGGAATCCAGCTACCGCACTTCTCCCCCCAGGAA
>NZ_QQJW01000016.1:0-35509 GCF_003493685.1 Haemophilus haemolyticus
TCTTGCTGTGACACCTGCGACAAACAGTTCAATGAGTTTATTTTGTTTATGCTGACTTAAGCGACTTTTTCTCATTGGTTTATTCTAACCTAAATGGGATTTTTAGTCGTTATCTAGTACAGCCCCTTAAAAAAATAGATAATGTACCTAAAACAATTTATGTTGAAATTGAACATTTATCCCCTCTCAGCCTTCGGCAGCTCCCCATAAATAGGTGGAGCCAAGATAATTGATAATATGGAATAGATTAAATGCTCTGGAAAAAAACTTTTACCCTCGAAAACTTAAATCAACTTTGCTCCAACAGTGCAGTTAGCCATCTTGGCATTGAAATTTCTGCTTTTGGCGAGGACTGGATTGAAGCGACAATGCCAGTGGATCATCGTACTATGCAGCCGTTTGGTGTATTGCATGGCGGGGTTTCGATTGCTTTAGCTGAAACAATTGGTTCTCTTGCGGGTTCGCTTTGTTTAGAAGAAGGCAAAACTGCGGTGGGATTGGATATTAATGCCAATCATCTTCGCCCAGTTCGTTCAGGTAAAGTGACCGCGAGAGCCACGCCAATTAATTTGGGTAGAAATATCCAGATTTGGCAAATTGACATCCGCACAGAAGAGAATAAACTTTGTTGTGTTTCTAGATTAACCCTTTCCGTAATCAATTTATGACAAAACCAGTAAAAATCGGCGTATTACTTGCCAATCTAGGTACGCCAGATAGTCCGACACCGAAGTCAATTAGCCGTTATTTATGGCAATTTTTAACGGATCCTCGCGTGGTAGATTTACCACGTTGCAAATGGTATCCACTGCTCAAAGCCATTATTTTGCCATTGCGTTCAAAACGTATCGCCAAAAATTATCAAGCAATTTGGACAGCGCAAGGCTCGCCTTTACTTGCTATTTCACGACAACAAAAAGACGCATTACAAGCCTATTTAGATAAGCAAAATATCGATACTCAAGTAGAAATTGCCATGACATACGGCAATCCATCAATGCAAAGTGCGGTGAAAAATTTGCTTAAAAATCAAGTTGAGCGAATTATTGTTTTGCCTCTTTACCCGCAATACTCTAGCTCAACTACGGGCGCAGTATTTGATGCATTTTCTAATGCTCTTAAAAAAGAACGAGGATTAGTGCCTTTTGATTTCATCCATTCTTATCATATCGATGAGAATTACATTAATGCCTTAGCAGATTCACTAAAAGTGCGGTTAAAACCCGATGAGTTTTTGCTATTTTCTTATCACGGTATTCCTCTGCGTTATGAAAAAATGGGCGATTATTATCGTGAACATTGTAAACAAACGACTATTGCAGTTATTAATAAGCTGGGCTTAACAGAAAACCAATGGGGAATGACGTTTCAATCTCGCTTTGGGCGTGAAGAATGGCTACAACCTTATACCGATAAATTTTTAGAATCAGCTGCAACACAAAACATTCAAAAAATTGCCGTTATTTGTCCGGGTTTCTCCGTAGATTGTTTAGAAACCATTGAAGAAATTGACAAAGAAAATCGAGAAAATTTCCTAAAAAATGGTGGACAATCTTATCAATATATTCCTGCACTTAATGTAGAGCATGTACATATTGAAATGATGGGAAAATTGATCCTAGAAAAACTTGCTTAATAATAGAAATGGTAAAACGTTTCTAAAATCTTCCGCACTTTGCTAAAATCAGCCATTATTTTTTCACAAGGATAAAACATGGCTGATTTTCCTTTTATCGTTGACATCAACGAACAAAATCTTACTGAAATACTGCAACAATCCTTAGAAAAACCACTTGTCATCAATTTTTACGCGCCAACTCATAAAGAATCGGCAGATTTTTTGGCACTACTTGAGCAAGTTGCAGAACAATATCAAGGACAATTTGTTCTTGGAAAAGTAAATTGTGAAAAAGAGCAAATGATTGCCGCACAATTCCGTATCCAAGCATTACCAACCACCTATTTATTTAAAGAAGCACAGGCATTAGATGCATTTCCAGGAGTGCTTGATAAATCTTCATTAATCCAACGATTAAGCATTATTTTACCTAAAGAAGAAGATTTAAAATTCCAGCAAGCGTTAGATTTCTTGCAAGTAGAAAACTATGAAGCAGCATTGCCATTATTGAAAGATGCATGGGAACTTTCTGATAAGAAAAATAGTGATGTTGCCCTGCTCTACGCTGAAACCTATATTGCAATGAAGAAAACGGAGCCAGCACAGGAAATTTTAAATCAAATTCCATTACAAGATCGTGATAGCCGTTGGCACGGATTACAAGCACAAATTGAGCTACAAATTCAAGCAGCAGATACACCTGAAATCCAACAATTACAGGCCGATTATGCTAAAAACCCAACAGCTGAAATTGCAATAAAACTTGCTGTACAACTTCATCAAGCTGGACGAAATGAAGAAGCGCTTACACTACTTTTCGGTATTTTAAAAACAGATTTAGGGGCACAGAATGGTGAAGTGAAACAACAATTTTTATCCATTTTAAGTGCAATGGGCAATGCTGATCCATTAACAAATAAGTTCCGCCGATTGCTTTATTCACTGCTCTATTAATCGAAAGGTTTATAATTGATAAGGTGTATGGAACAATTTCATACATAGCAATCATTAGAATAGGCTTGAATTTAATTAATTCTCCCTTTACGAAAAACAAGGATTCTTTATGTCAGATATCAAACACGCAAAACTTTTAATTTTAGGCTCAGGCCCTGCTGGTTATACAGCAGCCATTTATGCAGCACGTGCAAACTTAAAACCAGTATTAGTGACTGGTTTGCAACAAGGCGGCCAGCTTACCACCACAGATGAAATCGAAAACTGGCCAGGTGATTTTGAGATGACTACTGGTTCAGGTTTAATGCAACGAATGTTGCAACATGCAGAAAAATTTGAGACAGAAATCGTCTTCGATCATATCAATCGCGTAGATTTATCTTCTCGCCCATTCAAACTTTTTGGCGATGTGCAAAATTTCACTTGTGATGCGTTAATTATCGCAACAGGTGCTTCTGCACGCTATATTGGCTTGCCTTCAGAAGAAGGCTACAAAGGCCGTGGGGTTTCAGCTTGCGCAACCTGTGATGGTTTCTTTTATCGTAATAAACCAGTCGGTGTGATTGGTGGTGGAAATACTGCGGTAGAAGAAGCGCTTTACTTAGCCAATATTGCAAGTACAGTGCATTTAATCCACCGTCGCGATAGCTTCCGTGCGGAAAAAATCCTTATCGACCGTTTGTACAAAAAAGTGGAAGAAGGAAAAATCGTTCTGCATACTGACCGCACTTTAGATGAAGTGTTGGGTGACAACATGGGCGTAACCGGATTACGTTTAACCAACACAAAAACTGGGGAGAAAGAAGAACTCAAATTAGATGGTTTATTCGTAGCGATTGGTCACTCGCCAAATACGGAAATTTTCCAAGGGCAACTAGAATTGAATAATGGCTATATCGTTGTAAAATCTGGTCTTGAAGGAAATGCAACTGCCACTTCTGTGGAAGGCGTGTTCGCAGCTGGCGATGTAATGGATCACAATTATCGCCAAGCCATTACCTCCGCGGGAACTGGTTGTATGGCAGCATTGGATGCAGAACGCTATTTAGATGCTCAAGAAGCATAAATTCTCTAACTAATTCCCCTCTTTTTAAAAGAGGGGAACTTTTCTATATCACGATAAAACTATGAACAAACTTCGCCAAAAATATTTACAAAAATGGCTTCGCGCACAACAAGAACCTATCAAAAAATTAATGCGCGCAAACATTGTCCTAGCTACGCTTTCTGCACTCATTTTAGTCGCGCAAACTTATTTTCTTGCGACTTTGCTCGATAAACTGATTATGCAAAATGTGCCTCGTGATGAACTTATTCCTTATTTTCTCGGGCTAATTATCGGCTTTGGGATGCGTGCTATTATTTTATGGGCACGCGAAAAAATAGGTTTCCAAAGCGGACAATTATTACGCAATCATATTCGTCAAAAAATTCTGGATAAAATACATCTTGTCGGCCCTGCGACAATCAATCAAAAACCAGCTGGAAGTTGGGCAAGCATTATGTTGGAACAAGTTGAAAACTTACATAATTTCTATGCCCGTTTTCTCCCTCAACAAAGTCTTTCAGCCATTGTTCCGGTCGTTATTTTAATTGCGGTATTTCCGTTGAACTGGGCTGCAGGCTTAATCTTAATGATTACCGCACCGCTTGTTCCTTTGTTTATGATCATTGTCGGTATTGCTGCGGCTGACAACAGCCAAAAAAATATGGATACTCTTTCTCGCCTCAGTGCCCAATTTTTAGATCGCTTACGCGGTTTGGAAACCTTACGTCTTTTCAACCGCACTTCTGAACAAACGGAGCATATTGAAAATGCCACTGAAGATTTCCGTGAAACCACAATGGATGTGCTAAAACTCGCTTTTCTCTCTTCTGCCGTATTGGAATTTTTTACCTCTATTTCCATCGCACTGATGGCGGTCTATTTTGGTTTTAGCTACTTAGGTCAAATTGAATTTGGTACCTATAATGCACCGCTTACACTTTTCACAGGTTTCTTTTGTTTAATTCTTGCACCTGAATTTTATCAACCCTTACGCGATCTCGGCGCTTATTACCACGACCGAGCAGCGGGTATTGGTGCAGCAGATGCCATTGTTGATTTCTTAGAATCTGATTATTTAACTGTACATCAAAATGAAAAAGCGATTTCCTTAGAAAGTGCGGTTGAAATTTCTGCCGAAAATTTAGTGGTGCTCTCTACACAGGGTTCAGCGTTAACCAAGCCGTTAAATTTCCAAATCCCAGCAAATCACAATGTTGCACTTGTAGGACAAAGTGGCGCAGGGAAAACCTCATTAATGAATGTAATTTTGGGCTTTTTACCTTATGAGGGCTCTCTCAAAATTAATGGGCAAGAACTTCGCGAAAGCAATCTAGCTGACTGGCGCAAACATATTGCGTGGGTAGGACAAAATCCATTGTTATTACAAGGCACAATTAAAGAAAACCTACTACTTGGCGATGTTCAAGCCAACGATGAAGAAATTAATCAAGCGTTAATACGCTCTCAAGCGAAAGAATTTACCGATAAACTTGGGCTTCATCACGAAATAAAAGATGGTGGATTAGGCGTTTCTGTGGGACAAGCGCAACGCCTTGCCATTGCTCGTGCACTGTTACGCAAAGGCGATTTACTTCTGCTCGATGAGCCAACCGCAAGCTTAGATGCGCAATCAGAAAATCTTGTTTTACAAGCATTGAATGAAGCAAGCCAGCATCAAACTACGCTGATGATTACCCACCGAATTGAAGATTTGAAACAATGTGATCAAATTTTTGTGATGCAACGAGGAGAAATAGTACAGCAAGGTAAATTTGCCGAATTACAACATGAAGGTTTCTTTGCTGAACTACTCGCTCAACGACAACAGGATATCCAATAATGCACACATTACTTCCGTTTATACGTTTATTTAAATTTGCCAAATTTCCTCTTATTTTAGGCTTGGTGCTGATGATTTTAGGCTTGGGCTCTAGCATGGGCTTGCTTACCGTTTCAGGCTGGTTTTTAGCTGCTACAGCCATTGCAGGACTAGGCACGCTATTTAACTTTTTCTACCCTTCAGCCAGTGTGCGGGGTTTAGCTATCGGGCGAACCGTCATGCGCTATTTTGAAAAAATAGTGACGCATGATGCAACATTCCGCATTTTGTCCAAATTACGCGTGCAAGTATTTGAAAAAATCATTCCTTTAAGCCCAGCGGTATTAAATCGTTATCGCAACAGCGATTTATTAAATCGTTTGGTGTCTGATGTTGATACGCTTGATAGCCTCTATTTACGTTTACTTGCGCCATTTTTCACTGCTGTATTTGTAATCATTGCTATGACGATTGGACTCAGCTTCGTCAATATTCCACTAGCACTTGGTTTAGGTTTATTTTTGTTAATTTTATTAATAATTATCCCAACTGTTTTCTATCGACTAGGACAGGAATTTGGTGAACGTTTAATCCAAGCACGCGCGACCTATCGAACCCAGTTTTTAGAATTTATCCAAGCACAAGCCGAGCTTTTATTATTTAATGCAGAAGATAAATTAAAAGAGAAAATGTCAGTCACAGAAAAAACATGGCAGGAAGATCAAGCCAAAGAAGCAAAATTAAGCGGATTTTCTACCGCACTTATTCTCTTTCTTAATGGTTTGTTGATTTCTGGAATGCTATGGTTTGCAAGTAACGCCGATTTTGGCACAGATGAATACCACACGGCTTATATTGCACTTTTCACTTTTGCTGCACTTGCAGCCTTTGAGATCATCATGCCATTGGGTGCGGTATTTTTACATATAGGTCAAGTTATTGCGGCTGCAGAACGCGTGACTGAAATCATTGAGCAAAAACCGCTTGTTGAGTTTAATGGTAACGAGAAATTTGAAACAAAAGTGCGGTTGATTTCTGCGAAGGATTTAAGTTTTTCCTATCCAGGGCAAGAAACGCTTGTATTAAAAAATCTTACATTAGATTTAGAACAAGGCCAAAAAATTGCTATTTTAGGCAAAACTGGAAGTGGAAAATCTTCACTTCTTCAACTTTTAGTACGCAATTATGATGCGAATCAAGGTGAGCTTTTATTGGCAGAAAAACCCATTTCCGCCTATTCAGAAGAGACATTACGCGGCCAAATTTGTTTTTTAACTCAACGTGTTCACGTATTCAGCGATACACTTCGTCAAAATTTACAATTTGCAAGTGCGGATGAAATTTCTGATGAGAAAATGATTGAAGTGCTACATCAAGTTGGTTTAAGAAAATTACTTGAGCAAGAAGGAAAAGGTTTAGAGCTTTGGCTTGGGGATGGCGGTCGTCCACTTTCTGGTGGGGAACAACGCCGTTTAGGTTTAGCACGTATTTTACTCAATAATGCACCAATTTTATTATTGGATGAACCGACAGAAGGCTTAGATCGCGAAACTGAACGTCAAATTTTACGTTTAATTCTGCAACATGCCGAAAATAAAACCCTAATTATGGTCACTCACCGTCTCAGTTCAATTGAACAATTCGATAAAATTTGTGTAATTGATAACGGAAGATTAATCGAAGAAGGCGATTACAATAGTTTAATCACAAAAGAAAATGGGTTCTTTAAAAGATTGATTGAGCGAGTATAAGAAAAGAAAGTTGGGCGGAAACCTTCCCAGCTTCTTCTCGGCACACAGTAATTCCGACTTTGGCTGCTTCCTTCCGGACCTGACCGAGTAAACCAGACACCGTTGCGAGAGACCGAGAAGGTTTCCATTGATATCGCAATGCGATTCCGCGCTATTATGCAAAAATTACCGCCGTATTGCAAAGACTAATTCAAAAGTGCGGTGAATTTGGCGAGAATTTAAGCCACATTTTCAGGATTTTAATGAAATGAACTACCTCCAATACTACCCGACCGATGTTATCAATGGCGAAGGTACAAGATGCACACTTTTCGTCAGTGGATGTACACATGCTTGCAAAGGTTGCTATAACCAAAAAAGTTGGTCATTTTCAGCGGGTGTATTATTTGATGACGCAATGGAACAACAAATCATCAATGATTTAAAAGACACACGCATTAAACGCCAAGGGCTGACGCTTTCAGGTGGCGATCCACTTCATCCCCGTAACGTAGAAACATTATTGCCATTTGTGCAACGCGTAAAACGAGAATGCCCTGATAAAGACATCTGGGTTTGGACGGGTTATAAGCTAGATGAATTAGACGAACAACAACGTGCTATGTTGCCTTATATTGATGTGTTAATTGATGGGAAATTTATTCAAGAACAGGCAGATCCAAGTTTAGTTTGGCGAGGTTCAGCAAATCAAATTATTCATCGATTTAAGTTATAAAAGTGCGGCTAAAAATTCATTTAAAATTTCAACCGCACTTTTCAATAAAATCAAATTATTCTTCTAAAACAACTTTACCGATGTAGCCTAAATTACGATGGCGTTGTGCATAATCGATACCATACCCCACCACAAATTCATCAGGAATTTCAAAACCAACCCATTCAACAGGTACTTCCACTTCGCGGCGAGAAGGTTTATCAAGTAAAGTACAAATTGCAAGGCTATCAGGCTCACGCAAATTCAAAATATCACGCACTTTTTCCAACGTATAGCCCGTATCAATAATATCTTCCACAATTAAAACGTGTTTACCTTTTATATCGCCATCTAAATCTTTGGTAATACGAACGTCGTGATTCGTAGTCATGCCTGTGCCATAACTTGAAGTTGTCATAAATTCAATTTCCACTGGTAAATTTATCTGACGAACAATATCCGCCATAAACATAAAGGAACCACGTAAAAGCCCCACAACAACAAGGCTATCGATATGTTTTTCTTGATAAAATTTTGTGATTTGAGCACCTAATTCAGCAATACGAGCATGAACATCGTTCTCTGAGATTAAAACGTCAATGTGGTGTTTTTTCATTGTGTTTCCTTATGAAATGACAGGGGATAAAATCGTTTGCTATTTTACAAAAAAAAGGCTGAAGTTTAAACCTTCAGCCTTTTTGAACCCTAACGAATTTACTTTCTACTCTACCTGTTGGAGCAACCTGCAATCGCTTAACAGATGTGCGTATAGTAACAGATATTTATCCATTGTCAATAAGAATTATTCTCAACTTCAAAAATATTCTTAATTTCCTGAAATTTTCATTTTATCTAACAAAATAGAACCCGTTTGGATGTTAGAACGATGCTCTATATCATCCGCTACAGCAACCATATTCTTCAACATATCTTGCAATTGTCCCGCAATAGTAATTTCGGCGACTGGATATTGAATTTGACCATTTTCCACCCAAAAACCTGATGCACCACGCGAATAATCACCTGTAACGATATTGACACCTTGTCCCATGACATCCGTTACTAACAATCCCGTTCCCATTTGACGTAAAAGTGCGGTCAATCCGCCCGTTAAATTTGGCTTAACAAGCCAGTTGTGAATGCCTCCAGCGTGCCCTGTGCTTGGCATACCAAGTTTTTTACCGCTGTAACTTGTCACTAAATAAGTTTGTAATATCCCGTCTTCGACAATTTCACGATCTTGCGTACGAACACCTTCACTATCAAAAGGCGTAGAAGCTAAACGGCGTAATAAATGTGGTCTCTCACTGATATTGAACCAATCTGGTAAGACCTGTTTACCCAAATGTTCGAGCAAGAAACTTGATTTTCTATATAAACTGCCACCACTTATTGCAGCGGCAAAGTGAGAAATAAGACCCGTTGCAACATCATTTAAGAAAATGACAGGCACTTCTCGTGTACTCAATTTTTGAGGATTTAAACGAGAAACGACTTTCTTTGCACAATTTTCTCCAACCCAAATTGGCGATTGGAGTTTGTCAAATTCACGAGAAATTGTATATTCGTAATCATTTTCTAAGGCATCTTCTATGCCACCAATAACCGAACAAGATAAGGAATAACGGCTTGATAAATAACTTTGCAACATGCCATGACTATTTCCATACACTTTCACGCCTGTATGTGAATTAAAACTTGCACCATTACTATTTATAATACGCTCATCCGCCTCTAAAGCCGCCTTTTCAGCCTGAAGTGCAAGCTCTGTTGCTTTATCAACATCCACATCAGCAGCATGATAAAGTTCTAAATCAGGCGCATCAAAAGCCATTAAATCCTTATCTGCAAGGCCTGTGCAATCATCGGGTGAAGTGTATTTTGCAATAGCAAGTGCGGCTTCCACTGCGTTTCGAATAGCGCCTTCACTTAAATCTGATGTTGATGCATTGCCTTTTTGTTGTCCTATATAAACGGAGATCCCCAATGCACCATCATTAGTAAATTCAACATTTTCAATTTCTTGCAAGCGTGTGGATACTGACAATCCGCTCACTTTAGTGACGGCGACTTCTGCAGTCGCGCCTGATTTTGTTGCTAATTCAACAGCAAAGCTAACTGCTTGACGTAATTCTTGTTCTTGAGCTTTCAAAAGTGCGGTTTGATTTTCGGCTATTTTCATTATTTTTTCCCGTTAAAAATTTGTCACATTTTATATTATTTTGAAACTTTGTGCTAAAATACGCGCCAAATTTTAGTTGAGAGAAATTATGGCGAAACGTAAGAAAAAAGAAGCTTTCGATTGGGAAGATGAAGACCAAGAAGAAATTATTTGGGTAAGTAAAAGCGAAATCAAACGCGATGCTGAAGATTTAAAACAACTTGGTGAAAAGATTGTAAATTTAACCAAAGCTAATCTTGCCAAAATCCCACTTGATGAATCCTTACTTGATGCCATTGAACTTGCACAGCGTTTACAAAAAGAAGCTCGTCGCCGTCAATTACAGTATATCGGAAAATTATTTCGAGGAATTGATGTTGAGCTCATTCGTGAAGCATTAGATAAAATCGAAAATAAACATAATCAACAGCAGGCTATGCTGCACAAAATCGAGAAAGTGCGGGATGAATTAGTAGAAAAAGGTGACGTGGCTCTAACCAATTTATTCAATGATTATCCCGATGTAGATCGTCAACAACTACGTAATCTTATTCGTTCGGCACAAAAAGAACGTGAGCAAAATAAACCATCGAAAGCCTATCGAGAAATTTATCAAATGCTCAAAGCATTGATGTTAGAAGATTAAAAAATATTAAATTTTCATCCGCACTTTTCGAGTAATAAATTTAAAAATATGAATATTCGTTGGAATGTAATTTTGGGTCTTATCGCTCTCGGTTCGCTAGGATGGTTTTATTCTTTAAATAGCGATAAACCTGATTTGTCAAACTTAGTAAAAAAACCAGATAGTCCTGATTATATTGGAAATAAAATGGAAACTACGGTGTTTTCCCCTGAAGGTAAGAAACAATATCTTTCGACTGCAGACAAAGTGAAACATTATACGGTTGATGGCCATACTGAGTTTGAAATGCCTTTGGTGTACTTATTCGATGTCTCTACATCTAATAATGCTGAAAAATCAAATCATTCAGCAAAATTATTAGAATCACAAAGTTGGAAACTTAGCGCAAAAAAAGCCAAATTGACGAAAGATGAAATGCTTTATTTAGAGGGTGATGTCGTTGCTGAAAGTTTAGAACCAACTTCTCGGTTACAGCGAATCGAAACACAAGTTGCAGAGGTTAACTTAAAAACTCAAGATATTTCATCAGGTACAATGGTGAAAATAAACGGACAAAATTTTAACTCAACTGGCTTAAAAATGATTGGTAATCTACGCCAACAAATTGCAACATTAAAAGAACAGGTAAAAACATATTATGAAATTAACAAACAATAAAATTATTTTACTCGCGGCATTAATCATGACCTCTTTCTCTGCTTTAGCATTGAAAGATGATACGAATCAACCAATTAACATTGTTTCTGATAATCAATCATTAGATATGGAAAAAAGTGTTGTCACTTTTACTGATAATGTTTCAATTACTCAGGGTTCAATTTTAATCAAGGCAAATAAAGTTGTCATTACACGCCCACCTGAAAATTCAGGTAAAAAAGAAACCGTAGAAGCATTTGGTACTCCAGTAACATTCCATCAACAGCTAGATAATGGTAAGCCAGTGGATGGGAAAGCAAACAAAGTTCACTATGATCTTGGTACTGAATTTTTGACATTAACTGACAATGCTGAATTAAAGCAACTTGATAGTAAGATTAATGGACAACTAATTACCTACGATGTGAAAAAACAGCAACTTAAAGCTAATGGCAATGGAAAATCACGTGTAACAACAGTCCTTATTCCATCGCAATTACAACAAGCTAAAGGGAAGTAATTTATGTCAATTCTGACTGCTGAAAATTTAGCTAAGAGCTATAAAAACCGTAAAGTTGTTTCGGATGTAAGTTTAACCGTAAACTCTAATGAAATTGTCGGTTTGCTCGGACCAAACGGCGCTGGGAAAACAACAACCTTCTACATGGTTGTCGGATTAGTTCGCCAAGATCAAGGTAAAATTATTATTGACGGAGAAGACATTAGTTTGCTCCCCATGCATAATCGTGCGCAACGTGGAATCGGTTATTTGCCACAAGAAGCCTCTATTTTTCGCCGTTTGACTGTATACGAAAATCTAATGGCTGTATTAGAAATACGCAAAGATTTAACCACTCAACAACGTCGAGAAAAAGCTGATGAGTTGATTGAGGAATTTAATATTGGCCATATTCGGGATAGTTTAGGTCAGTCATTATCTGGCGGTGAACGTCGTCGAGTTGAAATCGCACGAGCATTAGCTGCAAATCCCAAGTTTATTCTATTAGATGAGCCATTTGCTGGTGTAGATCCAATTTCTGTGAGCGATATTAAGAAAATCATCACCGACTTACGTAACCGAGGATTAGGTGTTTTGATTACCGATCATAATGTACGTGAAACACTTGATGTATGTGAACGCGCTTATATTGTTGGCGAAGGCAAAATTATCGCAACAGGCACACCAGAACAAGTTATGAACGATGAACACGTTAAACGCGTTTATTTGGGCGAACAATTCAAATTATAAAAATGAAAATAACTGAACTATTAAGCCCTGAGAATATTCGTCAGGGCGTTAGTTTTTCTAGCAAAAAACGATTATTTGAATCTATCGCACATTTTGTAGAAGAAAAACTTCACCGTGATAAAGGTGAGCAAGCGTGCTTTGAATCCCTTTTTGAACGCGAAAAACTGGGTAACTCAGGGCTAGGCAATGGCATAGCAATGCCTAAGGCGAAAATTCCTCTTGAGGTATGTAACAAAGCAATTGCCATGTTTATGCAATTGGATAACCCAATTAATTATGATTCGCTTGATGGTAAACCTGTAGATTTAATTTTTGCTATACTTATTCCAGAGAATCAGTGCGAAACATACATCCCTATATTGGCATCATTAATCGAAAAACTTACCGATAAAAATATGTTAAAACAATTACGTTCAGCCAAAAGTGCGGATGAAATTTGGCAAGTTTTTGAGATTTCAGATAGAGCAGAAACTTCGCCTGAAGAAACCCAAGAATAATTTAAAGGGGAAATTATGGAAATTATCATTATTAGTGGACGTTCTGGCGCAGGAAAATCCGTAGCCTTACGAGCATTAGAAGATGCCGGATATTATTGTGTTGATAATATTCCTCTAGATTTACTTCCTCAATTGACTGATATTCTATCTCAATCCCAATCTTCGGTCGCAATCAGCCTTGATATTCGTAATATTCCTAATTCAGCCAATACTCTCGAACAAACTCTAAATACCTTACAAAAATATCATCAATTAAAGATTATTTTCCTTGAAACAGATCGTGGCACATTGATTCGTCGTTATAGCGATTCACGCCGTCTGCACCCACTTTCCTTGAAAGATCTATCTCTTGAAGCCGCAATTGATGAAGAATATCGCTACCTTGAGCCATTAATTCAACACGCAAACTTTATTATTGATACTACCCATCTTTCTACTCATACCCTTGCGGAACGCCTACGTGAATTTTTACGAGGAAATAGTGATAAAGAACTAAAAATCATTGTTGAATCTTTTGGCTTTAAATATGGAATTCCTTTAGACGCTGATTATGTTTTCGATGTACGTTTCTTACCTAACCCCCATTGGGATCCAACATTACGCCCAATGACAGGATTAGATGCGCCAGTAGCAGAATTTCTGAATAGTCACACGCAAGTAAATGAATTTATCTACCTCACTCGTAACTATATTGATACTTGGTTGCCAATGTTAGAAAAAAACAATCGTAGCTATTTAACTATTGCCATTGGATGTACTGGGGGAAAACACCGCTCCGTTTATATTGCACAGCAGTTAGGCGAATATTTTCAAGCTAAAGGGAAAATCGTCCAAATTCAGCACAAATCTTTAGAACGAAATAAAAAGGCATAAAAAAGTGCGGTCAAAAATAATTTTATTGACCGCACGTTCTTATAAATTAACTGGTTTTACAATCTCGCTAGGATAACAACCTAAAATCTTTAGATAATTACTACAATTCTTTAACTCTTCCAAAGCTTGCTGAATATCAGGATGATGGATATTCGCTTCTATTTCGAGATAAAACATTTCTTCCCAAGGTTTCCCATAAATTGGACGAGACTCTAATTTTGTCATATTAATTTGATGTTTTTTGAAAACTAAAAGTGCATCAACTAATGAGCCAATTTGCTGTGAAGTTGTCATTAGCAATAATGTTTTTGCCGGTATCTGTGGTGAAACCTCACGCTGTTCTTTAGCAACAACAATAAAACGCGTAATATTGTTCTCTTGATTAGCAATATTAGTTTTTAATACACTAAGCCCATACAATTTACCACCATCTTCATTCCCTAATGCCGCAATATTCGGCTTATTTAAACTTGCAATAAGTTGCATTGCATGAGAGCTACTTTCACAATATTCAATATGTACTCGATCAAGACTATGTATAAATTGACTACATTGTTGGATCACTTGGGGATGACTATATAAAGTATCAATTTCACTTAATTCAGTTGTGCCATTTACCAAAACACAATGCTGAATTGGATAAGCGAGCTCACCTACCAATGATAAGTCAGTATGCTGGAGCAAATCATAGACTTCATTAATAGCGCCTGATGTTGTATTTTCTAAAGGCAATACGCCAAAATCCGCTTCACCATTTTGCACTTTTTCAAATACTTGCTCAAAAGACTGACATCCTAGTTCTACAAATTGTTTTTGATAACGAGCAGCATAATTACGTGCAGCTAAATTTGAATAAGACCCTCTCTTACCTAAAAAAGCAATATGTAAATTTTGATTGCGTTGTTCATTAAGTTTATTCTGCAAATAGACTTGCTGGGTCAATACTGAATCTTCAATAATTTTTTGGAAAATTGAAGTAATATATTGTGGTTCAAGTTGATAATTCTCATTTTCTGAAAATTGAACTAATTCTTGTAAAAGTTGCTGTTCTCGCTCTACATCACGCAAAGCTTTTTGCGAGATCTCTTTACTTCTCACTACATCGAAAGCTAAACGATGACGCTCAGAAAGCAATTTTAATAAACTACGATCTATTTGCGTAATTTGTTGGCGAATTTCAGATAATTCTAGCTTCATAGCATCCCCTTATAAAAAATAAGAAAAACAAACCGCACTTTTAAGCCTTAGTCATTTAAAGTGCGATGAAAATAAAAAAGCTATACTTCTTAGCAGAAATATAGCTTTTTCAAAAATAAAATGATTAGATAAATACTTGAACAGGCGCAACGTATCCTTGCGGTACTTGTTCTTTATCTTCGAAAGTTACAAACTCCCACGCTTCTTGATTTGCTAATACTGCACGTAGTAACTTGTTATTTAAACCATGACCAGACTTATAAGCTTTAAAATCACCAATAATGTTATAACCAGCCATATAAAGATCGCCAATTGCGTCTAACATTTTATGACGAACAAGTTCATCTTTAAAGCGTAAGCCATCTTCATTTAAAATTCTATAATCATCAAGAACAATGGCATTATCAAGGCTACCACCTAATGCTAAACCTTGAGATTGAAGATATTCTATATCTTTCATGAAACCAAATGTTCTTGCTCGACTAATTTGATGAACAAATGCTTGAGCAGAGAAATCCATGACATAATTACGAACATTTTTGCCAATAGCGGGATGATCAAAATCAATAGTGAAATCTAAACGGAAACCATTGTAAGGTTTAAATTCAGCCCATTTATCACCATCTTCAACTCGAACATATTCTTTAATACGAATAAATTTCTTAGGTGCATTTTGTTCTTCAATTCCAGCATCTAACAACAAATAAATAAATGGACTTGCGCTACCATCCATAATAGGAATCTCAGGCGCATCAACCTCAATAATGATATTATCAATCCCAAGACCTGATAGTGCAGCATTCAAATGTTCAACGGTAGAAATTCGTACACCTTGCTCATTAATTAATGCGGTACAAAGCATTGTATCACGTACGGAATTAGGATCAGCAGGAAATGCCACTGCAGGATTTAAATCTGTACGATAGTAAACAACACCTGTATTTGGCATAGCCGGACGTAATGTTAAAGTCACTTTCTTACCGCTATGTAAACCAACACCTGTTACTTTAATACTTTGTTTTAATGTTCTTTGTTTAATCATTCTACTACCTTAATATTCCAGGTATTTCTCAAAACCAATTAAATTAATTTTCTTCACGTTGCGCTGGATTAAAGAAACTGTTTTTCTTAAATGCTTCTAAACGATCAGTGATAGGTTTATCCAACGGACGATGATATTCTTCTGCTGGAGTTTTCTGAGTTTCTACTGGCTCACGAGTATGTATATCAGGCACAATATTTACGCGACCTGTACCTTCTGGCTCAACTGGACGAGAAGGACGCAATACTTGAACAGACTCAGTTGGGGCGATTTCCCCCAATCCTGTTGCCACAATAGTCACTCGAATTTCATCGCTCATCTCAGGCACTAAACTCGTACCAATAACCACTGTTGCATCTTCTGAAGCAAAGCTACCGACAGTTTCACCAACAATATTAAATTCTTCGAAAGAAAGATCCATACCAGCTGTGATGTTTACTAAAATACCCTTAGCATTAGAAAGATCGATTTTTTCCAATAAATCATTACGCACTGCAATACGAGCGGCTTCTTCTGCTCTACCCTCACCTGCAGCACCAATAGCAGAACCGAAACCAATCATCGCTTGCCCCATTTCAGACATAACTGTTCTTACATCGGCAAAGTCCACATTGATTAGGCCAGGCGATGTAATCATATCCGAAATGCCCATAACCGAATTACGTAACACATCGTTTGCTGCAGCAAAAGCATCAATTAATTTAGCATTTTTAGGGAGAACTTTTTGGATTTGTTGATTAGGAATAATAATCATCGAATCAACATACTGAGCTAAATCTTTAATACCAAGCTCTGCAAATTGCATTCGCTTTTTGCCTTCAAAAGCAAACGGTTTGGTCACAACAGCAACAGTTAAAATGCCCAATTCTTTAGCAATTTTTGCGACAACAGGCGCTGCACCAGTACCAGTACCACCGCCCATACCAGCTGCAATAAAGACCATATCCGCACCTTCAAGCATTTTGCGAATTTCTTCCTGATCATCTTCAGCAGCCTTACGACCAACATTTGGATTTGCCCCTGCACCTAAACCTTTGGTAGTTTCTCCACCAATTTGTACGGTTTGTTGAACTTGGCTTTTACGTAATGCTTGAGCGTCTGTATTTACAGCATAAAAAATAATACGACCATGCTCTTCTGAAGTTAATGAGCTTTCACCTAAATAAGTTCCACCCATTTCTTGCTTGACCATACTCATAACCATATGATTTACAGCATTACCGCCACCGCCGCCAACACCTACAACTTTGATCAGTGCGCCGGACTCATTAAAATTATCGTACTCAGGGTACTCTGGGTATAACATCGATGTTCTCCGTTAAGGCCAGATAAGCTGGCTCAATATAAAACCTAAATTCTCTCTATTGTAGATGAAAAATCAAAATAATCAAAATTCTGACCGCACTTTATTCACAATTTTTTTAATTCCATTCCAAATTGGTTTTAGTATTCCATCATCAGATTCATCATTTCCTGAAATCAAATCATCATCACTGTTACTATGGTTATACTGCAACAACCCCACCACCGTTGAATATTGAGGGCGATTCACGTAATCTGTCAATCCAGTAATATTCAGCGGGCTACCAATACGTACTTGGCAATTAAATACGTCAGATGCACATTCTTTCAAATCTTCTATTTGCGCTCCACCACCAGTAATAACTACGCCAGCAATAAGCTCAAACTTCACATGTTTTGTTTCCAACTCAGCCTTTAATTTATCTAATTCGTCTTTCACAACACCAAGAAGTTCCGTATAGCGAGCTGATGTAATTAAGGATAAATCACTTTTTGTTAATGAACGAGGTGCTCGCCCACCAATACTTGCAACTTCAATTTTTTTATCACCGTGCAAACGAGCTGGGTAAAATGCACTTGCATAACTAACTTTAATTCGTTCAGCTTCTGCACGCGAAATAGTACAAGCGTGGGCAATATCGTTAGTCACAATATTTCCCGCATAAGGAATAACCTTACTGAAACGTAATGCGCCGTTTGTATAAACCATCACATTCATGGTGCCAGCCCCGAAATCAATCAAGCAAACACCAAGATCTTTTTCATCTTCGGTTAATACTGAATGCGTTGCTGCAAAACCAGAAAAAACGACTTTATCTACCTGTAAACCGCAACGCTCAACCGCTTTTTTCAGGTTGTTTTGCCAATCTTGATGACAGGCGATTAAATGTACTTGTGCTTTTAAACGAACACCTTGCAACCCCAATGGATTTTTAATATTTAACTGGCGATCCACCGCATATTCTTGAGGAATCACATGCAATAAGGATAAGCCTTCAGGCAACTTGATGGAGCTCGCTGTATGCAGTGCGGAATCAATTTCATCTTGTGTTACTTCGCCATCTGAAATTGGCACAAAACCACTTTCATTTAAACTTTGAATATGTTCACCAGTAATTGCCAAAGTGACACTCATAATCTGACAATCAGCCATAGATTCAGCTGCTTCAATGGCTCTTTGAATAGAATTTACGACAGCTTCAAGATCTGTGATACTGCCACGATCAATCCCTTTAGATGGGCAACTACCAACACCTAACACATTCACTACGCCATCAGGAAATACCTCGCCCACTACGGCAACAACTTTTGACGTACCGACTTCTAATCCTACAATTGTTTTAGCTTCCACACCTTTAACCATTTTCGCACCTAGTTTTTATTTATCAGCCATACCCACTGCAGCGCCTGCCGCATATCGTAAATCTACATAATCTATTTTTTTATTTTCTGGAACATCAACTTGCGGATAAATCGTTACAAATCGTTCAAGCTTAGATTTCCATTCTCCACGACCTAACTTTAACACAATGTCATTATCAAGTGTTACTTGCCATGCACCACGTTCATCAATATTCATGCCTTTTGCAATTAAATTTTTTGATTTCAAATCGGCATAAATCTGATTCCATGCTTCCAATACTTTTAAACTCTGATAATCAGGTCCCCCTAAATAAGGCAAAGTATTTTCTTTTAAGCGTTCAATTGGTAGTTGGAATACAACACCATCCTCAGTAACAAATTGGTTCTGATTCCAAAATGCCACTGGTTGATATTCAGTAATCCAAATACTTAAACGATTTGGCCATATTTTTCGCACAATTGAGCTTTTAACCCAAGGTAAAGCTTCTATTTGCGCTTGAATTGGCTCAACATCTTGCCCCCAAAAGCCTTTAAGAGTGCCCATTTTTAATAAGCTTTCCTTAATATCGGCATCCGTAGTAAAAACCTTTTGTCCAGCCAATGCAAAACCGCTAATAGGCTTATCATCCATTTTCTCTAGCAGCGTTTGCCAATTAAAATAGATGCTAAGAGCAAAAAGTATACCAAGCAAAGCCAAGAAAGCCCGAATATGAAAATAATATTTAGGCCTTTGTTCACCAAAACGAATACTCTGTGGAGTTTTCCTTTTCAGAATGTTCATTACACACTTAGCTCCAAGATTTTCACAACAAGCTGTTCAAAAGAAATACCCACGCTTGCGGCCGATTTTGGGAATAAACTGTGGCTCGTCATTCCTGGATTCGTATTCACTTCAACTAAACGAAAATCACCTTTCGCATCGCACATAACATCAATACGGCTCCAACCACGACAGCCCACTGCATCATAAGCGCGTTTTACTAATAGAGCTAACTCTTGCTCACGC
Source organism: Haemophilus haemolyticus (assembly GCF_003493685.1). Taxonomy (GTDB): domain Bacteria; phylum Pseudomonadota; class Gammaproteobacteria; order Enterobacterales; family Pasteurellaceae; genus Haemophilus; species Haemophilus haemolyticus_O. The sequence continues at coordinate 19,856 of NZ_QQJW01000016.1, forward strand.
TCAGATGTTAAACCTGCAGGACAGAAATATTGAGTATTATCAGAAATATATTTCGCATTGTAATCGTAGAACTCACCTTCAGGAACAATACGAATAGCTGGAAGTACCTGGCTATCCAATACAGGCACGGTTAATTCATCGCCAGCTAACCATTCTTCAATCAGAATCGTATTATCAAATTTAAGTGCATATTCCACCGCACTTTTTAGCTCATCCACAGCTTTAACTTTAGTTAATCCAACACTAGAGCCTTCTAAAGAAGGTTTCACCATTAATGGTAAACCTAGTTTTTCCACTACAGACTGAGCGTCTAATTCAGCAAAGGTTTCTCGGGTTACTACTTCCATATCTGCTACAGGTAATCCAAATGCCTTCCACAACATTTTTGTACGCATTTTATCCATAGTTAATGCGGAAGCCATCACTCCACAACCAGTGTAAGGTAAACCAATTTGCTCTAATAAACCTTGCATTGTGCCATCTTCACCACCTCGTCCATGCAAAATATTAAACACTCGATTAAAGCCATCCTTTTTAAGATTAGCAACATTATATTCTTTAGGATCAATATGATGAGCATCATAACCTTGGTTTAATAAAGCCTCTAATACCGCTTTACCTGAATTAAGAGAAACTTCACGCTCAGCGGATGTTCCGCCTAATAACACCGCAATTTTTTCTTGTTTTAAATTCATTTTATCCTACTTATATATCTTATTCTGATGTCCTTAATTAATAGATAAGGCCATCTCAAATTTCTAAAATCTATTTATAAAAGTCTTAATTTTTCCAAGATTGAGCTAAGCCACGAGAGATTTTACTTACGCTACCCGCACCTTGTGCCAAAATCAAATCGCCATCTTGAATAATTTGATCAAGAACGTCGCCTAATTGTGATGTGTCAGAAACCAAGATTGGATCGATTTTTCCTAAATTTCTAATGGAGCGACAAAGAGATTTACTATCAGCTCCAACAATCGGAGCTTCTCCCGCTGCGTACACATCAAGCATAATTAATGCGTCCACTTGCGAAAGCACTTGTACAAAATCATCAAATAAATCACGAGTACGAGAATAACGATGAGGTTGGAAAATCATCACAATACGTTTATCTCCCCATCCTTCTCGTGCGGCTTTAATCGTTACGCCCACTTCTGTTGGGTGATGACCATAATCATCAACTAAACGAACCTTACCATTTGGACGAATAAACTCACCTAACTGATCAAAGCGACGACCTGCACCTTGGAAATCAGCAAGGGCTTCTAAAATAGCCTCATTGCCAATACCTTCTTCTTTTGCTACAGCAAGTGCAGCCGTTGCATTTAACGCATTATGTTTTCCTGGCACATTTAACAGCACATTAATACGTTCATTATTTGGGCAAATCACTGTGTAATGACCTTGAAAACCAGTTTGTTCATAATCTTCAATGCGATAATCTGCATGTTCACTAAAACCATATGTAATCACTTGGCGACCAACTTTTGGCACAAGTTCCATTAATACTGGATCATCTGCACACATCACAGCTAAACCATAGAATGGCAAATTATGCAGGAATTTCACATAGGTAGCTTTCATTTTTTCGAAATCACCTTCGTAGGTGTCCATATGGTCTGGTTCCATATTAGTCACAACAGATACCATTGGCTGTAAATGTAAAAATGAAGCATCGCTTTCATCCGCTTCAGCAATTAAATAACGACTTGCTCCTAGATGTGCATTTTTACCTGCAGATTTCACCAAACCACCATTAACGAACGTTGGATCGAGTTTTGCTTGAGTGTAAATCATGGAAATCATAGCGGTTGTCGTCGTCTTCCCGTGTGTTCCTGCAACAGCAATACCATGACGGAAACGCATGATTTCAGCCAACATTTGTGCTCGTTGAATCACAGGAATACGTTTTTGTTTCGCTGCAACTAATTCAGGGTTATCATCTTTTATCGCGCTAGATACGACAACAACACTTGCACCTTCAATATGTTCTTCAGCATGGCCGATGTAGATTTTTGCTCCAGCTTGAGCTAAACGTTGCGTTACTAAGCCGTCAGCAATATCTGATCCAGAGATTTGATAGCCTTCATTTAATAAAATCTCAGCAATACCGCTCATTCCCGCGCCACCAATTCCAATAAAATGAATTTGTTGCACTCGACGCATTTCAGGGATAATTTTTCTAATTTCTTCGTGGGAATGTTTCATTTATTTTTCCTTTTTGACACATTGGCAAAATATTGGTGCCTATTCTAAAAGTGCGGTTGAAAATCGCAATATTTTTCTTATTCTTTGGAATATCAATTAGTTTGAATTTTCTATAATAACCTCAGCAACTCGTTGTGCAGAGAGAGGAGTCGACATTGCTTTCGCTTTCTCAGCCATTTGTAATAAATTTTCACGAGTAAAGTTTTTTAAATAATTCACCAGAATTTCAGGCGTTAAATCTGCCTGTTCTACAATCTTTGCCGCTCCCACCTCAGACAAATATTTCGCATTCAAATATTGTTGGCGATCTTTATGTTGGAAAGGTACAAAAATAGCTGCAGCGCCAACTGCCGCAATTTCACATACAGTTAATGCGCCAGAACGGCAAATTATCACATCAGCCCAAGCATAAGCCTCAGCCATATCATCAATAAATTCTGTTATTTTAACTTGTTCTGAATTCTCGCCATAAAGTTTGCTAACGTCTTCTACCGCACCTTTACCTACTTGATGACGAACGTCTAATTTATCTGCAAGCTGGGCGACTACTTTAGGTAAAGTATGATTGAGCACTCGTGCGCCTTGACTACCACCGACCACTAAGACACGTAATTTTTCCTCACGCTCCGTAAAACGAACTTCAGGATATGGCATCTTAAATAAATCTTCTCGAACTGGATTTCCTACAACTTCAGCATGAGGAAAAGCACTTGGAAATGCTTGCAATACACGAGTTGCAATTTTAGCTAACCATTTATTCGTTAAACCTGCTATGGCATTTTGCTCATGCAAAATTATCGGTACACCACAAAGTTTTGCAGCAATACCGCCAGGGCCTGAAACATACCCACCCATTCCAAGTACTGCGTCAGGCTTTTCTTCTTGGATAAATTTTTTTGCCTGCAACACCGCTCGGAAAATCGCAAAAGGAGCGCTTAATAAAGCTTTTATACCTTTGCCTCGCAAACCCGAAATTTGGATAAATCTAATCGGGATTCCATGTTTTGGTACAAGGTGAGCCTCCATTCGATCTTTCGTACCTAACCAGCAAATATCCCATCCTTGTTTTTGTAAAAATTGGGCCACAGCTATCGCTGGAAAAACATGACCGCCAGTTCCACCAGCCATCACTAATAATTTTTTATTTTTCATCTTCTTTATCTCTAATCGTCACGTAGGCGTGCTTGGCCCGCGCGAAGTAAACGATTTTCGTGATCAATACGTAATAAAATGCCAATAGTCGCTGACATAATAATAATACTCGAACCACCATAACTCACGAGTGGAAAGGTTAAACCTTTAGTCGGCAACATTCCAAGCGCCATACCTAAATTAACAAAGCCTTGGAAGAAAATCCAAAAGCCAATGCCTAAAGCTAAAAATCCTCTAAAACGTTGTTCTAACATTAAAGATTCCTTTCCGATCTTCAACGCACGAAATACAAGCAAGCCGAGCAAAATAACAACAATTAAAATGCCTATAAAGCCAAACTCTTCACCAATAATCGCCATGATAAAGTCAGTATGCGCTTCAGGTAAATAATCTAGTTTTTGAATTGAATTACCTAACCCTTCCCCCGTTATTTCTCCACGACCAAATGCCATAAGAGAGTTCGTTAATTGGAAGCCTGTACCATAAGGGTCTTTAAACGGATCTAAAAAACCAGTGAAACGTTTTAAACGATAAGAAGCAGAGATGATTAACCAAGCACCAAGAATTACACCTGTTGCGCCAAGCAAAATAAATTGAAAAAAGTGCGCACCAACGATAAATAGCATACCGAAAGTAATAACAAACAGTACAACTGTACTTCCCATATCAGGCTGAACTAATAGGAACATCCCCATTACGCCCATCACAATAAAGGGTTTTATCGCACTAAATTTTCTACCTCGAACCTCATCATAACGACGAGTAAAGTAGCTTGCCAAGAAACAAGTCAGTGCCAGCTTCGCAAATTCAGCTGGCTGAAAATTCAAAATCCCCAATGAAATCCAACGTTTAGCACCATTCACTGATGTACCGATAAATAATACGGCTATCAATAAAGCCACGGCTGCCCAGAAAATATTTACATTCCATTTTTCCAACTTTTCAGTTGGAATATACAACATGGCATAACAAGTCGTTAAAGAAAGAAATACATAAAAAGCATCGCGTTTTGCAAAGTAAAAAGGATCATTAAATAAACGAGAGCTATAAGGAATAGATGCAGATGTTACTGCCACTAAACCAATTAAAAGCAAAATAACAAATAACCAAAATAGCGCACGATCATACAACAAACCTTGCGGTGTGATGCGTGTCCATTCATCGTAATTTTTTTTGATGTTTTGTAAAAATTCCATCTTATTTTTATTAATGACTAAATTAGGCTGAATATTGCGCTAAATGAGTAAATTCTTCACCGCGCTTTTCAAAAGAGGCAAACTGATCGAGGCTTGCACAAGCTGGCGACAATAATACCATATCTCCGCTTTGCAATGTTGGGCGTAAAAATTCTATCGCTTGTTCCATTGTATCGAACAAATAACTTTGCGATGAAAGCTTAGCGAGTTGCGCACCATCTCGACCAAAACAATAACAAATAATATGTGGTTGATTAATTAATTCAGCTAATTCTGAAAAATCAGCTCCTTTTCCATCACCACCTAACAACAAATGTAATTTTCCTTCCACATAAAGGCCTGCTAATGCGGCAACTGTACTCCCCACATTTGTTGCTTTAGAGTCATTAATCCAACGAATGCCATTAGCTTGGTGCGCTAATTGAAAACGATGATCTAATCCTTTGAAATGACGAAGTGCGGTACGAATTGAATCTAAATTAATACCGACAGCTTGTGCCAATGCCGTTGCCGCCAAAATGTTCATATAATTATGGCGACCGACTAATGTGGCTTCTTCACAAGGCAAAATTACTTCATCTTTTGCCATTAAGTATTGCTTGCCATTTTCCGTTTTTAGCCAATAATCTGCTGTATTTTCCGCAAAAGAAACGGTTTGTTTCGCTTGATTTTCACCTTCACCAAGAGTCAGCTTATCCTCATTATTCAAAATTCCGACCTCAGCATTGTGATAAATGCGTAATTTTGCTTGACGATAATCTTCTAAATCCACATAGCGATCCATATGATCCTCAGTCACGTTCAAGACAGTTGCAGCGGCAGCTTTTAAGCTGTAAGTTGTTTCAAGCTGAAAACTAGACAGCTCTAATACATAAAGTTCACAATCTTCATTCAACAATGACAAAGCGGGAATCCCAATATTTCCCCCCATACCAACTTTCACGCCAGCAGCTTTCGCCATTTCATAAACTAAAGTAGTCACGGTACTTTTTCCATTTGAACCGGTAATCCCCACAATTTGCTTTGTCGCCGCACGGCAGAATAATTCAATATCACCGATTACTTCTACGCCAGCTTCAAGTGCGGTTTGAATTTCAGGTGTTTTTACCGCAAGCCCTGGGCTAATAACAATAATATCGCTTTCAAGTAACCATTCCTGATTTAAACTACCAGTATGAAGAGAGATATTTTGAGGAAGTTTATCAACACCAGTAGGATTTTTTCGGGTATCAATCACACGAATATTAGCCTGTTGGGATAAGAGATAATCCACGCAAGAAAGACCTGTTTTGCCAAGCCCGATGATAGTAATATTTTTGTTTTGATAGGCGTTCATTTTCTTTTTTCTTAATTGCTATAAATTTTAAAATTATATTATTGATGGAAATATAAATTTCTTTTACTAACGTAAAAAAGGTCGCCCTTTCAAAAACTGAAAGAGCGAACCTAGCTATATTTATTAACGCAACTTCAAGGTGACCAATCCCATCAACACCAACATTAAGGAAATAATCCAAAACCGAATAATCACTCTTGGCTCTGGCCATCCCTTCAATTCAAAATGGTGGTGAATCGGTGCCATTCTAAAAATGCGTTGTTTGCGTAACTTATAAGACCCTACTTGCAAAATAACAGAGAGCGCTTCAACAACAAATACCCCGCCCATTATCACAAGCAAAAATTCCTGACGAACTAGAATCGCTACGACACCAAGTGCGCCACCTAATGCAAGGGAACCTACATCGCCCATAAAGACTTGTGCGGGATAAGTATTGAACCACAAGAATCCTAACCCTGCACCAACGATGGCGGTACAAAATACAACCACCTCAGAACTATATTTAATGTATGGGATGTGCAAGTATTCTGCGAAATTCACGTTACCTGTTGCCCATGCAATTAACGCAAATGCGCCTGCAACAAGAGCCGTTGGCATAATCGCCAATCCATCCAAACCATCTGTTAAATTCACCGCATTACCCGTGCCAACAATCACAAAGTAAGATAACACAATATAGAACAAACCTAATTGAGGCATAATGTCTTTAAAGAATGGAATCACTAAACGGGTGGCATCAGTGTCGTGGCCAAGCCAATAAAGCCAAAGGATTGCCACTAATGCCACAACAGACATCCAAAAATATTTCCAACGCGCAATCAAACCATCCGTGTTTTTACGAGTAATTTTGCGGAAATCATCCACAAAGCCAATTGCACCGTATCCAAATAATACAAATAAGCAAACCCAAATATAAGGATTCGCGAGATTTGCCCATAATAACGTACTTACGCCAATAGAGAATAAAATCATCACACCGCCCATAGTAGGTGTGCCTTTTTTAGCAAAGTGACTTTCAGGGCCATCATTTCGCACTTCTTGGCCAAATTTTAAGATCTGTAAACGTTTGATCACTTTTGGGCCAATCCAAAGTGAAATAAAAAGTGCGGTTAATAATGCAAGAATTGCACGGACGGTAATATAAGAAATCGCATTAAATGCGGTTTCATAACGAACAAGATATTCAGCAAGCCAGACTAACATTTAATTTTATCCTTTAATGAATAGATCACATCTTCCATTTTCATTGAGCGCGAGCCTTTTCCTAGCACTACGACTTTGTTATTTTGTTGTAATTGGGTTTCAATCAATGGCACAAGAAAATCAACCATTTCCACCTTATCAGTAAAATGCTTACCCGAAACAGCCTCAGAAATAACCGCACTTTCGTTGCCATAAGAACAAACTAAATCTAAATTTGCCGAGTTGGCATGTTGTCCTACTTCACGGTGGATAGAGAGAGAGTTTTCACCTAACTCTTTCATATCACCAACACACAAAATACGGAAAGCATCATAACTTTTTAGGACATCAATAGCCGCGCAGAGAGAATCTTTATTTGCGTTATAAGTATCATCTAATAACAATAAATTAGGCGTTACTTGAATTGGGAATAAACGCCCTTTCACTTGTGAATGTTGTTCTAACCCAGCTTTTACATCTGTAAGAGTGGCACCGACATTCATTGCAAGTGCGGTCGCTGCCAAGGCATTTTTTACATTATGTTCCCCCAGATAAGGTAAGTTAATCTCAATTTCACCTTGTGGGGAAATAAGTGTAAAAGTGGAACCTTGGGCAGTATGATGAATATTTTTTGCAGAATAATCTTTACCGTTGAAATATTGAATTTTATGTTCACCGATTTCTTTTTGCCAAACATTTAAATGATTATGTTCTGAGTTAATAATCGCTACACCATTCAATGTTAAACCGCGATAAATCTCACCTTTAGCTTGTGCTACGCCCTCTAAAGAACCAAAGCCCTCTAAATGCGCGGGCGCAATATTATTAATCAATGCAGCATCAGGTTGAGCTAATTTTGTGGTGTAATCAATTTCACCTTGATGATTGGCACCAAGTTCGATCACGGCGAAACGATGTTTTTCTGTTAAGCGAAGAAGAGTTAAAGGCACACCAATATCGTTATTAAAATTGCCATTGGTAAAAAGTACCGCGTCTGAATCAGCAGCAGTATGTTGCAAAATACTTGCCGTCATTTCTTTTACCGTGGTTTTACCTGAAGACCCTGTCATCGCAACAGTATGCGGATTTATTTTCTTGCGTAACCATTTTGCAAGTTCGCCCAAAGCAATTCGAGTATCCTTAACCACCAGCTGAGGAACAGAAATGGAAGAATTTTCTTGCTGAACAACAACGGCTACCGCACCTTGTGCTACCGCTTGTTCAAGATATTGGTGAGCATCAAACTTTTCGCCTTTCAACGCAAAAAATAAACTATTTGATACGCTTTTTCGAGTATCTGTATTAATTTCTTCAACTTGCACATTTTTATCGCCAATTAATTTAGCTTGAAGAATCTGTGCTAATTGTTCAGTAGAGAGTTTAATCATAATTGAGTGATGATTATTTTAAGAAATCAAGTGCAATTTCTTGGTCGGAAAAATGCACAACTTCCGAACCAATAATTTGATAATGCTCGTGACCCTTTCCAGCAATTAAAATCACGTCATTTTCTACCGCACTTTCAATCGCAAACTGAATTGCCTGTGCGCGATCAGGAATAATCCCCACCTTTTCCATATTTTTAAAGCCAGCGACAATATCTGCTTCAATTTGGCTTTGAGGTTCTGTTCGTGGATTATCTTTTGTCACAATAATCTTTTCAGCAAACTGCTCTGCAACCTGTGCCATTAACGGACGTTTGCCTCTATCACGGTCTCCGCCACAACCAAAGATGCACCATAATTCGCCTTGGCAATGTTCACGCGCAGCAATCAACGCTTTTTCCAAGGCATCTGGTGTATGCGCATAATCTACAATAACGGTTGGTTTATTTGGATATTGAATCATTTCCATTCTTCCACATACTCCTTTTAAAGATTTCGCCGTAGCGAGTAAATTTTCCAATGGGTAACCAAACGATAACAACGTGGTCATTACTAATAATAAATTACTTACATTAAAAGCACCAATTAATGGGCTATGCAAAACACCATTACCCCAGCTAGATTCAAAAGTAATATCTGCACCTTTAAAATGATAATGGATATTTATTGCTTTCATCCATTGATGTGAACCTACTTTAAAATCCGCATTCATACTTACGGCAATAGCATCAGGTAATTCAGTTAGCCATTGGTGTCCAATTTCATCATCAGCATTAATCACTTTAATTTGGGTATCTAATTCAGTGAACAAGCGTTTCTTCGCCGCAGCATAATTTTCCATAGATTGATGATAATCTAGATGATCACGGGTTAAATTCGTGAAAATTGCTGCTTTAAAATGCAAGGCTTCTACACGATACTGCGCCAAACCGTGTGATGAAACTTCAATAAAGGCAAAATCTGCGCCTGCTTGCTTGAAATTTGAAAGGGACGATTGAATTTCCACTGCTGAGCCAGTTGTATTTTTAGCTTCTATAATTTGTCCTAAAAGCCCATTACCAATGGTTCCCATCACTGCCGAACGATGACCTAATAATTCCGCCCATTGCGCTAATAATTGAGAAATAGTGGTTTTGCCATTTGTCCCTGTAACGCCAACAAGGGTTAAATTTTTAGAGGGCGAATCATAAAAAATATCAGCTAAGGACGAAAGATTACGTGCAAGTTGATAATATTTCACTACGGGAACATTCCCAATAAATGCGACAGTTAAATGTTCACTAGATAATTCTGTCTCAGAAACCACTGCACTCGCACCAGAATGAATAGCAGAATCAATAAATTGATTTCCATCCACCTGATGACCTTTTATCGCTACAAAAAGATCGCCAGCTTTAACTTTACGGCTATCCAACACCATACTATGGAGTTCTACATCATCCTTTAATTCAGGCAAATTAAAAAGTGCGGTAAGTTTTTTCATAATTTTTCCTTAATTCACTTTTTGATTCTTGTGATCGCCAATATAAACAATACGTTTTGTAGTTTTCGTTGTTGTGTTTTCAGCTGATTCAGCATCTTGCGGAATAGCATTTGCACGTAACGCATAACCCATAATGCTAGAGAATACAGGGGCAGAAACCGCACCACCATAATATTCGCCTGCTTTTGGATCATTGATCAAAATCACTAAAGCATAACGAGGGTCACTAATTGGTGCAATACCCGCAGTAAATGCCACATATTTCTTTACATAATGTCCATTTTCAATCTTACGTGCCGTACCCGTTTTCACGCCGACGCGGTAGCCTTCCACCATTGCGCGTTTATTTTTAATTGCGACTTTCTCTAAAATTCCCACAATATCTTTAGTTATTTTTTCAGAGAAAACCCGTTTCCCAATAACTGGCGGATCAACTTTAGTGATAGAAAGCGGGCGATAAACACCGAAACTACCAAGGGTTGCATAGGCACGAGCAACTTGTAAAGGTGTCGCAGTAATACCGTAACCATAAGCGACTGTTGCACGTTCAATATCTGCCCAGCGTTTACGGTTTGCGTTCAAAATCCCAACTTGTTCACCGATCAAGCCTAAATCTGTCGGTTTACTTAAACCTGCATTTTGATAAGTTTCCATCAATGCACTAGGTGGCATACGCAATGCAAGGCGACTCACACCACGGTTACTAGAATTAATTAAAATCTCATCTAAAGTTTGTTGTGCGCGAGGTGCAACGTCCACAATTTCTTTGCCACTAACTGTGAATGATCCCGTGTTGATGATTTCATCACGACGCACTACTCCGCGTTGAAGTGCGGTTAAAACCACGAAAGGTTTTACAGTAGAACCTGGCTCAAACGTGTCGGTGATTGCACGGTTACGCATTAACTCGGATTTCACACCCACACGATTGTTTGGATTATAAGATGGGGCAGTAGCCATAGCCAACACTTCACCAGTTCGAACATCGACTAATACTGCAGTACCAGACTCAGCATTATTATCAGACACCGCCTTTTTAATCTCACGATATACCATGGATTGTAATTTTTCATCGATACTTAAGGTGACATCTTGCGCATCATATTTTTTCTCATCCGCAATATGTTCAACAATATTTCCGCGTTTATCTTTACGAACAGTACGTGAACCATCTTTACCCACAAGCATGGAATTAAAGCTTTTCTCAATGCCCTCAATACCGTTTCCATCAATATCGGTATAGCCCACCACATGTGCAGCCTCTTCTACGCGAGGATAAAAACGACGATGCTCAGTTTCTAAATTAATACCTTTAATCTTAAGTTTACGAATATAATCTGCCTTGTTCGATTCTACTTGACGGGCCAAATACAAATAACCTGATTTGGAATTCTTCTCAATTTTTTTCACCAAATCATTTTCGCTCATACCCAATTCTTGGGCCAAAGCAGTAATCCGTTCTTTATCCGCAAGTGCATTTTCTTTTAACATGGTTTTCGGATCTGCAACTACAGCATTCATCGGTACACTCACAGATAAAAGCTGACCATTACGATCTAAAATTGAACCACGCACAGATAACACTTCATCTTTACGCAAAGAACGTTTATCTGCCTCTCCAGATAAGGTACTCGAATCAACAGACTGCACATAAGCCGCACGAGCGACTAAAGCACATAAACCGGCCAAAATAAAAAAAGCAGAAACACCATAACGAACACGCATAAAACATTTTTCAAACACAATTTTCTGTTTGTTATGTTTTACGGTTTCAGGTGCGGTCAATTTTCTAATTGTTTTTTTTGCTTTACCTGATTTACGAGAAGAATTGAACTTAACCATCTTTTCTACCTATTATTCTCTAATTTCAACTTCTTGTTCTGGGGATAATGTTTTCATTTTTAAGGTGCCAACAGCAATAGACTCGACTCGAGTACTGTCTCCTTCTGTTGCTTCTTGCACTTGCAAATTTCGATATTCACTTTCCAGTGCTTGGCGCTGCAAAACCAATTGACCATTTTCAGAAATTAATCGACGAGTCTGATGAGTTACCCAAATCACGCTCATTGATGAAATCAAAATTGCAACCAATAACAACACAATTAATTTATTTGAAGAAAATAGATCTTCGACCAAAATCTGCTGTAACGGATAACGAGGTTTATTATTTTCAGACATCACTAAATTCTCTCCGCCACACGTAATACCGCACTTCTTGAACGAGGATTTGCTTGAATTTCTGCATCACTTGGTTGAATTGCTTTACCAATAGTTTTTAATTTTTGATTACGTTGAATTTGGTCTTCTCGCAGTGGTAAACCTTTAGGGATATCCTCACCTTTACTTTGTTTTTTCATAAAATGTTTCACCATTCTATCTTCTAAAGAATGGAAACTAATGATTGATAAACGGCCTTCTGGCGCTAGCATGTCTAAAGCAGAATTGAGTACACTTTCCAATTCATCTAATTCTGCATTGATGAAAATACGGATAGCTTGGAAACTGCGAGTCGCAGGATGTTTATGTTTATCTTTAAAAGGTACCGCTTGTGAAATAAGCTCAGCTAATTGACTAGTACGCGATAAAAATTCGGTGCCATTTTTGGCCGCACTTTTGTTGTAATCAACAATGGCCGTTGCAATACGTTTAGCGAAACGCTCTTCGCCAAAAGTTTTCAAAACCCAAGTTAAATCCTCAACCGATACTTGTTTTAACCATTCTTCTGCTGACAAGCCTTGAGTCGTGTCCATACGCATATCAAGCGGGCCATCTTTCATAAAACTAAAACCACGCTCTGCTTCATCAAGCTGTGGGGATGACACACCAAGATCAAGCAAAATACCGTCAATTTTGCCCACTAAATTTAATTTTTCACAAATTTCAGGAATATGGGAAAAGCTGTTGTGTTCAATCTGAAAACGTGAATCTTGAATTTTTTGAGCTTCAGCAATGGCTCTAGGATCACGGTCAACGCCAATGAGACGACCATTTGAGGATAATTTAGAAAGGATTAAGCGAGAATGACCACCACGGCCAAAAGTACCGTCAATATAAATTCCATTTTCCTTCAATACCAAGCCATTCACGGCTTCGTGAAGTAAAACTGTGATATGTTCAGGTGAAGAAAAGGAATTTTCGGTATCCATAAATACAATATAAAAGTAAAAAACGGTGAATCATTTTCTATAATGAGAAATCTTTCAAAGCCTCAGACACAAAATCTGCACTTGAACCAATTTCCATATCTTCTTCAATTTGGGCATGCCATTCTACAGCACTCCAAATTTCAAATTTATTAAGTTGCCCAACCAACATTAAACCTTTTTCTAATTTTGCATGTTGACGTAATGGTCCACTAAGTAAAATACGGCCCTGAGCATCCATCTCACATTCAGTGGCGTGACCAAGCATTACTCGTTGCAAACGGCGTTGGGTAGGATCAAAGTTAGAAAGTGCGAGAAGTTTTTGTTCTATTTTTTCCCATTCATCAAGGGGATAAAGTAAAAGGCAGGGTTGTCGAATATCCACAGTACAAACCATTTGCCCTTGATTCTTTTCAAGAATCTCAGCGCGATAGCGGGTTGGGATCGCTACGCGTCCCTTAGAATCTAAATTAACCGCTGTTGCACCACGAAACATATTACGCCTTAAAAATTGAACTTATTTTGAGAAATTTTTCTAAAAATCTCCACAAAACACCACTTTTCTCCACATCTGCCTAAGTTTATAATTTGTTTGCTTAAGTTGCAAGCGATTATCCCTGAAATAACCCTATTTTTTATCAAAATAAAAAGCCGTTTGAGACAATATCTCAAACGGCTTTTTTTAAACCAAATTATCTTGATTAATTATTCACATACGCTTCTTCATCACGCTCACCTAATGGCTTAAGCATAGCGAAGAATAACACGATACAAACAATTGTTGTTGCAAAACCAAGATAAACTGAAAGTTGATAATCTAAACCGAAACCGATTTTGTTGTAGAACAAGTAAGTTGCACATACTGTTGTAATAAACCAAGCCGGAATAGACGCAACCCAGTGGAATTTATGGTAGCGATATAAGTATGCTGCTGCAGTCCATAACATTACCATTGCAGTCATTTGGTTTGCCCAAGTGAAGTAACGCCATAATACGCTAAAGTCAATGGTTGAAACGAAATAGCCTAATACGAATAGTGGTACAGCAATTAATAAACGTTTAGGTAATGAACGTTGGTCGATATGGAAAATTTCCGCTAATTGTAAACGAGCAGCACGGAATGCGGTATCACCAGAAGTAATAGGTAAAACCACCACACCTAACACTGCAAAAATACCACCGATAAAACCTAAGAAGTGTAACGAACTGTCATACACAACTTTAGACGGAGAACCTGCTGAAATCGCATCTTGTAATGCTTGTGGGTTTTCATAGAATGCAAGACCAACCATACACCATACTAATGCAATCACACCCTCAGTAATCATTGCACCGTAGAAAATAAAGCGACCTTCGCTTTCATTTTCTGCACAACGCGCCATTAATGGGGTTTGCGTTGCGTGGAAACCTGATAACGCTCCACAAGAGATAGTTAAGAATAACAATGGCCAAATTGGAACATCACCTTTCACTTGGAAATTTTGTGTAAATTTCGCCCAAGTTAAGCCCTCACCATCAGCATTGATTGTACGGAAAAATTCAATTGGATCAGTCGCACTAAAATGCGAGACTACTAGCCCATATACCATACCAACTGACATAAAGAGTAATAAGGCACCAAAGAGCGGATAAATTCTTCCGATAATTTTATCAACTGGAAGTAAGGTCGCAAGAATATAGTAAGCGAAAATAATGGCTGTCCATACCGCCACCACTGTTGCTTTATCCATTCCCCATACTTTAATTCCACCCGCTTCAACAGCATGGTGAATCGCTTCAGCATCACCAAGTGATAATGCCCCTTGTGAAGCCCCAAATACATCCATTGTAATGGTTCCCATTAATTGAGCTGGGCTTGCCACAAATACGACACCAACAAGTAAGAGCAATACAAGAGCTAACGTATTAATAAAAACTTTAACTGGGCGACCTAAAAATTTACCCGCCAAATATGGCATAGTTGCGCCACCATGACGAATACTTAACATACCACAAAAATAATCGTGAACTGCACCAGCAAAAATACAACCAATTACAATCCATAACATTGCTACAGGCCCGTATAATGCGCCAAGAATTGGTCCAAAAATCGGGCCAGTTCCTGCAATGTTTAATAATTGAATTAGCCAAATTTTAGTTTTTGACATCGGCATATAATCCACACCATCATTCATTTGGTAAGCTGGCGTCTGACGTTTTGGATTAATCACAAAGATTTTTTCGATAATTTTTCCATAAACAAAGTAACCAAGAATCAACATGGCTACACAAAAGAAAAACCATAACATAGAAAGGCTCCTCAAAAGATAAACAAAAATATTTAGTGTATGCCCTAAACAAGCCGCGGTATTCTATTTCAAATTGTTCTAAATCAAAAATTGAATTTAAAGATTTTTATAGATTTGTGACTTATATCACATTTGTAAAATCTAAAAATTCAAGGGGCTGTACTAGATAATGACTTAAAAATCCCATTTAGGTTAGAATAAACCAATGAGAAAAAGTCGCTTAAGTCAGCATAAACAAAATAAACTCATTGAACTGTTTGTCGCAGGTGTCACAGCAA
>NZ_QQJW01000017.1:0-28913 GCF_003493685.1 Haemophilus haemolyticus
TTGCTGTGACACCTGCGACAAACAGTTCAATGAGTTTATTTTGTTTATGCTGACTTAAGCGACTTTTTCTCATTGGTTTATTCTAACCTAAATGGGATTTTTAAGTCATTATCTAGTACAGCCCCTTAGATAAAGTTTATGTTTATTAGTGAGAAAAAAACGCATTAGTGATACAATCCGCAAAATTTTTAGAAGGATACCTTATGGCTCGTAAGAAAAAAACACGTCGAATTACCGATATTATGCCAATTCGAAAAGCAGATAAAAAAATAGATATAACAAAAGCACGCCCAGGTAAAAAACTTACACGCTATGAATTGGATGCTAAAGCTCGTGAAGATAAGAAAAAACGTAAGCATAAAGGTTTAGCTTCAGGATCTCGTCATAGTGCGGTTGAAGAAAAAGCGAATAAACTTCAAAATGAAATTAAAGATCCAAAAATTGGTAGTAAGAAAAAGGTTCCGTTGGTTGTTGAATTTATTAATAAACCTGAAAAAGGTCAATTAATTCCAGTAATAAAACAGGTGAAAAAACAAGATCCAATGAAAGAGCTTGAAAATCTGGAAAATAACGAAATTCTTAATGAATTATTGGATGCTTTAGATGAAGGTAAAACTATTAGTAAAGCAGATCAACAATTTGTAGATGAATGCTTAGATAGAATTTCTGAATTAATGGAAGAACTTGGCATTGAAGACGAAGATGAAAGTGAAGATGATTTATACCGCACTTTCGAGCGTATCGATATTAACCAATTTAGATAAGTTATGATTTGGCTATTTATTGTAGTTGCATTTTTCTTGGTGATTGGATTGTGTTTATATGCAATATATTTATTAAAACAGTTAAAAATTCAAAAGGAATTGATTACTAAAGCCAAGCATGCGCGCACTATACGATTAAAAGAAAGCATTGATGTTATTGCTCGAGCAATGCAATCTGGGGAATGTAATACTTCAGAAGGAGTAATCCGTCTTACAATGCTATTAAGGCCTTTTGGTAAGAATTTATCTACTTATCCTGCGATGGCTAACTTATATGAAGTTGTGCGTGATATGCCTACACATGATGCTCGTAAATTGCTTGATAAAAGAGCAAGAATGCGTCTAGATTTAGATCGAGAAAGTGTAGAGGTACAATTTGAACATGATATTAAAAAAGAATTGTATATATTATTAGAAGATATTAAATCTATTGAATTAATGTAAACAGTGTGACTGTAAAGAAAAATGCGCTAAGTTTATCCTAGCGCATTTTTTATAATTATTTTTGTTAACGATTTTGTTCAAAAAATAATACCGTTGCGGCAACACGAGAATGTACATTTAATTTGCGCAATAAATTACGGATATGTACTTTCACGGTTTCTTCTGAAATAAACAGTTGTGCTGCGATTTGTTTATTTGATAGACCTGTCGCAATTTGACGAAGTACGCTCATTTCACGATCCGTTAGGCTGTCTAATGGATTTTCTTCATGAGTACGTTCTAATAGTAAATTTTTAATAGAATCACTCAGAATGACTTCACCTTGTGCTATTCGCTTTATTTGGTCTAGCAAAGTATCTGGTTCCGTATCTTTTAGCAAGTAACCATCTGCACCTGCATCAATCAGAGTATAAATATCATTTTTTGCATCAGACACTGTTAAAATTAAGATTCGTGCATCAACGCTTTCTGCGCGTAATCCTTTGAGCGTATCTAACCCAGAAAGTCCTTTCATGTTGAGATCTAAAATGATCACATCAGGTGATGTTTGTAATGCCACAGAAATCCCTTCTGTGCCGCTGCCTACGTCAGCCACCACTTCAAAGTTATCGTCTAATTCTACAAGTTGTTTAATGCCACGACGCATTAACGGATGGTCGTCAATCAATAAAACCTTTAGTTTTTCTTGCATAATTTCCCCTTTAGTGGAAAAAGTCCACTTTATAAAGCATAACATTCTATAAAGAATTCAATTCTATGCCAATCTAGAATAGAAAAAAATTTGATTTATCTCACAAACTTACTGTTTGAGGTAAGTTTATTGATGGATGGAAAAAGAGCGGTAGAAATGATCTGACCTCAAAAAGTTAGACTGTTATTTAAAGGATTGTTTTCGATATTGTATCGGACTCAGTCCTTTTAATTTTAGTTGAATCCGTCGGTGATTATAGTAATCCAAATAATCCCTGACGGCATCAACTATCTCTTCTCTACTGTTAAATTCCCGACCATAAAAACATTCCGTTTTTAATCGCCCAAAGAAACTTTCCATCGCGGCATTGTCCAAGCAATTCCCTTTTCTCGACATACTTTGAATGATGCCATGTTCAGCCAAGATTCGACGATAAGCTACCATTTGATATTGCCATCCCTGGTCTGAATGTAAAATGACACCACAAGCGTTGTTTAGCCCTTTGACGGCTTGCATTAACATGTCCTCTACTTGTGCCCAGTTTGGGGAATAGCTGAGATTATAGGAGGCTATCTCATTGTTAAATAAGTCTAAAATAGGGGATAAATAGACTTTACTCCCATCTTTCGCCTTAAACTCGGTGATATCAGTTACCCACTTTTGTTTCGGGGCCGTTGCACTAAAATCGCGTTCAAGATGATTCGGTGCAATCACCCCTATCGTGCCTCGATAGGTCGTCAATTTCTTGCTTTTTCTTGACCGCACTTGAAGCCCAAGTGCCTGCATTAAACGTTGGACTTTTTTATGATTCACGCCTGGCAAGCAGGCATGAACACGTCGGTAGCCATAATCAGGATGATTGGCTTTGATGCGTTTAATGGCCTTTTTCAGCGGCTCATCCTTATCTCGTTTAACCTGAAGTTTAGCAAAAAACGTACTACGCGCTAACTGTGCAAAGCCTAAAAGCCATTTTAACGGATAGCGTGTTCTTAACCTTTGGATAATTTCTGTTGCTCGGCTTCGTCCTGAAGTCTGAGCCTTCTCAACTCCTTTAGGTAGGCTACCTCCGCTTCAAGCTGTAAAATTCTCAGGCGTAAACGGTCTTCTTCAGTTTTGGGTGGCGGTGGCATTTTTGCATATTTGGGTTTCATCGGCGGTCGTCCTGATGGTTTACGGGGAATCAGTCCTTTTATGCCACTTTTTTCAAACCGTTTCAACCATGTCCAGACTAGGGAGTTGGAAGGAATATTGTAAAAACGAGCCGTTTCTCTAATACTCATTTTCCCATTCAAAATAGGTTGAATAACCTGTAATTTAAATTCGATTGTGTAGTGTTTACCCATAAAAAATCTGCACCTCAATTGTTGGTTTGTTGAGTCCAACTTTTGGGGTGCAGATCAAAAAATAGATAATTTTTACCGCTCTTTTAAGATAAGAAAGATTAAATGGTTGACTCTAATGCCCAAAGTTCCTGTAAGGTTTCTCGACGACGGATTAAATAGGATTTATCTCCATCTACTAAAACTTCTGCAGTACGGGGTCTTGAGTTATAGTTTGATGACATGCTTGCTCCATAGGCGCCTGCTGAGCATTGAGCTATATAATCACCTTCAGCAATAGAAAGTTCTCGTTGTTTGCCTAAGAAATCTGACGTTTCACAAACTGGCCCCACAACATCATAAATGGCTTTTTCTCTTTCTAAAGTGCGGTCAATTTCTACGATATTCATATAAGCCTCATACAATGCAGGGCGGATCATATCGTTCATTCCCGTGTCGGTAATCGCGAAATTACGATTTTCATTATTTTTTAGGTATTGCACTTTTGCTACTAAAATTCCCGCATTTGCAGAAATTGCTCTACCTGGTTCAAGAATAATTTCAAGTTCGGGATAATCTTTTAGTTTTTCTAATAACGCATTTGCGTAATCGCTTGGGTGAGGTGGTATTTCATTCGTATAAGTCACGCCTAAACCACCGCCTAGATCGAGATGTTTTAATGTAATTCCATCTTCTTTTAATTGTTCCATTAGGACAATTAAGCGATCTGTTGCATCTAAAAATGGTTGTAATTCAGTGAGCTGCGAGCCTATGTGGCAATCCATCCCTGTTATTTTTATGTTTGGCAGCGTTGAGGCTAATTTATACACTTCTCGGGCTTCATCTACACTTACACCAAATTTATTTTCTTTTAATCCTGTTGAGATATAAGGGTGTGTATGCGCATCAACATCTGGATTCACACGCAAAGAAATTGGCGCTATTTTCCCCATCTCGCCTGCGATCTGGTTAATGTATTTGAGTTCAGAAACGGATTCCACATTAAAGCAACGGATTCCAACTTCTAGTGCACGAATAATTTCTTCTCGGGATTTAGCAACGCCCGAAAAGACTACTTTTGATGCATCGCCACCCGCTGCAAGTACACGCTCAAGTTCGCCTTGTGAGACAATATCAAAACCTGAACCTAGTTTTGCCATGATGTTTAATACGCCGATATTCGAGCAAGATTTTACGGCAAAGCAAATTAAGTGAGGATGCTTACCAAAGGCGGAGTCAAAAGCATGCCAATGGCGTTCAAGTGTTGCACGAGAATATACATAAAGAGGTGTACCGAATTGTTCAGCAAGTTGTTGAACTGGCATATCTTCGGCATAAAGCTTATTATTTTTATATTGGAAGAAATTCATGTTGTGTTCCTATTTTTTATTTTGGGATTGTAATTGGATAATCGCTTATTTGGTTTGTTGTGCTTGTTCTTTTTCTGGGAAATATAAAGGACCTTTTACGCCGCATCCTGTTGCCCAAATGCAGATTGCACTAAGCATTAAAATTGATAGTAGTTTTTTCATTTTTCTCTCTCTCTTACTTATCGGTAAATCCGCCTTTCACAAGCTTAAGAAAGGCTTTATAATTTGCCGCATTCTATCAGATTTAAACAGGAACATTTTATGAATATTGCAGAATTTCACCAAAATATTGAACAAGTTTGGCAAAAAATTGAAGAAGAATTAGAAGAGCAAGGTGCGGATGTAGATTGTGAAACGCAAGGTTCAGTATTTACAATCACCTTTGATAATCGCACACAAATAGTGATTAACAAGCAAGAACCATTACTTGAGCTTTGGATTGCGAGTAAATTAGGTGGTTTTCATTTTGCTTTTAAAAATGGCGACTGGGTTTCTAATGACGGAAAACGTTTTTGGGATTGTTTAGTCGAAGCTTGTACTGCACATGGCGAGAACGTGCAGTTCTAAGATGCTTGATTCTCATTTATCACCAAAAATAATAGAAAAACCGACCGCACTTTCTGTTTTGAAATCGGTTTTCGGTTATCAATCTTTCCGTAAAGGGCAGGAAGAAGTCATCAATGCCGCTTTAAACGGACAAGATGCTTTGGTGGTAATGGCAACGGGGAATGGCAAATCGCTTTGTTACCAAATTCCCGCACTTTGTTTTGAGGGTTTAACTTTAGTGATTTCTCCGCTGATTTCCTTGATGAAAGATCAAGTGGATCAGCTTCAAGCTAATGGAATTGAGGCGGATTTTCTTAATTCTAGTCAGACTTTAGAACAGCAGCAACGAGTACAAAATAAGCTTATTTCTGGGCAACTTAAACTGCTTTATGTGTCGCCAGAAAAAGTGATAACGAACAGTTTCTTTCAACTTATTTCTTATAGTAAAGTTAGCTTTATTGCGATTGATGAAGCACATTGCATTTCTCAATGGGGGCATGATTTTCGCCCTGAATATACTCAGCTTGGCGGTTTAAAAGCTAGTTTCCCTCATGCACCGATTATGGCGCTCACTGCGACAGCCGATTATACGACTCGCCAAGATATTTTGACTCACCTCAATCTGGAAAATCCACATAGATATATTGGTAGTTTTGATCGACCAAACATTCGTTATACCTTGGAAGAAAAATATAAACCAATGGAGCAACTGACACGTTTTGTGTTGGCTCAAAAGGGCAAGAGTGGGATTATTTATTGCAACAGCCGAAATAAGGTTGAGCGAATTGCGGAAAGTTTACGCAATAAAGGTGTCTCTGCTGCTGCTTATCATGCGGGAATGGAAACGGCACTGCGTGAGCGTGTGCAACAGGATTTTCAGCGTGATAATGTTCAAGTAGTCGTCGCAACCATTGCTTTTGGAATGGGGATTAATAAATCCAATGTGCGGTTTGTTGCCCATTTTGATTTACCTCGCAGCATTGAATCTTACTATCAAGAAACAGGTCGAGCAGGACGTGATGATTTACCTGCAGAGGCGGTTTTGTTTTATGAACCAGCTGATTACGCTTGGTTACAAAAAATTCTCTTAGAAAAACCAGAAACGCCACAGCGTCAGATTGAGCAACATAAATTAGAAGCTATTGGGGAATTTGCGGAAAGCCAGACTTGTCGCCGTTTAGTTCTTCTCAATTATTTTGGCGAGCATCGACAAACACCATGCAATAACTGTGATATTTGCCTTGATCCCCCTAAAAAATATGATGGTTTAGTCGATGCGCAAAAAGTAATGTCTACTATTTATCGAGTGGGGCAATGTTTTGGTGCACATTATGTGATTGCGGTGCTGCGTGGCATGCACAATCAGAAAATTATTGAACGCCAACACCATAAACTTTCAGTATATGGCATTGGAAAAGATAAAAGCAAAGAGCATTGGCAGTCTGTTATTCGTCAGCTTATTCATTTGGGTTTTGTGCAACAGGTTATTAGTGAATTAAATCCAATTTTGCGACTTACTGAAAGTGCGAAAGTGATTTTGAAAGGCGAAGAACCGTTAGAATTGGCAATGCCTCGTATTTCTGCAATCAGTAAAATTGCCCATAATCCACAACGTCAAGGTGTTGCAAATTACGATAAGGATTTATTTGCACGCTTGCGTTTCCTACGCAAACAAATTGCCGATAAAGAAAATATTCCGCCGTACATTGTCTTTAATGATGCGACGTTGCAAGAAATGGCACAATATATGCCAACAAGCAATATTGAAATGCTGCAAATTAATGGCGTGGGCTCTATCAAATTAGAGCGGTTTGGGCAGCCGTTTATGGCATTGATTCAAGAACATAAGGCAATTTTGGCGAATGCGCAAAATAATGACTAAGTGTTAAAAGTGCGGTTAAAAATGACCGCACTTTTTGTTATACTTGCGCCAATTTTTTCAGTTCTTAGAATCTAAGGTTAAGCAATGCGTACAAGTCAATATTTATTCTCCACCCTTAAAGAAACTCCAAATGATGCTCAAGTCGTGAGCCACCAATTAATGTTACGTGCAGGTATGATTCGCCCAATGGCATCAGGTTTATATAACTGGCTACCTACTGGTATTCGCGTATTGAAAAAAGTAGAAAAGATTATTCGTGAAGAAATGAACAAAGGCGGCGCTATCGAGGTGTTGATGCCTGTGGTGCAACCTGCGGAATTATGGGAAGAATCAGGCCGTTGGGATCAATATGGTCCTGAGCTCCTTCGTTTTGAAGACCGCGGAAACCGTAACTTTGTACTTGGGCCAACTCACGAAGAAGTAATCACCGATTTAGTGCGTCGTGAAGTTTCTTCATACAAACAACTTCCACTTAACTTATATCAAATTCAAACTAAATTCCGTGATGAAGTGCGTCCTCGTTTTGGTGTAATGCGTTCGCGAGAATTTGTGATGAAAGATGCGTACTCATTTCACACGACGCAAGAAAGTTTACAAGAAACCTATGATGTGATGTATCAAGTATACAGTAACATTTTTAACCGTTTAGGCTTAGATTTCCGTGCGGTACAAGCGGATACAGGGTCTATTGGTGGTTCTGCGTCTCATGAATTCCAAGTGTTGGCTTCAAGCGGTGAAGATGATGTTGTATTCTCAACAGAATCGGATTTTGCCGCGAATATTGAGCTTGCAGAAGCAATTGCTATAGGCGAACGCCAAGCCCCAACCGCTGAAATGTGTTTAGTTGATACACCAAATGCGAAAACTATCAATGAACTTGTAGAACAATTTAATCAACCAATCACTAAAACTGTGAAAACGTTGATTGTAAAAGGTGCCGATGAAAATCAACCGATTGTTGCTTTAATTATTCGCGGCGACCACGAATTAAACGAAATCAAAGCACAAAAACACCCGTTAGTAGCAGATCCCCTTGAGTTTGCGGACGAAACTGAAATCAAAGCGAAAATTGGTGCGGGCGTAGGATCGTTAGGCGCGGTAAATCTTAATATTCCTGCAATTATTGACCGCACTGTGGCGTTAATGTCTGATTTTAGTTGTGGTGCGAATATCGATGGAAAACATTATTTCAATGTGAACTGGGAACGCGATGTAGCAATGCCAGAAGTATTTGATTTACGTAACGTAGTAGAAGGTGATCCAAGTCCGGATGGTAAAGGCACGCTTCAAATTAAACGTGGTATTGAAGTGGGACATATTTTCCAACTGGGTAAAAAATACTCTGAAGCGATGAAAGCGACCGTTCAAGGCGAAGATGGTAAACCTCTTGTGATGACAATGGGCTGCTACGGCATCGGTGTGACTCGTGTGGTGGCTTCAGCGATTGAACAGCATCATGATGATCGCGGTATTATTTGGCCTTCAGATGAAATTGCACCATTCACTGTCGCCATTGTGCCGATGAATATGCACAAATCTGAAAGCGTACAAAAATATGCTGAAGAACTTTACCGCACTTTACAATCACAAGGCGTAGATGTGATTTTTGATGATCGTAAAGAACGCCCTGGCGTGATGTTTGCAGACATGGAACTCATTGGTGTGCCGCATATGGTTGTAATCGGTGAGAAAAACCTAGAGAACAGTGAAATTGAATATAAGAACCGTCGTACCGGTGAAAAAGAAATGATTAGTAAAGATAAATTGCTCAGTGTTTTAAACGAAAAGTTAGGTAATCTCTAATCAGCGTTTTATTTTGTATATTATGACAAAATAGCGGCTATTTTTTAGCCGCTATTTTTATTGATTTAACATTTATATTGAACCATGTTTAATCCAAACTAAATGCTCGAATATAAGGTAGTTTTCCTTTTTCTAGCATTTCTTGAATACCGCTTTGATGGTCATTGGTGCCTAAACCTCTTAATTCTAAGGTTACGCCAATGCTATTATCGTAAACGACCTCATTATGCTTTTGATTTTGGTGGCTTGTGACATAGCGTCTAGCACCGACACCAACCGCCCAACAACAGCTGTTATATTGGACGCCAATATATTGTTCTACTGGTTTTTGTAAGGCGAGATCTTGATAATAGCGTCCTACTACAGCCCAATTATTCGCTATTTCCCAGCCTACAACTAATCCTACTTGTTGGATATCTTGTTGATATGCGTTGGTTGATTTACCTAAGTTTTGGTCAATATATTCTTGGTTCGCATATCGATAATTTAACTGAATTAAATTATTTTTTTCAGGATTATATTCTAGTGATGTATTTGCTAATGATGTTGAATTGGTATGAGTATCAAATTGATAGCTACCACGCCAATGCCATTTATCACTCATTTTCCAATTAGATTCTAATGCCCAAGCTGATGATGAAGTCGGGGTTTTATTTGCTGGGTTTTCATCAATACGAGAATTACTTAAGTAATAAATTTGACCTGCAGATAAATTAAAGCGTTCCTCTCCACCAATGTCATAAAAACGCGTTGTGCCACCCAAGGTAACTTGATTCGCCGATGAAATTCGGTCTAAACCACTATAACGGCGATCACGGAATAGCGAATAGTAATCTTGTTGTACTAATGCTGAATCGTAACCAAATCCTAAATACTCATTATTAAGTTTTGAACCAATATTGCTTTGATTTCGGTAAGGACGATATAAATACTGCACATGCGGTTCGAAGGTTTGTGTATAGTCTTTTAAGAACGTTGTATCGCGCGCTAATACGCTTTGTAAATCAACTTTAAGTTGTGGAATAACTCGATTTACCGTTTTTTGCACGTCCTCTGCATTTTTCCCTGAACCTTTTTTCTGATCGTAGCGAGTCGCATAAAGTTTAGTTTCAATATTCAAACTGCCGTATTTATTTGACATTAAAGAATTTAGGCTAGGCTCTGCATGGAAACGCCATGCAGTTGGCATTAATTCACTGTCATTATCAAAACGAACAGCTTGTGAATGTAATTTGAAATTTAACCATCCATTAGCCAAATCATGTTTGTAATAATTGAAATCTAATTGTGGCATTGCACGATAAGGACCGATGTTTACAATATCATCAAAAATTTGGAACTGACGTGCAGAAAGAGAAAAATTATAATTTGGTTGATAATAAGCTACGCGAGTATATTGGTTTGCGTAGCCGTCAGTACTTCGACCATAAACGGACTCAAAATCGCTGAAATAACGTTTATCGCTTACTCGGGTATAATCAATATTTAAGCGCCAATTTTGTAAAAAGCTAGAATTGTGATTCCAATAGAACAAATGACGTTTTCGATTATCACTAGAATATTCAGAGTAACGATCCTTACCTAAATATTCTCCTGCCACTTTACCTTCGCCAATAGGGGTTAAATAGCGAAATTCCCCATTTGCTTGCCAACCACGGCGAGACATATATTTCGGGGTAAAAGTAAGATCGTAATTAGGCGCGATATTCCAATAAATTGGTTGTGCATACCAAAGACCATCTCGGCTAGATGTTCCCGCACTTGGAATCAATAAGCCAGAACGACGACGATCTCCAATGGGTAATTGTAAGTAAGGGGTATAAAAGACAGGAACGCCATGCACTTTGAAACGAGCATGCCACATTTCAGCATATTCTTCTTTCACGTATTGACGAATTTCTGACGCATCTACGGCCCAAGCATTGTCACCTTGCAAACATGAAGTAAAGGTGGCGTTTTTCATTACGCGATAATTATTACTTAATGTTATATCATCAGCCTTACCTCGACCTTGACGACCGACAAACTCATATTCTGAATTTGTTAAATTACCATCATGACTATCTAAATTAAACGCCGCATCTTTCCCCAACATATTGATCTGATTATCTTTATAATCAAATCCATTGCGGACATAAGCCATGCGTAAAGGCGTTGATTGGTTTCCAGATTGTTTGACCTGCACGGATTGTGCTAACAAATGACGATTGCCTTGTTTCAAATCCACATTACCTTGATAGGTAGCATCATTTGGCTGATTAATTTCTGCATTATCCGCTTCAATATATACAGGCAGAGAATTCACATCACCCGTCACGATTTCACCGGTAAATTTTGGCACGCCCATTAGACATTGTTCATGCAAATCCGCCAAACCTTGTTGGCTATAAAATGCGGTCAAAATAGCAAGTGAAATTAAAGTGTGTTTTTTATTCATCGTCTTGTTTTAATTTGTCAGAAAATTGGTCAGATTATACTGGAAAAAGCGCAAAGCGAGTAATATTTTTCAATAAACTGTTGGTGGGGAAATTTTATTATTTGCGTAGATTCAATGACTCAAATAACAAAAAAAGTGCGGTAAATTTTGATCTGACCCCAAAAAGTTAGACTGTCATTTAAAGGATTGTTTTCGATATTGTATCGGACTCAGTCCTTTTAATTTTAGTTGAATCCGTCGGTGATTATAGTAATCCAAATAATCCCTGACGGCATCAACTATCTCTTCTCTACTGTTAAATTCCCGACCATAAAAACATTCCGTTTTTAATCGTCCAAAGAAACTTTCCATCGCGGCGTTGTCCAAGCAATTCCCTTTTCTCGACATACTTTGAATGATGCCATGTTCAGCTAAGATTCGACGATAAGCTACCATTTGATATTGCCAGCCTTGGTCTGAATGTAAAATGACACCACAAGCTTTGTTTAATCCTTTGACAGCTTGCATTAACATGTCCTCTACTTGCGCCCAGTTTGGGGAATAGCTGAGATTATAGGAGACTATCTCATTGTTAAATAAGTCTAAAATAGGGGATAAATAGACTTTACTCCCATCTTTCGCCTTAAACTCGGTGATATCAGTTACCCACTTTTGTTTCGGGGCCGTTGCACTAAAATCGCGTTCAAGATGATTCGGTGCAATCACCCCTATCGTGCCTCGATAGGTCGTCAATTTCTTGCTTTTTCTTGACCGCACTTGAAGCCCAAGTGCCTGCATTAAACGTTGGACTTTTTTATGATTCACGCCTGGCAAGCAGGCATGAACACGTCGGTAGCCATAATCAGGATGATTGGCTTTGATGCGTTTAATGGCCTTTTTCAGCGGCTCATCCTTATCTCGTTTAACCTGAAGTTTAGCAAAAAACGTACTACGCGCTAACTGTGCAAAGCCTAAAAGCCATTTTAACGGATAGCGTGTTCTTAACCTTTGGATAATTTCTGTTGCTCGGCTTCGTCCTGAAGTCTGAGCCTTCTCAACTCCTTTAGGTAGGCTACCTCTGCTTCAAGCTGTAAAATTCTCAGGCGTAAACGGTCTTCTTCAGTTTTGGGTGGTTTGTTATCGGTGAGTTTCACTGTTCCGTCAGGATTAACATCAGTCTCTTTATACCAGTTACCATCGTTAGCTTGTTTTAGCTTATCACCATCTGCATTTTTCACGTTTGCGTAATCAATAGGCAAATCAGTATCGAATTTCACTACGGTTGAAGTTTCTTTTTCGCCATTTGAATTAATCGTTTTAACTGTTGCAGTTTTTACCGTGATGCCTTTCCCATCTGCGAAACGGAGTTCATCATTAGAATTGACTTTTTCATCTTCATTTTTGAATTTATCGTTTGCAAAAGCATCTTTGGCTTTACCTACAGTCCAACCAGACTCTTGGATTGCTTTGTAAACCGTGTTGCCATCAACAAAGTGATTACCCTTATCAACATTGCTTACCTCAACAGGGGTTGTTGTGGTGTTATCTACCACTTTTCCATCAGCATTTACCGTGTAATTTGAAGGCCGTTTACCTTGTTTCGCTGTTGGAGTTTCACCGCTGAAGTCTACATCTTCTCTTTTGTAGAGCTTGCCGCCAATATCAACATAAGTTGTGCCACCAATGTTATATTCGCCTTTTTTAACTATTTCACCTTTCTCAAGAGAAATATTGATATGACGAATACCTTTTTCATCTGTTTCACCTGTTACTTTAATGCCATCTTTACCATTAAAACGAACTTCATTTGCGTTGGTCACTTTATTGGCATACCCCTTACCATCTTTACTATCAGCAGAAACCACCCAACCCAGGTTTTTCGCATCAGCGACAGTTAATGCATTAGACGCAACAGAGTGCTCTAAATCAGCTAAGCCTGTTTTGGCATTTTCTACAGGAGAATCCACCTTGGTTGACTCTTTCGCATTTTCTTTCGGTTGTCCATTTTTAAGCTGATCCGCCGTATAGTATTTATCACCCACTTTTACCAATGGATTACCATCTTTATCTCTATCAGGAGCAAAAGTCTTCGCACCCTGTGCCACGTTGGTTAAGGTTACGTTATCGCCGGCTTTGCCTGCTTCGGTATTCGTTGGATTGTTCATTGACGCAATCACATTAGCAACTGGTTGTATTTGACTTACTTCCGTTGCATCACCAACATTACCTTCCGTTGTACCGGCAGGATAATATTTATCACCAATTTTTACGGTACCAGCAGGATAGTATTTCCCATCAATAATGACAGCGTTTTCAGGGATAGAGTTTTCAGGGTAATAGTTTCCATCAGGGTATTTCACGACTTTATTGCCATTTGAATCGGTATAAACCACTGGGAAGGCATCACGCAAGCCGGAAGCGACTGCATAAAGTTGTGAACCGTTAATCGCATCGGTCGAGGTTGAAGAAATTTCACCCGCCGCAACATGTTTGATTTGGCGTTCGCCGTAAACGGTTTCGGTTGAAGTGCCCGCGACATCACTGTCTTTGGTATTGGCACTTGCCGTAGTTGTCGATTCTTCGCCTGTAATCAGATTTGTCGTTACGGTTGTTGTATTGGTTTTGCCGTTTGCAATGGTAATAGTTTTATCTATTTTTTTAGTCGGCGCACCAATAGAAACAAAACGTCCTTGCAATGCCAAGTCGGCTTTTTCTGCTTCTGAACCGTCTGTTTTGGTTGCACCTAAATTACCTTTAAAGCCACTATAAACCAGTCCGTTTACGTTAGCAGAGTTTACTTTTTTCACCGTCGGAGCGCCATCGCTGTTGTTACCTAATACAACGGCATTTTCACGGTTTTCTGGGCGACTGCCTATGCCATAGACTCTAACATTATTACCCAATACCATGACATTTTTTGCCCATACCCAGTTATTCGAACCAACAACGAAAGAATTTTCACCAGTTTGGCCTTCTTTAGGTGCAATAGAGGCAGTATCTTTACCCGTAACAGTCCAGACAATATTGTTGACACCGAATGCTCCTGCACTTTTTCCCCTTACTCTATTGTTATAACCGAAGGCCGATCCGTTTTCCAAAATAACATGGCTATTTGCGCCAACAGAAGTTGCATTCTTTGCCCCAATAATGCCATATCGTTTAGCACCTTCACGAGTAACATAATTTGATTCACCCACTTTTGCATTTGAACCAATCGCTACCGCATTAGGTGATGTGCCGTATACTTTGGCACTTGCCCCTGCGGCAAAGGCGTTTGTTGAATCATTGCTTAACACTTCCGCATCATCGCCCAATGCAACGGATGTTTGTGCCGCTGCAACGGAAGATCGCCCGATAGCAATGGCACCGGTTTTGGATTTGCCGCTGCCGTATGTCGCTTCAAATGCTGTTTGGGCTCCATCGTATGCTGCTTTACCGGATGTTTGAGCTGTTTTGGCAGTGCTTAAAGCTTCTTGTGCTGTTTTTGCTTTGGTGATGCCGTTTTGCAAACGTTTTGCCAGGTTGACCAAATAAGCCAGATGTTCGTATTTTTCACCGAAATTAGTATCTTTGATATTAGCGATTGTGTTAATCAGTGCTTCGTTATCAAGCATTGGTTGTACATTTACCTCATCTGCTTGACCGCTTGCCTTTAATTTTCCCGCCAGAGTGGTCAAATCGCTGAATGTAATGCCAGTTGTTGCCAGCTCGTTTTTAGTTTTGTCATTTTCAGCCTGATAAATCGTGCCGGTTGCATTGTATCTGCCAATCAGAAGCTTAAGGTTTTGTGCTTCGGTAGATAAATCGGTTCTTGCTGCATAATTATCGGCTTCCGCATTGGTAACAGCTTTATTTAAATCGCTATAGGTTTTGTAGGCGGTGCGGTATGTGTTGTAGGTGGCGTTTATGGCGTTTGATTCCGCTTCTGTTACCCCTGCAACCGAATCATTACCAAATGCAATGGATTGTTGCCTCATTGCACGGGCTTTTGTACCTAATGCCGCCGCATTATCCCCAATCGCCATTGCGCCATTATTGCCATTGCCACCATCATCAGAACCAAGTGCTAAGGCTTGGAAACCATAAGCTGCCGCTTTTCTTCCCGACGCTATGCTGCAGATGCCTCCAGCAAAGGTTTCTACACCGAAGGCAGAAGCATCAGTTGTTGCTGCGTGTGCTTGTCGGCCGATGGCAATGGCACGCTCCGCACGGAGCTTATCATTATCGTTCAAACCGGTTTCCGCATATGCCCCATTGCGATAGAGGATCTGTCCGAACTGTATGTCTTATCGCCAATCGCAATACTTTGTAAACCGTTGGCAAAGGCTTTGTTGCCGACTGCAACGGATTTCACCCCTGCCGATTTGGTTTCGATACCTGCGGCAATTGATGCGCCGCCGATAGAGGTGGCTTTTTCTCCCAATGCCATGGAGGTAAACATTAGTCCCTCTCCATCATTTGCTAACCCATCTATTTTATACATAGCAGTTGCGCCTATACCGATGGCGATAGCGTTTCCTACAATGGTTCTTGAGTTTGCCCCGATAGCTATACTGCTGCCCCAGTCTGCGCTGGCATTAGAGCCGATGGCAACGGTGTTTTCAGCGGATTGGAAGCTGGCAACCAATCCCCGCTTGCTTCTGGCATCTTGGCCTATAACCACCGAACTGCCCGCCGTTGCCGTCGCACGGGTGCCGATGGCAATTGCATCATGTGCGCCATTTGTTACGCCACCGTCTGGTCTTGGTTCAACACGCGCCTGCGTGCCGATGGCAATGCTGCGTTTGTTGAGAGCCTTATTAGCACTCATGATGACGTTTGCACCTGAGCCAATCGCAAGCGAGTCATTGGTTTCTGCATTTGCTTCATAACCTATCGCTGTTGCCCGCGTGACATCGGCATATTTTCCTGCAACAGCTTTTCTACCTACGGCAATGGAATCGTTTCCAGTTGCTTTAGCTAGTTCATTTGCGGAGGGGGGGAGTAGTAGCTGGAGGATTATATGATACAGCAATTAATCCATCTGCGGCTATATAAGTTACTGCTTGAGTGCCACCAGAAATGACCCAAAGTGCGGTAGAAATTGCTGCTAATTTTATAGATTTTGATTTACCTTTAGTTGATGCTAATTCACTTACAGCCATCCATGTTTGAGTAGCGTGATGCCAAATCACTTTAAAAATATTGTTCATTTAATTCTCTCCCAAAGATTTGAATAAATAAGTGGCAGTCCATTGCTTGATTTGTGAAAATAAATAACGACTTGTGGCTAATAAATTGCAGCTGTGGATTTTACAACCTCTAAAAATAAATAAAAAGAATCTTTACAAAAATTTGCATTAAATATTAATTTGTCAGCATTCTATTATTTGTCAATATAAATAAACATACTTATATGACAACGTGCCCAAAATACAACTTTACGCTGCTCTTTCTGAAGATTTAGTTTTTAATATAAGTGTTGTGCAATAGAGTTTGGTGGTTGAGTATTTGAAAGTAGTGGGCTAAAATTCTCAACTAAACGAATGGGAAGTAATTGGTAGTGTAATTGCTTGAATTTATAAAAAAGTGCGGTGAAAATTCACGGCACTTTTTGTTATTCTAACTAACTAAAAATTAATTTTTAGCTGCTGCTGCCGCTTTTACAATTACTGCAAATGCAGGGGCTTTTAATGATGCGCCACCTACTAATGCACCGTCGATGTCTGGCTGAGTAAATAATTCAGCGGCATTTGCATCATTTACAGAACCACCGTATTGGATAATTACTTGGTCTGCCACGGCTTGAGATTTCGCAGCGATGTGACCGCGGATAAATGCATGAACTGCTTGTGCTTGTGCTGGAGTCGCAGATTTACCAGTACCAATCGCCCAGATTGGTTCGTATGCAATCACTGCACCGTTGAATGCTTCTACGCCTAATGCGTTGATCACCGCATCAATTTGACGTGCACACACTTCTTCTGTTTTGCCTGCTTCGTTTTCTGCTTCAGATTCACCAATACATAATACTGGCACTAAACCCGCTTCTTTAAGTGCGGCGAATTTTTTCGCCACAAATTCATCACTTTCTTTGTGGTAAGTACGACGCTCAGAATGGCCAATAATGATATATTTTGCACCGAAATCTTTTAACATTTCGCTAGAAATATCACCAGTAAATGCACCTTTCACATTGATATCTACGTTTTGTGCACCTAATTGAACCACACTTTTACCGCCACAGCTGCAACCACAACCAGAAAGTGCTGCTTCAGCCGTACCTAAATACATAACAGGGGGGGCAATTGCTACATCACAACCTGTTACATCATGTAATTCTGCTTTTAATCCCTCGATTAATTCTTTGGTGAACGCTTTGGAACCGTTTAATTTCCAGTTACCCATAACTAAAGGACGACGTGCCATTTTTGTTTCTCCATAGTTGATAAAATTAACTCGCTTACTATACCAAAATTTCGCCACGATTCTTTGCAGAAGATCATAAAATTAAAAAAATTCTCATAGAAAGATGATTATCTTGTGCTAAAAAGCTACAATTACCTGTATGGAACCAATAAAAAATAACCAATTATGAAACTTTTCAAAGCTGAACAATGGAATATTGACGTGCTTCTTCCTCTTTTTGAAGCCTATCGCCAAGCCTATGGACAAGCAGAGAATCCAGAACGCACCTTGGCTTTTTTAACTAATCGTATGCGTTTTAATGAAAGTCTGTTTTTTATTGCGGTGGATGAAAATGAAAAGGCTATTGGCTTTGTGCAACTTTTCCCTCGTCTTTCTTCTTTACAATTACAACGCTATTGGCAAATCACCGATATTTTTGTGTCGGAACATGCGCAACAAACGGAAATTTATGCGGCGTTAATTTCTAAAGCAAAAGACTTTGTGCATTTTACGCAATCCAATCGTTTAGTGGCAGAATTAGCGCAAAATCAATATTCAATGTTGGAATCGGAAGGGTTTAAATTAAACCCGAAAGA
Source organism: Haemophilus haemolyticus (assembly GCF_003493685.1). Lineage (GTDB taxonomy): Bacteria > Pseudomonadota > Gammaproteobacteria > Enterobacterales > Pasteurellaceae > Haemophilus > Haemophilus haemolyticus_O. The sequence goes on from NZ_QQJW01000017.1 coordinate 18,219, forward strand.
ACGTTTATTTGAATTGAGTTTGTAATGCTAACCGCGTTAAATCGTTATTGGGATTATTTGCGGATTGAACGCCAAATGAGCCCTCACACGCTCACCAATTATCAACATCAACTTGATGCCATCATCAAAATCTTAGCGCAACAAGATATTCATGCTTGGGCACAAGTGACCCCCAGTGTGGTGCGCTTTATTTTGGCGGAAAGCAAAAAACAAGGCCTAAAAGAAAAAAGCTTGGCTTTACGTTTATCTGCACTGCGTCGATTTCTCAGTTTTTTAGTGCAACAAGGCGAATTGAAAGTAAATCCCGCCACAGGCATTTCTGCACCGAAACAAGGCAAACATTTACCGAAAAATATGGATGGCGAGCAAGTTCAACAGTTGCTTGCCAACGATAGCAAAGAGCCGATTGATATTCGTGATCGTGCGATTTTGGAATTAATGTATAGTTCGGGTTTACGTTTATCGGAATTACAAGGCTTAGATTTAAACAGCATTAATACCCGCGTGCGGGAAGTACGCGTTATTGGGAAAGGTAACAAAGAGCGTGTAGTGCCGTTTGGGCGCTATGCTTCACATGCCATTCAAGAATGGTTAAAAGTACGGGCATTATTTAACCCAAAAGATGAGGCGTTATTTGTTAGCCAGCTTGGAAATCGTATTTCTCATCGCGCTATTCAAAAACGTTTGGAAACTTGGGGCATTCGTCAAGGCTTAAATAGCCATCTTAATCCGCACAAACTACGTCATTCCTTTGCGACGCATATGTTGGAAGCCAGTTCTGATTTACGCGCGGTGCAAGAATTGCTTGGGCATAGCAACCTTTCCACCACACAAATTTATACTCACTTAAATTTTCAACATCTGGCGGAAGTGTACGATCAGGCTCATCCAAGAGCGAAACGTAAAAAGTAAAAATGCGGTGAAATTTCACCGCACTTTTGTAAGATGTTACCTCACCATTTTCTTTAACTGATACAAATACGATAAGGCTTGTTTAGGGCTTAAATCATCGGGATCTAGTTTTTCAATAGCTTCTCTTAGTGCATCCGTTTCTTGTTCAAACAATAATTCACCTTGAGTGTGATTGGCTTCACGCAATGCCTGAATTTGCTGATCGGCTGAATGGCCTGATATTTTTTCTAATTGTGTCAATTTCTGTTTTGCCAGTTTAATAACAGATTGTGGCACGCCTGCCAAAGCCGCTACTGCCAAACCATAACTTTTACTTGCTGCGCCATCTTGTACGGCATGCATAAAGGCGATGGTGTTGTTATGCTCAAGGGCATCTAAATGAATATTGGCGATGCCTTCTAGCTGTTCTGGCAATGCAGTTAATTCAAAATAATGGGTGGCAAATAATGTAAGCGAGCGGATTTTTTTGGCTAACCATTCCGCACAAGCCCAAGCTAAGGATAAACCATCATAAGTGGATGTGCCACGACCGATTTCATCAATAAGCACGAGACTTTGCTCAGTGGCTTGATGAAGAATATTTGCCATTTCAGTCATTTCCACCATAAAGGTTGAACGCCCTGAAGCTAAATCATCAGACGCACCAATTCGAGTAAAAATACGATCAATCGGCCCTATTCGCGCGCTGTCCGCCGGCACAAAGCTGCCGATATACGCCAGCAATGTAATTAATGCGGTTTGGCGCATATAAGTACTTTTACCGCCCATATTTGGCCCGGTGATAACTAACAAATGACGGTTGTGATTTAACTCCACTGGGTTGGTGATAAAAGGATCTTTCAATACTTGTTCCACGACAGGATGGCGACCATTTTCAATTTTCACGCTCACTTCATCACAGAATGTTGGCATAACATAATTGAGAGTGTCTGCCCGCTCCGCAAGATTGACCAATACATCCAATTCAGAAAGTGCAAGGCTTGCCAGCTGTAAGGTGCCTAAGTGCGGTAATAATAAATCAAATAATTCATCGTAAAGTTGCTTTTCTAATGCTAACGCGGCGCCTTTTGATTTCAGCACTTTGTCTTCATATTCTTTGAGTTCAGGAATAATGTAACGCTCTGCATTTTTCAGGGTTTGACGGCGAACATAATGAATGGGCGCTTTATGCGCTTGGCCTTGGCTAATTTGAATGTAATAACCATGCACTGCATTAAAACCGATTTTTAGTGTATCAATGCCTGTGTTTTCACGCTCACGTTTTTCGAGATTTTCCAAATATTGAGTTGCACCATCAGACAACATACGCCATTCGTCCAACTCGGCGTGGTAACCTTCAGCAATCACGCCGCCATCACGGATTAAAAGCGGGGGCGTTTCAATCAATGCACGTTGCAATAAATCGCACTGCTCGGTGAAATCGGCAATTTGTCTGAAAAGTGCGGTTAAAAATGGCGGTATTTTTTGTTGAACAATCGTGCGTAATGCTGGAATTTGTTCTAACGCCGTGCGCAAGCGAGTGAGATCGCGAGGACGCGCTGAACGTAGCGCAACACGCGCTAAAATACGCTCCATATCGCCAACTAATTGCAAATAAGGCTGAAGTTCATCAACCAAATCAAAATTCAGAATTTCCGCAATCGCTTGTTGGCGTTGTTTTAATCTTTCCACATCACGAATAGGCTGGTGAATCCAACGTTTCAATAAGCGGCTGCCCATTGGCGTAACGCATTTATCCAAGACAGACGCTAGAGTATTTTCTGTGCCACCCGCAAGGTTTTGCGTCAATTCAAGATTTCTGCGAGTGGCAGCATCTAACTGAATGCAGTCTTGATTTTGAATCAGGCTAATGCGTTGAATATGTGGCAATGCGGTACGTTGGGTTTCTTTTGCATATTGTAATAAACAACCTGCCGCACTTAAGCCTAGAGGGGATTTTTCCACACCAAAGGCGCGTAAATCTTTTGTGCCAAATTGGCGATTCAGTAAGGTAATGGCAGTACTAAGTTCAAATTCCCAAATCGGGCGACGGCGTAATCCCTTACAATGTTCAATCGCAGCCATTTCATTAAATTCTTCACAATACAGTAATTCCACAGGTGCAATACGTTGTAATTCGGCACGTAATGTTTCTTTATCTTTAGGTTCACAAAGCTGAAAACGACCAGAAGTCATATCCAACGTTGCCAAGCCAAATTTTTCTTTTTCTTGATATACTGCCGCAATCAGATTGTCTTGGCGTTCTGGCAAAAGTGCTTCATCGCTTACTGTACCAGGTGTAACAATTCGCACAATTTGGCGCTCAACTGGTCCTTTACTCGTCGCTGGATCGCCAATCTGTTCGCAAATCGCCGCAGATTCACCCAGCTGAACCAATTTTGCTAAATAGCCTTCCACTGCATGATAAGGCACTCCTGCCATTGGAATTGGTTGCCCTGCAGATTGACCTCGTTTCGTTAAAGAAATATCCAACAATGCCGCCGCTTTTTTCGCATCGTCATAAAACAACTCGTAAAAATCCCCCATGCGATAAAACAACAAAATATCTGGATTCTCTGCTTTGAGTTTTAGATATTGTTGCATCATTGGCGTATGTTGTTGGAAATTTTCTTCGGAAATCATCTATTTAATCCTTTTAATATATTGATTTTAAACAATATATATAAAATTTATTGTATCTAGTAGTTTCATTGGGTTTTATGAAGACTCACTAAATCCTATACTAAAATGTAGGTTTTTTTGTAGGTTTTTATAGCTTATAGTATAATATACATATAGCAAAAAACGGAATTTATCAGAATATTTTATGAGTAATGCTATGAAAAAGCCATTAACTACGAAAACTATTGAAATGATGAAGCCTAAAGATTTTGATAAAGCTGATATTGGTGAGTATTCAGGTCTAAGGGTAACTTGTGGTAAAACTGGTATAAAAACATTTTTTTATAGATATTCTAGCCCTATAACTAAAAAACTCACTCAAGTCAAAATAGGTTCATATCCTCAAATTAGCTTAGCTGAAGCTAGAAAACAATTAAAAGAATTGAAGAATATTCGATTATCTGGTCGTTGTCCTGCCGCTGAATTAAAAGAATTTAAGAAAGAACAAGCAGAGAAAGAAACTCAAAAACTCTTTTATGTTAAAGATCTTGTTGAACTTTACTTGTCGCAATATATTGAAGATCACTATAGTGAAAATGGTCGTTTAATAGTTGGAGCAAGAAAACCTAAAGGACAAGATGAAGTTAGGCGTACATTATACAATGATGTTGTTATTCCATTTGGAGATAGACTAGCTTCATCAATTACAAGAAAAGATATAGCAGAACACATTACAAGTATTGTTAATGAGCGAGGTGCAAGTGTTCAAGCAGGTAATGTTCTTAGAGAATGGATAGCAGCGTATCGTTTTGCTATTGGATTAGATAAATTTGATGAAAATTTTGTAAATCCTGCATTATTAGCGAAAGAAACACTAAAAATGACAACTGTTAGGCTTACTAATAATAAAGGGACTAGAGCGTTTGATCAGCGTGAATTAAGTATATTTTTAAAATGGCTTAAAACTTCAAGTTTAACTAAAAAAATTCAAAATGTTTTTCTATTAACATTACTTACAGGTTGTCGAACAGGAGAAATTTGTGCCATTTCTTGGGCCGATATTGATCTAGAGATGAAAACTATTTTTCTTAGGGAAACTAAAACCGGTACATCTCGTTATGTTCAATTATCTAATCAAGCTGCAGAACTAATCAAGACATTTGATAAATCAACTAAATATCTCTTTCAAATGCGGCTACAAGAAAAGCCTATTCAGCAAAAATATCTTACAGAAAGAACTTGGACCCTTAGAAAAAAGGGAATAATGCTAGATATTGAGCACTGGTCACCACATGATCTACGCAGAACAGTTCGCACTGGATTAGCTAGATTAGGCTGTCCAAATGAAGTTGGCGAAGCTATTCTAGGACACTCTAAGAAAGGTATTGAGGGGACTTATAATTTGCATACCTATGACAAAGAATGTCGACTTTGGCTACAAAAATGGGCTGATTATTTAGACGATTTACTTATAACATAAAAAATAGGCAGTTTTCTGCCTATTTCTTTATTTTTTTGTTACAAGCAACTCTCTCCTATATGTTTCAGATAGCTTGGATACCACGCCATTTATTTCAAGTATATCCATTATTTCTACAGCTCGTATAAAGTCAATATTAAATTTACGCATTATCCCTGCAATCGATACTGTTCCAGTTTCAATTACAAATTTTCGTATATCTTCAAATAAAGGATCTAGGACACTCTCTATTCTGCGAGGTATATAAGGAATTTCCGTAGCAAAAATATCTTTGACGTATTGCGGTTTACCTTGATTTCGCCAAAAATCAGTTACATTAACGATTTCATCATTACTCACAAATGCACCATGAACATGAGTGATAGAAGATAATCCTATTTCTGAATAAAGCATATCCCTCGCCTCTAATAAGGGCACAGCCCTTTTTTCCTTAAGAATAAACTCAGAATTGACATCGCTAGCAACAGTCAATGTGATATGGCTAGGAATATTAGCTTTAATAAGGGAAGTTATGACATCACTAGAGAATTTTTGTGTTGCGAGAACCAAATGAATACCTACTAGATGAGCTTTATTTAAGATATGTATAATGCTTTCTTCTACCTGTCTACCACCAACTATCATTAAATCAGCAAACTCATCAATAATAGTTACTATACAACTCAACTTTTTCAATATCGGAGGAATTAAATCCAATGTATCACCAACTCTCCAAGTTGGATCTGGAATCGGCATTCCAAGATTCTCATATTCATCAATTTTTTCATTAAAACTACTAATGTCACTCACCTTCAAAATAGAAAATAAGCGATAACGACGTTTAACTTCATTAATACACCACGATAATGCTTGTTCTGCTTTTTTCATATCAGTGATGATAGGAGTAATTAGATGAGGAATATCATTGTAAATCGATAGTTCAACAACTTTTGGATCAATTAACATAAAATTAATCTGATCTGCCCTAAATCTAAATAATAAGCTAATAAGAATGGTATTAATACAGACAGATTTGTCTGCTCCACTCATACTGGCTATCAACAAATGAGAGGATTTGGCTAAATCAATCACTACAGGATTACCTTTTGTATCAGTACCTAAAGCAACAGGTAGTTTTATATTAGTATTCACAAATTCTTCAGAATTAATTATTCCTTTTAGTGAAATTATTTGATGATTACTATATGGTACTTCTAGGCATAATATATCCAAATCATCTTTTGTGATTCTAATAGATTGAATATTCAATAACTTAGCCCATTTTTTAGAATCTAGAAGTTTTTCTACATTTAAAAATTTTGCTTCAATACGATAGTTAATACCAATAGAACCAGCCTTACTCTTAATTTTTGCATTCTTAATACCAAATTTAGCTAGAGCTTTCTCTATATCAGACAAATTCACATTATAGTGGTTAGACAATAAATCTTTGGGTAATAGTAATGAATGAGATTTTTGCATATATTTCCAAATTAGATATCTACTAAAACTCTATGTACCTTCATTAAAGCTAAACTTGATTGATAAAAATAGTTCTCTTCTCAACTTTATTTATCAATATGCCTTCAATATTTTCTGTATAAGGATCAGTAATTAAACCTTCAAAATACCAATCTTCATCATCATTCATTATTTCTAGCCATATGGTTTCTTTTGTTACATCAGGTTTATTTGATACTAACTCAACTGTATAGGGATTAGTAAAAGTATTAACTGCACCGCTAAACCACACATAAGTTGTAGGTTCATTTTCTTCTTGTTCGTATTCAAACTTGATACTCAATATATTTGTTTTACTATTATATTTAACCCAACAAGGTAGGGATTCTCCCCAATATGATTGATTACTATCATCTAAATACTCTAGATATTCACAAGTAATATCCATATCATCTAATTGCATAGCTAATTATTCCTCTTCATCTAGATAAATTTTTAGATCGCCTAAATGCCATTGTTCACCATCCCAGGATACTACGCTTGGCATATTTTGTTGAGCAACATGGTTTCGTTTTTGTCTAAGAGTTCCATTTTTATCAAACCAATAATTAATCACAGTCATAGGTCTTGGTTGTAAAGTACGATTTTTGCTATTTAATGGAGCTTGTAGATAATATGTCAGTAAACGTTCAGGCTCTTTCAGGTAAGCTAAATAAGCTCCATTCATATTTGGATAAGGTGTAGACTCAATTAATCCTAACCAAACTTTCTTCTCATTCTCAATTTTCCAGTATTTATGGTGTGCTTTAAATCGAGAAGCATAGGATTGTACTGCAATACCACAATACTGAATTTGGCTTTCTGTATCTTCTTTTCGTTTGCCTGTGAATAAATAGAGCCCTCTCTCTTTTCCCCAATCTGATTCAATCACTTCAGAAAGCTCAAAAGGTCCATACCAATGAATTAATGTAAATGAATGTTGCATAAATAAATCCTTAAATAGGTAAAATTATTTAAAGATACTATAACCGATATTTTTAAAGGAGTAAAACAGTTACAAAATAGCTATAAAAGATGATTTTAAGGCTAGGTAATGTCGAAACTTTCAGTAACAGAAACCGATAGATTGATAGGAAAGCGGATTCAGCAAAAGCGTAAAGAGCTTGGATTAAGTGCCTCCGTGCTATCGGAGCAAATTGGCATCGCACAACAGCAACTTTCTCGTTATGAGCGAGGTGAAAATAAGATTAATGTTGCACATCTAGTCGAAATTGCCGCAGCATTGAATACCGAAATTAGTTGGTTTTTTATAGATTGCATATCAGATCAAAAAATTAATGATAAACAGAAATTTATTCCTGTTTCAGAAGATCGTATTAGAAATAGACTTTATGCTCATTTAGATAGGTTAAGTGCGGACAAAAAACGTGGTCTTTTAGTCTTCCTTGAGACTATTTTGTAGATGCTAAAAAACATGTTAAAATATTGATATATAAACATATTTTTATTTTGCATGAAAGCATTGCAACAGGGGGAATTAGACTGTTTATGCGGAATTTATAGCATAGTAAATGCAGTCTATTTCGTATCAAATAAGAAAATTAAGCGAAAACCATTATTTCACGAGCTACTTTTAGCTTATATGAATAACTGGGGTATTTATGATCTACTCACGAGTGGATTGGATCTTCACCAAATGAAGTATTTATTAAATCATACCGCTAAAATACATAAGCAAATAAGAATAGACTACCCTAACATAAGAAGACACTCAAAAATTCCCTTACTTATATCTTCTCATCTAGAAAGCCAATCTAACTCAATAGTATTATTCTCGACTAACTATCATTGGAGTTTGATAAAAAGTTACGATAACGAAAAATTAGTTCTTTTTGATAGTTGTGGTACAAATAGCGTAAAAATCTCTGAAATTTTACCTAGTTCACTATTTTTTATCTCTTTCATCCCTAAAGAATAAATAAGCAAGTAGGATTTCTCGATTCCATTTCTCTTTTTTCAGGGGAACATTTTTATCTAACAACTTAAGTAATTTATCTAAAGTCATATTTTCCTCACCTGCATATCTATAGATTTGACGCAATATTCTTAATTTTTCTTTTCTTGCGTGAATATAAATATAATAAGTAATAGCTAAAGATTTTACTTCCGCTTGTCTTATCTTTTCTCCTACTATTTCAAAGGCTTTTGCTATCTTCATCTGTCTTCTTGCTATTTTTTCATCAATATCCTCATAAGTATGGAATGTAACCGTCTTGGGAAAGCGTTCCTTGATTGATTTCCTTCTACGCTGTTGCTCTTCACAATTTCTCTTTTGCTTTCTTGTTTGTCCAATAAAATTCGTACTCACTTTTCTTCCTTAAACCAACTGACAGTCAGCAACTAAATTAATAAAACTGACAGTCAGTTATTTTAGGCTATTTATAACTGACTGTCAGCCAGTTTAAGAGCTAAAAATAGCTAAATATTCACTTCTGTAAAGGAAACCTCGCAAAGGGTAATTCCGCCTTTTGGTAATAAATGAGGTTTTTATGAAACTAATCAAACTAAGCCAAGTAATGGCAAAAACAACGTTATCCAAATCAACTATATACCGACTAATCAAAACATCTGATTTTCCACCACCAAAGAAACTGTCATTGAGAGCTGTTGCGTGGTTAGAAACGGAAATTGATGAATGGATTGTAAATAGAGGATGTGCATGTAATTCAAGTTCCAATCACTCTATTAGCACGTTACAAGCATATTTATTAAATAATACAACAACTCAATAGGAAATTAGCTATGAAAAATACCATTCTTGTAAACAGAAATGCTATTTATAGAAAGAATAACTTTATCTGTGTAGGTACTTTCAAAAAATACCCTATTTATATGGGAATTGATAAGCTATCTTTTGTATCAAAAATAATACCAGCTGAAGAATTCTGGGGTGTATACAAAAAATTTGATAAGTTAAAGCAGGTTAGATCTGGAAAATATGAGATATGTAGTATAAAAGTTAAACATTACCGCTGTGGTATAAAAATTACTTCGATGAAAAATCCTGATTTTTATCTGCTATTATCTTACGATTTCCCAAGAAAACTTAATGAGCCTAGAGTTAGATTTGAGTTATCTCCACAATATGCAAAAAATAGAGACATACCTAATGTGATCAAATGGCTGAAGAAACATATTGGGGTAGAGGTTATTGATATGCTGTTACAAACTAGTAGAGTAACTCGAATCGATCTTACCCTTGATGTACACAGCAAGCGATTTCTAAGAAATTATTACTTCTCTATTCCTAATGCTAGAACAGGGCGGAATTTCTTAGGTAACGAAGATGATTGTAAGAACAATTATGCTATTGGTTCTCAACGTTCTAGTTCTTACCTTTTAGTATATGAGAAACTAAAATTTCAAGAAGTTGAAGATGTTTACCAAAATAACCTTATAGTTAAGAGAGAACATATTAAGCGGAGCATTACTCGCTTAGAATTAAGAATAAAACCGCCATATCAACAACCACTTTTTCTATCGGAGGTTTCAATGCTAGAAAACCCATTCAGTAGAATTCTCATTTATAGAAGAAATAAAATCGCCTCTCAATTTAAGGATTTCCTTCCTTATATAAAAGAGGAGAAAAGTATTCCTCTAGCGGTTAAATCGTATCTACAAGCTAAAGTAGATGATGATACAAAGGTGAATAGAAACTTAAGACTAAAAACGAATAGATGTCTTGAAAAGTGTAAAAGTAAGTTTATACTCAACATTGATTGGTCAAAATACCCAGATATCATAGACAATTCTATTGGGTATTTCACTCAAACATCTCTGAGATAATTTGCCCCCTCAGCTATAAAAGCTACATAAGTGTAGGTTATTATGTAGCTTTTCATTTCCAAAACGCGTGAACCCTTGCAAATAAACAAACATAGCCTTATGCATCAGCTGTTGGAAATTTTCTTCAGAAGTCATGTCATTACCTGTTTTGGAAACTGAATAAAGAGAGATTTTATGGCGATTATTTTAGGTGTCGAAAGGGGAAAAAGCCAGATAAAAAAGAGCGGTGAAAATTTGTTGAGTTTTTTGATCTGACCCCAAAAAGTTAGACTGTTATTTAAAGGATTGTTTTCGATATTGTATCGGACTCAGTCCTTTTAATTTTAGTTGAATCCGTCGGTGGTTATAGTAATCCAAATAATCCCTGACGGCATCAACTATCTCTTCTCTACTGTTAAATTCCCGACCATAAAAAC
>NZ_QQJW01000018.1:0-24753 GCF_003493685.1 Haemophilus haemolyticus
AAGAGCATTTTGAGCTATATTTAAAGGAATGTGAATGGCGTTTTAACAACAGTGAAATAAAATCTCAAATTTCCATTTTAAAACAATTAGTTAAGGGGATTTAGATCTAGTTATCTAGTACAGCCCCTTTTTTAATATTTCATCATTCCAAAATTTTATTTCGCATATCTCTATATCCCCCCTTCCGCCCTTCGGGCATCTTCCCCCGCAAGCAGGGGAAGGTAAGTTATCATTATTTATTTTATAACTTCTAATCTTGGCTCCACCCATTTATGGGGGGAGCTGCCGAAGGCTGAGGGGGGATAAATGCTCAATTTCAACATAAATTGCCTCAAGTACATTATCTATGTTTTTTAGTACTTCATCATTCCAAAACCGAATAACTTTATAGCCTTGTGCTGTTAAGAATTTTGTTCTTTCTAAATCATATTGTTCTTGTTCTACGTGCTGAATGCCATCTAATTCAATAACAAGTTTTAATTTTCTACTGCAAAAATCCACAATGTAATGACCAATAATAACCTGTCTATTAAAACGGATACCACAAAAGAGTTTATTTCTCAAATGGTACCATAGTGCATACTCTGCATCTGTCATATTATGTCTTAATTCTGTAGCATATTGGGCTAATCGTTTATTTTTATTTCGCATATCCTTATATCCCTATATCCCCCTTCCGCCCTTCAGGCACCTTCCCCCGCAAGCAGGGGAAGGCAAGTTATCATTCTTTATTTAAATATCTCAAGTAAGGCCTGCACAGGGTGTTTTAGCACCACATGTTCATAACGTTTTACCTGACTGCGGCAAGAATAACCGGTAGCTAAACAAAAGTGCGGATCTTTTCCATACAGTTTTTTATGCCACGATACATCGTAGATTTCTCGGCTCATTTTTTGATTTTGCACTTCATGCCCAAATACACCAGCCATACCACAACATCCTACTTTTTCTACAGTAAGTTGTTGTCCAAATCTTCCAAAAATTTCTTGCCATTCTTTTGGACTATTCGGCATAAAAGTAGATTCTGTACAATGCGGGAATAAATACCAATCGGAAGTGCGGTCAGTTTTGGCGATGTTTTTCAGTTTATCTTGTAATGCCGTATTTTGTAATCTTTGTTTTAACCATTCGTGTGCGGTGAGAACGTGAAAATCGCCCCGTTTTTCTTGTAGTGCTTCTTTGTATTCATCTCGATAAGACAGTACGATGGCTGGATCAACGCCTACAAGCGGAATGCCTAATTTTGCCATTCTATTTAAAAACTCAGCTTGGTTTTGTGCTGTTTTGCTAAAGCGTTTTAAGAAGCCTTTAATGTGCATTGCTTTGCCGTTTGGTTTAAATGGCAACAGAATTGGTTTAAAGCCTAATTTTTGCGTAAGCATAACAAAATCGCGAACCACTTTCGCATCATAGTAAGAGGTATAAGGATCTTGCACAATAAATAAAACATCGTTTTTTTCTACCGCACTTAGGTCTTCCAATTCTTCCAAGGATTTGTCTTGATAATGAATTTCCACCAGCTGTTGTTGCAAATTGGGTTCAGAAAGCAAGGGTAAATCGGTCATACCTAGCGTTTTTTCCACTAATGTTTGCGTGACTTTTAGCTTGGTAAAATAATTAAAGAATTTTGCTTGTTTTGCCATATAAGGCGCTGCGATTTCTAAATTTGCCACAATGTGATCTTTTACTGGACGTAAGTAGCGGTTGTGATAAAAATGAAAGAATTTCGCACGGAAACTTGGTACATCGATTTTTATCGGGCATTGGCTTGCACAGGCTTTACAAGCAAGGCAAGTGTCCATTGCAGCTTTCACTTCGTGAGAAAAATCATAATCGCCTCGCCATTTTTGAACCGTATTGCTCAGTCTTTTTACAAGTGCGGTTAATTTTATTTCTGTTTTACGGAAGTCTAATTGTTCGGGCGAAACATTTTCATTTGCCATCAATCGAAGCCATTCTCTAACCATGGCTGCGCGACCTTTCGGCGAAAATACACGGTTTTTACTGACTTTCATCGATGGGCACATAATGCTGTGTTCATCAAAATTGAAACATAAACCGTTTCCATTGCAGTTCATCGCACCCTTAAATTCATCGCGCATTTGGATCGGAATTTGACGATCGTTATCAGCCCGCATAGGCGAAAGAATAGAATAAAGTTCCTCTTTGGAATCTAAAGGCGTACAGATTTTGCCGGGATTTAAGCGATTGTTCGGATCGAATAAGGTTTTGATATAACGAAGTTCGTGCCAGAGTTCTGGCGTAAAGAATTTTTCGCCGTAATGGGAACGCACGCCTTTTCCATGCTCTCCCCAGAGTAATCCACCATATTTAATCGTAAGTTCTGCTACTTCATCTGAAATTTGTTTGAATAATTTCACTTGTTCTTTGTCGCATAAATCAAGCGCAGGGCGAACGTGCAACACGCCAGCATCCACGTGACCAAACATGCCATATTGTAAATTGTGTTTGTCTAATAAAGCGCGAAATTCACTGATGTAATCCGCAAGATTTTCTGGGGGGACACAAGTATCTTCCACGAAAGGAATCGGTTTGGCAGCACCTTTTGCATTACCCAGTAAGCCCACTGCTTTTTTTCGCATTGCATAAATACGCTCAATAGAAGGTAAATCTGAGCAAACTTGATAGCCAATAATGTGATCTTGGTTGTGTTCGATTTTTTCATCAAGTGAGCGACAAAGTGCGGTAACTTGGCGGTCTATTTTTTCTTGATTATTACCAGCAAATTCCACAATATTTAAACCAAGAATTGGATCCGTTTCATCTTCTGTAAGAAGTTCATTCACCGAGTGCCAAATAATATCTTGTTTGGCGAGGTTTAAGACTTTGGAATCAACGGTTTCCACAGAAAGCGCATTGGCTTTCACCATAAAAGGTGCATTGCGTAATGCCGCATTAAAAGAACGATATTTAATATTGATGAGCGTGCGATACTGAGGAATTGGCAGAAGATTGAGTTTGGCTTCGCAAATAAATGCGAGAGAACCTTCAGAACCAGTGAGAATCCTTGTTAGATTAAATTTACTTTCATCTTCATTGAATACATTTTTCAGATCGTATCCTGTTAAAAAACGGTTAAGTTGTGGCAGATCTTTAATGATTGCCATTCTTTTTTCTTTGCAGTGTTGCGCGATTGTTTGATGGAGTCTTTTGCTACTATCACTTAATTCAAGCGCATCGATGTTTTCTAAAACATCAACAGAATTGACCGCACTTGTATCTAAAATCTCACCGTTCATTAATACTGCGCGTAATGCCAAAACGTGATTAGAGGTTTTACCGTATTGCAATGAACCTTGCCCAGAGGCATCGGTGTTAATCATTCCACCTAAAGTCGCTCGGTTGCTGGTGGATAGCTCTGGGGCAAAGAATAAACCATGTGGTTTTAAAAATTGATTAAGTTGATCTTTTACAACGCCTGCTTGTACTCGAACCCAACGTTCTTTTACATTGAGTTCTAAAATAGCAGTCATATGACGAGAGAGATCCACTATTATATTGTTATTAATGGATTGTCCATTGGTCCCCGTACCACCACCACGAGGCGTAAAGGTGATCGATTGATATTCAGGTAAATTTGCTAATTTTGTTATACGTACTATATCAGCGACAGTTTTCGGAAAAAGAATCGCTTGTGGAAGTTGTTGGTAAACGCTGTTATCCGTAGCAAGACTTAATCTATCTGCATAATTTGTAGCGATATCTCCTTCAAAATGTTGTTTTTTAAGTGCTTGGAGATAGTTAAGGACATCTTGTTCAATTTGTGGAGTGCGATTTAGACTTGGCAACATAGCATTTAACTCATTTAAAGACATAAATAGCTGGGTGTTCTCGATAATATCTTAAGGTGCGAATAATGTCGAATTAGATTTTGAGCGTTTTTAAGAAGCTTTTTATGGAGTAAATTAGTCAAGAAAAGAGTATTTTTGGATAAAAAAATAAACAAAAAGTTCAAAAGAATTTGATCTTTTCAATTTTTATAGGATAATAGGCGCACTTTTGAACGTTCCTTTGGCGTAAACAAAGGAATTGAATTTGTCAAAAGGTAAAAAGTAGGGCAAATTCAAAACCCTAGTTAAGCGACTGTTTAGAATGTAACTTTAATTAAAAGTTCAGTATAAACAAGGACACTTTTTTATTACTATTCGATGACTAAATAGAGGACATCAAAATGAAAAAAACTGCAATCGCATTAGTAGTTGCTGGTTTAGCAGCTGCTTCAGTAGCTCAAGCAGCTCCACAAGAAAACACTTTCTATGCAGGTGTTAAAGCTGGTCAAGCATCTTTCCATGATGGCATTCGTGCTCAAGCTCGTGAAAATAATGAGGGTTATCACCGTAATTCTTTCACTTACGGTGTATTTGGTGGTTACCAAATCTTAAATCGTGATAACTTAGGTTTAGCGGTTGAATTAGGTTACGATGATTTCGGTCGTGTTAAATTCAAAGATGCTGGTAAAGTAGCAGCAAAACACACTAACCACGGTGCTCACTTAAGCTTAAAAGGCAGCTATGAAGTGTTAGAAGGTTTAGATGTTTATGGTAAAGCAGGTGTTGCTTTAGTTCGTTCTGACTATAAATTCTACGATCCAGATGGCTCTCGTGATCATGAAGCTGGTCGCCATAGCTTACGTACCTCTGGTTTATTTGCAGTGGGTGCAGAATATGCAGTATTACCAGAATTAGCAGTTCGTTTAGAATACCAATGGCTAACTCGCGTAGGTAAATTACGCACTCAAGGTGAACCAAATAGCGCAATTGACTACAACCCTTGGATTGGTTCTATCAATGCAGGTATTTCTTACCGCTTCGGTCAAGGCGCAGCGCCAGTTGTAGCAGCACCTGAAGTTGTAAGCAAAACTTTCAACTTAAACTCTGATGTGACTTTCGCATTCGGTAAAGCAAACTTAAAACCACAAGCTCAAGCAGCTTTAGATGGTATCTACGGTGAAATCGCACAAGTTAACAACGCTAAAGTAGCTGTTGCTGGTTACACCGACCGTATCGGTTCTGATGCTGGTAACTTAAAACTTTCTCAACGTCGTGCTGACACTGTAGCTAACTACTTCGTTGCTAAAGGTGTTTCTGCAGATGCAATCTCTGCAACTGGTTATGGTAAAGCAAACCCAGTGACTGGCGCAACTTGTGACCAAGTTAAAGGTCGTAAAGCGCTTATCGCATGTCTTGCTCCAGACCGTCGTGTAGAAATCGCAGTTAACGGTACTAAATAATTTTAGTATTCGTTTAACGAAAGATTAAATACAGCAAAAGGCTTAAACTTCGGTTTAGGCCTTTTGTCTTATATGAATCTAAAACCAAGCATTTCAATCAAGTTTTAACTTATGATAGAATGCGGCTTTCATTTATTTATAGGGAACATTATGGAAACCTTAGACAAAATCAAAAAGCAAATTAGTGAAAATCCAATTCTTATTTATATGAAAGGTTCACCAAAATTACCATCTTGTGGTTTTTCTGCCCGTGCATCTGAAGCATTGATGAATTGTAAAGTACCTTTTGGTTATGTAGATATTTTGCAACATCCAGATATTCGTGCTGAATTACCAGCATATGCAAACTGGCCAACTTTCCCCCAATTATGGGTAGAGGGAGAATTAATTGGTGGTTGTGATATCATTTTAGAGATGTATCAATCTGGTGAATTACAAACTTTATTAGCTGAAGTTGCAGCAAAACACGCTTAATTACATTAGAAAAATGAAACCCGCTTATAGCGGGTTTTTTATACAAATAAATTGTTTTTATTGAACACATAGTCTAGGCAAGTTTTAATACCTTAGAAAGTGCGGTGAAAAATTTATCGTTTTCTTCAGGTAAACCAATACTTATACGCAAATGATTCGGCATGCCATAACCAGCAATTGGGCGAACAATTACGCCTTCATGTAATAATGCATCATAAATTGGGGCAGCAGGTTGTTTGAAATCAATCGTTATAAAATTTCCTTTGGAAGGAATATATTCTAATTGATGATGTTGGCAGAACTCTTCGTAACGTCTCATTTCTACTCGATTATTTTCAGCGACTTTCTCAACAAATTCATCATCATTCATTACGGCAACCGCAGCGGTTAATGCCAAAGAATTACAGTTAAATGGTTGTCGAACTCGATTTAATAAATCTGCGATTTCAGAATTAGATACCGCATAACCAATGCGTAAACCCGCTAAGCCATAGGCTTTAGAAAGAGAACGTGAAATAATTAAATTTGAATATTTTTTTAATAAACTGAAAGAGTCTACTCGTTCTTCAGATCTGGTAAATTCAGTATAGGCTTCATCTAATACCACGATTACATTTTGGGGAACTTTTGCTAAAAAATCTTCAATTTCTTGTGACGTTAAAAAATTACCCGTTGGATTATTGGGATTAGCAATGTAAATGAGCTTTGTTTTATTAGAAAGTGCGGTCAAAAATCCTTGTAAATCGTGCCCCCAATTTTTAGCCGGAATTTCTTTTGCAACTGCATTAATCGCTTTAGTTACTAAAGGATAAACAATAAAGGCATATTGTGAATAAATGATTTCATCGCCTTCGGTTGCGAAAGTGTGAGCAAAAAGTTCTAATAAATCATTTGAGCCATTACCGAGCGTAATTTGATTTGGTTGAACACCAAATTTTCTTGCAATAGTTTGTTTTAGTTCAAAGCCATTCGCATCTGGATAACGAGTCAGTTTATCTAATTGTTCGAAAATTGCTTTTTTTGCACTTTCTGGAAAACCAAATGGGTTTTCGTTTGAGGCCAGTTTAACGATATTGGAAATGCCAAGTTCTCGTTCTAATTCTTCAATCGGTTTACCTGCTTGATAAGGTGATAAGGATTGTACGCCACGATTGGCAATATTTATGTACTGCATAGTGTTATTTGAAAATATTGATGTGGATTAGGATGAATTTTCAAGTAAATTTGGGCGTAGTGAATACGCCCATTGAAAATGTTCTTTAACTATTGAGGAAGATTTTCAGCTTCAAATTTTTTCATAAATGAAATGAGTGCCTCAACGCCTTCTTGTGGCATTGCATTGTAAATAGACGCACGCATTCCACCTAAAATCTTGTGACCTTTCAAGGCTTGTAAGCCCGCAGCAGTAGATTCTGCGACAAATTTTGCATCTAATTCAGAATTGCCTGTAATGAAAGTAACATTCATTGTTGAGCGGTTTTCTTTTGCTACCACATTGCGGTAAAGTTTGCTCGAATCAATATAATCATAAAGCGTTTGTGCTTTTAACGCATTACGTTTTGCGATCGCAGTTAAGCCCCCTATCTCTTTAAGATGTTTAAATACGAGGGAACATAAATACCAAGCAAATGTTGGTGGTGTATTAATCATTGAGTCTGCATCACGTTGAGTTGCATAATTCCAAATAGATGGGGTTTCTTTACGTGCATTACCGATTAAATCATCACGAATAATGACTAATGTAATGCCCGCAGGGCCAAGATTTTTTTGGGCGCCCGCATAAATTACACCAAATTTACTGATATCGATTTGGCGTGAAAGAATATTTGAAGACATATCTGCGACCAATACGGCATCGCCCACATTTGGTACATCAAAAATCTCCACACCACTGATGGTTTCGTTTGGACAATAATGAACGTAGTCATATTGATCAGCGATATGGCTAAAATCAAGATCGGTAATTCGAGTCTGTTCGCCATTTTCTACGATACTGATTTCATCAATTTCTGCAAAATTTTTTGCTTCTTTTGCTGCTGTCGCTGACCAATGCCCACTATTTAAATAAAGGGCTTTGCCTTTTTTACCGATTAAGTTCATCGGAATTGCTGAAAATTGACCGCGAGCACCACCTTGTAGGAAAAGTACGCGATAGTTATCAGGAATATTGTAAACCTCACGTAGATCTTTTTCTGCTTGTGCAATAAGTTCCATGAAATATTTGCCGCGATGGCTTACTTCCATCACGGACACACCTTGATTGAGCCAGTTTGTCAGTTCACCTTGTGCTTTTTGTAGTACTTCTGGAAAAATCATCGCTGGGCCAGCGCTAAAATTAAAGACTTGTGACATTGTGTTTCCTTATTTTTGTAGATAGTTGGATCTGTTTTATCACTACAAAAGCAGAGAATCAACGGTTTTTCGGTAAATAAAAAATTTTTTTGAGCTGACTCACAAAATTTACTTTCAGCTTTTGACGAATTACCAAAAAGAGGCTACATTACCGCCATCAATTTTCTTACTAAAAGAGAGTCATTATGGAAACTGTAAACAAGCAATCTTTCCAAGAGGTGTTGGAATACGTGCGTATGTATCGTTCGAAAAACAAAATTAAGCGCGATATGGAAGACAATAATCGTAAAATCCGTGACAATCAAAAACGCGTATTATTGTTAGATAACTTAAATCAATACATTCGTGATGATATGACCATCGAAGAGGTGCGTGGAATTATTGAAAGTATGCGTGATGACTATGAAGGTCGTGTTGATGATTATACGATTCGCAATGCAGAGCTTTCTACGCAACGTCGAGAGATCAGTGCGAAAATGAAAAGTCAGAAAAAAGCGCATGCGGAATTATTGAAAAATTCTGAAAAATAATTGTAATGAAATAGCCGGCTGAATCAGTCGGCTTATTTTTTATAAGCTATTCATTGCGTTAATGATTTTAATTTCATCAAAATTGACAATATCTTCTTGGAATATTGTGCTTTCTTGAATTTTCCCCTCTTGTAATAATTTTTCTCGTTGTGTGCCTAAAAGCAATGGAGTATCTGGTGTGTACCATTTTTCCCCTTGGCGGAAAATTAAATTACCAATGGAACAATCTGTCACTTTTCCATTTTTGATAATAATAATTTCATCACAAGTGCCTCGTTGAGCAAATAATGTATTAATTAAACTGCGATCAGAATATTTCAATCCATATTCGATATCGTCAAAAATTACAGGTTGAAAAGTGCGGTAAATTTTTCGATGGTATTCAAAATATTGAATTTGTGTGGTTTTGGCATTGTAATCAATGCGGCAGCGAACTAATCGATTTTGTAAGGGCGTAGGAAGTTGAATGAGTGAAAAAAGATTAAAAATTTTCACCGCACTTTTGCCATAATATTCACGTAAACTACGTTCATACCGTGTTTGGTGTAAATCGATATTTTGAATTTTCCCGTTTTCAATACAAAGGGTTTCAAATAGAGGATACATTAATCAGCACCTTCAATCGGTAAATAGATTTTTTCTAACAATTCTTCATATTCATCTTGCACATTGCTATGAATGGTAATTCCACCTCCACTATGAAAATAAAATTTTTCATCTACTTGAGAAATAAATCGAATTGCCACCGCACTTTGTAGTGTTTTACCATCAAATATGCCAAAAATTCCTGTGTAATAATCGCGTTTTTGTTTTTCTGCTTGTTGAATAATTTGTGTGGTTTTTTCTTTTGGTGCGCCACTAATGGAACCGGCAGGCAAGAGTGTCGCTAAAATATCCCCAATTTGATTTTGCCAGTTTTCATTCAATTTTCCGTAAATTTCAGAACTGGTTTGCAGTATTTCGCTTTTTTGTGTTTTGATGCGATCGATATAACGAAATTTTTTCACCCGAATGTTTTCTGCCACCATGGATAAATCATTACGCATCAAATCAACAATCGTGTAATGTTCGCGCTGTTCTTTTTCATTTGTGAGTAACTGATTTTCTGCATCGGGCAGAGACGAATTAATTGTCCCTTTCATGGGATAAGTAAAAATGCTGTTGTCATGAATATTGACAAAACATTCTGGTGAGAAGCAAACAAATTGATCCTGTAACCACAATTTATAAGGTGCATTTGTTTGATGAAAAATCTGTTCAAGTGACAGATTACCTGAAATTTCAGTGGGGTAGGTGAGATTTAATAAATAAGAATTGCCTTTTTGTAATTCACTTTGAACAAGTTCAAAACCTTGTTGATAACGCGAGAAGGGCATTGGATGTTTGGTAAAATTAAGAGGGAGAGGTTGTGGAGAAATCGTGCAATTTCTTTTCCCTAAAATATCAAAATAAATGCCTTGTTGTGCAGAATTTTCGAGAGGACAAATCAATGGTTTTTCTTTTTCAAAATCAATGAGAAAGAAAAATGGCGTGCGTTGTTTGCCATAATGATTAGCCTGTTCAATGAAATGTTGCATTGTGCTTTGTGCCATTTTGCGTAAAATTGCCCGCATTATAATGAATGCCGAACGGTTATGAAATTACTCATCATTAATAATCACGATTCTTTTACTTTTAACTTGGTAGATTTAATTCGGAAATTAAATGTGCCTTATGATGTTTTGAATGTGGAAGATTTAAAGGAAAGTACAGCGGAAAAATATAGTCATATATTGATTTCGCCGGGGCCTGATGTACCACGAGCTTATCCACAACTTTTTTCTATGTTGGAAAAATATTATCAGCAAAAATCTATTTTAGGTGTGTGTTTAGGGCATCAAACCTTATGTGAATTTTTTGGTGGTACATTGTATAACTTACAGAAAGTCCGTCATGGCCAGAAACGAATTTTAAAAGTGCGGTCAAATTCTCCATTATTTTTTAGCCTTCCAAGCGAATTTAATATCGGGCTATATCATTCTTGGGGAGTACAGAAAAAAGATTTTCCTCGTTGCCTAGAAGTTACCGCACTTTGCGATGAAGGCGTGGTAATGGCTATGCAGCATAAATCGTTACCAATTTATGGCGTTCAGTTTCATCCTGAGTCTTATATGTCAGACTTCGGTGAGCAAATTTTGTGTAATTGGTTGACTATTCCTGCTGTGATTAATCAATAATAGCGCTTGCTTATTAAGCAAAAATACGTATTATAGACGTCTATACGTCAATACATCCAAATTTAAAAGAAAAAGAGAGAAAATATGTCTAGCTATTTATTTACATCCGAATCAGTCTCTGAAGGGCATCCAGATAAAATTGCCGATCAAATTTCTGATGCAGTACTTGATGAAATCCTAAAACAAGATCCAAAAGCACGAGTAGCTTGTGAGACCTACGTAAAAACCGGTATGGCATTGGTGGGTGGGGAAATCACAACCTCTGCTTGGGTTGATATTGAGAATTTAACCCGTAAAGTGATTTGTGATATTGGTTATGAACATTCTGAAATGGGTTTTGATGGCCATTCTTGTGCGGTGCTTAATGCGATTGGTAAACAATCTGCAGATATTAATCAAGGTGTTGATCGTGAAAATCCATTAGATCAAGGCGCAGGAGACCAAGGTATTATGTTTGGTTATGCCACCAATGAAACGGATGTATTAATGCCTGCAGCTATTACTTATGCACATCGCTTAATGGAAAAACAAGCTGAAGTGCGTAAAAGCGGTAAATTAGCATGGTTACGCCCAGATGCGAAAAGCCAAGTAACGTTAAAATATGAAGATAATAAAATTGTTGGTGTGGATGCGGTTGTGCTTTCTACTCAACATTCTGAAGAGATTAGCCAAAAAGACTTACACGAAGGTGTGATGGAAGAAATTATCAAACCTGTATTACCAAGTGAATGGCTTTCTAAAGAAACAAAATTCTTCATTAACCCGACTGGCCGTTTTGTTATTGGTGGACCGATGGGGGATTGTGGTTTAACTGGTCGTAAAATTATCGTGGATACTTACGGTGGTGCCGCTCGTCACGGTGGTGGCGCATTCTCAGGAAAAGATCCATCTAAAGTTGACCGTTCAGCAGCTTATGCTGCACGATATGTCGCAAAAAATATTGTGGCAGCAGGTCTTGCAGATCGTTGTGAAATTCAACTTTCTTATGCGATTGGTGTGGCTGATCCAACATCAATCATGGTTGAAACCTTTGGAACTGGAAAAGTTGCGAATGAATTATTAGTGTCATTAGTTCGTGAATTCTTTGATTTACGTCCTTATGGCTTAATTAAAATGTTAGATTTAATCCAACCAATCTATCGTGAAACGGCAGCTTATGGTCATTTCGGTCGTGAGCAATTCCCTTGGGAAAAAGTGGATCGTGCAGCAGAATTGCGTATTGCAGCAGGTTTAAAATAATAGGCTTGAATTTTTAGTTTGAAAGGATTATATTGGAAAGGCAACAAGGTTTCTTGTTGCCTTGACTGATAAGTGTTACCAAGCTGGCGAGCTATACAGTAACACAATAAATATGATGACGATTATAAAGATAATTTTCATCAATTTTGTCTCCCAATCAGTGTTAAAACAAACTGATCGAGATGATTGCATTACCTGACCCCCCAGTCAGGTAATGACAACACCTGACCAGCCACTGATCATTCTATCATATAAAAGCCGCTTATCTAGCGGTTTTTGCTTTTACCGATGACATCAATATTACTCATTCCATTTCGTCATTTAAAAATGCAAGTGCAACGTAAATTGAATCAGTCTTTGCAGCTTGCAGAGGCTTATTTTAAGCGAAAATTTACAATGCCAGAGGTAAATTATGAGTTACGTGGTATAAAGGCAGGCGTGGCTTACCTACAAAAAAATGAAATAAAATTTAACCGCACTTTATTGCAAGAAAATACGGATGAATTTATTCGACAAGTCGTGCCACATGAGCTTGCGCATTTGATTGTGTATCAAATGTTTGGTCGCGTAAAACCACACGGGAAAGAGTGGCAGCTTGTAATGAATGAAATTTTTAAGCTTTCTGCGGATACTTGCCATCAATTTGATATAAAAAATGTGCAAGGTAAAACCTTTGAATATCGTTGTGCTTGCCAAACCCATTTTCTAACTATTCGTCGTCATAATAGAATAGTAAAAGAAAAGATTGAATATTTATGTAGAAAATGTAAGGGAAAATTAATTTTTGTCGATGATGAAGAATAATTTTTGTGATATATTTTTCCAGTTTATTCAATAAATAAAGGAGTTATCCAATGAAAAAATCTTTATTAGCAGTTATTGTTGGTGCATTTGCCTTTGCTTCTGTTGCAAATGCGAATATCTATGCTGAGGGCGATGTCGGTTTATCTCGAACCAAAGCCAATGGTAGTAACAATACAAGAGTTGAACCTCGCGTATCCGTGGGTTATAAAGTAGGAAATACGCGTGTTGCGGGTGATTATACTCATCACGGAAAAGTTGATGGTGCGAAAATTCACGGTTTAGGAGCCTCAGTATTATATGATTTTGACACGAATTCTAAAGTGCAACCTTATGTAGGTGCTCGTGTTGCAGCTAACCAGTTTAAATATGATAACAGAGCTAACCAACCATATAGAAGTTCTTCAGAAATTAAGCTCGGCTATGGTGTTGTAGCAGGTGCAAAATATAAGTTAGATGGTAACTGGTACGCTAATGGTGGGATTGAGTACAATCGTTTAGGTAATTTTGATAGTACCAAAGTTAATAACTATGGTGCAAAAGTTGGTGTGGGTTACGGATTCTAATTTTTAGAATACAAAAATCTTTTTTATAAAACACTTTAATTTAACGGTGATCGTCTAAGGCGATCACCGTTATTCGTTTTAGGGCGGAGTAGAAAATAGTTGACTAAAAGTGCGGTTAAAATTCTCGGAAATCTTATTTTTCAATAGCTTTTTGAGAAAACTATCACATTAAAATATAAAAAATCCCAACCTAGGTTGGGATTTAAAAATCATTAAAAATTTTACCGCACTTTATGCTTTGCTTGGTTCAAAACGTTCAAATGCCAATACTTTTTTCTCTAATTTACGTAGTAATAAAGTCGCAATGCCTGTGATAATTAAATAGATACCACCCGCAATGCCGTAAATTGTCAGTGCATCATATTCTGTACCATAAAGTTGGCGAGCATAGCCCATAATATCCATAATGGTAATGGTGGAAGCTAACGCCGTGCCTTTAAATACCAAAATAATTTCGTTACTGTAAGACGGCAATGCGCGTTTTAATGCGTAGGGAATTAAGATTTTGAGTGTCTGTAATCGGCTTAACCCTAACGCTGCACAACTTTCCCATTGTCCTTTATGAATGGCTTTTACTGCACCATGAAATAATTGGGTGGAATAAGCTGCGCTGTTTAGTGCTAAAGCTAATGCGGCACAGAACCATGCATTGGATAAGAAAAACCATAATGGGCTGTCAATAATCCATTGGAATTGACCGGGCCCGGCATAAATTAAAAAGAACTGTACTAACAGTGGCGTGCCTGTGAATAAAGTAAGGTATAAATTGACCGCACTTTTTATCCATTTATTTTCCATTGAAAGTAAAAAAGTAAGAAATAAGGCTAAAAAGAAAGCGATCAGTAAGGATACCACAGTGAGGAGTAAACTCGTTGGGATCCCTTGTGCGATCACAGTTAAATATTCTTGAAACATTATTTCACGCCTCTTTCAAAACGAGTAAAACGCAGCTCTAATTTTCGAATACCAACTTGGCTAATTAATGTCACCGCTAAATAAATTAACGCAGCAATACCGTACCAAGTAAAGGGTTGATGTGTATTGGTATTAATCAGATCCGCTTGGCGCATCAAATCATCTACGCCAATTAATGAAACCAATGCCGTATCTTTTAGTAATACAAGCCATTGGTTGCTTAAACCCGGTAAAGCGTGACGCCATACTTGTGGCATAACAATGTGAATGAACGTATAGCTTTTGCTTAAGCCTAACGCTGCACCTGATTCCCATTGTCCTTTTGGTATGGCTTGAATTGCGCCGCGTAATGTTTGCGATGCATAAGCTGCAAAAATAAGAGAAAGCGCAAATACACCGCAGCCAAATGCCCCAAATTCAATGTATTCTCCTGTTAGCATTTCTACTAATTCAGTAGAACCAAAATAGACAAGTAATACAACAATAATTTCGGGTAAGCCACGTAATAATGCCACAAATACTGTCATCGGCTTGCCAACAAAACGATTTGCTTCAAGTGCGGCAAAAATTAGGCTTAAAAATAATCCTAGGATTAATGAACAGACCGCAAGCCCTAAAGTCATTAGGGCTGCGGTAAGCATTAAAGAAAGAAAATCATAACTCATAGATTATTTTGTCATCCATTTATCATAGATTTTTTGGTATTCACCATTTGCTTTAATTGCAGCTAAACCTTTGTTTAATTGCTCCACTAATTCTTTATTTGATTTATGCATCGCAATGCCTAAACCATTACCAAAATATTTTTTATTTGCTACTTTTTCGCCAACAAATTGCATTTCTGGTTCTTTGCTAATCATATCTGCAAGTACTGCGGTATCACCAAAAATCATATCAATTCTACCGCTCTTTAAGTCTAAAATTGCACTTTGTAAGCTCGCGTAAGCCTTAGTTGTATATTGTTTGGTTTCAGCTACTGTGTATTGTTGGAATGTGGTTCCATTTTGTACGCCAACATTTTTTGCACTTTCTAATGTTGCTTTGCCTTTAAGAGCAACATAGCTTGCAGTGCTATCGTAATATGCATCAGAGAATAAAACCTGTTTTGCTCTCGCATCGGTAATATCAATAGCGGAAATGGAGGCATCAAAGCGTTTTGCTTTTAAATTTGGAATTAGTGCATCAAAAGCTTCGCCTTTGAATTTACAGGTTGCTTGAATTTCTTGACAAATTGCATTCGCCACATCAACATCAAATCCGATAATTTCGCCTTTTTCATTTGTGGTTTCAAATGGTGGATAGCTAGGTTCCATTGCAAAAGTGAGTTCTTGTGCGCTTGCTGCTACGGATGCGCCTAATAAAATTGCAGTTAATAATGTTTTTTTCATCGTAAGCTCCTTATTTTCTAGTGAGAAAGATAGTGTTTAAATTGTTCCGTTTTGGGATTTTCAAAGCAATCAGCCGATCCCATTTCGACGATTTTACCTTGTTCCATATAAACGACTTTTGTCGCCACTTTTTGCGCCACATTGACTTCGTGGGTCACAATCACTTGCGTAATACCAGTTTCTTGTAATTCTTTAATAATATCTACAACTTGCGCTGTAATTTCTGGATCTAATGCAGCCGTTGGTTCATCAAATAACAGAACTTGTGGCTTCATCATCAGCGCGCGGGCGATTGCAACACGTTGTTGCTGACCACCTGACAAATGTAATGGAAAGCGATCAGCAAGTTGTTCTAAACGTAAGCGTTTTAATAATTCCATCGCATCTGCTTTGGCTTCATTTTCACTTACGCCACGTACTTTCATTGGTGCCTCAATTAGGTTTTCAATTACCGTTAAGTGAGGCCAAAGATGATATTGTTGAAATACCATTCCTACATCTTGACGTAGTTGTCTAATTGCTTTTGGATTTGCCATTGCATTAGATAAATTAAAATCATTGTTTGCAATGCTTAATTCGCCAGATTTTGGCACTTCTAACAAATTTAATGTACGAATTAATGTGCTTTTTCCTGCGCCACTTGGGCCCAGTAACACAACGGTATCGCCTTCTTCTGCTTCAAGGTTAATATCAAATAACGCTTGTGATGAACCGTAAAAGAAATTGAGATTTTTAACACGAATAGCCATTTTTCTTCTCTATGCTTTATAAGATGAAAAAATATTACATTTTTATGCATAATTATGCAAGTGACGTAAATAAAAAATCCCAAAAAAATTTGGGATTTTAAAAATTTGATTGAAATCAACCGCACTTTAGGCTTCTTTAGCCATCTCGAATTCAATTAACATCATTAAAATATGAATGACTTTGATATGGATTTCTTGAATACGATCTGCATAACGGAAATGTGGTACACGGATTTCAACATCCGCTAATCCAGCCATTTTGCCCCCATCTTTGCCTGTCATCGCAATGACTTTCATGCCTTTTGCTTTTGCAGCTTCAATGGCGTTTAAAATGTTTTTTGAATTGCCTGAAGTCGATAATCCGAATAACACATCGCCTTTTTGACCCACCGCTTCAACATAGCGTGAAAAGACATATTCATAACCAAAATCATTACTTACACAGCTTAAATGGCTTACATCTGAAATCGCAATAGCGGGGTAGCCAGGACGATTTTCACGATAACGACCCGTTAATTCTTCTGCAAAATGCATTGCATCACAGTGCGAACCGCCATTACCACAAGAAAGCACTTTGCCTCCTTGTTTGAAGCTATTCGAAATTAATAATGCCGCTTCTTGAATTAATTTAATGTTATTTTCATCAGAAATAAATTTGTTTAACACATCTTGTGCTTCCACAAGTTCTGCTTTGATTTGATCTAAATACATTGATTGCTCCTTGTTGGGAATAAAATCGCGATGGCATTGTATAGCAGATAAACATTCTCCGCTAGCGTAAATAAAAATTCATCTTTTTCCGATGAAGTAATGATTTTTGCGATTTAGATCGTAATAGTGAATTTGCGTGCTTTTAGATTATTCCAGATAAACGTATTCTGAGAAAAATGACCAGTTCTAAGATTTACAAAAATATCATGAAATTTTACCGCACTTTGTTACTTTTCTTCGTGAGCTCTTTCGCTTTAGCTAGCTCAGATTTAATGCTTCTTCATACTTACGACAATCAACCCATAGAGGGTTGGGTAATGTCTGAAAAGTTAGATGGCGTACGCGGTTATTGGAATGGAAAGGAATTATTAACTCGGCAGGGGCAACGTTTATCACCGCCAGCCTATTTCACTAAGGATTTTCCGCCTTTTGCCATTGATGGTGAATTATTTAGTGAGCGAAATCATTTTGAGGAAATTTCATCAATCACAAAATCCTTTAAAGGCAATGGTTGGGAAAAACTTAAATTATATGTTTTTGATGTGCCTGATGCAGAGGGCAATTTATTTGATCGTTTAGCTAAATTGAAAGCGTATTTACTTGAACATCCAACAACTTACATTGAAATTATTGAACAAATCCCAGTGAGAGATAAAGCGCATTTATATGAGTTTCTTAATCAAATCGAGTCTTTGAAGGGGGAAGGCGTTGTTGTACGAGATCCTAATGCGCCTTATGAACGAAAACGTAGCAATCGGATTTTAAAATTGAAAATAACTCAAGATGAAGAATGTACGGTCATTGCACACCATAAAGGCAAAGGACAATTTGAAAATGTGATGGGCGCTTTAACTTGTAAAAATCATCGGGGAGAATTTAAAATAGGTTCGGGTTTTAATTTAAACGAACGAGAAAATCCCCCTCCGATAGGATCAGTGATTACTTATAAATATCGAGGCCTTACAAATAGTGGAAAACCTCGATTTGCAACCTATTGGCGAGAGAAAAAATGAGCTTATTTATAAATCTGACAAAATGAATTTAATCAATATGGAAACAAGCGATTAATTTTCCATCAGTATGTCGCTCCAAGTGCGGTTGATTTTCACGACATTTTTCTGTCGCTTTCCAACAACGAGGATTAAATGCACAGCCTTTTGGCGGATTAATCGGGCTTGGTAATTCGCCTGTCAGTTTTATACGTTCACGGCGCAAGTTTGGTGACAAACGTGGTGTCGCTGAAAGTAACGCTTTGGTATACGGATGTTGAGGATTAGAAAAAATCTGCTCTGTCGTTCCTTTTTCAACACAACGACCCAGATACATCACCATCACTTCATCGGCGATATGTTCTACCACAGAAAGATCGTGCGAAATGAACACGTAAGACAAGCCCAATTCATCTTGTAAATCCATCATTAAATTCAGTACTTGCGCACGCACGGAAACATCCAATGCAGAAACCGGCTCATCGGCAACGACAACATCAGGATTTAACATTAAACCACGAGCGATGGCAATACGCTGGCGTTGTCCGCCTGAGAACATGTGAGGATAACGATCATAAAATTCAGCGCGTAATCCCACTTTTTCCATCATTGATAAAACTTTTTCTCGACGTTCTTTGGCAGAAAGTTTTGTATTGATGATCAATGGTTCTTCCAAAATTGAACCAATTTTTTTGCGTGGATTTAATGACGCATAAGGATTTTGGAAAACAATCTGAATTTTTTTACGACGTAGTGCTTTTGTTTCAGAATCATTTTCTAAAAAATTATGCCCTTTGTAATACAATTCGCCTTCGCTGGGTTCTTCAATCATTGTCAATAAACGACCTAGCGTTGATTTTCCACAACCAGATTCCCCCACGACAGCTAAAGTTTTACCTCGTTCAAGCTGAAAAGAGACACCATCTAACGCTTTTACTTGCTGTGGTTTTGCAAACAAGCCTTTTTTTACAGGGTAATATTTTTTTAAGCCAATCGCATTTAATAATGGCGCATTTTCTTTTACTTCATTCGTCATTATTAAGCTCCTTGATATTCAACTGGATTGCCTTGCTCGTTCAGTGGAGTATGGCATTTTACTTTGCGAGAACCGATATGATGCAATTGAGGTTCAACTTGGCGACAATATTCGGTGGCATAAGGGCAGCGAGGATTTAATAAACAGCCTGTTGGGCGATCGTATTTTCCAGGTACCACACCTTGTAATGACTCTAAGCGAGATTTTCCTTCTGCAAATTCAGGTAATGAACGTAAC
Source organism: Haemophilus haemolyticus (assembly GCF_003493685.1). GTDB lineage: Bacteria > Pseudomonadota > Gammaproteobacteria > Enterobacterales > Pasteurellaceae > Haemophilus > Haemophilus haemolyticus_O. Next base: position 19,455 of record NZ_QQJW01000018.1, read on the forward strand.
AAGGCCTGAGTGTAAGGATGTTTTGGCTCGCGGAAAATATCTTTTGCGATGCCTTCTTCAACAATTTGTCCTGCATACATCACGATAATTCGATCTGCAGCTTCAGCAACAAGCGCAAGATCATGGGTAATCAGAATCAGCGACATGCATTCTTTTTTCTGTAATTCGAGTAATAGCTCCATAATTTGTGCTTGAATAGTGACATCTAACGCAGTAGTTGGCTCGTCAGCAATCAATAATTTAGGTCTGCAAGCAATTGCCATCGCAATCATTACACGCTGGCTCATTCCGCCAGAAAGCTGATGAGGATAAACATCAATCCGAGATTCAGGATCAGGAATACCGACCAATCTTAAAAGCTCTAAAGTGCGGTCTTTTCTTGCCTTTTTTGTGCCGCCTTCATGGGTTTTTAACGCTTCCATAATTTGGAAACCCACAGTATAAGCTGGATTCAAGCTTGTCATCGGATCTTGGAAAATCATTGCTACATCAGCACCAATAAGCTGGCGTTTAGTTTTACTTTCTAAAGTGAGTAAATCAGTATTTTCAAATTGCAAGGATTCTGCCGAAACACGTCCTGGATGATCGATTAATCCCATAATAGCGAGCGAACTTACAGATTTACCTGAGCCCGATTCTCCCACGATGCCAAGCACTTCGCCTTGTGCGACTTGATAGCTGATGCGATCCACTGCTTTAAATGGCGTATTTTTATCGCCAAAGTGAACAGAAAGTTCTTTTACGTCTAATAATGCCATTCTGTTTTCCTATTGTTTGAGTTTTGGATCAAGTGCATCACGTAACCCATCACCCATTAAGTTAAAAGCGAGCACTAAAGATAAAATAACTAAGCCGGGAATTGTGACTAACCAATTTGCTGCTTGCATAAAACCACGAGCTTCTGAAAGCATTGTGCCAAGTTCAGGTGTGGGTGGCTTTGCACCAATGCCTAAGAAACCCAGTGTCGCGAGTTCTAAGATCGCATTAGAAATTCCCATAGTCATTTGCACAATCAAGGGCGCTAAACAGTTTGGTAAAATCACAATAAACATGAGGCGAAGAATACCTGCGCCCGCGACTTTAGAGGAGGTGACATAATCACGATTTTTTTCATTCATCACCGCTGCTCGAGTTAAACGCACGTAACTAGGAATCGATACCACGGCGATCGCTAAAGTGGCATTGGCGAGTGATGGCTCTAAAATAGAGACGACGACAATCGTCAAGAGTAAGTTTGGAATCGCGAGCATAATATCAATTAAGCGAATGATAATTGTATCTAGCACGCCGCCATAATAACCAGAAATCAAGCCAAGACTGGTACCAAAGGCGCAAGATAGTAATACAATGACAAACCCCGCAAAGACAGAAATTCGCGTTCCGTAAATGATGCGAGAAAGGATATCTCGCCCAATATCATCTGTGCCGAGTAAATAAGCAGGATTGCCGCCTTCATACCAAGCTGGAGGCAGTAAAAGTGCGGTACGATTTTGTTCTGTTGGATCAAAAGGCGCAATATAAGGTGCGAGAATGCTGATTAAGGCAACAATCAAAATAAAAATTAAACCAATGAGCGCGCCACGATTTTGTTTGAAGTAAAACCAAAATTCTTGTAAGGGCGTTTTCGGCGCGAAAGTTGAAGGCGTGTCAGACATAATTTCTCCTACAATTAATGACGGATACGCGGATTGACCACGCCGTAAAGTAAATCAACAGTTAAATTCACCACAATAATAATTGTCGCAATAATCAGTACAGAACCCTGTAATACTGGATAATCACGGGCTTGAATAGCATCAATAATCCATTTTCCAATTCCCGGCCATGAAAAAATGGTTTCTGTGAGTACGGCACCAGAAAGCAATTGACCAACGATTAATCCGACCACTGTTACAACAGGAATTAACGCATTACGCAATGCGTGAACAATAACGATTCGAGTATAGCTTAAACCTTTTGCTTTTGCCGTGCGAATGTAATCTTCACCTAACACTTCCAACATTGCAGAGCGAGTCATACGCGTAATAATGGCGAGAGGAACTGTACCTAAGACAATGGCAGGAAGAATTAACGATTTAACCGCATTTTCGAAGGCACCTGGCATACCAGAAAGCCAGCTGTCAATGAGCATAAATCCTGTCGGTGTATCGATCCAAAATTCATTATCTAAACGTCCACCTTGGGGTAAACCGAGTTGTGGTGAAACGTATAAAATTAAAATCAATCCCCACCAGAAAATTGGCATAGAATAACCGGTGAGCGATGCGGCTGTAACGGTGTGAGAAATCCAACTATCTTTTTTTACTGCAGCAATCGTGCCTAAAACCACCCCGCCTAATAACGACCAAAATAACGCAAAAAATGCTAATTCAGCGGTGGCAGGGAAAAGTGTAAAAAATTCAGTAAGAACAGGTTGTTGAGTGCGGAATGATGCCCCAAAATCACCTTGTAGCACTTTAGCAATATAATGAAAATATTGTTCATGCAAAGGAAGATCTAATCCTAATTGATGCATCATTTGTTGATGTATTTCAGGTGTTAAGCCACGTTCACCCATCATTATTTCAACTGGATCGCCAGGAATAAAATGCACAAGGGCAAAGGTAATAAAAGTAATGGCAATAAAGGTTGGAATTACCATTAAGATACGTTTGAAGAAAAATTTAAACATTCAATCACTCAAATACAAAAAAAGTGCAGTTAAAATTCACCGCACTTTTCAAAGAAATTAATCGGTAAAAAATATAATACTCTTGGATTCTACCGTACTTTTTCCAATTTTGCCAAATGAGCAATCAACCATTTAATGCCTTGTGCTTGGAATGCTATTTGTAAGCGTGTGTTATTTTCAGATCCTTCCACATTAATGACTGTGCCAAAACCAAATTTTTCGTGTTTGACTTTTTGACCCATTTTCCATTCATTTTCGACCGCACTGGTATTAGACAATGAACCGACTTTTGCTAGATTCATTGCGCGCGTGACAGTTCCTCGTAAACGAATTTCTTGGATACATTCTTTCGGTAATTCAGCGATAAACCGTGATGGTAAATGGCGTTCTTCTTTTGCATATAACCGACGGCTTTCCGCATAAGAGATGGTCAGTTTTTTCTTCGCGCGAGTAATACCGACGTAAGCTAAACGACGCTCTTCTTCTAAACGTCCGGGTTCTTCAAAAGAACGAAAACTTGGGAATAAACCTTCTTCTACGCCCACCATAAATACACGCGGAAATTCTAAGCCTTTAGCAGAGTGTAATGTCATCATTTCTACACAAGATTGATGCGGAGAGGCTTGTTCTTCACCAGCTTCTAAAGAGGCATGAGTTAAAAAGGCGGTGAGTTCCGTCATATCTTCTGCATCATCAGGTTTGATGAATTCACGGGTTGCGGTAACTAATTCTTCCAAGTTTTCAATCCGCACTTCGCCTTTTTCACCTTTTTCTTGTTTATACATCTCATATAAACCTGAATGTTTAATCACAAAATCAGTTTGTGCGAAAAGCGGCATTTCTGCGGTATCAAGTTGTAGTGAATTAATTAATTCTTGGAAACGCAATAATGCTGTTGAGGCTCGTCCAGCCAACATATTTTCTTGTGTTGCAACTTGTACTGCTTGCCATAAGGTAATTTGGCGTTCGCGTGTTAAGTTACGCAATATATCTAAAGTGCGGTCGCCAATGCCACGGGTTGGCGTATTAATTACACGCTCAAAAGCTGCATCATCTTGACGATTATTAATCAAACGAAGATAGGCTAACGCATCTTTAATTTCTTGGCGTTCGAAGAAACGCATACCGCCATAAATACGATATGGAATTTGACAGCGAATTAAGGCTTCTTCAATAACGCGTGATTGGCTATTACTGCGATAAAGTACAGCGCAATCATCAAGTTTTCCGCCATGTTCTACCCAATCCTGAATTTGTGAGGCAACAAATTTTGCTTCGTCCAATTCATTAAAGGCAGCATAGATACCCACGGGATCGCCTTTTTCGCCCTCTGTCCATAAATTTTTACCAAGACGATCACTATTGTTTGCAATTAATTCATTTGCGCTGTTTAGGATATTGGCGGTAGAACGATAATTTTGTTCAAGGCGAATGGTTTCAGCTTTAAAATCTTTCAAGAATTTTTGAATATTTTCGATTTGTGCGCCACGCCAGCCATAAATAGATTGATCATCATCGCCTACGATCATGACTTTGCCTGTTTCTCCCGCGAGAATTTTGATCCATTTATATTGAATTTTATTGGTGTCTTGGAACTCATCCACCAAAATATGCTGAAAACGTTGTTGATAACGTTGTAAAATTAATGGTTTTTTCTCAAATAATTCATAGGCTCGAATTAATAATTCGGCAAAATCGACCAATCCTGCTCGATCGCAAGTGTCTTGATAGATCTTATAAATTTTAATCCATTCACGTTCTTGGCGATCATTAAAATCTTCAATGTCGTTTGGTCGCAAGCCTTCATCTTTTTTGTTATTGATGTACCAACAAGCCTGTTTAGGCGGAAAGGCTTTTTCATCAAAATTATGTAATTTTAATAATCGTTTAATTAAACGCAGTTGATCTTCTGAATCTAAAATTTGGAAATCTTGTGGCAATCCTACATCTAAATGATGAGCTCGCAATAAACGATGGGCAATGCTGTGGAAGGTTCCAATCCACATTCCAAATAATTGATGTTGTGCGTGTTTGGCAAGGGTAGATTGAATACGATGACGCATTTCTGCTGCGGCTTTATTGGTAAACGTCACCGCCATAATGCTGCCTTCAGAAATATTTTCTACCGCAATTAACCAAGCAATACGGTGAGTCAATACACGCGTTTTGCCCGAGCCTGCACCAGCTAGCACTAAATGATTACCAAGAGGGGCTGCTACGGCTTCGCGTTGTTTATCGTTAAGACCGTCAAGTAATTCAGAAATATCCATCATAAACTATCTTTAATCTGTTTAAATTTACAGTTATTATAGTCTTTATTTTTCAATACCACAATAATAAGGAAAAAAACAGACTTGTCCGACTTCTTTAAGGTAAAATTTATATTTATAGTGAAATGGTTAGTCGGGGTGCGGACATGGCTGAGAAAATACCCGTGAACCTGAAACAGTTAGCACTGGCGTAGGAAACTAATTCTTTTTCTTTTATGTGCTGACTTAATTTTTGGGGCTGTACTAGATAACTAGATCTAAATCCCCTTAACTAATTGTTTTAAAATGGAAATTTGAGATTTTATTTCACTGTTGTTAAAACGCCATTCACATTCCTTTAAATATAGCTCAAAATGCT
>NZ_QQJW01000019.1:0-23739 GCF_003493685.1 Haemophilus haemolyticus
TCTTGCTGTGACACCTGCGACAAACAGTTCAATGAGTTTATTTTGTTTATGCTGACTTAAGCGACTTTTTCTCATTGGTTTATTCTAACCTAAATGGGATTTTTAGTCGTTATCTAGTACAGCCCCTAATTTTTTTATTCATTATTTTTTTATTCATTAAAACGAGGCACTTTATGAAACCTTTCCCATATTTAAAAAACACCTTAAAACTGACCGCACTTTCTGCATTATTAGGATTAAATATCTCAGGCACAGCACAAGCAGCTGGAAAATTGACAGTGTATTGCAGTACACAGAATGTTGTTTGTGAAAAAGTTACCCAAGCTTTTGAAAAGAAATACAACGTAGAAACTCAATTTGTACGTAATAGTTCAGGGGTTGTATTAGGCAAAATCAAAACAGAAAAAGAAAATCCTCAAGCTGATTTTTGGTATGGCGGAACAATTGAGCAACATCTTCAAGCCGCAGAATTAGGCTGATATGAATCTTATCGCTCTCCTTTACAAAAAGAAATTATGCCGCAATTTAATGCTTTAATGGATAAGCGAGGTAATTTCACATCTATTATTTATTTAATGGAATTAGGCATTGGCGTAAATACAAAAAAATTAAAAGAACTTAATCTTTCAACGCCAAAATGTTATGCAGATTTATTAAAACCTAAATATAAAGGGCTTATTCAATATCCTGATCCGCGCGTTTCTGGCACAGGCTACTCAATTATCAGTACATTAATTAGCTTATGGGGAGAAGAAAAAGCCTTTGATTATTTGAAAAAATTAGAATCTAATCTAATGCAGCATACTAAAACGGGACTTGCTAGCCACTATTTAGCCAACGGAACTGTAGGTGTTGATTTAGGTTTTATGCTAGTTTACCCACGTGAAAAGAAAAATGGTGCGCCAGTTGAAGGAATTATTCCTTGTGAGGGGGTAGGTTATTCTTTAGGTGGCGCAAGTATTATTAAAGGCGCACGAAATCTAGAAAATGCAAAATTATTTATGGATTTTGTGTTAAGTGCTGAAACACAAGAAATTCCTTGGAAAGAATCAGATTCATTCCAACTGCCAACCAATATCCACGCTAAACCCGCACCAGGTTTTACGCCAGCGAGTCAATTAAAATTGGTAGATATTGATTTTATAAAATTTGGCAGCGAACAAGAAGGTAAAAAATTAACCGAACGTTGGCTTGAAAACGTACTAAAAAGAAAAGAATAGTATTTCGATTTGACGTTATTCTAAAAAGTGCGGTTTAAATTCCTTGTGTTTTTTACCGCACTTTTCCTCTTAAATTCCCCTTGAAATCTTTCTTTTTATTCTTATATCTGTGACGTTCAATTTTTATCTTTATGAAGGAAAAAATTATGTCACAAAATCAAGAAACTCGCGGCTTCCAATCTGAAGTCAAACAACTTCTCCAATTAATGATCCATTCTTTGTATTCCAACAAAGAAATTTTCTTACGTGAATTAATTTCTAATGCCTCTGATGCTGCAGATAAATTACGCTTTAAAGCACTTTCCAACCCTGCTTTATATGAAGGTGATGGCGACTTGCGTGTGCGCGTGGGCTTTGATACGGATAAAGGCACTATCACAATTAGCGACAACGGTATAGGTATGACTCGCGAGCAAGTCATCGATCATTTGGGTACGATTGCAAAATCAGGAACAAAAGAATTTTTAACCGCACTTGGCCAAGATCAAGCAAAAAATAGCCAACTTATTGGGCAATTTGGTGTGGGTTTTTATTCAGCTTTTATTGTGGCAGATAAAGTGGCTGTAAAAACTAGAGCAGCTGGCGAAGAGGCGGATAAAGCCGTACTTTGGGAATCTGCGGGTGAAGGCGAATATTCTGTGGCGGATATTGAGAAAAAATCCCGTGGCACAGATGTGATTTTACATTTACGCGAAGATGAAAAAGAATTTTTAAACGAATGGCGTTTGCGTGAAATTATCGGTAAATATTCTGACCATATTGGCTTGCCGGTGGAAATGCTGACGAAAGAATACGATGATGAAGGCAAAGAGTGCGGTGAAAAATGGGAGAAAATTAATAAATCCGATGCGCTTTGGACGCGTTCTAAAAATGATGTGTCTGATGATGAATATAAAGAGTTTTATAAACACTTAAGCCATGATTTTGCTGAGCCTGTCACTTGGGCACATAACAAAGTGGAAGGTAATCAGGAATATACCAGCCTGCTTTATGTGCCAAGTAAAGCCCCTTGGGATCTATTCAATCGTGAGCACAAGCACGGTTTAAAACTTTATGTGCAACGTGTATTCATTATGGACGATGCGGAACAATTTATGCCGAATTATTTACGTTTTATGCGTGGTTTAATCGATAGCAATGACTTGCCATTAAATGTATCTCGTGAAATTTTGCAAGATAACAAAATTACTGCGGCATTACGCAAAGCATTAACTAAGCGTTCATTACAAATGCTAGAAAAATTAGCAAAAGATGATGTAGAAAAATATCTTCAATTCTGGAAAGAGTTTGGTTTAGTCTTGAAAGAAGGCCCCGCAGAAGATTTTGCTAACAAAGAAACTGTCGCGAAGTTATTGCGTTTTGCTTCGACACATAATGATAGCAGCGAGCAAACTGTGTCTTTAGAAGATTACATCTCGCGTATGAAAGAAGGGCAAAAAGCTATCTATTACATTACAGCAGACAGTTATGTTGCAGCGAAAAATAGCCCGCATTTGGAATTATTCAATAAAAAAGGCATTGAGGTTTTATTGCTTTCCGATCGCATTGATGAATGGATGTTAAGTTATTTAACTGAATTCGATGGTAAACAATTACAAAGTATCACGAAAGCAGATTTGGATTTAGGTGATTTAGCCGATAAAGAATCTGAAACGCAAAAACAACAAGATGAAGCCTTTGGTAGTTTTATTGAGCGTGTGAAAAACTTGCTTGGTGAACGTGTGAAAACGGTGCGTTTAACTCACAATTTAACGGATACACCAGCGGTGGTTTCTACGGATAATGATCAAATGACGACCCAAATGGCGAAATTGTTTGCAGCCGCAGGGCAACCTGTACCAGAAGTAAAATACACTTTTGAACTGAATCCAGAACACCACTTAGTGAAAAAAGTGGCTGATATTGCAGATGAAACAGAATTTGCTGATTGGGTGGAATTGTTGCTCGAACAAGCTATGTTAGCAGAGCGCGGATCTTTGGAAAATCCAGCTGTGTTTATTAAGCGCATAAATAAATTATTAGGCTAACTAAAAATAAATAAGCCCGATTTAATCGGGCTTATTTATTGGGATAGTATTTAGGATAATCCTCAATCCATTTTTTCATTGTTTTTTGTTGCTTGAGTGTATTCGCAAAATTAAATGTTTTTCGTTTATTATTAAATTTAGCACCTAAAATAATGACTTTTCTTTCGTCTTCGGCAACTTCATATAAAAAATAGATATTATTGATTGTAATGTATTTATAGCCTGTTTTTCCCCAGAAAGGTCTAAGTTGCGGGATATTCGTTAAAATCATTTTTAGTTTATCAAGATCATCTTGAGTTAGATAAGTCACGATAAATCGTTTTAGAAGATCTTTTTCAAGACAACCCCCTGATGTTTCAGCAATATAAACATCGTATGTTGGCAGCATAATCAACTCTATTTTTTAAAATCGAATGGCTCAATTTTATGATTTAAAATAGCTTGCCAAGCTTCCGAACTTGCTTTTGCAGCTAATTGTCGTTCTTCCAAACTAAAAGCGTATTCTTCCTTGTCTTTTTTTTGTGTTTTGAGTAAATCAGAAATTTGTTCAAAAGTGAGTGCCATTTGAGACTCCTTACTGTGAATATTGACAATATTATGCCTGACTAAGTGACTTTTTTCATCTGTTTTTTCATCGAATTATTGGTCGTTTTTCAGGTATAATGTTGTAATTAAATGGTGAGAAAAGAGAGAAATATATGATTACAGTTTACGGCATTAAAAATTGCGATACAGTGAAGAAAGCGTTGAAATGGCTGGCGGATCACAATATTGAACACAAACTTCACGACTACCGTGTTGATGGTTTAGATTCGAATTTTTTAGCCCAAGCAGAAGCTCAATTTAGCTGGGATATGTTGGTGAATAAACGCAGTACAACTTGGCGTAATTTGGATGAGCAAGTTAAAAATTCCCTTGATAAAACCACCGCACTTTCCGTGTTGGCTGAGAATCCAACTTTAATTAAACGCCCCATTATTTTACAAGATGGGAAGGCATTAATTGGATTTAATGAAAAGGAATATCAGGCTGGTTTTGCTTAAAGTGCGGTTATTTTCTTAGGAGTTTTTATGAAAGAAAAAGTGGTTTCGTTGGCACAAGATTTAATTCGTCGCCCGTCTATTAGCCCAAATGACGAAGGCTGTCAGCAAATTATTGCCGAACGTTTAGAAAAGTTAGGTTTTCAAATTGAATGGATGCCTTTTAATGATACGTTGAATTTGTGGGCAAAACACGGAACGGGTGAGCCAGTCATTGCTTTTGCAGGTCATACGGATGTTGTGCCTACTGGTGATGAAAATCAGTGGTCGTATTCTCCGTTTTCTGCTGAGATTATTGATGGCATGCTTTATGGCCGTGGTGCGGCGGATATGAAAGGCTCCCTTGCTGCAATGATTGTTGCGGCAGAAGAATATGTAAAAGCAAATCCTAATCATAAAGGTACCATTGCATTATTGATTACGTCTGACGAAGAGGCAGCCGCAAAAGACGGCACCGTGCGTGTGGTTGAGACTTTAATGGCACGTGATGAAAAAATTACTTATTGTATGGTTGGCGAGCCATCGAGTGCTAAAAACTTAGGCGATGTTGTCAAAAATGGTCGCCGCGGTTCCATTACGGGCAATCTGTATATTCAAGGGATTCAAGGGCACGTGGCATATCCGCATTTAGCTGAAAATCCAATCCATAAAGCCGCGCCATTTTTGCAAGAATTAACGACTTACCAATGGGATGAAGGTAATGAGTTTTTCCCTCCCACAAGCTTACAAATTGCTAATATTCACGCAGGTACGGGAAGTAATAATGTAATTCCTGCTGAGTTATATATTCAGTTCAATTTGCGTTATTGCACAGAAGTCACAGATGAAATCATCAAGCAAAAAGTGGCTGAAATGCTAGAAAAACACAATTTGAAATATCGTATTGAATGGAATTTATCAGGTAAACCGTTTTTAACAAAACCAGGTAAATTATTAGATTCGATAACCTCCGCTATTGAGGAAATCACAGGCATAACGCCAAAGGCTGAAACAGGTGGTGGCACGTCAGACGGTCGTTTTATTGCATTGATGGGAGCAGAAGTAGTGGAATTTGGTCCACTTAACGCAACAATTCATAAAGTAAATGAATGCGTCAGTGTAGAAGATCTTGGCAAGTGCGGTGAGATTTATCACAAAATGTTAGTGAATTTATTGGATAGCTAAAATGAAATTAACGCCAGAAATGCTTACAGGAAAGTCTCGTGAGCATTTAGTCAATTTACCCGCAACTCATTCATCAAATCATTTTTTGCAAATGCAAGCTGTGCAAGCATTTCAAGCTTTGCAACAAAGTGCGGCAAAAAATGGCTTTAATTTACAGCCAGCGAGCAGTTTTCGTGATTTTGAACGCCAACAGCTTATTTGGAACAGCAAATTTAAAGGCGAGAGAAAAGTCCATGATGACGAAGGAAAAGCATTAGAGTTGAGCCAATTAGATGACTGGCAAAAATGTCAGGCGATTTTACGTTGGTCTGCATTGCCAGGGGCTAGTCGTCATCATTGGGGAACGGAAGTGGATATTTTCGATCCTGATCTTTTGCCACAAGGTCAATCTTTACAACTGGAGCCTTGGGAATATGAAAAAGGCGGCTATTTCTTTGAATTGAGTGAATTTCTTACCGAAAATTTACCGCACTTTGATTTTACTTTGCCTTTTATAAATATGCAGTCCAATAAGAAAGTGGGGCGGGAGCCTTGGCATATCAGTTATTTGCCTTTAGCTGAACAAGCGAGTCAGCAATTTTCTCCAGAGATTTTGCAACAGGCATGGAAAGGGGAAAATATTTTAGGCGCAGACTGTTTGATATCAAATCTCGAACAAATTTTTTCTGAATATATTGTTTAAAAATAAAGCCTTATCGTGAAGATAAGGCTTTATTTTTAGGCGTAAAAAAGCCCTTTTCCATGCAAATAAATTGGAAGCAGATCGCCAATAGATAAATCAGGGGAAATGATGTTCTCAATCCATATTGTGTAGCCATTAATTTCAATTTGAATAGTGGTAATTTTCCCTTTAAATTCGATTTGTTTTACTTGCCCTTTGAAAAGTGCGGTTGGATTTTCCGATGTTTTAAACAAGCTGAATTGTTCTGGGCGAAGTAAAATCTTACCTTGTTTCAGCGAGGTTGATTTATTTTTTACAGGAATATTACCTAATTGGCATTGAACTGTGTTTTCATCAATCAGATTCGCCGATAGCACGATGTTGTCACCAATAAAACTTGCGGTTTCAATATGATTAGGCGACCAATAAAGTGTACGAGGTGTGTCGATTTGTAAAATTTTTCCTTGTTGGATAACCGCGATTTTATCTGCATAACGTAATGCTTCATCACGATCATGGGTGACGAAAATCGCTGATGCACCACTTTGACGCAGTGCTTTTAGCATATCATGACGAATTTGCTGGCGAAGATGTTCATCTAAGGCACTAAAAGGTTCGTCTAATAAAATCAGTTCGGGATTTGGTGCTAGTGCTCGAGCTAGCGCCACACGTTGTTGTTGTCCGCCTGAGAGTTGGTGAGGAAAACGTTCTGCCAGTTCACTAATTCCAGTGAGTTGCATTGCCTGCTCAATCCGCATTTTCTCTTCATCCGTTTTCCCTTTGCCATTCCCTAACCCGTAAGCAATGTTGCGATAGACATTTAAGTGAGGGAAAAGCACACCTTCTTGCACCACATAACCAAGATGACGCTGTTGCGTTGGCACATTCGCATTCTCGCCAAAAATTAACCGCTCTTTTAGCCAAATTTTGCCAGTATTGGGTTGTTCAAATCCAGCAATTGCGCGCAATAAGGTTGTTTTTCCACAACCAGAAGCACCAAGCAAAAAGAGGATTTCACCTCGTTGCAAGGTAAAGGAAATATCGTGAAGAACTTGCTGTTCATTAAAAAATTTATTGAGATTTTTAACAGTTAATAACGGATTATTTATCATTTTATTTAAATGCATATTTTTTCAATAAAAACACAGGAATCCCTGAAAAGAGAACGAGCATTAAGGCATAAGGCGTTGCCGCAGCGTATTGCGCATCACTGGTATATTCCCAAACGGCAATCGAAAGGGTTTTGATGTCGTTTGGCGTGAGCAAAAGCGTTGCAGTAAGCTCTTTCATTAAATTCAAAAATACTAGAGAGAATGCCGCCGCAATGCCTGGTAGCATTGCTGGTAATGTTAAAGTTCGGAAAATATAGAATGGGCTTCGTCCTAGGCTTTGTCCGACTTTCTCAATATTATCAGATAGTTGCTCAAGCGAGGCTCTAAGTGTGGTTTGTGCCATTGGTAAATAGAGCATAAAGTAAGCCACGACGATAACTAAAAAGGTTTGATATAAGCTGTTGGCATAGTTGATTGTAAAGTAGATCAGCGATAATGCGATAACTAAGCCGGGTACAGCGTGTAATAGGTAAGGTAATCGATCAATCCAAACGGTTAATTTGCTACGATAGCGTACAGCTGCCCAAACCAATGGCAAAGCACAAACTACGGTAAGCAATGCGCCTAGTCCTGAAATGATAAATGAATTGCTGAATGCCGATAAAAATTCTGAAAAATCACCCGCACTTTCGAGTGAAGTTCCCACAATAAGCCAGTAAATTAACATAATCACAGGCACGCCAATACTTAAGATGAATATGCTAGAGAAAAATCCGAAGGTTAAACATTGTTTGCCAAAGGAAAGTGTTTTTACCGGATAAGGACGAGTAACACCTTTGCCACTGTTGTAAAGCGTTTGTTTACCGCGGAAAAATGTTTCTCCCAGCACAATAATGCTACAAATTGCCATTAATACAGCTGAAAGTAGTGCTGCGGTGCTGTTATTAAAAGACATTTCATATTCTTGGAAAATCGCTGTGGTGAATGTTTGGTAATTCAAAATTGAAACCGCACCGAAATCTACCAGCATATGTAATGCTATTAGCAATAAACTACTACCGATTGCTGGTTTTAATTGCGGGAAAATAGCGTGCCAAAAGGTGTAAGTTTGGCTTTTTCCTAATGAAAGGCTTACTTCTTCAAGAGAGCGATCTAGTCGTTTAAGTGTGGCTGAAATAGGCAAGTAAGCGAGTGGGAAAGAGCTTAATGTCATGATGCCAATCGTTCCCCAAAAACCTTCTACTCGAAAGGTGAGGCTAATCCAAGTAAAACAGCTCACAAAGGCTGGAATACAAAGTGGCAAACTCATCGCCACTTCAAAAAATGATTTGCCGAAAAAACGATAGCGTTCAAGTAAAAATGCACAAAGCGTACCGAGAAAAATGGATCCAATAGTTACGCAGACCATGAGAAGCATTGTGTTGCTCAGTAATTCCGCCATTCTCGGGCGAATAAGAAGCTCAAGGCTACGCTCTAATCCGACTTCAATGGCACGGAAAAGAATATATAGAAATGGTAATAAGAGCGGTAAACCAATAAGTAAAATAATGATGGTGAGCCAAAATGGGGGCGTTCGGGTCAAAAGATAGTCCTTTATATGTGGCAACTGTATCTCCACTTTTAGTGAAAATACAGTTGCGACGTTAGCGGGCTTATTTTAAACCAGCTTCTTCAATTAATTTATTTGCTTGTTCTTTGTCTTGAGCAGTAGTTGCTGAAACTACTGGTGCTTGCAATTTAGCATAAGGTTCCATATTAAATGGAGAAGTCACATCTGTACGTAATGGATATTCTGCACGTACAGCAACTAAGGCTTCTTGACCTTTTTTGCTTGCTAAGAAGTCTACGAATTTTTTCGCTTCTTCTTTATTTTTAGATGATTTTAAGATTGCAGCGCCTGAGTAAGTGACTAACGCACCAGGGTCTTTATGACGAATAAAGTACAAGCGAGTTTTTAAGTTTTCTGCACCTTTTTCTTTTGCTAATGCATACCAGTAGTAGTTATTAATTAAGGCTGCAGGTACTTCGCCATTTTCAACAGCTTGTAATGCAACACTGTTTTTCGCGTAAAGTTTACCATTTTCTTTTAAGCCTTTTAACCAATTAAGCGCAACTTTCTCGCCTTTTAGTTTAACAATAGCTACAACTTGTTCTAAGAATGCACCAGAGGTTGGTACATAACCGATTTTATCTTTCCATTTTGGTGTCGCGTAATCAAGCACTGATTTTTCCATATCTTTTTCAGATAATTTAGTGTGATCATAAACCACAACACGAGAACGACCACTTAATGCGATCCAATCTTTTTTAGGCGCCACTGGTACACCTTGGTGAGAGGTTTGTTTGATCGTATTGGCTGAAAGTGGTTCTAATAAACCCGCTTCGGAAAGTGCGGCAAATGGAGATGTTTGTTCTGAATAGAATACATCGGCTGGGCTTTTATCGCCTTCTTCTTTAAGTTGACCAGCTAACTGTTCGCTTTTAGCACTATTTAAAGTGACTTTGATGCCGGTTTCTTGCGTAAATGCATCTGCTACGGCTTTTGCAGCTTCTTTATGTTGGCCGTTGTAAACGGTAATGTCGGCAAAGCTACTTGCTGAGAATGTAAGTGCAGCAGCAAGTGTCGCAATTTTGAAAGATTTGAATGTCATTGAAAACTCCTTGTTTTATGAGAATGAATGTTTTAATTAAGTCTGAATAACCTTTATTCTATTTCTAAATTCATTCAAATGCAAATAATTCTCAATTTTTATTTGTGGCAAAACAAAAGGAGAGTGGTTAGCTCTCCTTCAATATATTGATTGCTTTGAATTTTGCTTATAGTGCGACTGGTTGGATGTAACCTAAGTTAGCTAAAGTTTCACAAAGAGAATTACACAATCCTGAACAATCATATTCTTCATCAATAAGTTTATTATTGTTCATATCTCTGTATTCATTCTGAATTAAATATTCTTTAAGTGAAGCGTTAAGTGCTTTTTTGGTTGTTGGTTTTTCCATTTGGGACATTATGTGAAGATGAAGTTTATTCAAATCTTCAATACTTCCATTATACATATTGCCCGCACCAATATATTCATTTGCACCCTCTAACAAAGCTTGTATATATTGAGTAAACCGTTTTGGTACATAAGTTTTGTTATCTTCAAATGCATATATTTGATATGGTGTGTGGAAAACATTGATATAGCCTAGAACTATAGATAGTAATACAGAAGAGTAAATTTCATTTTTAGTGATATTTTTAAACTCTTTATTATTCGATACATAATCAGTTAATGATTTAATAGTAAAACTACCCACTTGATAAATAAAGTGTTCAAGTAATCTTATAATATCTTGATTATTGAATATATTGCTCAGATTATTTTCTTTACTTTGATTAATAAAGGTTAATTTATCTAATAAACTTATATTTATATTCTCAGTACGGTTAATTTTATCTTGTAAATTAGCATGACATAATAAACTTCTTCTAAATGCTACATCGTAAAGATAATCTAGACATTGCTCACGGGCGACATAATCTGTCTCGGATAATTGATTAATCATATTTCTTAAGTGTTGTGGCATCCAAGAAATATATGAAAGTTGGAAACTTGTATCACCAATATAAGCTAATTGATGTTGATTGACGCTATCCACAAATTGATTTAAATAGAGAGGGTCATTGTGATATTCAAGATATTCATGTGCAATATAATGGTCATCTTGATTTTGAATAGTATCAAAATTTGAAATTCTAAATTTATTTCGTTCTTTTTCTGATTCAATAGATTTAATTGCATCGGAGAATAATTGAACAACGGCTTTGCCACGACGAGTTTGTTCAGAGAGCGGTAAATTTTGTGTGTATTTATTAGCATAGAGCATAATATCTCGTGCAACTTCTCGGTTTTTCCAACCCGGATAGGTATTGTAAGAAATATAAGCAATACCGTTTGGCGTTAAATTTTCTCGGCAAACTTCAAGAATTTTATCTTTAACATTATTTGGTACCCAAGAATAAATACCATGTACAATAATGTAGTCAAACAGGCCAAATTCAGGCGTAATATCGAGAATATTTTTTGCTTCTAAACGAACATTTGTTAATCCCATTGATTTAATAATTTCATTACCTTGGGTAATTTGGATTTCTGATAAATCAATACCTACAAATTCTGTATCTGGATAATAAACCGCTTGAGAAATTAAGTTCCCACCAAAAGAAGAACCTAATTCTAATACTTTAGCGCCTTTGAGTGCTGGTGGTGTTAATCCCCATAATGTTGCATTTCCTTCCAAAAGCGCAATGCTCGTGTAAGAAAAGGGTTTTGAGTAGTATCTAAGTTCGTCGTAAGGGTTATTTTGCTCGGTCATAATATATCCAGTTTGTCACATAATTGAGGGCACATATTATAGAGGGAATAGGGACAAAAACAAAGTGATGATTATTTCCCATGAAGTGGTAATTACGCTAGAATAACCGCAATTTTCACCAGCTTAGTATCCTCATGCTTTCATTTACTCTCGAACCTCAAGATAACGCACGTTTACAATCTTTATGCGGTGCATTTGATGATCATCTAAAACTTATCGAAAAAGAATTTAATCTTGTCATTGCTCGTCATAATTTCACTTTTAATATTGATACAGTGGAAGAGGAGCCAAAACCTCATCATGCAAAATTGATAAAAAGTGCGGTGAAATTAATCCAAGATTTGTATGTAGAAACTGCGCCCGTAAAAGGTAAAGTGAAAGAGTTAGATTTGGAAGATGTGCATATGGCTTTGCAAGAAAGCCGTATGCTATCTCAAGTTGAACCGAACCGTGCTGAAAATAATGTTTTCAGTACAACGATTAAAACTAAACGAGGTGTGATTAAACCTCGAGGCGAAAATCAAGTTCAATATTTGCATAATATTTTAACTCACGATATTAGTTTTGGTATTGGCCCAGCAGGAACGGGGAAAACATTCTTAGCGGTTGCTGCTGCAGTTGAGGCTTTAGAGCGTCAAGAAATTCGTCGCGTTTTACTTACTCGCCCTGCGGTGGAAGCCGGCGAAAAGCTAGGTTTTTTACCTGGGGATTTAGGTCAGAAAATTGAACCTTATTTACGTCCGCTTTATGATGCGTTGTTTGAAATGCTAGGTTTTGAGCGTGTGCAAAAATTAATGGAACGTAATGTTATTGAAATTGCTCCTTTGGCTTATATGCGTGGGCGTACACTCAATGATAGCTTTATTATTTTAGATGAAAGCCAAAATACGACAGTTGAGCAAATGAAAATGTTTTTAACCCGTATTGGTTTTAATTCTAAAGCCGTGATTACGGGCGATATTACGCAAATTGACTTACCTCGTAGCACAAAATCTGGTTTGCGTCATGCGATTGAAGTGTTGGAAAAAGTACCTGAATTAAGTTTTAACTATTTTGATAGCAAAGATATTGTGCGTCATCCAGTGGTGGCTAAAGTGGTGCAAGCATACGAAGAATGGGAAGTACAAGATGAAATTCGTCGCAAAGAATTAGCGGAGCTTCGTAAAGCCGAACGTGAAAAAGAGCGGTTAGAAATTGAAAAGAATTTAGGAGAGTAAAATGGGAAATATATTTGTTGATCTGCAAATTGCCACAGAAAATATAGAGGGTTTGCCAACAGAAGAACAGATTGTGCAGTGGGCAACAGCTGCTGTTCAACCGGAAGGGGATGAGGTTGAAATGACTGTTCGTATTGTGGATGAAGCCGAAAGCCATGAATTAAATTTAACTTATCGTGGCAAGGATCGCCCGACTAACGTGCTTTCATTTCCATTTGAATGTCCCGATGAGGTGGAGTTGCCCTTGTTAGGGGATCTCGTTATTTGTCGTCAAGTTGTGGAGCGAGAAGCCGCAGAACAAGAGAAACCATTAATGGCGCATTGGGCGCATATGGTCGTGCATGGTAGCTTACATTTACTCGGTTACGATCATATTGAAGACGATGAAGCGGAAGAAATGGAAAGTTTAGAAACCCAAATTATGCAAGGATTAGGCTTTGACGATCCTTATCTAGCAGAGAAATAATCTTTATTCGGAGTAATGATGTATAAAGCGGTATTTAGTGATTTTGATGGCACCTTATTAACCTCTCAACATACCATTTCCCCTCGAACTGTTGCAGCAATTAAGCGTTTAACGGCAAATGGTATTCCTTTTGTACCAATTTCGGCGCGTTCTCCTTTAGGTATTTTGCCTTATTGGAAACAGCTTGAAACGAATGATGTGCTTGTTGCATTTAGTGGCGCGCTTATTTTGAATCAACATCTTGAACCAATTTATAGCGTACAAATTGATCCAAAAGATATTTTAGATATTAATACCGTTTTGGCGGATCACCCTTTGCTTGGTGTGAATTATTATACAAATAATGACTGCCATGCTCGCGATGTAGAAAATAAATGGGTGATTTATGAACGCAGCGTCACCAAAATTGAAATTCACCCTTTTGATGAAGTAGCGGCTCGTTCGCCACATAAAATTCAAATTATTGGGGAAGCAGAAGAAATCATTGAGATTGAAATTATTTTAAAGGAAAAATTTCCACATCTGAGTATTTGTCGTTCTCATGCTAACTTTTTAGAGGTGATGCACAAGAGTGCAACCAAAGGAAGTGCGGTGCGTTTTTTGGAAGATTATTTTGGCGTACAAACCAATGAGGTGATTGCGTTTGGTGATAACTTTAATGATCTGGATATGCTAGAACATGTCGGGCTTGGGGTGGCAATGGGAAATGCACCTGATGAAATTAAACAAGCTGCAAATGTAGTTACCACGACCAATAATGAAGATGGGTTAGCATTAATTTTGGAAGAAAAATTTCCTGAATAATCGGCAAGAAAAAGGCTCTCAAACGAGAGCCTTTTAGTTATGAACTTTTTGATTCTTTTGAATTATACATTTCTTCAATTTGCTTACGATAACGTTCTAAAATCACTTTTCTACGCAATTTTAATGTTGGCGTAATTTCACCCAATTTAATGCTAAAGGCTTGAGAAAGTAACGTGAATTTTTTTACTTGCTCGAAATGAGCCAATTCTTTTTGTACCGCATTAATACGCTGCTCAAACATTTTTAGAATTTCAGAATTTTTTAGTAATTCTAAACGATCATGATATTTAATATTGAGCTGTTTAGCGTACTCTTCCAAACTATCAAAGCAAGGCACAATAAGTGCAGACACATATTTTTTCGCATCGGCAATGATTGCAATTTGTTCGATAAATTTATCTTTACCGATTTTGCTTTCGATATATTGCGGCGCGATATATTTGCCGTTTGAGGTTTTCATTAATTCTTTAATACGATCGGTAATAAATAAATTCCCTTGTTCGTCAAACTCTCCCGCATCGCCAGTTTTTAAGAAACCATCTTCAGTGAAGGCTTGAGCCGTTTCTTCAGGCTTTTTGTAATAGCCTTTCATCACCATTCCTCCACGCACAAGGATTTCATTATTTTCCCCAATTTTAACTTCCGCTTTTGGCATGAGTGTGCCAATTGAATTTGGGTTAAATTGGAAATCATGCCAGCAAGACACGGTCGCAGTTGTTTCTGTCATGCCATAGCCTAATTTGATGTTGATACCAATAGCATGGAAAAATAGCCCAATAGCAGGTTCTAATTTAGCTCCTCCGCAAGGCATCATTTTTATACGCCCCCCCAATAATTGGCGAAGTTTTGAGAGCACTAATTTATCTGCTAAAGCAAATTGTTTTTTCAATAAGAATGGAATAGCTTTGTTATTCGCACGTAAATCAAAATGTTTTTGTCCTACGGAAATTGCCCAATGGAACATTATTTGGCGAAGTTTTGGGGCTTTTTGAACTTTATCCAACACGGCTGCATAAATTTTTTCGTAAAAACGTGGGACGGCACACATTAAGGTTGGGCGAATTTCCGTTAAAGCTGACCGCACTTGATTGGTGTCTTCTAAATAGCAAAGTATTGCACCTCTATGAAGAATATAAGCCGCCCAGGCTCGTTCAAAAATATGAGAGAACGGTAAAAAAGAAAGTGAAATGTCCTGATCTGTCACATTAAGTGAAAGATCATGTGTTTCTAATTGGTGAGCGAGATTG
Source organism: Haemophilus haemolyticus (assembly GCF_003493685.1). Classification (GTDB taxonomy): domain Bacteria; phylum Pseudomonadota; class Gammaproteobacteria; order Enterobacterales; family Pasteurellaceae; genus Haemophilus; species Haemophilus haemolyticus_O. The sequence goes on from NZ_QQJW01000019.1 coordinate 15,261, forward strand.
GCGTAATCTAACATGACACCTTTAGGCTCTCCAGTAGTGCCTGAGGTATAAATAATCGTAAATAAATCCGATAACTGTTTTTGGTTTAAGCGTTGGGTTAGTTTATCTTGTTGGGCGTTTGAACCTGTTTCAATAAAACTGTCCCAAGTGCAAGAAAGAGTATCTTGTTGTAATTGAATTGTAGATTTCATTGTCACGATTTTTTGTAATTGTGGACAATGATGAGCAATTTCCAATGCTTGATCGTATTGCTCTTGATCGCCGACGAATAGAATTTTTACATCGGCGTGATTTAGGATAAATTCTGCTTGCTGGGCTGTATTGGTTGCGTAAATCGGTACTGTGATTGCTCGAATTTGTAAGGTCGCAATGTCAGCGATTGTCCAACGATCCATATTATGGGCAAAAATGGCGATTTTATCTTGTACGTCAATATTGTGAGCAAGCAATGCACGAGAAAGTTGATTGAGTTGCTCTTGAAAATTTTTCCAAGAGATGTTTCGCCACAAGCCGTGTTCTTTATAGCGAAGTACGGTCATATTTGCACGAGTTTTAGATTGTTGTTGAATACGATGAACAAAATGGAGATCGAGATTCATATTAACCCTATTTTTTGATTTTATTGAGCGAACAGTTGTGCGCTAATATAATCTTAAATAAGAATAAAAGCTAGAAGAATATTGATTGTTTTAAATTATTTTTAGTGATCCCTTGTTCATTTTTAGATCGTAAACTAAATTCTAGATAATAAAAAACCGCTCCGAAGAGCGGTTAATTTTTTCAAAGTTTTAATTAACCTTTGTAGTTGTAGATATGAGCTACTAAGTCTAATACTTTGTTTGAGTAACCAGTTTCGTTATCGTACCAAGATACTAATTTAACGAAAGAATCAGTTAATGCGATACCAGCGTCTGCATCAAATACAGAAGTTAAAGCACAGCCGTTGAAGTCAGTAGAAACAACTGCATCTTCAGTGTAACCTAATACGCCTTTTAATTCGCCATTGAACGTTTTACCTTCAGCTGCGTCTTTGATTGCTTGTTTGATTGCATCATAAGAAGCTGGTTTTTCAAGGTTAACAGTTAAGTCAACAACAGATACGTTTGGAGTTGGAACACGGAAAGCCATACCTGTTAATTTACCGTTTAATGCAGGTAATACTTTACCTACTGCTTTCGCTGCACCTGTTGAAGATGGAATGATGTTTTGTGATGCACCGCGGCCGCCGCGCCAGTCTTTAGCTGATGGACCATCCACAGTTTTTTGAGTTGCAGTTGTTGCGTGAACAGTGGTCATTAAACCATCTTTGATACCGAAAGTTTCATGAACAACACGTGCTAAAGGAGCTAAACAGTTTGTTGTACAAGATGCGTTAGAAACGATATCTTGACCTGCGTATGCGTTGAAGTTTACACCACGAACGAACATAGGGGTTGCATCTTTAGATGGACCAGTTAATACAACTTTTTTCGCGCCTGCAGTGATGTGTTTACGAGCAGTTTCATCAGTTAAGAATAAACCAGTTGCTTCAACAGCGATATCAACACCGATTGCACCCCAGTTTAAGTTTGCGGGATCACGTTCTGCAGTTACACGGATAGTTTTACCATTAACTACTAAGTTACCATCTTTCACTTCAACAGTGCCGTCGAAACGACCGTGAGTTGAATCATATTTCAACATATAAGCCATGTATTCAACGTCGATTAAGTCGTTAATACCTACAACTTCGATGTCATCACGGTGTTGTGCTGCACGGAATACGATACGGCCGATACGGCCGAAACCATTGATACCAATTTTAATTGCCATAAGATTTTCACCTTTTATTTAAGTTAAACAAATCTGTTTGCTTTGAGTAATACTGCTCACTCAGTAAGACAGCGCACAAAGTATAGCACGAGCATTTTTATAAAACTATAAACCCTACTACTTTTTTGTGATCTATATCAAATCATCATTAGAATGAAAAAGTACCGTAAAAAATCACCGCACTTTTGATGATTTTTTATAGAGAAATCTGCATAATAGACTGAAATTGTTAGAGAAGGTTAAATATTCTATGTCTCAAGGTAATCTTTATATTTTATCTGCACCAAGTGGTGCGGGAAAATCTTCATTAATTTCAGCGTTATTGGCATCAGATAGTTCAACTCAAAAAATGGTGTCTGTGTCCCATACGACCCGAGCCCCACGCCCTGGTGAAGTTGAAGGCGTACACTATTATTTTGTATCAAAAGAAGAGTTTGAATCGCTCATTGAGCAAGATTTATTTTTAGAATATGCCAAAGTTTTTGGTGGAAATTATTATGGAACCTCTTTACCTGCGATTGAAGAAAATTTAGCAAAAGGCATTGATGTATTTTTAGATATTGATTGGCAGGGCGCCCAACAAATCCGTAAAAAAGTGCCTTCAGTAAAAAGCATTTTTATTTTACCGCCTTCATTGCCTGAATTAGAGCGTCGTTTAATTGGTCGTGGGCAAGATAGTGAAGAGGTTATCGCTGAACGAATGTCAAAAGCGATAAGTGAAATTTCGCATTATGACGAATATGATTATGTCATTGTGAATGATGATTTTGAGAAAGCACTAAAAGATTTACAAAGTATTTTGCAATCGGAACGCTTAACTAAAGATTATCAACAAAAACAAAATGCAATGTTAATTCAACAGCTACTAGCAAAATAGGGCGAAATTGAGTATTATAACTCCCCTTCAATAGAGTAATTTTTGACAAATCGGAGTAAATTATGGCTCGTGTTACTGTGCAAGATGCAGTAGAAAAAATTGGTAACCGTTTTGATTTAATTTTAACGGCTGCGCGTCGTGCAAGACAATTACAACTTAACCAAAGTGCGCCGTTAGTGCCAGAAGATAATGACAAACCAACAGTAATCGCATTACGTGAAATCGAAAAAGGTTTGATTAATCAAGATATTATGGATGCACAAGAATTCCAAGAAATGGCGAAAGTGCAAGAAACGGAAGAAGCAGCTGTTGCATTAATTACAGAATAATCTTTTAAAAGTGCGGTAAAAAATCACGATATTTTAACCGCACTTTATCTTTCAACGATAAGTAGGTCTCCTTTGGAACTGTTTGCGGATTTAGATCGAATTATTCAAGGGTATTTGCCCGCAGATAAAATTGAACTCATCAAACGTGCGTTTGTGATTGCAAGAGATGCGCACGAAGGACAATTTCGCTCCAGCGGCGAACCTTACATTACCCATCCTGTGGCGGTAGCCTCCATTATTGCTCAACTACACTTAGATCATGAAGCGGTAATGGCTGCGCTTTTGCACGATGTTATTGAAGATACACCTTATACGGAAGAACAACTGAAAGAAGAGTTCGGTGCCAGTGTGGCTGAAATTGTGGACGGTGTATCAAAACTCGATAAGTTGAAATTTCGTACTCGCCAAGAAGCACAAGTCGAGAATTTTCGCAAAATGATTTTAGCGATGACGCGTGATATTCGTGTTGTGTTAATTAAGCTTGCTGACCGCACGCATAATATGCGCACGCTTGGTTCGTTAAGACCAGATAAACGCCGCCGTATTGCGAAAGAAACGCTTGAAATCTATTGTCCGCTTGCTCATCGTTTAGGTATTGAGCATATCAAAAATGAATTAGAAGACTTATCTTTTCAAGCAATGCATCCTCACCGTTATGAGGTATTGAAAAAACTCATTGATGTGGCGCGGAGTAATCGACAAGATTTAATCGAACGTATTTCACAAGAGATTAAAGTGCGGTTAGAAAACGCAGGCATTTTTGCCCGAGTGTGGGGACGTGAAAAACATCTTTACAAGATCTATCAAAAAATGCGCATAAAGGATCAAGAATTCCACTCTATTATGGATATTTATGCGTTCCGTGTGATTGTAAAAAATGTTGATGATTGTTATCGCGTTTTAGGCCAAATGCATAACCTTTATAAGCCACGCCCTGGTCGAGTAAAGGATTATATCGCGGTACCTAAAGCAAATGGCTATCAATCTTTGCAAACTTCAATGATTGGGCCGAAAGGTGTTCCCGTAGAAGTTCATATCCATACTGAGGATATGGAACAAGTCGCCGAAATGGGCATTACTGCGCATTGGGTTTATAAAGAAAATGGTAAAAATGACAGTACAACCGCACAAATTCGCGCGCAACGTTGGCTGCAAAGTTTGGTCGAAATTCAACAAAGTGTAGGGAACTCGTTTGAGTTTATTGAGAATGTAAAATCAGAGTTTTTCCCGAAAGAAATTTATGTTTTTACGCCAAAAGGTCGAATTGTTGAATTGCCAATGGGCGCAACGGCAGTAGATTTCGCTTATGCTGTGCATTCAGATGTGGGGAATACTTGTGTTGGCGTAACCGTTGAGCATAAACCTTATCCGCTTTCTCAAGCCCTTGAGTCTGGTCAAACGGTCAATATCATCACCGAGCCAAATGCTCATCCAGAAGCTGCATGGTTAAATTTCGTGGTAACGGCTCGTGCGAAAACACGGATTCGCCATTATCTCAAACAGCGTTGTGAAGAGGATGCGGTGAAATTAGGGGAAGTTGAGCTTAATGCAGCCTTACAGCCTCACAATTTAGGTGATTTTTCTATTCAACAAATTAGCACGGTATTAGATGCTTTAGCGCTTTCTTCTTTAGATGAATTATTACGAGAAATTGGTTTAGGCAATCAGTCTGCCACAGCAATTGCGCATCAATTTGTGGGCGTGCCGTTAGAATCTGCTAATACTCAGAATTTTGAATTTGAATCAAAAATACTCACTATTGCACCAATGCAAGTGGGTAAAACACAGTTTGCTCAATGTTGCCATCCAATCCCAGGCGATCCTATTGTGGGATGTCGTACCGAAGAAAACACCGTTGTGGTGCATCATCAACATTGTGCAAGTTTGAAAAATGCTTGTCGCCAATCGTTGGCTAAATGGGATAATGTTCAAAGTGCGGTGAATTTTGAGGCAGAATTACAAATAGAAATATTGAATGAGCAGAATGCCTTGTTGAGTTTAATGACCGCAATTTCTGCGAGCGAAAGCAGTCTTCAAAATATTTGGACGGAAGAATTAGAGAACAATTTATTGCTTGTGATTTTGCAGGTTTGTGTAAAAGATATCAAACACCTTGCCAATATTGTTCATCGTATTAAAGGCATTACTGGCGTTGTTAATGTCAAACGTAATATTAACGAGCTATGAGCCTTGAACTTCTTGATGCCGTACCTTTGACCTGCCTCTCTGGTGTGGGGGCTGCCATTTCTAATAAACTAGCTAAAATTGGCATTCATAACCTGCAAGATTTACTCTTTCATTTACCTATTCGCTATGAAGATCGTACGCGAATTACGCCAATCGCTAATCTCCGCCCCGAACAATATTTTACCATTGAAGGAATTGTACAAACCTGTGAAGTGACTTTTGGCCGTCGCCCGATTTTATCGGTTAGTTTGTCAGATGGCACATCAAAAATTATGTTACGTTTTTTCAATTTTAATGCGGGGATGCGTAATAGTTTTCAAGCAGGTGTGCGAGTAAAGGCCTTTGGAGAGGTAAAACGTGGGCGTCACATGCCAGAAATTCATCATCCAGAATATCAAATTGTGCGAGATAATGCGCCTATTGTATTGGAAGAAACCCTAACGCCGATTTATTCCACGACGGAAGGGCTAAAACAAAATTCATTACGAAAATTAACGGATCAGGCTTTGGTATTACTCGACAAAGTTCAGATTGCAGAAATTTTGCCTAATGAATTTAATCCACATCAATATAGCTTAAAAGAAGCATTGAGATTATTGCATCGTCCGCTGCCAGACATTTCATTAGAAATGTTAGAGCAAGGTAAGCATCCTGCACAACAACGATTAATTTTTGAAGAATTATTGGCGCATAATCTTGCTATGCAAAAAGTGCGGTTAGGAACGCAGCAATTTTCTGCCTTACCGCTACATTATCAAACAGATTTGAAACAGCGATTTTTAGCCACCTTGCCATTTCAACCAACTAATGCGCAAAAGCGAGTAGTGTCGGATATTGAACAAGATCTTATCAAAGATTATCCGATGATGCGCTTAGTGCAAGGGGATGTCGGCTCAGGAAAAACATTGGTTGCTGCATTGGCTGCTTTAACGGCAATTGATAACGGCAAACAAGTCGCCTTAATGGCACCAACAGAAATTCTTGCAGAACAGCACGCGAATAATTTCCGACGTTGGTTTGAGCCTTTCGGCATTGAAGTTGGTTGGTTAGCCGGTAAAGTAAAAGGAAAATCAAGACAAGCAGAGCTTGAAAAAATCAAAACTGGTGCGGTGCAAATGGTGGTGGGGACGCACGCTTTATTCCAAGAAGAAGTCGAGTTTTCCGATCTAGCATTGGTGATTATTGATGAACAACACCGTTTTGGTGTGCATCAACGATTAATGTTGCGTGAGAAAGGCGAAAAAGCAGGGTTTTATCCCCATCAGTTAATTATGACGGCCACGCCGATACCAAGAACGTTGGCAATGACCGTATATGCAGATTTGGATACATCAATTATTGATGAATTGCCTCCAGGCCGTACGCCGATAACAACCGTAGTGGTTTCTGAAGAACGTCGCGCTGAAATTGTGATGCGTGTAAAAAACGCTTGTGTTAATGAAAAACGCCAAGCCTATTGGGTGTGTACATTAATTGATGAATCAGAGGTTTTAGAAGCTCAAGCAGCTGAAGCGATTTGGGAAGATCTAACAAAGGCATTACCTATGTTAAATATTGGGTTAGTGCACGGGCGGATGAAACCACAAGAAAAACAAGATGTCATGATGCGTTTTAAAAATGCAGAATTGGATTTATTGGTGGCAACGACAGTCATCGAAGTGGGTGTTGATGTGCCGAATGCGAGTTTGATGATTATTGAAAATGCAGAGCGTTTAGGTTTATCGCAACTTCATCAGTTACGAGGGCGTGTTGGTCGAGGCAACACGGCTTCTTTTTGTGTACTAATGTATAAACCTCCGCTCGGTAAAGTTTCACAAAAACGCTTGCAAGTGCTACGAGATAGTCAAGATGGGTTTGTTATTTCGGAAAAAGACTTAGAAATTCGTGGACCAGGTGAAGTGCTGGGAACAAAACAAACGGGCATCGCTGAATTGCGAGTAGCAAATTTAATGCGAGATAGAAAAATGATACCAACGGTGCAACATTATGCCAAATTATTGATTCAAAAATACCCTGATGTGGCAGAGAGCTTAATCCGTCGCTGGCTCAATAATAAAGAAATCTACTCGAACGCTTAAAAGTGCGGTCAATTTTCAAAGAGTTTTAAATGGATAAAAAAGAAAAATGCCCAACTATACTCTTTTTTGATTCTGGAGTGGGTGGGTTTAGCGTATATCGTGAAGCTAAAAAATTATTACCAAATTGGCACTATCTCTATTGTTTTGATAATGCCGGTTTTCCTTATTCAGAACGAGAAGAGGAAAGTATTATTCACCGCACTTTAGCGGTTTGCCAACTTATTAATCAACGTTATCCATTAGATGCAATTGTGATAGCTTGCAATACAGCGAGTACAGTTGTGCTTCCGCCTTTGCGAGCTGCTTTTGATATTCCTATCATTGGGACTGTACCCGCTATTAAACCTGCATCAGAAATGACAAAGACAAAACATATTGGTTTATTAGCTACAAAGGGTACGGTAAAACGTCATTATGTCGATGATTTAATTGATAAATTTGCGCAAGATTGTGTTGTTGAGAGATTAGGAACAACAAAATTAGTAGAAATTGCGGAGCAAAAAATTCGTGGTCATTCCGTTGATCTAATTAGTTTAAAAGATGAGTTATCTCCGTGGGCAGACATGGCAGATTTGGATACATTAGTTTTAGGTTGTACTCACTTTCCACTCATCAAAGATGAAATTCAGTTGTGCTTGCCACAAATTAAATATTTTATGGATCCTGGAGCGGCGATTGCTAAGCGGATAAAATATTTGCTCGATGGTAAAAGTGTACATGCTAAAGGTGAAAAACATAATCAAATGTTTTGTACTGAACATTTTCCAGAAGAATCTCAATTTAAAAAAGCTTTACATCTATGGGGATTTGAATCTTTGGATGTAATAAAAATAGACTAAAATTGATGTCAAATAGACCTTTTTGTATTAACTTTATCCAAAAGATCATTTTTTTAAATATTTTTACAAAAAGTACTTGCAAGGGTTTTGAAAATCCCTATAATGCACCGCACACAACGACGCACTGTTGTGAAATTTTTAAGTTTACAAGTGCGTCGTTGTTTTTTGCTCTTTAACAATGTATCAGACAATCTGTGTGGGCACTTGTTGATTGACTTGTTTTAAAAATATTTTTAATTTTGAAGTCTTAATAGGTGCTTAACTGAAAATTCATCATTACTTTTTTAAGTAGTGTTTTATTTATAGCTAAGCAGTTTATTGAGCGATTGAACTTGAATTGAAGAGTTTGATCATGGC
>NZ_QQJW01000020.1:0-17156 GCF_003493685.1 Haemophilus haemolyticus
TTCTTGCTGTGACACCTGCGACAAACAGTTCAATGAGTTTATTTTGTTTATGCTGACTTAAGCGACTTTTTCTCATTGGTTTATTCTAACCTAAATGGGATTTTTAGTCGTTATCTAGTACAGCCCCAAAAATTTTTATTTAACCTATTGACACCCTGTGTGAAACACCAGTAAAATTTAACTGTACAAAAAAACAAGGTAAAAGGTTATTTATCCATATTATTTAACAGGAGATAAGAGAATGAACAACCAAACTTTGACTGCACAATATGAAATGGATTTTTCTTATAATCCACTCCCTTTTTTCAGTGATATGGATGACAGCCTTAAATTCAATAAAAAACTAGACTTGAATCTTTATTGCATTAAGCGTCCAAAGCAAACCTGTTTTATTCATGTAACCAATCCAAATATGTTAGCTTGGGGAATTGAAAGTGGAGATATGCTAGTCGTTGAAAAAAATGACGATCTTTATTCAGGTGATCTTGTTGTACTTGAAGAAAACAATGAATTTCATGTCTATGAATTTATGGCGCATAACGGCAATTACCTTTTCATGGCATTGGATTCCACTACACCAAATATAAATACAAAAGATTGGTCGAATTTACCTATTGTCGGCACAGTAACCAATACGATTCATCAAATGAAACGTCGCGATAAAATGAAATGGGCAGCGTAGTTAAAGACAAAATAAAAAAGTGCGGTGAAAATCAACCGCACTTGTATCTAGATTATATTTCAATTAATTACTCATTACTTTACGTCTAGCAATAACTGCATCAGAAAGTTGTTTCAATAATTTTTCAGAATCTTCCCATCCAATACATGCATCCGTAATACTTTGTCCATAAGTCTGCGCTTTACCATCAACTAAATCTTGACGACCTTCCACTAAATGGCTTTCCACCATTACGCCAAAGATTTGTTTAGAACCTGATGCAATTTGATGACACACATCTTGGCAAACATCCATTTGTTTCTTGTATTGTTTACAGCTATTGGCATGGCTGAAATCAATCATTACATGAGGGATTCGGCCAGATTTCTCAATATCCGCACAAACTTTTGCCACATCTTCAGCACTATAGTTCGGTCCTTTATCTCCGCCACGTAAAATAATATGGCAATCTTCATTCCCTTTTGTAGAAACAATCGCTGAATGACCAAATTTGGTTACAGATAAGAAATAATGAGGGGCTTCGGCTGCGCCAATTGCATCTAAAGCAACTTTAACACCCCCATTGGTTGCATTTTTAAATCCAACAGCACAAGATAAACCAGAAGCTAACTCACGGTGAACTTGTGATTCTGTTGTACGCGCCCCAATTGCGCCCCAACTCATAAAATCTGCAACGTATTGTGGCGTGATCATATCTAAAAATTCACCGGCAGATGGCACACCTAAATCATTAATATCAGAAAGTAATTTTCGTGCAATGCGTAAACCATCATTTAAACGATAAGTATCATTTAAATACGGATCGTTAATTAAACCTTTCCAGCCCACAGTTGTACGTGGTTTCTCAAAATACACACGCATAATAATTTCAAGACTATCTTTATATTTTTCACGTAATGGTTTTAAACGGTTTGCATACTCAATCGCAGCTTTAGGATCATGAATAGAGCAAGGACCGATAATCACTAATAAACGATCATCTTTACCATGAATAATATTATGTGCTTCATGACGAGTTTGCTTCACTAATGCCGCAGCATGTTCACTAGCAGGGTATTTTTCTAATAAGGCAATGGGTGGTAACACCTGATCGACTTTTTCAATTCGCGTATCGTCGTTTGCCACGACAATTTCAATTTTCTCTTTAGCCATATATCACTCTCAAACCTTCAAATGTTGTGTTTTAATTATGTAGGTAATCTACACCTATTTTTTGTACTAGTAAACTAGTTCGTTGTGTTTTTTAAGAATAAAATCTACAAGTTCGTTATTAAACTATCTTTAACGCATGCTTGCAAGCCGAATAAAGTGAAATATTGAGTGAATAAAAGACAAAAAAATACCGCACTTTCATGCGGTATTCACAAAATTAATGGCTACTTAATACTTGTGCTGGTTGTAATTTAGCTGCCCTACTTGCTGGATAAAGACTAGCAATTAAACTCAATGCAAGCGCTGCGACTAACACCATCAAAACATCCAACCAATGTAACTCGCTTGGCAAGAAATCCACAAAATACACATCTCCCGATAATAATTTCTTGCCGATAACCCACTCAATGCCTTGAATAAAAATTGTAAGATTTAATGCAAGTATAATGCCTAATACAATACCAATTAGGCAACCTTTCATTCCTGCCTGTAAGCCATACCAAATAAAAATACGTTTAATGAACGCATTATTCGCTCCAAGCGTGCGCATAATGGCTATATCGCCCTGCTTATCTTTTACCGCCATAATCAGCGTAGAAACAATATTAAAACATGCTACCCCAATCACTAGCACCATGGCGATGTACATCACTGTTCGAATAAGTTGAATATCGCGATACATATAACCAAATTTACCAATCCAGTTTTGAATATAAAGCATCTGCGGATAATCATTAAGCATAGATAAATCCAGATTTTTCACAGAAAAAGGATCATCTAATTTCAATTCAACACCTGTTATTTGATCTGATTTATAAGCCAAAAATTCTTGCGCTTGAGCAAGCGGTAATAAGGCATAACTATAATCCAGTTGCCCATCTAAACGTAAAATTGCAGTGACTTGCACGCGTTCACGAGTGGGTTGAGAAAGTTGTTCATCGCCATTTTGATGAGAAATAAGTAAGGTAACCCAATCACCCGCTTTTACATCGAGTTCTCTAGCAATCCCCGATCCCAAGACTAATCCACCTTCTTTACCAAATTTATCCCAGCCTTGCTCTTGTACGAAATTACCAAGAGAGCTAACAAGATCTTCTGCTTGTTTTTCAATGCCCTTCACCTGAACCACTTTCAGTTTTGAGCCATTTTCTACCAATGCAGTAAAACTAACAAAAGGGGAAATACCTTTAATTTGGGCATTTTGTTGTAAGCGTTTTTCCAAATTTTGCCAATGATGAATGGTTGGATCCGTCGTATTGGGCGCTGATAAAATCTCTGCGTGGGGAACTACTGCAAGAATTCGTTGGTTAAGCTCACGCTCAAAACCATTCATCGCACTTAAGCCAACAATTAAAACTGCAACACCCAGCGCAATACCGATAGCTGAAAATTTTGCAATTAATGCAACCAAAGGATTTTTCTGCTTGCCACGTTGATAACGCCAACTAATAAAAAACGGCGTATTCATCACACACCTTCCTTCAAAATACCATCTTGCATAACTAAACGACGTGATAATTTTTCAGCAAGCCCCATGTCGTGAGTGACTAATAAAAAAGCGATATTTTGCTCTTGATTGAGTTGTTGAATAAGTTCAAAAATGCTTTCTGTGGTCTTGTGATCGAGATTTCCAGTGGGCTCATCCGCTAAAACTAACGATGGATTATTCACCAAAGCTCGTGCAATAGCCACTCGCTGACGTTCTCCACCAGAAAGCGCAGAAGGACGATGCGTAATTCTATGACTTAATCCCACCGCACTTAGCATTTTTTCGGCACGATCTTTGGCTTCTGTTTTATTTTGATGACCAATCAACATCGGCATCATCACATTTTCAAGTGCGGTAAAATCCGCCATTAAATGATGGAATTGATACACAAATCCTAAATAGCGATTACGCAAAGCAGCTAATTCATTAGCCGATGCTTTTTGCAAGGATTGTCCATTAATAAACACTTCCCCACTACTTGGCTGATCAAGCCCACCTAAAGTATGTAATAAAGTACTTTTCCCAGAACCAGAACTCCCCACAATCGCAACCAACTCTGCAGGTTCCATAGAAAAAGAAACGCCTTTTAACACTTGCGTTTGATTTTCACCTTCTTGATAAAATTTATTGATGTTTTCGCATTTTAATAAATAGTTATTCATTTTTTACTCGTTTTAACCGCACTTTAGCAGCAAATCATCTCATTAAAAACTGGCGCGAGTCTATCACACTTTTCCCTGGGCTTAAATTTCAATACGCTCAAAGCATTCAAATCCCGTTTCAGGAAAATATCTTTTAAGATAACGTTTTAAATAGCCTTGTGTCTCTTGACTAATGATAGGATCATATTCTGGATAACCGTTATACATTACGCTTAGTACTAACACACCATGAGAACGGCAGGCCTCTAAACTTAATAGTGTGTGGTTAATACTACCTAATTTTCCCGATGTCACTAAAATCAAAGGGTAATTGTTTGACTGGATATAATCTAACGTCGTCGCATCGTCACAATAAGGCACCATTAATCCTCCCGCCCCCTCCAACAATACATAATCATATTTTTCTGCCAAAAGTGCGGTGGATTTTTCAATAATTTTTTCATTAATTTCTCGCCCTTCGAGCTTTGCCGCTAAATGAGGAGAACAAGGATATTCAAAAAGATAAGAGCAGGTTTCACCTTGTAAATCTTCTTCCGTCAAATCAATCCCTTGAATCTTTCGATGTACAAGCAAATCATCAGCAATATTTTTACAGCCTGTTTGAATCATTTTTTGTGTAATAACGGAAAAGCCTTGTTCCATCAACTTTTTAGCATAAATGCCTGTTGCAACCGTTTTACCTACATCGGTATCAATGCCCGATACAAAAATAACCTTGCCCATAAATACGCCTTACTAATTTCCAGCACGAGAATAACGTGCGATAAAAAACAATGGATGATAAGTTAACCGCACTTTACCCGATGGCAAACTAAAAGCCTTCAAGTAATCATCAATAAATTTGTTGAGATTTTTTCTTGTCCAATTTTTCTGGTTAGTCGCTGTTACACCGGTATATTTCAGATGTTTGAGTACATCCAATGGCGTATCAAACTCTAGTATTACAGTAAAATCGTCACACCATAAAAGCTCAAAATCATTGGCTAACCAATTTTGCCATTGAGATAAATTTGGATAACTTAACCCCACATTCGTCATTTGGCGAATCTCTTTTAAATTATCTTCACCAAAGCTCGTCATCGCCAATAAACCATTAGGTTTCAATCCTGTTTTACAATGGGAAATAAAATTGTCAGGATGATGGAACCACTGCACCGCTGATGCACTTGCAATCAAGTCAAATCGTCGTTGAAAAGGAAAGTTCTCTGCATCACCACAATAAAAATCAAAGGGTTGAATCAGCTTTTCAGCGAGTAGAGAGCGCGCATCGCACAAATCATTAAATAACCAATAATTGGCTGAAATCTGTTTTTGCAGCAATGAACTCAACATACCAGACCCGCAACCAAGTTCCAAAACACTATCTAGTGACCCATTTGGTAAATAGTCTTGCAAATGCATCATTAGCTTATTATTCATTTTTTGTTGAATTAACGCATGTTCATCATAGCTATTTAAGGCTTTTTGGAAGGCTTGTTGAATGCGCGATTTATCTACGGAAGTTAATGATTCCATAATACCGACCAGTGGGTAAATCTTGAAAACACATAATGCTCACCCTCTATTTCCTGAACCGCACAACGCGATGCCCAATATTGGTGCTGATTGGCTGGCGTAAAAATTTTATCGCGAGAACTAATCCATGCATTTGTCCAGTGAATAAGATCAGTGCGTTTATCCTGCTGAATCATCGCAAAAAGTGCGGTGAGTTCTTGATGAATTTTGTTAAATGGTCGTGCAGAAAATTGTTGATAACGTTCAAAAGATACTTTGTCACCACAAATTCTACGTTCAAACTTTGAACGAGTATTTTCTGTGAGATTATCTAACGTACCTTTAAAAATAGCATAGGGAATACCAAAACTATCATCACAAGGTAAACTCGTACCATTCACTGCTGTTGCTGATTGTAAGGTGATTCCTTGTAATACTCGCTCTGCCACCCAAACACCCATTGACCATGCAACTACACGAATTTGCTGATAGGCAGAAAAATCAAAATCTAACGTCAAATCTTGATAATCGTAGCAAATTAATAAATCATGAGCTGTTGGCAAAATCAAATGAGTCACAGCATCAAGAGGGGTCCCCCAACCAGCAAAATAAACGATTAAATGCTCACCTTGATGATCATAAAATTTCGTTTTCACATTATTTCCTTATAAGCATGCCACAAACTGTTTTACTTCATCCATTGTCATATCTGCCGTCAAAGATAATCGTATTCTAGATGTACCTTTGGGTACTGTCGGTGGTCTAATCGGCAAGCAATAATAACCTTGCTCTTGCAGATCTTTCGCCTTGGCAAGGGTTGCTTCGTTCTCACCTAAAATATAGGGAACAATGCAAGTTTGGCTTGGCATTATTTGCGTTCTATGCTCCACTTCTTGGCGTAAAAATGCACTTAACCGCTCAAGATGCATTCTTTCTTTTGAAAGTTGTGGTAATCGTTCAAAAATAAAATGAGTCCAAGCCACGTTAAATGGCGGAAGTGCGGTTGAAAAAATCAATGGACGCATTTGATTAATTAAACACTCTTTTAATATTTGATCACAGACGACATAAGCCCCCATTGAAGCTAAGGCCTTGCCAAAAGTGCCAACCAACAAATCTATATCAGCTATCACATTAGCTCGTTCGGCAATACCTAATCCGTTTTTACCGTAAACGCCTATTGCATGGGCTTCATCCACATAAAGATAAGTATCTGGAAACTGTTTTTTTAATTGAACAAGATACTTCAAATCAGCTACATCGCCATCCATACTAAAAACGGACTCTGTCACAATAAAAGTGCGGTCAAATTTTCCGGCATTTTTTTCGAGCAGACTCTTTAGATGTTCATAATCATTATGACGATAACGAAAGAACTCACATTGGCTTAAACGAATGCCATCAATCATACTGGCATGCACTAATTTATCTGCCAAAATTAAACTTTTTGTTGTGGTCAACGCCGGTAAAATACCAAGATTGGCGTGATAGCCACTGTTAAATAATAAAGCGCTTTCTCGTTGGAAACGTTGAGCAATGAGCTGCTCGAGATCGGTATAAATAGGAAAATTTCCCGTTAATAAACGAGACGAAGAACTGGTAAAAGAAGGGAAATTATCGCCATATTGCTGTAAAAAAGACTGGCGCAAATTTTCATTTGATGCCAAACCTAAATAATCATTAGATGACATATTCAGCATTTTGCGATTTTCTCTCGTAATATATCGTCCTTGATGAACTAAATCTGGAATTGAACGATATTGATTTTGTGCGCTAAGCTGTTCCAGTTGCTGTTTGAAAGCATCCATTTTTTATCCTAATGTTCATATTCCTGCGTTAAAGCCAGAATCATGCCTTCCGTTAATTTCTGAAGTTCATCATTTTTAATCACAAATGGTGGCATCACATAAACCAATTTTCCGAAAGGTCGAATCCAAACACCTTGTTCCACAAAACGTGGGACTAAAGTTTTCATATTTACCGCATTTTTCATTTCAACCACCCCAATCGCTCCTAATACGCGAACTTCTTTAACGTAATCTTTTTCAGCTAAAGGCAAAAGTTGTTGTTTTAAGGAAGATTCAATTCGCTGAATATTTTGCTGCCAAGGGCTTTCTAACAATAAACGGATAGATTCTGCCGCAATCGCACAAGCCAATGGATTTGCCATAAAAGTAGGGCCGTGCATAAAGCATTTAGCCTCACCGTGACAAATAGTTTGTGCAATTTCAGTGGTCGTAATGGTTGCCGATAAAGTTAAATAACCACCGGTTAAGGCTTTACCGATACACATAATATCTGGCGAAATCCCAGCATGCTCGGCAGCAAATAATTTCCCTGTACGGCCAAAACCTGTGGCAATTTCATCAAAAATTAGCAATACACCATATTGTTTACAAAGCGCTTGCGCTTTCACTAAATAAGTTGGCGAATAAAAATACATACCGCCCGCACCTTGCACGACAGGCTCTAAAATAAGTGCGGCGATTTCGCTACCTTTTTTCTTAAGTAAATCAGCTAAAGGTTCAATGGCACAATCATTCCAAGATTCATTAAATGGAATGTTGGGTTGAGGAAGAAAATATTGTACAGGCAGGCTATGATGAAATAAATGATGCATCCCTGTGGTTGGATCACACACTGACATCGCATTCCAAGTATCGCCGTGATAACCAGAACGAATAGTGGCAAATTTTTGTCGTTGTACTTCCCCTTTAGCGTACTGATATTGAATAGCCATTTTCATTGCTACTTCCACAGCAACAGAACCACTATCAGCAAAAAAGATCTTATCTAATCCATTTGGCAAAATTTGTACCAATAATTGAGCTAATTCCACCGCAGGTTCATGGGTAAAACCGCCAAACATAATATGACTCATTTTTGCCAACTGATTCTGTGCAGCTGCATTTAAACGAGGGTGATTATAACCATGCAACGCCGCCCACCAAGAAGACATGCCATCAATCAAACGACGGCCATCTTTTAAGGTTATCATCACGCCATCTGCACGTTCTACCACATAAAGCGGCATATCAGAAGAAACTGAAGAATAAGGATGCCAAATATGTTGTGTATCAAAAGCTAAAAGTGATTGTTCATCCATCATTCATTTACCATTAAAAAACTTATTCGTATCTCAAGGCAGCGGCAGGTTCTACTTTCGCAGCTCGATAAGCGGGATAAAGGGTAGAAAGTAAAGAAAGCAACAAGGAAAATCCAATGACAAAAATCATTTGAACAAAGGATAATTCTGTCGGTAAAAAAACGCCTTGTGGATTTACCGCACTTACAATGTCTGTTAAGTTTAAGGTGACTAAAACACCTAAAATAGCACCGAGCAATGTACCAACAAATCCCACCAGTAATCCTTGATAAATGAACACTGAACGCACTTGGGATTTTGTTAAGCCCTGAGTTTGCAAGATCGCAATTTCCCCTTGTTTATCCACCACCATTAAACTTAATGAGGTGACAATATTGGAAATCGCCACGACAATAATCAAACTAATCAGCAATCCCATCATATTTTTTTCCATTCTCACCGCTTGGAAAAATTCACCTTTTTGTACGCGCCAATCCGTGATTTTTTGTGTTGGGAAATGTTGTGGGAGTTCTGTAATTTGGAACGGATCATTTAAAAATAAACGATAGCCCTGCACTTGCTGCGGTTGAATACGCATTAAGCGACCAATATCTGTAATATTAGCAAAGGCTTCGTAACCCGATGCTTCGCCATAATCATAATAAATATCGCTAACCGTAAATAAACGCTGCATTGGCACCCGACCGAATGGTGTATATTGGCTATTTTCCGTAATCATCAAACGAATTTTATCCCCAATATTCACGCCCAGTTTTTGCGCAAGTTGATCACCAATGACCAGTTTAAATTCACCAGTCGGTAAAATTTCATTAAATTTAGTCTGATCAAAAGATTCAACCAAAGGATCATCAGAAAATGATTGAATACCTATAATTTGTCCTGCACTCACGCCTTTTGTCGTTTGATAAATCACATTTGTTGTATTGATCGGCACGGCTTTTTGGACAAAGTGCGGTAAATTTTCTAATGTTTTTTCTGTAGAAACAGGCTGTTCTTCACTCACAATCGCATGAGGGATGGAAGATAGAACCTGTTGTTTTTGATAGCCTTCTAATCCATTCATGACAGAAAGCACGATGATCAATGCCATCACACCTAGTACAATCCCCAGGCTTGCAAGATTAGTCACTAATCGCCCAAAACGATCCGCACTTTTCGCACGCCAATAACGTAGCGCAATATAAAGAGAAATAGGAAAATTCATTATTTTTGATTTAATTGTTGTACAAATTCTTCGATGTTTTGCATTACTTTGCCAACTAATGTTGTCACTGCACTATCGCTCGCCCAAGCAATATGCGGGGTGATAATTAAATTAGGCATAGTTTTGGCAGCTAAAATTAACGGATTATCTTTTTCTGGTGGCTCTTTTACCATTACATCCAAAGCCGCTCCACCTAAATGCCCCGTTTTTAACGCATCAACTAAGGCAACTTCATCAATCAAAGGCCCACGCCCTGTATTAATTAAAAATGCCCCTTTTTTCATTTTGGATAAGGTTTCTGCATTCATTAAATTCTTTGTTGTTTCAGTTAATGGGCAATGCAACGTCACAATATCCGCTTGTCTTAATACTTCCTCAAAGGGCGTATAACCTTCACGGCAAACAGTGGCATCTTTATGTTCTGCATAAAGCACTTTCATTCCCACGGCATTCGCCAAACGCCCCACTTCTGTGCCTAAGCAACCTTTACCAAATACGCCTAATGTTGAACCGCGCACATCTGTAATTGAGTAATCAAAATAACAAAATTGTTTGCTTTTAGGCCATTTTGCTTCCGTTTGATCGCGTAACCAACCTGCCAAACTGTGTTTTAAAGAAAAAATCAGACCGATTACGTGTTCTGGCACAGTTGTACTGGAATAACTGGTCACATTACGCACGGCGATTCCCATTTCTTCTGCCGCTACAAGATCAATATTATTTGTACCTGTTGCAGTAATCGCAATCAACTTTAACTTAGGTAATTGTTTTAAGGTTTCTCGATCAAAAATAACTTTGCTCGTAATAACAATATCAGCATCTTTCGCTCGTTCAATCGTTTCTGCAGAAGAAGTATGCTCATATTCAATCCAAGTATGCGCAAAACTTGGACGAGGAATAGGGATATGCTTCGGGATAGCCGTACTATCTAAAAAGACGATATTCATCGTTTCTCCTTTTATATACAAAGTGCGGTCAAAATTAACCGCACTTTTGCTTAAATATTTTCTTAGATTGAGGTATCCAATTCTGGGAAAGATTTTACTAAATCATCGATCGCTTTCATTTGAGAGACAAAGCCTTCAAGAGCGGAAAGTGGTAAAGCTGATGGGCCATCACATTTCGCTTGATTTGGATTTGGATGCGCTTCTAAGAATAAACCTGCAATGCCTACAGCTAAACCTGAACGCGCTAATTCGGTTACTTGTGCACGACGTCCACCTGATGCCGCCCCAAATGGATCACGGCATTGAAGTGAATGGGTCACGTCAAAAATAATTGGGCTACCTTTAGACACTTTTTTCATTACGCCGAAGCCTAACATGTCCACCACTAAATTATCGTACCCAAAGTTTGTTCCACGATCACAAAGAATGATTTTATCGTTACCACATTCTTCGATTTTTTCCACGATATTGCCCATTTGACCCGGGCTTAAAAATTGTGGTTTTTTCACATTAATCACAGCACCTGTTTTTGCCATCGCTTCAACGAGATCTGTTTGACGCGCCAAAAAGGCTGGAAGTTGAATGATATCGACAACATCAGCAACGGGCTGACATTGATAAATTTCGTGTACATCGGTAATAATTTTTACACCAAACGTATCTTTTAATTCTTGGAAAATTTTTAATCCTTCTTCCATGCCTAGGCCACGGTAAGAATGAATAGATGAACGATTCGCTTTGTCAAAAGACGCTTTAAATACGTAAGGCACGCCAAGTTTCTCTGTCACTTTCACATAAGCTTCGCAGACTTGCATTGCCATATCTCGGCTTTCAAGTACGTTCATTCCGCCCAAAAGTACAAAAGGTTTGTCGTTTGCAACATCAATATTGCCGATTTTTACAATTTTATTTTGCATAAATTTTCCTTAAATCAATGGAGGGCAAAAGGATCTTTATCAATCTCGCCCTTAAGTTCTAAAAGTTGCGTGCGGATAAACGCCGCCGTTGGGTCTTCCGGACAACGTTCCACAAAAAATTCTAAATCTTTTAATGCTGAAGGGTAAGCGCCCATCTGAGCTAAAACTAAACCGCGATCGCGGATATGATAAGGATCTTCATCATTACCAATCAATAAATTCTCAATATAATGGTATGCCATGTCGTTATGCTCTTCGCGTATGAGCGCATTCTTCGCCAGTTGCTCAAAACGAGAATAAAGCAAGGAAAGATCGGCTCTATCGAGTTCTTCAGGTTGAATTTGCACACCGAAGCCAAATGCGCCTTCATAAAGTTGCTGCAATTTTTCTTGTGAAATATAAGTACCATCCCAAGGATCAATAAAAGCCACTTCATCTCTTACTTCAGCACGTAAAATGAGCTGTGTTGGGAAATTGACAGGATAAATTGGTAAATCTAATACGTCAGCTAAATAAAGCACTATCGCCCCAAGAGTCACTGGCATACCTTGACGATGTTGAAACACATAAGGCAAATATAAATTGCGAGCATAAAAATAATCTTCTGGATCGCAATGAAAGCCCCAATCACCATAAAATAGCTGTAGTAACTGATGAATCTGCTCTTCTTTCGGCCAATGTGGCGAAATTTCTTTACGCGCTTTACGCACAAGCCCACCAATTGTTCCCCGAAGTTGTGCTTCTGAGCTGCCATCATCTGAGATAACAAGATAAAAATGCACAAATTGATCGTATAACGCACGTCGATAATATTTCATTACTTCTTCCGAAAACCTAAAGTGACGCGCTCATTGTCGCCATAATCACGCACGGTTTCAACCATTTCCCAATGATTTTCTTGGAAAATTGACCGCACTTTTTCGCCTTGTTGCCATCCATGCTCAAGTAATAATACGCCATTATAATTCAAATAACTTGGCGCTAATTCAATAATATGACGTAAATCAGCATACCCCGCATCATTGGCAACTAATGCAGAAAGGGGTTCAAAACGCACATCACCTTGACGTAAATGTTCATCCCGTTCATCAATATAAGGCGGATTGCTGACGATAAGATCAAACTGCCCTATTATATTTTCAAACCAATGGCTCTGTAAAAATTTCACATTTAGCTTATTTCTTTCCGCATTAGATTGGGCTAACGCCACAACATCGGGCATAAAATCAACCCCAATTATTTCTAATGAAATTTGTCGTTTTTGACAAATAGAGGAAAGCTCCGATGCTAATGCTAACGCGATAGCGCCTGTGCCTGTGCCAAGATCAAGAATACGAAAGTGCGGTGGATTTTCTTGTAATTTGTCCAAAGCAATTTGTAATGCCTTTTCCACTAAAATTTCGGTATCTGCTCTTGGAATCAAGGTGCTTTTTGAGACATTTAACGGCAATGACCAAAATTCTTTTTCACCAAGAATATAAGCGATAGGTTCGCCTTTTAGACGACGATCTAAAAGTGCGGTCAATTTTAACCGCACTTTTTCATCAATCTCAGTATCATCAAAAGCAAGGATTTGCGTACGCGATTTGCCGGTAGCATGTTGAAGAAGCACAAGCGCATCAATTTTACTATTTTCAGTGGGATTTTTTTGTGTCAAATCCGCCATCGCTTGTGCCAGCCATTCTTTATAATTCATTATTTTTCGTCTTTTAACACAATTGTGCCAACCACTAAATCAGTTAAAGAACGACGATCATCGCGCACAAGTGCAACAATACCGCTAATAATCAATAAGAAACTTGTCCATGCCAATAAAATATCAATAATCTCACGGCCGATGTATTTACCAAATTCAACAGGCTGATTAGTATGATAATTAAATACGCGCAAGCCTAACCAACGTTTTGCCATTGTTTGACCATAAGTTTTCATGAAATATAACTGAAAACCAGCATATAAAATCGTCCCCACTACACCGACAAAATCCCCCAATGCAAAACCAAGACCAACCATCACCCAAAGTACAATCCCATTAATCATACTAGCAAGCCAACGTTTAAAACGGCTCGCTTGAGCAGGTTGAGAAGGCTTGAAAGCAGAAGAAAATTCAGCATCTTTTTGATTTTCAATGATCATTTTATTTTCCTTTAAAGTTAAAGGGGGCATCTGAGACCAGACTCCCCCTATCATTAATTCTGTTCAGACAATGCCGCCAACTGATCCGCTTGATATTCGGTAATAATCGGCTGAATCAGTTCATCAATTTTACCATTCATCACTTCATCCAAACGATAAATAGTGAGATTGATACGGTGATCGGTTACTCGACCTTGCGGATAATTATATGTACGAATTTTATCAGAACGATCGCCCGAACCTAATAAGTTACGGCGCATATCTGTTTGTTCTGCAGCTTGGCGTTCTTGCTCTGCTTGAACAATACGTGACGCTAATACCGACATTGCTTTCGCTTTATTTTTATGCTGTGAACGCTCATCCTGACATTCCACAACAATACCTGTTGGAATGTGTGTAATACGCACCGCTGAATCCGTTGTATTTACGTGCTGACCACCTGCGCCAGATGAGCGATAAGTATCAATACGCAAATCAGCTGGATTAATTTCTGGCATTTCAGATTCTGGCAATTCTGGCATTACCGCGACGGTACAAGCAGAAGTGTGGATACGCCCTTGCGATTCAGTTTTTGGTACACGTTGCACACGATGACCGCCAGATTCAAACTTCAACTGACCATACACACCTTCGCCAGTGACTTTAACAATCACCTCTTTATAACCGCCTTGCTCACTTTCGTTAGCACTTAGCATTTCCACACGCCAGCGTTTACTTTCTGCATAACGGCTGTACATACGGAATAAATCTCCAGCAAAGATACCCGCTTCATCACCGCCAGTTCCCGCACGGATTTCTAAATAGCAGTTATATTCATCATTAGGATCTTTCGGCAGTAAAAGAATTTGAAGTTGTTGTTCCACTTCTTCAATTTCCGCTTTGGATTCTTCGATTTCCATTTGCGCCATTTCTTTCATTTCAGGATCGTCGAGCAATATTTCAGCTTCTTCAATATTTTGATTTAATTGCGTCCAACGATTAAAACATTTCACTACTTCTTCAAGTTGCGAATATTCTTTAGAATACGCACGGAATTTATCTTGATCACTAATTACCGAAACATCGCCCAATAAGGCTTCTAGCTCTTCATAACGTTCTTTTAAACTTTCTAATTTTGCAATAATGGAATCTTTCATCATTTATAAGTCACCGAAAATAAAATCGGCGTATTCTAGCCGATTTTAGGGAAAATTGACAGCGAAAAGGAAATTAAGAATCTCAGACGCTTTATTTGTGATTTACCCACTATTTATTGGTGTCTTGTTTTTGATTGAGCTCACGATATTTATCACACCCTTCTTGACTGCGTAAATCGCAAGCATCGCCAAAGTATTTTTTGGAGTGCCTAAGCCTAATAAATAAAAGCGTGGCTAGATCTTGGTAAATATCAAAATCTACACATCCAAGTAATAGTGGAAAAAAATCAGATAAACTATTTATTTTTATA
This sequence comes from Haemophilus haemolyticus, assembly GCF_003493685.1. Classification (GTDB taxonomy): domain Bacteria; phylum Pseudomonadota; class Gammaproteobacteria; order Enterobacterales; family Pasteurellaceae; genus Haemophilus; species Haemophilus haemolyticus_O. Next base: position 15,237 of record NZ_QQJW01000020.1, read on the forward strand.
TTTTTGTATGGCATTTTGAATAAGTTGCTGACTTGAATTCATTCCATAATCATAAACCCAATGGAAAACTGGGACGTATCCCATTTGAATACGCCCACTCGAAAATAATCCCTTCCTCACATTCCAAAATTCGCATTGTTATTGCGATAAGCGGAATAAAGGCATTAGAGTTCTCCTCTATTTAGCTTGCCATAATATTCGCAACCCCGTTGTTCACCATTATCACAAGCCTTACCAAACCATTCTTTGGCGAGTGTTCTATCTTTCTGAATACTTTGTCCTACAAGATACGACAGACCTAACTTAAACTGGCCATTAGCACTACCATTTTCTGCTGCTTTCTTAAACCACTTCACGGCTTCGGTATAATCTTGTCTTACGCCACGCCCTGTAATATAAGCCGAACCTAAATTAGCCTGAGCATTTGCATGCCCCTGCTTCTCTGCTTTGCGAAACCAGTTCACTGCTTCAAAATCATCTTGTTTTACACCACGTCCATTGTTATACATCACGCCCAAATTAAATTGAGCCTGAGCATCCCCTTGCTCCGCCGCTTTGCGATACCATTTCACCGCTTCAAAATCATCTTGTTTTACGCCACGTCCATTGGTATACATCACGCCCAAATTAGATTGAGCCTGTGCATTCCCTTGCTCCGCCGCTTTGCGATACCATTTCACCGCTTCAAAATCATCTTGTTTTACGCCACGTCCATTGGCATACATCACGCCCAAATTACCTTGGGCCTTTGCATCTCCCTGCTCCGCCGCTTTGCGAAACCAGTTCACTGCTTCAAAATCATCTTGTTTTACGCCACGTCCCTTTGCATACATATTGCCCAAATCTAATTGAGCATCTGCATTTCCCTGCTTCGCCGCTTTGCGATACCAGTTCACTGCTTCAAAATCATCTTGTTTTACACCACGTCCGCTTGCATACATCACGCCCAAATTATATTGAGCCTTTTCATGTCCCTGCTCCGCCGCTTTGCGATACCATTTCACCGCTTCAAAATCATCTTGTTTGACGCCTTTCCCATTGTAATACATATTGCCCAAATTAAATTGAGCCTTAGCATATCCCTGCTCCGCCGCTTTGCGATACCATTTCACGGCTTCAACATCATCTTGTTTGACTCCACGCTCGTTGTAATACATATTGCCCAACTTAAATTGAGCCATTGCATTCCCCTGCTCCGCCGCTTTGCGATACCATTTCACCGCTTCAAAATCATCTTGTTTTACGCCTTGTCCGTTGGCATACATATCGCCCAAATTAAATTGAGCATCCGCCTGTCCCTGCTCCGCCGCTTTGCGATACCAGTTCATGGCTTCAAAATAATCTTGTTTGACGCCTCGCCCGTTATCATACATCACGCCCAACTTAAATTGAGCCATTACATTCCCCTGCTCCGCCGCTTGGCGATACCATTTCATCGCTTCGAAATAATCCTGTTTCACGCCTTGTCCTCTGCTATACATCACGCCCAAATTATATTGAGCATATTCTTGTCCCTGTTCTGCCAAAGGCAACCAAAGTTTAAAGGCGGTTTGATAATCGCTCCTATCAATGGCTTCAACGCCTTGTTGGAATTGCTGCTCAGGTGTATCTGCCCAAGCAGTAGAATGAAAAGAAGTAAGTGAAAAGCCTAGAATGGCAGTAGTAATAAGTGTTTTTGGAAATTTCATAGAAATTAGTCCTTTATTTTTGTAAAAAATTATAAAACAAACTATTGTTTAGTTGATAATATTGATTACACTCCCTGTAAAAAGGGCAAGGAATAATATAATTTTAGGGGCTGTACTAGATAACGACTAAAAATCCCATTTAGGTTAGAATAAACCAATGAGAAAAAGTCGCTTAAGTCAGCATAAACAAAATAAACTCATTGAACTGTTTGTCGCAGGTGTCACAGCAAGA
>NZ_QQJW01000021.1:0-8616 GCF_003493685.1 Haemophilus haemolyticus
AATTACCAGAAGGCGTGGAAATGGTAATGCCTGGTGATAACATCAAGATGACAGTAAGCTTAATCCACCCAATCGCGATGGACCAAGGTTTACGTTTCGCAATCCGTGAAGGTGGCCGTACAGTAGGTGCTGGTGTTGTAGCGAAAATCATCAAATAATTGATGTATTCTTGAATGTCTTAAAGACAGAAAGAAGACAAAAGAAAAGTGCGGGGAAAATTCTCCGCACTTTTTGTTTATAGGTGATATTTGAAAGTTATCAAAATGTGATTTTTTAATCAGTATTTTATCGACTGGTTAGATTTCTTTCGTTATAATTAAGCGTCTTATTTTATTTAACAAACGTGTTCGGTGTGGATTTTTACCGAGTGCAAATTAATTGAGGTAACAAATGTCATTAAATATTGAAACAACTCAAGGTTTAGAACGCCGTGTAGCGATCACCGTTCCTGCTGAAACTGTATCTAAAGCAGTTCGTGAAGAATTTAAACGTGCATCAAAAAATGTTCGTGTAGATGGTTTCCGTAAAGGTCATGTTCCTGCACACATCATCGAACAACGCTTCGGTGCATCAATCCGTCAAGATGTATTAAACGATTTATTACCACGTCATTTTTTTGATGCCGTGATTGCAGAAAAGATTAATATCGCAGGTCGTCCAACTTTTGGTATTGAAACTTTTGAAGAAGGTAAAGATCTAGTTTTCACCGCAACTTTTGAAGTTTATCCAGAAGTTAAATTACAAGGTTTAGAGAATATTAAAGTTGAAAAACCAACTGTTGAAATCACAGAAGCTGATATTGATAAAATGGTTGATGTGTTACGTAAACAACAAGCAACTTGGGCAGAAACCGACTCTGCAGCGAAAGCAGATGATCGCGTAACTATTGATTTTGTTGGTTCTGTAGATGGCGAAGAGTTTGAAGGCGGTAAAGCATCTGACTTCGTATTATTTATGGGACAAGGTCGTATGATTCCTGGTTTTGAAGATGGTATCGTAGGCCATAAAGCAGGTGAGCAATTCGATATTAATGTAACTTTCCCTGCTGAATACCATGCAGAAAACTTAAAAGGTAAGGCGGCAAAATTTGCAATCACCTTGAAAAAAGTAGAAAACATGGTGTTACCTGAGTTAACAGATGAGTTTGTTGCTAAGTTCGGTCCGAATACTAAATCTGTTGCGGATTTACGTGTAGAAATTCGTAAGAATATGGAACGTGAATTGAAAAATGCATTAGTTTCACGTGTTAAACAACAAGTAATCAACGGTTTAATTGAACAAAATCCAATTGAAGTGCCAGCTTCTGCAGTAGAAGAAGAAATTAACGTATTACGCAATCAAGCGGCTCAACGTTTTGGCGGTAATGCACAACAAGCTGCACAGTTACCTCGTGAATTATTTGAAGCGGAAGCAACTCGTCGTGTTCAGGTAGGTTTATTATTCTCTGAAGTGATTAAATCTAATGAATTAAAAGCTGATGAAGAACGCGTTAAAGCAATGATTGCAGATATTGCATCAGCTTACGAGCAACCGGCTGAGGTTGTTGAATATTATAGTAAAAACGAAGAATTAATGAACAATATTCGTAACGTAGTATTAGAAGAACAAGCAGTGGAAGCAGTACTTGCTAAAGCACAAGTTACAGAAAAAGTTTCTTCGTTTGATGAAATTATGAATCCACAAGCATAATGATTAATTAATATCGTTATGATTGAATAAAAGTGCGGTCGCTCTTTTTAACAAAAGCGACCGCATTTTTATTTGTATGTTATTTAGAGTAAAATAATTAGCAATTTTAGATAAAAAGGTAAGAACATGAGTGTAATTCCTATGGTTGTTGAACAGACTTCGCGTGGCGAGCGTTCATACGACATTTATTCCCGTTTATTAAAAGAGCGTGTGATCTTCCTAAGTGGTGAAGTGGAAGATCGTATGGCAAATCTCATTGTGGCTCAGCTGCTTTTTTTAGAGTCTGAAGATCCAACTAAAGATATAAATATCTATATCAACTCTCCCGGTGGTTCTGTGACCGCAGGTATGGCTATTTACGACACAATGCAATTTATTAAGCCAGATATTCGTACACTTTGTATCGGTCAGGCATGCTCAATGGGCGCATTCTTGCTTGCTGGCGGAACCGCGGGCAAACGAGCAGCGTTACCAAATGCGCGTGTGATGATTCACCAACCTTTAGGTGGTTTCCGTGGTCAAGCATCCGATATTCAAATTCATGCACAAGAAATTTTGAAAATTAAACACACCTTAAACGATCGTCTAGCATTTCATACTGGGCAAAGTATCGAACGTATTGAGAAAGATACAGATCGCGATAACTTTATGTCAGCTGAAGAAGCAAAAGCATATGGTTTAGTTGATGAAGTTTTAATTAAACGTTAAGGAAACACATGTCAGACAAAGATAAAGATTTACATTGCTCTTTTTGCGGAAAAGAAAAAAGCAAAGTAGATAAATTAATAGCTGGTACAGACGGCTATATTTGTAATGAGTGTATTGAACTTTGTCATTCAATGCTTGAAGAAGGTAATGATGAAGGTGTAGACGAAAGTGCGGCAGAAAATGAGGAGAAATTACCTACTCCTCATGAAATTCGCGCTCATCTAGATGATTATGTTATTGGCCAAGATTATGCGAAAAAAGTGCTTTCTGTCGCAGTTTACAATCATTATAAACGCTTACGAACTAATCATGAAAATAACGATGTTGAGCTCGGTAAAAGTAATATCTTGCTTATTGGACCAACGGGTAGTGGTAAAACATTGCTTGCTCAAACATTAGCTCGTCGCTTAAATGTGCCGTTTGCGATGGCTGACGCGACAACATTGACAGAGGCTGGCTACGTCGGTGAAGATGTAGAAAATGTTCTACAAAAGCTTTTACAAAACTGTGAGTATAATACTGAAAAAGCAGAGCAAGGCATTATCTATATTGATGAAATCGATAAAATTAGCCGTAAATCGGAAGGCGCATCAATTACTCGAGATGTATCTGGCGAAGGTGTACAACAAGCATTGTTAAAACTCATTGAAGGTACAGTGGCTTCTATTCCACCTCAAGGCGGTCGCAAACATCCGCAGCAAGAAATGGTGAAATTGGATACGTCAAAAATTCTCTTTATCTGCGGTGGCGCATTTGCGGGATTAGATAAAATTATCAGTAAACGTACACAAACAAGTACGAGTATCGGTTTTAGTGCGAAAGTAGAAAAGGATGAAGAGGAAAAGTCTCTTTCTGAATTATTCCGCCAAGTAGAACCAGATGATTTAATGAAGTTTGGTTTAATTCCGGAATTTATTGGGCGTTTACCCATGATTTCTCCGCTAAGTGAATTAGATGAAGAAGCCCTTGTGCAAATTCTTACACAGCCTAAAAATGCCTTAACTAAACAATATCAAGCTTTATTTGGACTTGAAAATGTGGAGTTAGAATTCACTCCAGAAGCTTTAAAAGCAATGGCGAAGAAAGCGCTTGAAAGAAAAACCGGCGCACGTGGTTTACGTTCTATTGTCGAGGCTGTATTACTTGATACGATGTATGATTTACCATCTATCGAAAATTTATGTAAAGTAGTCGTGGATGAAAGTACCATTGTAGATAATACTGCTCCAAAATTAGAATATCATTCTTAATAGAAAAGTGCGGTTGTTTTTCCTTATGTTTTCTATTTTGCTTGATGATTTTCAATAGGCAAGGCGAAAAGAAAATGCTACAATCGCACGTTCTTATAACTTTATTCTTATTTTCCTAAGTAAATAACGGATTCAATTTATGGCAACTGATGTTGATAAAAAGAAAAATGTACCAGAGACGGTGGTAGACGGTAAATCTAAAGGATTAAATACCCTTCTTTGGATTTTAGTCGCAGTCTTTTTTGCGGCAGCTGCAATTGGTAATGTTTATTTCCAAAAAGTATATTCATTACCTATTCGTGTAGTGGGTGTCGTCATTGCATTAGTGATTGTTTTTGCATTTGCAGCAATTACTAATCAAGGTACAAAAGCTCGTACATTCTTTAAAGATTCAAAAATAGAAGCGCAAAAAGTGGTATGGCCAAGTCGCCAAGAAGCGCGTCAAACTACATTAATCGTAATTGGGGTAACAATCATTGCATCCTTATTTTTCTGGGCGACAGATTCGATTATTGTGACAGTAATTAATTTCTTAACTGATTTGAGATTCTAAAATGACTGAAGAAACAACTGTATCAAAAAAACGTTGGTATGTATTACAGGCGTTTTCTGGTTTTGAAAGCCGAGTGGCTTTAACTTTGCGTGAATACATTAAACAGCAACAAATGGAAGACCAATTTGGTGAAGTGTTAGTTCCAACTGAAGAAGTCGTTGAGAATGTTGCAGGTAAACGCCGTAAAAGCGAACGTAAGTTTTTTCCAGGCTATGTGCTCGTAGAAATGGAAATGAATGATGAAACATGGCACTTGGTGAAAAGTGTTCCGCGTGTTATGGGGTTCATTGGTGGTACACCTGATAAACCATCGCCAATTTCTAAACGAGAAGCCGATACTATTTTAAACCGTTTAGAACAAACCACAGATAAACCGCGTCACCGCAATGAGTATCATCCTGGTGAAGAAGTTCGTGTGGCTGAAGGTCCATTTGCAGACTTTAATGGTACAGTAGAAGAAGTAGATTATGAAAAAGGTCGCTTAAAAGTTTCTGTATCAATCTTTGGTCGTGCTACACCTGTTGAACTAGAATTTGGTCAAGTAGAAAAAATACATTAATCCTTGATTAAGGATAATTAAAAAAATTACCGCACTTCTATAGTGCGGTTTTTTCATGCCCTGAATTTATCAAGGTATTGTTACTTGTGTGATCTTTAATTTTAGGAAATTAATTGGTCGTAGAAGATAAGATATAAAAAATCCCTTGCAGAGCAAGGGATTTAGTAATGAGTTAAAGTGCGATAGAAATTACCAACCTTTTACAACACCATCTTTAAAGTGTTTTTTAGCTTCTTGGTAAACTTCTTCTGTTTGGTAAGATTTTACGAAATCTTGAACAGCTTTGCTGTCTTTGTTATCGGTACGAGAAACGATAATGTTCACATATGGAGAATCTTTATCTTCTACAAATACACCGTTATCTTGTGCATTTAAGCCCACCTGGCCCGCATAAGTATTGTTTACTACAGCTAAATCAACATCGTCTAATGCGCGTGCCGCAACAGAAGTATCTACTTCAGTGATGTTTAATTTTTTCGGATTTTCAACAATATCTAATACAGTTGAAAGAAGGTTATTTGAATCTTTTAATTTGATTAAACCTTGTTTTTCAAGAAGAATTAATGCACGGCCACGGTTTGTTGGATCGTTAGGAACAACAACTTTAGCACCTTCTTGTAATTCACTTACATTTTTGATTTTTTTAGAATAACCCGCTAATGGATAGACGAAAGTATTACCCACGATGACTAAGTTATTTAAATTTTTCGCTTTTGCATCTTCATCTAAATAAGGTTTATGTTGCATTGCGTTTGCATCTAAATCACCTTTAGATACAGCTTCATTTGGTAATGCATAGTCATTGAATTCAACGAATTGAACGTCTAAACCATATTTTTCTTTAGCGACTTTTGCTGCAATTTCTGCAACTTGGTGCTCAGGACCAGACATTACACCGACTTTGATTTTAAGTGGTGCAGCTGCAGCTTCAGGTTTTTTGTCTTCTTTACAGCCTGTTAAAACGAGAGCTGATGCGATTGCAGTGATTGCAAAAAGTTGTTTTAATTTCATAGGATTTCCTTCCTGTTTAAGTTAAGAGTTGTGTTTAATTAACGATGATCCACTTTTTTAGCCAGTGTATCGCCGAGTTTTTGGCTAATCATAACGAATAGCACAATAATAATGGTTGCCACCCAAGTGACATAAGGCATATTGCGATATACGCCGTAGTTGATAGCGAGGCTACCTAAGCCACCGCCGCCTTGCGTCCCCGCCATTGCAGAGTAACCAACTAAAGTGACCAGCGTAAGCGTGATACCATTAATGAGTGTAGGTAGTGCTTCTGGCAAATAGAATTTACGAACAATCTGCCATTTAGTAGCCCCCATTGCTTGAGCAGCTTCGGTTAAACCATTTGGGATTTCCATTAATGCATTAGCAGTTAAGCGAGCAACGAATGGCATCGCACAAATACTTAATGGAATAATTGCTGCCGTTGTACCTAATACAGTTCCCACGATGAAACGTGTTACAGGTAATAAGATTAAGAGCAAAATAATAAATGGAATGGAACGCCCAATATTAATAATCGTGTTTAACACAAAATGAGTGCGGTTATTTTGTAAAATCTCATTTTTTCCAGTTAAGAAAGTCCATACGCCAACAGGCACGCCGACTACTACAGCAAGTAAAGTAGATGCAAAGCTGATATAAATAGTTTCATAAGTTGCTGTTGCGACAACACCCCACATTTGAGGTGTTAATTGCTGGCTGAATGTTGCCAAAAAATCATTGAACATAACCAAGCACCTCCACGCGCACGTTGTTTTCCATTAAATAAACTTTGGTTTGCGTAATGGCATCTTCATCGCCTTCTACTTCAGCAATGGTATAACCAAATTTCACGCCTCCAGCATAATCAATTTGTGAGGTTAAGATACTGAGCTCCACGCCAAATTTTTTTGATGCTTGAGAAAGTAACGGCGCATCAACTGAGCGACCCGTAAACTCAAATTTGATAATTGGATACGCTTTGCTGTGTTTCGGCGTATCAGTAAGATTTTCCAAATATTCATCAGGTAGACTGATGTGGAAGGTCGAACGAATAAACTCTTGTGCTAATTCTGTTTTAGGGTTTGCAAAAATTTCACCGACAGTACCTTGTTCAACTAGGCGACCTTGATCAATGACAGCAACTTGATCACAAATCTGTTTAACAACTTCCATTTCATGAGTAATCAACAAAATCGTAATACCTAAAGTGCGGTTAATTTCTTTTAATAATTTCAGAATAGATTGCGTCGTTGCAGGATCTAATGCGCTAGTTGCTTCATCACATAATAAGACTTTAGGATCGCTCGCTAAGGCGCGTGCAATGGCTACACGTTGTTTTTGCCCACCAGAAAGATTACTTGGGTAAGCATCACGTTTTTCACTTAAACCAACAAGCTCTAAAAGTGCGGTAATTTTTTCTTGGATTTTTGCTTTTGACTCACCTTCTAATTCTAAGGGTAATGCCACGTTTTCAAATACAGTGCGAGAACTCAGTAAATTGAAGTGCTGAAAAATCATTCCAATTTGACGACGAGCACGTACTAACTCGCGATCAGAAAGTCCTGTTAATTCTACGCCATCAACAATAACGGAACCGCTTGTCGGTTTTTCTAATAAATTCACACAGCGGATTAATGTACTTTTTCCTGCGCCAGATGCACCAATTACGCCGCAAATTTGACCTTTTTCTATGTTTAATGAGACATTATCAAGCGCAGTCAATTTCTTGCTAGGCAGCTCAAAAATCTTCGTTATATTGCTTAGCTTAATCATATAAGCCCTTTTTATTTGCTATTTTTAAATCTATTTCGGTATTCTAGACGTCTAGATTGCTATGTCAATATGTCAGATTATCTTTTTTAGAAAGATTGGTTATGAGTTATATTTGCTAATTGCTTGGATTAAATAGATAATTTTCGTCAATTTGATACATATGAAAGGTAAGAGAATGAATAAAGCTATTTTTTTAGATCGCGATGGCACGTTAAATATTGATTACGGTTATATACACGAAATTGATAACTTTAAGTTTATTGATGGTGCGATTGATGCATTGCGAGAATTAAAGAAAATGGGATATATGTTGGTGTTGGTTACCAATCAATCTGGAATTGCGCGTGGTTATTTTTCTGAAGAGCAGTTTTTACAGTTAACAGAATGGATGGATTGGTCATTGGCTGAACAAGATGTGGATTTGGATGGTATTTACTATTGTCCACATCATCCCGAGGGAAAAGGCGAATATAAAGAAGACTGTGATTGCCGGAAACCTAAATCTGGCATGCTATTGCAAGCGATCAAAGAATTAAAGATCGATCCTACTCAATCTATTATGGTTGGAGATAAAGTCGAAGATCTAAAAGCGGGAATTGGCGCGAAGGTGAAAATGAACGTATTAGTTCGTACAGGTAAACCAGTAACAGAGGAAGGCGAGAGAGTAGCTGATTATGTGTTAGATTCTATTGTTGATCTTCCGAGACTTTTAAAACGATTAAAAAAATAGCTCAAAATATCTATATTTTGTTCTAATCGCTTGTGCTTTAATCAAAAGATCATTTTTTTTAATATTTTTATAAAAAGTACTTGCAAGGGATTTGAAAATCCCTATAATGCACCGCACACAACGACGCACTGTTGTGAAATTTTTAAGTTTACAAGTGCGTCGTTGTTTTTTGCTCTTTAACAATGTATCAGACAATCTGTGTGGGCACTTGTTGATTGACTTGTTTTAAAAATATTTTTAATTTTGAAGTCTTAATAGGTGCTTAACTGAAAATTCATCATTACTTTTTTAAGTAGTGTTTTATTTATAGCTAAGCAGTTTATTGAGCGATTGAACTTGAATTGAAGAGTTTGATCATGGC
>NZ_QQJW01000022.1:0-1692 GCF_003493685.1 Haemophilus haemolyticus
CCAAAAACACTTGAGCGTTGTATAGTTAAGCCTCTCGGGCAATTAGTATGCGTTAGCTCAATGTATCACTACACTTACACACCGCACCTATCTACGTCTTAGTCTTAAACAACCCTTACACACTTGATGTGTGGGAGAACTCATCTCTTGGCAAGTTTCGTGCTTAGATGCTTTCAGCACTTATCTCTTCCGCACTTAGCTACCCGGCAATGCGTCTGGCGACACAACCGGAACACCAGTGGTGCGTCCACTCCGGTCCTCTCGTACTAGGAGCAGCCCCAACCAATTCTCCAACGCCCACGGCAGATAGGGACCGAACTGTCTCACGACGTTCTAAACCCAGCTCGCGTACCACTTTAAATGGCGAACAGCCATACCCTTGGGACCTACTTCAGCCCCAGGATGTGATGAGCCGACATCGAGGTGCCAAACACCGCCGTCGATATGAACTCTTGGGCGGTATCAGCCTGTTATCCCCGGAGTACCTTTTATCCGTTGAGCGATGGCCCTTCCATTCAGAACCACCGGATCACTATGACCTACTTTCGTACCTGCTCGACTTGTCTGTCTCGCAGTTAAGCTTGCTTATACCATTGCACTAACCTCACGATGTCCGACCGTGATTAGCAAACCTTCGTGCTCCTCCGTTACTCTTTGGGAGGAGACCGCCCCAGTCAAACTACCCACCAGACACTGTCCGAGACCGCGTTCCGCAATCTTCGTTAGAACATCAAACGTTAAAGGGTGGTATTTCAAGGTCGACTCCATAATCACTGGCGTGACTACTTCTAAGTCTCCCACCTATCCTACACATCAAAATTCAATGTTCAGTGTCAAGCTATAGTAAAGGTTCACGGGGTCTTTCCGTCTAGCCGCGGGTACACCGCATCTTCACGGCGATTTCAATTTCACTGAGTCTCGGGTGGAGACAGCCTGGCCATCATTATGCCATTCGTGCAGGTCGGAACTTACCCGACAAGGAATTTCGCTACCTTAGGACCGTTATAGTTACGGCCGCCGTTTACTGGGGCTTCGATCAGGTGCTTCTCTTTCGATTACACCATCAATTAACCTTCCAGCACCGGGCAGGCATCACACCCTATACGTCCACTTTCGTGTTTGCAGAGTGCTGTGTTTTTAATAAACAGTTGCAGCCAGCTGGTATCTTCGACCGGTTCAACCTTCAGGGGCTAGCCCTTACAATCTACGCCGGCGCACCTTCTCCCGAAGTTACGGTGCTATTTTGCCTAGTTCCTTCACCCGAGTTCTCTCAAGCGCCTGAGTATTCTCTACCTGACCACCTGTGTCGGTTTTCAGTACGGTTTAGTAAAACCTGTCGCTTAGTGGCTTTTCCTGGAAGTGTGGTATCAGTTACTTCAGCTCCTTAGAGCCTCGTCATCATCTCTCAGTGTTAAGGAAGTCCGGATTTGCCTAAACTTCCCACCTACCAACTTAAACGCACATATCCAACAGTGCGATAACCTAACCTACTCCGTCCCCACATCGCAGCTTTACCAAGTACAGGAATATTAACCTGTTTCCCATCGACTACGCTTTTCAGCCTCGCCTTAGGGGCCGACTCACCCTGCCCCGATTAACGTTGGACAGGAACCCTTGGTCTTCCGGCGAACGGGTTTTTCACCCGTTTTATCGTTACTTATGTCAGCATTCGCACTTGTGATACGTCCAGCA
>NZ_QQJW01000024.1:0-1189 GCF_003493685.1 Haemophilus haemolyticus
TTGAAAACATTTGAGGTTGTATAGTTAAGTGACTAAGCGTACAAGGTGGATGCCTTGGCAATCAGAGGCGAAGAAGGACGTGCTAATCTGCGAAAAGCTTGGATGAGTCGATAAGAGGCGTTTAATCCAAGATATCCGAATGGGGAAACCCAGTAGATGAAGAATCTACTATCACTTACTGAATTCATAGGTAAGTGAGGCAAACCGGGAGAACTGAAACATCTAAGTACCCCGAGGAAAAGAAATCAACCGAGATTTCGTCAGTAGCGGCGAGCGAAAGCGAAAGAGCCTGTTAATGATAACAGCAGAGATAGAGGAATAAGCTGGGAAGCTTAGCGACACAGGGTGATAGCCCCGTACTCGACATCCAGGCTGTGGTACTAAGTTAACGAGAAGTAGGGCGGGACACGTGATATCCTGTTTGAAGATGGGGGGACCATCCTCCAAGGCTAAATACTCCTGATTGACCGATAGTGAACCAGTACTGTGAAGGAAAGGCGAAAAGAACCCCGGTGAGGGGAGTGAAATAGAACCTGAAACCTTGTACGTACAAGCAGTGGGAGCCTGAAAGGGTGACTGCGTACCTTTTGTATAATGGGTCAGCGACTTATATTTTGTAGCGAGGTTAACCGAATAGGGGAGCCGAAGGGAAACCGAGTCTTAACTGGGCGTCTAGTTGCAAGGTATAGACCCGAAACCCGGTGATCTAGCCATGGGCAGGTTGAAGGTTGGGTAACACTAACTGGAGGACCGAACCGACTAATGTTGAAAAATTAGCGGATGACTTGTGGCTGGGGGTGAAAGGCCAATCAAACCGGGAGATAGCTGGTTCTCCCCGAAATCTATTTAGGTAGAGCCTTGAGCGGACACCTTTGGGGGTAGAGCACTGTTTCGGCTAGGGGTCCATCCCGGATTACCAACCCGATGCAAACTACGAATACCAAAGAGTGATACTCAGGAGACACACGGCGGGTGCTAACGTCCGTCGTGGAGAGGGAAACAACCCAGACCGCCAGCTAAGGTCCCAAAGTCTATATTAAGTGGGAAACGAAGTGGGAAGGCTTAGACAGCTAGGATGTTGGCTTAGAAGCAGCCATCATTTAAAGAAAGCGTAATAGCTCACTAGTCGAGTCGGCCTGCGCGGAAGATGTAACGGGGCTGAAATATAGCACCGAAGCTGCGGCATCAG
>NZ_QQJW01000025.1:0-1155 GCF_003493685.1 Haemophilus haemolyticus
AATGTCTAAAGAAAAATTTGAACGTACAAAACCGCACGTAAACGTGGGTACAATCGGCCACGTTGACCACGGTAAAACAACTTTAACAGCAGCAATCACAACCGTATTATCTAAACACTACGGTGGTGCAGCTCGTGCATTTGACCAAATCGATAACGCGCCAGAAGAAAAAGCGCGTGGTATCACCATCAACACTTCACACGTTGAATACGATACAGCAACTCGTCACTACGCACACGTTGACTGTCCGGGACACGCCGACTATGTTAAAAACATGATTACTGGTGCGGCACAAATGGATGGTGCTATCTTAGTAGTAGCAGCAACTGATGGTCCAATGCCACAAACTCGTGAGCACATCTTATTAGGTCGCCAAGTAGGTGTTCCATACATCATCGTATTCTTAAACAAATGCGATATGGTAGATGACGAAGAGTTATTAGAATTAGTAGAAATGGAAGTTCGTGAACTTCTATCTCAATATGACTTCCCAGGTGACGATACTCCAATCGTACGTGGTTCTGCATTACAAGCATTAAATGGTGTAGCAGAATGGGAAGAAAAAATCCTTGAGTTAGCAAACCACTTAGATACTTACATCCCAGAACCAGAGCGTGCGATTGACCAACCGTTCCTTCTTCCAATTGAAGACGTGTTCTCAATCTCAGGTCGTGGTACCGTAGTAACTGGTCGTGTAGAACGTGGTATCATCCGTACGGGTGATGAAGTAGAAATCGTAGGTATCAAAGATACAGCGAAAACTACTGTAACGGGTGTTGAAATGTTCCGTAAATTACTTGACGAAGGTCGTGCAGGTGAAAACATCGGTGCATTATTACGTGGTACAAAACGTGAAGAAATCGAACGTGGTCAAGTATTAGCGAAACCAGGTTCAATCACACCACACACTGATTTCGAATCAGAAGTGTACGTATTATCAAAAGAAGAAGGTGGTCGTCATACTCCGTTCTTCAAAGGTTACCGTCCACAATTCTATTTCCGTACAACTGACGTAACTGGTACTATCGAATTACCAGAAGGCGTGGAAATGGTAATGCCTGGTGATAACATCAAGATGACAGTAAGCTTAATCCACCCAATCGCGATGGACCAAGGTTTACGTTTCGCAATCCGTGAAGGTGGCCGTACAGTAGG
>NZ_QQJW01000026.1:0-912 GCF_003493685.1 Haemophilus haemolyticus
TACTCAAGTTGCAGTGCAATCAATTCTTCATTTTTGAATCGTTGGCCCTTTATTTGATAAAGGCGATTCTTTAATTCACTTTCGGTAAAACCTAGGAATCCAGCTACCGCACTTCTCCCCCCAGGAATCCGATCAATCATTTCGATAATAACTTTCTTCATTTCCATAATTTTTGCCTTATTTTTATGGTTTTCTTTTTGGTAAAGGTTGGTAAATTAATCCCACAAATCAGGACGTAATTCGGATTTCTTGACTTTTCCAGCTGTAAGTTCTTCAATCTTTGCGCAACGTTCCGCAGGTACTTTTTCACGCCACTTGGAAACAGCCCAAGGGGTAAGATTGAAATGTCGAGCCATAGCCGAAATGCCGCCCACGATTTCATAAGCTTTTTCGATTGGTAGCATTTTAACCTCTTTATTCTATTTAAAGTAGTGCAATTCTACTACTAAAAATAGAATTGAATCAACTATTTTAATTTTGTATCTTCTACCTTTAGTAGAATAAAGGAGTGTCTATGACAGATTTAGCAAGCCGACTTAATGAATTAATGGCTAAACAAGGCAAAAATATTGTGGATTTACAAAAAGCTATTGGCGTAACCTATGAAATGGCTAGACGTTACACTTTAGGCTCTGCAACCCCGAGAGATAATAAAATTGAAGCTATAGCGAAATACTTTGGAGTTACCCCTGCTTATTTGAAATACGGAACAGTCGATCCTTTAGAAAATCAAGTAACTTCTAATGTGAAAGACGTTGGCTCATTCGACTTATGGGATCACAATACTCCACTAAATAGCGATGAATACGCCGTTCCGTTTTATCAAGATATTCGCCTTGCTGCCGGTAACGGCTTTGCTGATGACATAGCAGACTATAACAACTTCAAATTGCGTTTTTCCAAATCAACACT
>NZ_QQJW01000027.1:0-849 GCF_003493685.1 Haemophilus haemolyticus
CGACGGTTTCAACTACCTTTAAAAACTTGTCGGACGCATTGCCGTGCTGACGTACCGCCTTCAAAACGGTCGGACAGGACGCAATCCCCCGTTCGTGCAAAAACGCCTTGATTTTCTCGGCATCAAACGCTTTTTCAGAGTGCGCAGCCTCCCCGTTGGACGGCACTTTGAAATAATCCGCATCGCCGAAAAACACCAGCCCGTAAACGCGCCACATATCGTTTTGGAAATTCGGATAATGAAACTGCATCGCGCGTTTGTCTTCCTTGGGCGGAAACGTCCCCATCATCATGACCGCAGCCTTCGGCGGCAACACGGAATCGAAGGGATGGGTTTCGATTTCAAGCAGATTTTCAGACACGTTCAATCCTCCAACAGGCAAAACGGCAGACAGCCGGTTTTTGCACCAAACCGCCAAACACGGCAAGCCTTCAAACAGCATTATCACGCCCTGCCGTTTTCGGTTACAATGCCGACATCAAACGGATACTGTAAACACATTTATGTTTCAACACACAGGACGACACATAAAGCACCGCCCTATGTGCCATCCTGATTTGGAAGGGGTTACGCCCCTCCCAAATAGAGTCTGATTCTACCGCCCTAAAGGGCGGGGTTTCAACCGAAAAGGAAACACGATGAAAGAACACAAAGCCCGCAAGCGTTTCGGGCAGAATTTTTTGCAGGACACGCGGATTATCAGCGATATTGTCAACGCCGTGCGCCCGCAGGCGGATGATGTCGTGATTGAAATCGGTCCGGGTTTGGCGGCGATTACCGAACCTTTGGCGAAAAAGCTGAACCGCCTGCACGTTGTCGAAATCGACCGCGAGCTCGTATGGCGTCTTC
>NZ_QQJW01000028.1:0-722 GCF_003493685.1 Haemophilus haemolyticus
GGGGCTGTACTAGATAACTAGACCTAAATCCCCTTAACTAATTGTTTTAAAATGGAAATTTGAGATTTTATTTCACTGTTGTTAAAACGCCATTCACATTCCTTTAAATATAGCTCAAAATGCTCTTTGGGAATGCCATTAAACTTCCGTAAGTGGCGTTTTGCTTGATTCCAAAAATTCTCAATTCCGTTTATGTGGTTGTGATTTTCAGCAAAATGCGTGCTGTGATTGATGCGAAAATGGCTAAATTCACTGACATCAAGCACATCATAACTACGAAAGGTATCCGTGTACACAATGCTATCAGGCTTAACTTTCTCTCGGATAATTGGCAATAATGTCGCTGATTGCGCATTAGGGACAACGACGGTATAAACCTTGCCATTTCGTTTGAGAAGCCCGAATACTGCGACTTTTCCCACAGCACCACGACCACGTTTGCCTTTTCGAGTACCGCCGAAATAGCTTTCATCGGCTTCAATCTCGCCTTCAAACATTTCCAAATGGGGGCTTGTTTGATAGATGAGTAAGCGTAATCGATGAAAGTAATAAGCGGCTGTATTTTTGTTTACATTAACCAATGCACTGGCTGTTCTTGCTGTGACACCTGCGACAAACAGTTCAATGAGTTTATTTTGTTTATGCTGACTTAAGCGACTTTTTCTCATTGGTTTATTCTAACCTAAATGGGATTTTTAAGTCATTATCTAGTACAGCCCCTT
>NZ_QQJW01000029.1:0-721 GCF_003493685.1 Haemophilus haemolyticus
TTGGGGCTGTACTAGATAACTAGATCTAAATCCCCTTAACTAATTGTTTTAAAATGGAAATTTGAGATTTTATTTCACTGTTGTTAAAACGCCATTCACATTCCTTTAAATATAGCTCAAAATGCTCTTTGGGAATGCCATTAAACTTCCGTAAGTGGCGTTTTGCTTGATTCCAAAAATTCTCAATTCCGTTTATGTGGTTGTGATTTTCAGCAAAATGCGTGCTGTGATTGATGCGAAAATGGCTAAATTCACTGACATCAAGCACATCATAACTACGAAAAGTATCCGTGTACACAATGCTATCAGGCTTAACTTTCTCTCGGATAATTGGCAATAATGTCGCTGATTGCGCATTAGGGACAACGACGGTATAAACCTTGCCATTTCTTTTGAGAAGCCCGAATACTGCGACTTTTCCCACGGCACCGCGACCACGCTTGCCTTTTCGAGTACCGCCGAAATAGCTTTCATCGGCTTCAATCTCGCCTTCAAACATTTCCAAATGGGGGCTTGTTTGATAGATGAGTAAGCGTAATCGATGAAAGTAATAAGCGGCTGTATTTTTGTTTACATTAACCAATGCACTGGCTGTTCTTGCTGTGACACCTGCGACAAACAGTTCAATGAGTTTATTTTGTTTATGCTGACTTAAGCGACTTTTTCTCATTGGTTTATTCTAACCTAAATGGGATTTTTAGTCGTTATCTAGTACAGCCCC
>NZ_QQJW01000030.1:0-719 GCF_003493685.1 Haemophilus haemolyticus
GGGGCTGTACTAGATAACTAGATCTAAATCCCCTTAACTAATTGTTTTAAAATGGAAATTTGAGATTTTATTTCACTGTTGTTAAAACGCCATTCACATTCCTTTAAATATAGCTCAAAATGCTCTTTGGGAATGCCATTAAACTTCCGTAAGTGGCGTTTTGCTTGATTCCAAAAATTCTCAATTCCGTTTATGTGGTTGTGATTTTCAGCAAAATGCGTGCTGTGATTGATGCGAAAATGGCTAAATTCACTGACATCAAGCACATCATAACTACGAAAAGTATCCGTGTACACAATGCTATCAGGCTTAACTTTCTCTCGGATAATTGGCAATAATGTCGCTGATTGCGCATTAGGGACAACGACGGTATAAACCTTGCCATTTCTTTTGAGAAGCCCGAATACTGCGACTTTTCCCACGGCACCGCGACCACGCTTGCCTTTTCGAGTACCGCCGAAATAGCTTTCATCGGCTTCAATCTCGCCTTCAAACATTTCCAAATGGGGGCTTGTTTGATAGATGAGTAAGCGTAATCGATGAAAGTAATAAGCGGCTGTATTTTTGTTTACATTAACCAATGCACTGGCTGTTCTTGCTGTGACACCTGCGACAAACAGTTCAATGAGTTTATTTTGTTTATGCTGACTTAAGCGACTTTTTCTCATTGGTTTATTCTAACCTAAATGGGATTTTTAGTCGTTATCTAGTACAGCCCC
>NZ_QQJW01000031.1:0-719 GCF_003493685.1 Haemophilus haemolyticus
GGGGCTGTACTAGATAACTAGATCTAAATCCCCTTAACTAATTGTTTTAAAATGGAAATTTGAGATTTTATTTCACTGTTGTTAAAACGCCATTCACATTCCTTTAAATATAGCTCAAAATGCTCTTTGGGAATGCCATTAAACTTCCGTAAGTGGCGTTTTGCTTGATTCCAAAAATTCTCAATTCCGTTTATGTGGTTGTGATTTTCAGCAAAATGCGTGCTGTGATTGATGCGAAAATGGCTAAATTCACTGACATCAAGCACATCATAACTACGAAAAGTATCCGTGTACACAATGCTATCAGGCTTAACTTTCTCTCGGATAATTGGCAATAATGTCGCTGATTGCGCATTAGGGACAACGACGGTATAAACCTTGCCATTTCTTTTGAGAAGCCCGAATACTGCGACTTTTCCCACGGCACCGCGACCACGCTTGCCTTTTCGAGTACCGCCGAAATAGCTTTCATCGGCTTCAATCTCGCCTTCAAACATTTCCAAATGGGGGCTTGTTTGATAGATGAGTAAGCGTAATCGATGAAAGTAATAAGCGGCTGTATTTTTGTTTACATTAACCAATTCACTGGCTGTTCTTGCTGTGACACCTGCGACAAACAGTTCAATGAGTTTATTTTGTTTATGCTGACTTAAGCGACTTTTTCTCATTGGTTTATTCTAACCTAAATGGGATTTTTAGTCGTTATCTAGTACAGCCCC
>NZ_QQJW01000032.1:0-691 GCF_003493685.1 Haemophilus haemolyticus
AGTGGGTTGTACCAGAAGTAGATAGCTTAACCGCAAGGGGGGCGTTTACCACGGTATGATTCATGACTGGGGTGAAGTCGTAACAAGGTAACCGTAGGGGAACCTGCGGTTGGATCACCTCCTTACCAAAGACGAGAGACAGCGAGTGCTCACACAGATTGGCTGATAGTTGTAGACAAGGTTAAAAACGAAGCGAAAGCAACGTTGAAAGATAAGAATAAGATAGAGTATCTTTAATTGACGTCCCCATCGTCTAGAGGCCTAGGACATCGCCCTTTCACGGCGGTAACCGGGGTTCGAATCCCCGTGGGGACGCCAATTAAAGATAACTTTGTTAGATTATCTTACTGTTCTTTAAAAAATTGGAAACAAGCTGAAAACAAGAGATTTTTGAGAGAAAGTCTGAGTAGGCAAGGCAGGAAAGTGAAAGAGGGAACTGGGAAGGAAACTCTGAAAGCAAACCTGTTTTGCATAAAATCTTGATTGAACAAAAGCAATCAAGTGTTTAGTTGAATGAAGATACGCATCAAATTGGCCGCACTTTGAAGTGAAAGCTTAAAGTGGTTGAAAACATTTGAGGTTGTATAGTTAAGTGACTAAGCGTACAAGGTGGATGCCTTGGCAATCAGAGGCGAAGAAGGACGTGCTAATCTGCGAAAAGCTTGGATGAGTCGATAAGAGGCGTTTAATC
>NZ_QQJW01000033.1:0-565 GCF_003493685.1 Haemophilus haemolyticus
GGTATGATTCATGACTGGGGTGAAGTCGTAACAAGGTAACCGTAGGGGAACCTGCGGTTGGATCACCTCCTTACCAAAGACGAGAGACAGCGAGTGCTCACACAGATTGGCTGATAGTTGTAGACAAATGAGCAGAAGAAAACATTACCCTTGGGTCTGTAGCTCAGGTGGTTAGAGCGCACCCCTGATAAGGGTGAGGTCGGTGGTTCAAGTCCACTCAGACCCACCACTCTGAGAGTGAGTGATGTAAAGGCGTAATGATTTATGATGAAATGGGGATATAGCTCAGCTGGGAGAGCGCCTGCCTTGCACGCAGGAGGTCAGCGGTTCGATCCCGCTTATCTCCACCACTTATCATCGTTAAGTAAATTAAGAGAGAATAGAGAAGAAAATCATAAGCACGAATCTAAACGAATATAGTGTTTAAAGTTTTATTTATATTCATTTAGTTTATTTAACGATGATAACTGAAAAGTTTTATCAACTGTTCTTTAAAAAATTGGAAACAAGCTGAAAACAAGAGATTTTCGAGAGAAAGTCTGAGTAGGCAAGGCAGGAAAGTGAA
>NZ_QQJW01000034.1:0-549 GCF_003493685.1 Haemophilus haemolyticus
AAGAGCATTTTGAGCTATATTTAAAGGAATGTGAATGGCGTTTTAACAACAGTGAAATAAAATCTCAAATTTCCATTTTAAAACAATTAGTTAAGGGGATTTAGATCTAGTTATCTAGTACAGCCCCTTTAATAATTGCTGAATATCTAATTCATTTAAACCAGAAAGTGCGGTAGTTAATCGATCCGTTAATTCATTCGCAATTTTTTCTTGTTTTAACACCGCTTGTATTTGGTTTTGGTCTGGCAATGGCAACTCTAAAAGAGTCACAAGCGGTTCAATTTCATTAGGCAAATACACATCGGCAGATTGTAAAATTACCGCACATTCGCCTTTATAAAAATTTAGCTGATCTAATAGATATTTTAAACGAGCTAATGCCACAGAGTTATTTTCCAAACCGAGTTTGGCATCTTTAATTAAGGGGCTGTACTAGATAACGACTAAAAATCCCATTTAGGTTAGAATAAACCAATGAGAAAAAGTCGCTTAAGTCAGCATAAACAAAATAAACTCATTGAACTGTTTGTCGCAGGTGTCACAGCAAGA
>NZ_QQJW01000035.1:0-549 GCF_003493685.1 Haemophilus haemolyticus
AGTGGGTTGTACCAGAAGTAGATAGCTTAACCGCAAGGGGGGCGTTTACCACGGTATGATTCATGACTGGGGTGAAGTCGTAACAAGGTAACCGTAGGGGAACCTGCGGTTGGATCACCTCCTTACCGAAATGAGCGATAGCGAGTGCTCACACAGATTGGCTGATAGTTGTAGACAAATGAGCAGAAGAAAGCATTACCCTTGGGTCTGTAGCTCAGGTGGTTAGAGCGCACCCCTGATAAGGGTGAGGTCGGTGGTTCAAGTCCACTCAGACCCACCACTCTGAGAGTGAGTGATGTAAAGGTGTAATGGTTTATGATGAAATGGGGATATAGCTCAGCTGGGAGAGCGCCTGCCTTGCACGCAGGAGGTCAGCGGTTCGATCCCGCTTATCTCCACCACTTATCATCGTTAAGTAAATTTATTCATTTAGTTTATTTAACGATGATAACTGAAAAGTTTTATCAACTGTTCTTTAAAAAATTGGAAACAAGCTGAAAACAAGAGATTTTCGAGAGAAAGTCTGAGTAGGCAAGGCAGGAAAGTGAA
>NZ_QQJW01000036.1:0-426 GCF_003493685.1 Haemophilus haemolyticus
TTAGACAGCTAGGATGTTGGCTTAGAAGCAGCCATCATTTAAAGAAAGCGTAATAGCTCACTAGTCGAGTCGGCCTGCGCGGAAGATGTAACGGGGCTGAAATATAGCACCGAAGCTGCGGCATCAGGCGTATCACTAATACGCCTTACGATTAACGAGATGGAATGGCGCGAAGCGACATGAAATGTTGTTCAAGCAACCCGAACGTTGAGTCGGGCATCTTTGAGTGAGGATTATTAGTGATACGTCTGTTGGGTAGGGGAGCGTTGTGTAAGCGGATGAAGGTGGCTCGAGAGGGTTGCTGGACGTATCACAAGTGCGAATGCTGACATAAGTAACGATAAAACGGGTGAAAAACCCGTTCGCCGGAAGACCAAGGGTTCCTGTCCAACGTTAATCGGGGCAGGGTGAGTCGGCCCCTAAGGC
>NZ_QQJW01000037.1:0-368 GCF_003493685.1 Haemophilus haemolyticus
GTTTATTTAACGATGATAACTGAAAAGTTTTATCAACTGTTCTTTAAAAAATTGGAAACAAGCTGAAAACAAGAGATTTTCGAGAGAAAGTCTGAGTAGGCAAGGCAGGAAAGTGAAAGAGGGAACTCTGGAAGCAAACCTGTTTTGCATAAAATCTTGATTGAACAAAAGCAATCAAGTGTTTAGTTGAATGAAGATACGCATCAAATTGACCGCACTTTGAAGTGAAAACGTAAAGTGATTGAAAACATTTGAGGTTGTATAGTTAAGTGACTAAGCGTACAAGGTGGATGCCTTGGCAATCAGAGGCGAAGAAGGACGTGCTAATCTGCGAAAAGCTTGGATGAGTCGATAAGAGGCGTTTAATC
>NZ_QQJW01000038.1:0-359 GCF_003493685.1 Haemophilus haemolyticus
TTAGATTATCTTACTGTTCTTTAAAAAATTGGAAACAAGCTGAAAACAAGAGATTTTTGAGAGAAAGTCTGAGTAGGCAAGGCAGGAAAGTGAAAGAGGGAACTGGGAAGGAAACTCTGAAAGCAAAGCTGTTTTGCATAAAATCTTGATTGAACAAAAGCAATCAAGTGTTTAGTTGAATTAATAACGCTGAAAGTGCAGTCAGAGCACAATATCTAATTTATATTGAGTTTTGAAAACATTTGAGGTTGTATAGTTAAGTGACTAAGCGTACAAGGTGGATGCCTTGGCAATCAGAGGCGAAGAAGGACGTGCTAATCTGCGAAAAGCTTGGATGAGTCGATAAGAGGCGTTTAATC
>NZ_QQJW01000039.1:0-348 GCF_003493685.1 Haemophilus haemolyticus
CTGTAGATGCTGCTGTAGACGCGGCTACCGCTTTGCTATCTGCAGTAGATGCTGCAGTTGAAGCCGCAGTTGCTTTAGAGTCAGCGGTTGATGCGGCCGTTGATGCGGCCACTGCTTTGCTGTCTGCGGTTGATGCGGCCGTTGATGCGGCCACCGCTTTGCTGTCAGCGGTTGATGCTGCAGTTGAAGCTGCTGTTGCTTTAGAGTCAGCGGTTGAAGCAGCTGTAGACGCTGCTACCGCTTTGCTGTCTGCAGTAGATGCTGCAGTTGAAGCCGCAGTTGCTTTAGAGTCAGCGGTTGATGCGGCCGTGGATGCGGCCACTGCTTTGCTGTCTGCAGTAGATGCTG
>NZ_QQJW01000040.1:0-338 GCF_003493685.1 Haemophilus haemolyticus
GCATTTTGAGCTATATTTAAAGGAATGTGAATGGCGTTTTAACAACAGTGAAATAAAATCTCAAATTTCCATTTTAAAACAATTAGTTAAGGGGATTTAGGTCTAGTTATCTAGTACAGCCCCTTATCTAAACTTATTTTGTTAAAGTATAAACTTCTAAAAAACAAAAACCCCAGTCATCCAACTGGGGTTCTTCTGTTTTTATTGAATTTATATATTTGGTAACCTGGCGGTGCCCTACTCTCACATGGGGATGCCCCACACTACCATCGGCATTACAGCGTTTCACTTCTGAGTTCGGTATGGTTCAGGTGGTTCCACCGCACTATCGCCGCCAG
>NZ_QQJW01000041.1:0-313 GCF_003493685.1 Haemophilus haemolyticus
TTAGACAGCTAGGATGTTGGCTTAGAAGCAGCCATCATTTAAAGAAAGCGTAATAGCTCACTAGTCGAGTCGGCCTGCGCGGAAGATGTAACGGGGCTGAAATATAGCACCGAAGCTGCGGCATCAGACGTAAGTCTGTTGGGTAGGGGAGCGTTGTGTAAGCGGAAGAAGGTGTATTGAGAAGCATGCTGGACGTATCACAAGTGCGAATGCTGACATAAGTAACGATAAAACGGGTGAAAAACCCGTTCGCCGGAAGACCAAGGGTTCCTGTCCAACGTTAATCGGGGCAGGGTGAGTCGGCCCCTAAGGC
>NZ_QQJW01000042.1:0-276 GCF_003493685.1 Haemophilus haemolyticus
GGCGGTGCCCTACTCTCACATGGGGATGCCCCACACTACCATCGGCATTACAGCGTTTCACTTCTGAGTTCGGTATGGTTCAGGTGGTTCCACCGCACTATCGCCGCCAGGATAATTCTTTGATAACGTTTATTTTAAATTCTATCTATGTTCTTATTGGCCACAAGCTGAATCCGATTTTCTTTTTATTGAGTCTTCTATATCTACTTTTCTTTGTTTAGTCTTTTACTTCTTTTCCGCTCTATTTTTATTTGCTTCGCTCCGCTTTTCATCTCT